>LNIY01000082.1 GCA_001449105.1 Caulobacter vibrioides | reverse complement strand
CCTCTGGGGGAGCTGTCGCGGAGCGACTGAGGGGGCCGCCGCAGGCGGTCCAGGTCGCCCCACGGCGGAGGTTCATGGAGGACTGATCGCGCCTTCAGCGCGGCGGGGCGAAGCGGATGACGTTTTCGCCCAGGAAGGGCTCGTCCGCGCCCTGGCCGTCCGAGGGCGGCGCGAACAGCGGCTCCATGGCGTCGGCGGTGGCCGTGGGACTTTCGGGCGCGACGGGAGCCTTGGCGGCCGCCAGCAGGATGGGCATGCGCACCGAGACGCTGGTGCCCGCGCCCAGGCGGCTTTCGACATGCATTTCGCCGCCGTGCAGCTGGGCGAAGGCCCGCACCAGCGACAGGCCAAGGCCGGTGCCCTTGGCGCGCTGGTCGACGCCGCCGGCCTGCTCGTAGGGGCGGCCCAGGCGCTCGAGGTCTTCCGGGCTGATGCCGACGCCGGTGTCGGCGACGACGATCTCCAGCATGCCGTCGTGACCGTCGGCCGTGACCGTCACCTGGCCGCCGCGCGGGGTGAACTTCAGGGCGTTGGACACCAGGTTCAGCACGATCTGCTTGAGGGCGCGGCGGTCGGCGTCGACGTCGAGCTCATTGGGCGGCAGCACGCCGCGCAGCTGCACGCCGACGCTGTCGGCCTGCACGCGCAGCAGGCGCATGGCGGCGTTGACGGCCTCGCGGGCGTCGAACTCGCCGCGCGACAGCTCGAAGCGCTCGGCCTCGATCTTCGACATGTCGAGCACGTCGTTGATCAGGTCCAGCAGGTGGCGGCCGCTCTCGTGGATCAGCTCGGCATATTCGCCGTAGCGGTCGGTCAGGGGGCCGAACATGCGGGCGCGCATGATGTCGGAGAAGCCCATGATGGCGTTCAGCGGCGTGCGCAGCTCGTGGCTCATATTGGCCAGGAAGCGGGCGCGGCCCGAGGCCAGGTTCTCGGCGTCGGCGCGCGCCTGGTCCAGCTGTTGCAGGTGGCGGGTCTCGGCGGTGACGTCGCGCATTACGCCGACCAGCATGCCGGGGCCGACGCGGCGCAGGGTCAGCGACAGGGTCTTTTCCGGAGCCTCGGCGGCCGGGAAGGTCAGGGTCGCCTGATGCTCGCGCAGGGCTTGGCCGAGGGCGAAGTCGATGCGGGCGCGCTCGCCGGCGACGGCGGCCTGCGACAGGCCGTCGATCATGATCTTGTCCAGCGCCGCGCCGTCGGGGGCGACGCCGCGAACGGTGCGCACCCGGCCTTGCAGGGTGACCACGAAGGCCAGGAACGGCAGGCCGTCCAGCAGGGTCGAGAGGGCGGTCAGCTCAGACAGGTTGCGCACGTCGCGTTCGCCGGCCCGGCGGTGGGTCAGCATCAGGCCGGTGGCGAGGCCAAGGCCGGTGGTGGCGACGGCCAGGAAGCCGAGGATGAAGGCGGTGGGGCCGGTCGGCGGCGGCGGGGCCAGGCCCGACAGCTGGGTCAGGGCGGCCATGGCGCCGCCGATCAGGGCCAGGGCCGCGCCCTCGGCGAGGCGCCGCGGGGCGGCCAGGGTCGAGGCGGCGGCCACGGGGGCCAGACACCAGGCGCTCATCGCGCCGGAGACGCCGCCGGTCAGGGCCGCGGCGATCGCGCCGCCGGCGGCCCAGCCGACCAGCAGCATGGATTGGGTGCGTTCGTCCTCGCTGTCGCCCAGCAGCAGGGCGGCGATGGCGGGCAGGGCCCCGGCCAGCAGGGCCGTCCAGATCGGCCAGCCCGTCGAGCCCGGGGTGAAGGCCACCGCCCCGCCGGCCAGCAGGGCCGCGGCCAGCCAGCCCAGACGCCAGGCGCGCGCCGTCTCGCCCGCGCCGAGCGCGGGGCGAAGAGCGGCTTCATCCTGCCGCGGCTGCACCGGGTCGATGTTCAAGTTGGCGGGTCCGCCTCGAAAGGTTCGTTATTGGTGAATCCTAACCCCGCTTCGCCCGATCTCCCAAGCGCGCACAATTGTGGGGCGACCAGCCGAATCCAGCTTCTTGTGGACGGAAACGGTTTCGTAAGCGGGTTGGTTCAGGGTGGCACAGAATGCCTTTACGGACAGAAGGTCCGGGAGTCCCCTATGTCACAGACGGCGTCCGCGGACGCTTCGTTCCCTGCCGATGAGCTCGCCGAAAGCGGGGTCGAGGTTGATTCGCGCGGTGCGCAGCGGCCCACCGAAGGCCCCACCGCGACGTTTCGCCGCGCCGCCGCCCGCGCGCGCCGCAAGGCCGCCCTCGACGATCAGAAGCGTTCGTTCCTGCGCATGGTCAGCCACGAGCTGCGCACGCCCCTGAACGCGGTCATCGGTTTCTCGGAGATTCTGGCCAGCGAACTCTACGGCCCGCTCGGCGCGCCGCAGTACAAGGAGTACGCCAAGCTGGTGCACGAGAGCGGCCTGAAGCTGCTCAAGCTCGTGAACCAGATCGTCGAGATCGCCCGTCTGGAAGGCCATGTCACCGACCTGGACGTCGCCGCCGAGCCGCTGGACGAGGCGGTGGAGGACGTGATGGCCCAGCTGCGGGCGGAGTGCGAGGCGCGGGGCGTGGCCCTCAGCGCGCCGGACCTTGCGGCCATGCCGGGGGTGCTGGCCGACCGCCGGGGCCTGCGCACCATCCTTTCCAACCTGATGCAGAACGCCGTCGCCCATTCGCCGCGCGAGGGGGTGGTGACCATCGCGGCCGAGCGCGCGCCCGGCGGCATGGTCGAGATATCGATCCGCGACCAGGGCGAGGGCGTCGACGCCGCCGATCTGCCGCGCCTGCTGCGGCCGTTCGAGCAGGGCGGCGGGGCGTTGCTGACCCGCACCGGCGAGGGGGTGGGTCTTGGCCTGCCGATCGTCGACCTTCTGACGCGGGCGATGAACGGTTCGCTCCGGCTGAAGTCGGCGCCGGGGCAGGGGCTGACGGCGATCGTGAGCCTGCCCGGCTCCTGACCGCTTGCATCAGGGGCGCGGCCCGCCTAGATGCCGCGCCATGAGCACCAGCCCCATCGACGCCGCCCTCAACGACCTCGCCGACGAGTTCGAAATGCTCGGCGACTGGGAAGAGCGCTATCGCTACGTCATCGAGCTGGGCAAGGACCTCGAGCCGCTGAGCGCCGAGGAGCACTCCGAGGAGAACAAGGTGCGCGGCTGCGCCAGCCAGGTATGGCTGGTGACCGAACCCCAGGCCGACGGGACCGTGCGCTTTCGCGGCGACAGCGACGCCCATATCGTCAGCGGGCTGATCGCCGTGGTGCTGCGGCTCTATTCGGGCGCGCAGGCCGGCGACATCGCCGCGTTCGACGCCTCGGCTGCCATGGCGCGCCTGGGCCTGTCGGAGGCGCTGTCGTCGCAGCGCTCCAACGGCCTCAAGTCGATGGTCGCCCGCATCCAGCGCGACGCGGCGGCTCTGTCGCGCGGCTAGAAGAACCCGGCCCGATTGCCGATGAACACGATGGCCACGATGATCAGCAGAAGCTGGATCAGCCAGTTCACGGGCGAGGGGATCGGCGAGCGCTGGACGGCGTAGAGGGCCAGGCCCAGCAGCACGAGGGCGATGATGACGGTGATCAGAATGCTCATGGCCCGGTAACCCGCGTTCGGCGTGCTTGGTTCCGGCCGTGCTTGAGCGGTCGCCTGCGATCTTCTATGGCCCGCCTATGACCTCGACCTGGCGCATCGCCGCCCTCTACCGCTTCGCGACCTTCGACGACCCCGAGGCGATCCAGGCGGATCTCGCCAAGCTGTGCTGCGGCCTGAAGATCAAGGGCACGCTGCTGCTAGCCCGCGAGGGGATCAACGGCACCATCGCGGGGAGGCCCGAGGCCGTCGACGCGGTGATCGATCACATCCGCACCCTGCCGGGCTGCGAGACGCTGGAGCTGAAGTTCGCCGACGCCGACGCTCCGCCGTTCCACCGCCTGAAGGTCAAGGTGAAGGCCGAGATCGTCACCCTGGGCGAGCCCGACCTCGATCCGGCCCACAATCACGGCGTCCACGTGGATCCGGTCGACTGGAACGCCCTGATCGCTCAGGACGACGTCATCGTCATCGACACCCGCAACGGCTACGAGGTCGATTGCGGCACGTTCGAGGGGGCGATCGATCCGAAGACGCCCAGCTTCGCCGACTTCCCCGCCTGGTTCGACGCCTTCCGCCAGGCCTGGGATCCGGCCGCGCCGGCGCCGAGGGTGGCGATGTTCTGCACCGGCGGCATCCGCTGCGAGAAGTCCACGGCGCTGCTGAAGGCCCGGGGCGTCGAGGAGGTGTTCCACCTCAAGGGCGGTATCCTGAACTACCTGGAGACCGTGCCGGAAGCGCAGAGCCTGTGGCGCGGAGAGTGCTTCGTGTTCGACGAGCGGGTGGCGGTGGGCCATGGCCTGTCGCAGGGCACGCACGCCCTGTGCCGGGGCTGCCGGATGCCGGTGTCGGAGGCCGATCGCGCTTCGCCGCTGTATGCCGAGGGCGTGTCCTGCGCGCGCTGCCATGACAGCCGCAGCGACGACCAGAAGGCCCGCTATGCCGAGCGTCAGCGGCAAGCGGCACGGGCGCTGGAGCTGGGCATCGACCATGTGGGCGCGACCCTGTCGCCGAGGGAGCCGCGCGAGACCTGACGGATCGCCCTTGCCCGCACGGCGTTATCTCCGCGACCCCTTCCCTAGGACATGGAGACAGACGCATGGTCGCCTACGACCCCACGCTCAATCCCGGCCAGACCAACGGCGCGGGCCCCGCCCGCGCCCGCCAGAGCCTGATCGACACCCTGTCGGACAAGGTCTCGAACTTCCTCGACCATCAGTCCAAGCCGCTGGATCCCCAGGCGCCGGTTCCCGACTACGCCGTCGGCGAGGCGGCGAAGAAGCCCCTGACCATCGCCGGCCGCGAGATCCACATCGGCGGCCGCACCGTGCCGCTGGCGGTCGCCGTGCTGGGCGGGGCGGTGCTGGCCGGCCTGCTGATCAACAAGCGCACCCGCGGCGCTGCGATCACCGCCGCCGGCACGGCCTGGACCTTCCTGCAATCGAAGAAACCGTAAGGCTCCGCTTCGAACCTTTTTCGGAGAGGCCGCGTTGCTGCGGTCTCTCCATTCGAAGCTCAAGGAGCCCCAGCATGGCCCATACGAACGAAGACCACATCAAGCTCGTCAACGGCCTGGTCGAGATCACCATCGACAGCGCCGACGGCTACGAGGAAGCCGCCAAGGACGCGGAGAGCAGCCGCTTCAAGGCCCTGTTCCAGTCGCGCGCCCAGGAGCGCCGCGCCATCGTCTCCGACCTGCAGGCCGAGGTCCGGCGTCTGGGCGGCACGCCCGAGGACGACGGCAGCATCCTGGCCGCCGCCCACCGGGTGTTCCTCAATATCCGTGACTCGCTGACCAAGGGCGACGAGGCGGTGGTCAAGACCGTCGAGGACGGCGAGGACCACATCAAGGCCAAGTACGAAAAGGCCCTGGGGGACGTCGACATCCAGCCCGAGACCCGCCGCGCCATCGAGACGGCCTACGCCAAGGTCAAGGCCGGCCACGACCAGATGCGCGACATCAAGCACGCCCAGCAGGCGTCCTAAAGTCGCTTCAGAACAGGCGGGACGGCTCAGTCCATCCCGTAATGCGCCGTAAGGCGCTGCAGGGCCGCCTTGAGGGCGGCCTTGCCCGTTCTGGGCTTCATGCCGAGCGCGACCTCCGTGCCTTGCAGCGACGTGCCCGTCAGGCAGATCAGGGTCAGGATCGGCATGGCTTCGGGGCCGACCGCCTCCATGGCCCGTCCCAGCCGCTGACGGGCGGCGTAGGCGCGCTCCATCGGTTCCAGGCGTGAGCCGCCGCCCGAGCGCGGCGTCGGATCCCAGCGCATGGTCAGGCGGCCGATGATCCCCGAGGCGTGGGCGTCGGCCGACAGGCGCTCGCCGGCGGCGTGTTCGGCGCGGGTGATATGCCGGCGGCGCATCAGCCAGTCGAGCGGCGCCTCGCCAAGGTTGGCGCGGTGCGTCGTGGCGCGGCCGTCGGGCTCGACCACCGTCTTCTCGCCCTCGACGAAGCCGGGACGGCCGGGCGGCGCGGCCGGGGCCTGGGGCGACAGCCGCCAGCCGCCGTCGCCGCGCGGGATCAGCCGGGAAACCAGCTTGCGGAAGGCGGCCTCGTCGATGACCAGCATCGGGCGGCGACCACGGGCGAAGCGCACGGCGTAGGCCAGGCCCCTGGCCTCGATCACCGAGCCGGCGCGGGCCAGCAGGCGGGCGGCGCGGTCGGCCAGATGCTCGGCCTCCAGATCGCTCTCGAGAATGCCGGCGTTCATCGGCCAAGCCCCGCGCGCTGGAACTCGATGCCGGCGAGGTCGGGGATGGTTTCCGGCGCCTGGCGCACGCAGGCTTCCAGCGCGGTCATGCGGGCGTCGAACACCCGGTCCTCGCGCAGGTCCTCGATGCGGTGGCAGGCATGGGCGCAGGTGGTGCGGTCGCGGCCGAAGGCGAAGGCCACGCGCGTCAGCGGCCAGTGGAAGATCACGTGCGCCAGGTAGATCGATATCTGCCGGGCGCGGGCGGCCGACTTGTTGGTGCGCTTGTCCGACGCGATGTCGACGGGCGCGACGCCGGTGGCCAGGGCCACCGCGTGGGTGACGAAGGCCGCGGCCAGGCGGTCGCGGCGCGGATCGGGCGAGATCGCCCAGGCCTCCTCCAGGATTTGAGCGAGCATGGCGGTCCCTCAAGAGCGGCGCCCCCAGTGACGCCCATGAGCATCAGCCTAGGCTGATATTCCTCCTATAGGATAACTTTCCTATTTCGCGCGTCCAGCGAAAATCTAAACCACTGATTGTATTACTCGGACTGGTCGCCTGTCCCCGTCCGGCGACGGGGACAGGCGTCTTCGGTCAGGGCTGGCCGGGGGCGGGCGAGGCGTTGGCGGCCGGCGGGTTGGGCTTCAGCAATTCGGCCTCGATGGCCACCTGAACCTCGTCGCCGACACCCATGGTCGAGCCGGGCTGGGGCACGCCGTAGGAGACGCCGAAGTCCGAGCGCTTGAAGCTGCCGCTCAGCGAGAAGCCGATGCGGGCGTTGGGGTCCATCGGCGGATAGCCGGTGTAGCCGCCGTTGAACCTGGCCTTCAGGGTCACGGGCTTGGTCACGCCGTGCAGGGTCAGGTCGCCGGTGACGTCGGCGGTGTCGTCGCCGGTCTTGGTCACCTTGGTCGAGCGGAAGGTGATGGCCGGGTACTTGGCCGCGTCCAGCCACTGGGCGCCCAGCAGCTCCTCGGTGAAGCCCTTGGGCGGGGCGGGCAGCAGCAACGAGGCGGTCTTGATGCTGGCCTCGATGTGGGCGGCCTCGGGGGCCTTCGGGTCGAGGGTGAGCTTGGCGTCGAAGTCGGAGAAGCGCGCCGTGTACCAGGAGAAGCCCAGGTGATTGACCTTGAAGCTGAGGTCGGCGTGGGTCTTGTCCAGCGTGTAGTCGCCGGCCGGAAGGTCCGCGGGCGGCTTGGCGGCCGCCGGCGTGGCGGCCGTTTCGCTGGCGGGCTTGGCCGGGACCTCGGTCTTGGCGGCCTTCTGGTCGGAGCAGGCCGCCAGGGCCAGCAGCAGGGCGCCGCCGATCACGAGCTTCGAGGCGTAGGACATGGAACCTCCCTTTTATGCAGGCGGGGAGGTTCGGCCCGGGGCGAGGATGGGGTCAACCCCGGGCTGCGGCGCAGCTTGCCGTTTATTTTCGCGCGGCGATCCAGGCGTCGGTCCGCGCCTCCAGCACCGCCAGCGGCGTGGAGCCGCCCAGCAGCACCAGATCGTGGAAGGCCCGCTCGTCGAACTTCGGGCCCAGCTGGTCCTCGGCGCGCTTGCGCAGTTCCAGGATCTTCAGCTCGCCGATCTTGTAGGACAGGGCCTGCCCCGGCCAGGAGACGTAGCGCTTCAGCTCGACCTCGATGTTGGTCGAGGACAGCGCGCTGTTCTGCGTGAAGCAGGCGCGGGCCTGCTCCAGGCTCCAGCCCTTCCAGTGCATGCCGGTGTCGGCCACCAGGCGGCAGGCGCGCCACATCTCGTAGGACAGGCGGCCGAACAGCTCATAGGGGTCGCGATAGATCCCCATCTCCTCGCCCAGCCACTCCGAATAGAGCCCCCAGCCCTCGCCGAAAGCGCTGAAATAGAGGTTCTTGCGGAACTCGGGACCGGCCTGCTCCTGGGCTAGCGAGGTCTGGACGTGGTGGCCCGGCGCGCCCTCGTGCAGCACCAGGGCCGGCAACTCGTAGAGCCCGCGCTGGTCGAGGTCGGAGGTGTTGATCATCAGCCCGCCGGCGCGGCCGGCCTTGGGATCGCCGCCGAAATAGCGGCCGGTGGTGTAGCCCTTCTCGATGCTGGCCGGCACCGGGCGCACGCCGTAAGTCAGGCGCGGCAGGGTTCCGAAGTGGGCCGGCAGCTGGTCGTCGGCGCGCTTGGCGATCTCGCTGGCCTTTTCCAGCAGTTGCTGGCGGCTGGTGGCGTAGAAGCGCGGGTCGGTTCGCAGGAAGGTCAGGAAGGCCGGCAAGTCGCCCTTGAAGCCGGCCTCCTTCATCACCGTCTCCATCCGCGCGCGGATGCGGGCCACCTCGGCCTGGCCGATTTGGTGCACCTGGTCGGGCGTCATGTCGGTGGTCGTGTAGCGCTTGACCAGGAAGGCGTAGTAGCGCTTGCCGTCGGGCACGTCGCCGATCGCCAGGCTCTTGGCGGACTTGGGCAGGTACTCGTCCTGCATGAACGCCACGAAGCTTGCGCGGGCCGGAGCGACCTTGGCCTTCAGCACCGCCTCGCCCTCGGCGATCAGGGCGGCCTTGCGCTCGGCCGGCACGCTGGCGGGCAGGGCGCGCAGCGGGGCCAGCAGCGGATCCTCGCCCGCCGGCGTGGCGGCGGCGCGCTGGGCGCGCTCCAGCACCGACTGGGCGGTCATGCGGGTATGGACGAAGCCGGAGGCGACGCCGCGCCGGGCCTCGGCGATGTTGGCGGCGTACCAGTCGGGCGCCTGGGCCAGCAGGGCGATCCACTTTCTGGCCTCGGCCTCGTTCTTCAGGCGGGCGCTGCTGGCGCGATAGAGCAGGGCGACGTCGAAGCCGCCGTCGCTGCTGAACGGCATGCGGCTCTCATCGAACGAAAGGCCCGTGAGCTTGTCGTCGAGGCTCCAGGCCAGGATCTGGCGGGTCAGCTTCTCGTCATCGGTCAGGCCCTGGGCGTCGACCCCGGCCAGCAGGGCCTTGGCCTTCTCGTACTTGGCCTTGCGGTCGGCGTCGGCCTTGGGGCCGACCGGCGGCAGGCGCCAGCGGCCGGCGTCGGAGCCGCTCTCCTCGTCGTCGACGGCCGAGATCGACTCGTAGGCCTTTACCGCTTCGGTCAGGCGAGCGGAGGGCGTCGATTCGGCGGCGTGCGCGCCGCTCGCCAGCAGCACGGCCGACAGGGCCGCGCCGGCGGCGAGGCGAAGAAGATGATGACGCATGGACGCTCCCCGGAATGATCCGACGGGAGGTTAGAGCAGGATTTCGCGCCGGGCCAAACGGCCCTGCTTCGCATCCGGATCAGAATGTGAGGGAGGATAAGAAAATGGAGCGGGCGAAGAGATTCGAACTCTCGACATCCACCTTGGCAAGGTGGCGCTCTACCACTGAGCTACGCCCGCGCACCGATTTTCTTGTCTCGTCCATCCGTCTCCGCGAGGGAGGGAATGGAGCGGGCGAAGAGATTCGAACTCTCGACATCCACCTTGGCAAGGTGGCGCTCTACCACTGAGCTACGCCCGCATCGAAGAGGCTGAAAACAGCGCCCCGCGACGAGGAGGCGGCTTATGGCAGAGCGTTCCGCGCTTGGCAAGCACTGTCGCGCAACTTCATTGGGGATGAATGCCGCACTTGCGGAAAGGCCCGTTTCGACGGCTCATTGATCCCTTGGATTTGAGGGCGGGGCTCTGGGTTTGCGTCTGTTCGTGTTCGGATTGGGCTATGTCGGCGTGGCCTTCGCCGAAACTCTGGCCGCGCGAGGCTGGTCGGTGACAGCCACCGGCCGTACGCCCGAGGCGCGGGCCGCGATCGAGGCCCAGGGCTTTTCCGCGGTCGATCCCGACGACAAGGCCGCCATGGTCGAGGCCCTGCGCGGCGTGAACGCGGTGCTGGTGACCTCCCCGCCCACCGGCGAGGGCTGCCCGGCCCTGGAGGCGGTGATTCCCGCCCTGGCCGCCGCCGAGGCCTTCCCCGACTGGATCGGCTATCTGTCGACCACCGGCGTCTACGGCGACTTCGACGGCCGCTGGGTGTTCGAATCGAGCCCGCTGAAGGCCCAGTCGGTCGAGGGCGCGCGCCGCGTCGGGGCCGAGCGCGACTGGCGCCAGGTCTGCCGGGGCATGGGCCTGACCGTCGTCACCTTCCGCCTGCCGGGGATCTACGGTCCGGGCCGCAGCGCCTTCGACCGCCTGAGGGCCGGCGAGGGGCGCCGTATCGTCAAGCCGGGCCAGGTGTTCAGCCGCATCCACCGCGACGACATCGTCAGCGGCCTGCTGGCCTCGCTGGAGCGGCCGCGCGCCGGGGCGGTCTACAATCTGTGCGACGACGAGCCGGCTCCGCCGCAGGACGTCATGGAGCACGCCGCCCGCCTGCTGGGCGCGCCCGTTCCCCCGGACCTGCCGTTCAACGCCCTGGGCCTGTCGCCCGCCACCCGCCGCTTCTACGCCGAGAACAAGCGCGTCTCGAACGCCCTGGCCAAGGCCGAGCTCGACTGGCGTCCGGCCTATCCGACCTATCGCGAGGGGCTGGCGGCGATCCTGAAGGGGTAGGGGGTTAGAGGCTGTCGGGCCATCGTTGTGCGCCGTGCATCACGCGCAACACTTCGATCCGGCCTTCCAGAACGCGATACGCGATGATGAAAGGCGTTCTTGGCACGACCATTTCGCGCGTTCCGGCGCGGCGTCCGGCGCGGCCTTGATCGGGGAAAGCGGCAAGGCCGGTCGCGCTCTCAAGGATTCATACGACCTGAGCTACGGCGGCCGTGGGTCTGTCTGCGGCGATCCAGGCTTGTGCGGAGCGAAGGTCGCGTAGCGCCGGAGCGGTCCAGACTAGCCGCACTTCGGCATGGGCTTTTCGTCGGGGCCTCCCCATGAGGCGACCCACTCCACTACGGCGTCATGCTCGGCGAACTCGCCGGCGTCCGCTGCGCGAATGCCCTCGTCGATCGCCGCCGTTTGCCAGTCACGGACAGCGATGAACTCGCGCACGGCCCGTTCGACCACCCAGGCCTTTGATTGGTCCATGGCCTGGGCGATCTCGGCGACTTGGTCGTCGAGGTCCGGTCCGAGGTCGATCGTGAACGGCTTGGTCATGCGCTTTCGGCTCCGGAGAGCAGTCTAGCGCAAGGCCGGGCGTCCGTCGCCGTCCTCTATTCCTCCTCGTCCCCCAGGTCCGCCGCGGCCCAGGCCGCGGCCGGGGCCTGGCCGGCCGAGCGGGCGCGGGCGGCGCGGGCCAGGCGGCGGGCGACGGGGTCGTCGTCCACCGGCGTGGCCAGCACCCGGGCCTCGGCGACGGCGGCGACCAGGCGTTCCAGGTCCTGCGGGCGCGACAGGCGGTGGTCGCCGTCCTTGATCAGCGAGAAGACCACGTCTTCGCCGTTGAGGGCGTTGGCCAGTTCCAGGGCGTGGGTCCACGGCACGTCGGCGTCGGCGCCGCCCTGCAGCACGCGCACCGGAATGTCGATCGGCACGGGGCCGGGCAGGATCGACCAGCGGGCCCCGTCCTCCAGCAGGTCGCGGGTGATGGCGTAGCCGCCGTCGTCGTATTCGGAGGGGCGGATCCAGAAGCCGTCGCGGGCGATGGCGGTCCTGGCCTCGTCCGACAGTTCGGGGGCCATCAGCTTTTCGGTAAAGTCGGGGGCGGGGGCGATCAGCACCAGGGCCTTCACGCGTTCGGGCCGGGCGATGGCGGCCAGGCACGCGAGCCACCCGCCCATGGACGAGCCCACCAGCACCAGCGGTCCGTCGGTCAGCTCGTCGATGATCGCCAGGACGTCGTCGCGCCAGCGGCTGATCGTGCCGTCCTTGAAGTCGCCCGATGATTCGCCGTGGCCGAAATAGTCGAAGCGGACATAGGATCCGCCGGTGGCCAGGGCCTGGTCGGCCAGCACCTGGGCCTTCGTGCCGGTCATGTCGGAGTGGAAGCCGCCCAGCCACACCGCCGTCGGGCCCTCGCCGTCGATCCTGCGGTACGCGAGACGCTGATTTTCCTCGCGCGGGTGGAATTCACGGACTTCGGTCATGGCGCGGCCTTGTTCGTTTCGCTAACTAACTCCTCCTAACCTCTTCAGAGCGCGGCGTGTCCATCCTTCCCGATGAATTCACCCTGCTGCAGGTGACTCCGGAACTGGAAACCGGCGGCGCCGAGCAGACCACGATCGACGTCGCGCATGGCGTGGTGGCCCAGGGCGGCAAGGCCCTGGTGGCGACGCGCGGCGGCCGCATGGCCGCGCGGCTTGAGGCCGACGGCGGCCGCCTGGCCCAGATGCCGGCGCAGTCGAAGAACCCCCTGATCATGCTGGGCAACGCCGCGCGCCTGATCGACCTGATCCGCCGCGAGAAGGTGACCCTGGTCCACGCCCGCTCGCGCGCCCCGGCCTTCTCGGCCCTGTGGGCGGCGCACGCCACCCGGACGCCGTTCGTGGCCACCTATCACGGGGTCTACAACGCCAAGTCCAGCCTCAAGCGCTGGTACAACGCGGTGATGACCAAGGGCGACCTGGTCATCGCCAATTCCGAATACACCCGCGCCCACGTCATCGCCGAGCACGGCATCCATCCCGACAGGGTGGTGGCCATCCCGCGCGGGGTGGACCTGGCGCGGTTCGAGCCCGGCTTCGTCTCCGGCGAGCGGGTCGAGGCCCTGCGCAAGGCCTGGGGCGTGGCCGGCGACGAGCGTCGCCTGAAGGTGCTGCTGGCCGGCCGCCTGACCCGCTGGAAGGGCCAGGGCCTGGCGATCCAGGCGGTGGCGCGGCTGAAGGCGCTGGGCGACGCCCGCGTGCTGCTGCTGCTGGCCGGCGACGACCAGGGCCGCAAGGGCTATCGCGCCGAGCTGGAGCACATGATCGCCCAGGCCGGGCTGGAAGACAGCGTCAAGCTGGTCGGCCACTGCGACGACATGCCGGCCGCCTACCTGCTGGCGGATCTGGCCATCGCGCCCTCGCTGGAGCCGGAAGCCTTCGGCCGCACGGCCGTCGAGCCCCAGGTCATGGGCCGTCCGGTGATCGCCGCCGACCACGGGGCCACGCGCGAGACGGTGGTCCCGGGGGAAACCGGCTGGCTGGCCGCGCCCGGCGACGTCGAGGCCTGGGCCCAGGCCCTGAACGACGCCTGCGAGGCGGGCGCCGCGGGTCGTCAGGCGATGGGCATGGCCGCCCGCGCGCGAGCGCGACGGTTGTATTCTGTGGACGCGATGGTCGAGGCGACCCTTAAGGTCTATGCGCGCGTCATCGCCGCCCGGAATACCGGGGCGGCGCCTGTGGAGTCGAAGGGTTGAGCAAGGAGATCAAGAAGGTCCTGGTCATCAAGCTGGGCGCGCTGGGCGATTTCGTCCTGGCCCTGGCGGCGATGAAGAAGATCCGCGAGGCCCACCCGCGCGCCAAGATCACCCTTCTGACCACCCCGCCGTTCGAGGCCCTGGCGCGCCTGTCGCCCTATTTCAACGCCGTCGAGGTCGACGGCCGTCCCAGCGACGCGGGCGACCTGTTCAAGATGCTGGGCCGCATCCGCAAGGCCAAGTACGACCGCGTCTACGACCTGCAGACCAACAACCGCACCGGCTGGTACTTCCAGGCCCTGCGTCCGTTCCCGCCGCAATGGTCGGGGATCGCCAAGGGCGCCAGCCTGCCCCAGCGCGGCCGCGCCCGATATCACATGCACACGCTGGAGCGGCACGCCGACCAGCTGCGCCAGGCCGGCATCTGGCCGGACGCGCCGATCGAGCCGGGCAGCGCCCCGCCGCCGGACCTGTCGTGGATCCTGCGCAAGCACAAGGACGCCCGTCCGGTGCCTGGCGCGGTGACGCCCAAGCCCTACGTGCTGCTGGTGCCGGGCGGCTCGGCCCACCGGCCCGAGAAGCGCTGGCCGGTCGAGAGCTACGCCCAGCTGGCGGCGCTGCTGAAGTCCAAGGGCCTGGACATCGTCATCATCGGCGGTCCGCAGGAAAGCGCCATGGCGCGGCAGATCCAGAAGGCCGCCGGCCAGGCTCGCGACCTCACCGGCCGCACCGATTTCGCCCAGCTGGCGGTGCTCGGCGCCAAGGCCGCGCTGGTGGTCGGCAACGACACCGGCCCGACCCACCTGCTGGCCGCGGCCGGCGCGCCGACCATCGCCCTGTTCTCCGACGCCTCGGATCCGGCCCTGTGCGGTCCGCGCGGCCACGTGGCGGTGATCAAGTCGCCGGACCTGAAGGCCCTGCCGGTCAGCACCGTCGCCAGCACGGCGATCTCGCTGCTGCCGCGCTAGCGGCTCAGGGGCGGCCGAAGGCCCAGGCCAGGATCTCGACCAGGCGCTCCTGGTAGAACAGCCCGCCATGGCCGCTGACCGGCTCGACCAGCACCACCTCGTCGCCGGAGGCCCTGGCGCGCGCGGCGGTCTCGCGCGAGCGGGTGATGCCCGGATCGAACAGGCCGGTGGTCACGAACAGGCGCGGCCGACCGGGCGTCTCGACGCCCTTGGCCTTGCTGCGGGCCATGGCGGCCGGTGCGGCCTGGGCGAAGAGGTCGGGATGGCGCAGGGCGATGTCGAGCGCCCAGTCGCCGCCGTTCGACTTGCCGGTCACCAGCCGCTCCTCGCGCTTCCTCGACGCGCCGTACAGCGTCTCGGCGCGGGGCATCACCTCCTCCAGGAAGAACCGCTCGTGGGCCTCGAAGCCGGCGTCCGAGCCCTTCCAGTCGAGCAGGTAGTCGATGGCGCGCTGCTGGCCTTGGCCGGAATGCACGCCGACCAGCACGACCGGCCGCACGCGCCCGTCCAGGATCGCCGGCTCGATGAGGCGGGCGTAGAAGGCCACGCTGCGGCCGTCGGCCAGATAGGCGACCGGATAGGTCCTGGCCTGATCGAAGCCGGGCGGCAGGTAGACCGTCAGGCCGCGCGGCGCGCCCAGGGCCTTGCTGTCGAGGGTCTCCTCGACCACCCGGCCGCGCAGCTGCGGGATCGGCGTCTGGGCGGGCGGGGCCTTGGGGCCGCGATAGACCTGCGGCGTGACCGGACCCTCGCCGCCGACCAGGAAGACGTCGATCAGCGCCTCGTCCAGGCGCGGGATCCGCACGACCAGGGTGGCCAGGTCTGCTCCCTCGGCCTTGGCCAGCGGGGCCAGGATCGAGCCGGCGAGCATCGGTTCGGCCGATCCGGTGCGGACGGCGACCAGCAGGCGGTCGCCTTCGCGCCAGACGGCGGCGCGGGCCTCGCCCAGCTGCGTGGCCAGGGTCGCGGCCGGGACGGCTTCGCGCAGGCGGCAGATGTCGGGGTTGGCGCCGGTCGCGCCGCAGTCCTGGACCAGCGACCCCGAGGGCAGGTCTGGAAAGGTCGTCTGGGCGTGCGCGCCCGTCGCGCCCGCCGCGGCTATCGCCGCCGTCGCCAGCATGGCTCGAAACATCATCCTGGAGCTCCCCCTGTCCGTCGGCGCAGTTCGCGGGAGAATTCTGGTCAAGGTTGGGCGGCGCGGCGGCGCCCGTCCGGCGACAGCGGCTTCGTGGCCGGGCGGCGCATGAACACCCGCGCGTCCTCGTCGAGGCCCCGCGCCAGGTGCTCGGCGCGGATCGCCGCCATGCCGGGCGTCAGGCCGTCGGCGACCTCGAAGCCCAGGCGGGCGTAGTAGGGGGCGTTCCACGGCACGTCACGAAAGGTCGACAGCGTCAGGTCGCCGCCGTTCGCCCGCTCGGCCACGGCGTCCAGCAGGGCCGCGCCGATCCGTCGGCCGGCGAGCGAGGGCAGGACGTCGAGCTGTTCGACATAGAGGCCGCCTTCCAGCGGGCGGAACATGACGAAAGCCACGACCGTCGCCTCGATCTCCGCGACGAGCAGCCCGCCCTCGACGATTCGCCGGGCCAGGAGCGGGGCGGGCGTGGGCTCGTCGGCGGCGATGGCGTCCATCAGGCCCAGGAAACGCTGGGCCGAGGCGCGTTCGAGGTCGCGGATAGTCTCGATCTCGACGACGCGCGCGGGACGTTGCAGGATGGGCGCGGGGGCGCTGTTCATCTGGAACCAAGCCGGAAACTGGACGGTTTAGGGTTCCGAGTTAACGAGGAGTCCGTCAATGCGCATCACCCCCGGCAAGCCGTACGCCCCCCGCGCCCTGCCTGGCCGCGAAGCGTTCCAGCCGGACACGAGCGGCAATAGCGCCGGCACCCAGCTGGCCATCGGCCTTGCCCTGGCGGGCGGCGCGATCCTCGCCGCATCGCTGCTGGGCCGCCGCCACGAGCGGGTGATCGACGACGAGGAATATGCGGTCGGCTATGCCGAGATGCACGAGCCGGTCGCCCACCAGCCCAAGCCCCTGACAAGCCTGCTGCTGCCGCCGCTGTTCATCGCCATGACGCTGTCGGGGCTGCGCACCTGGAACGCGCCGTCCAGCCCGGCCCGCACCCGCGCGCTGACCCTGTGGAGCCTGACCCAGGGCTTCAACGCCCTGTGGCTGGCGTTCGGCACGAAACGGGGCGGCGGCCAGCTGGCCGTAGCCACCGCTTCGCTGGGCGCTTCGGCCGCCTACGCGGTGGAGGCTCGCAAGGTCGGCGGCGCCTCGGCCCCGGATCTCGGCTGGCTGGGCGTGGCCAACGCCCTGACCGCCCAGCTGTGGCGGCGCGCGCCCGTCCGTCCCACCTTGCACTGATGGCTTTGACGCGGCCTTCTCCCGGCCTTCGTGTCGGGAGAGGTCATGCGGATTCGCTCGGGTCATCTGGCCGTCGCCATCGCGCTGTTCGCGGTCGAGGTGGTGATCGCGCTGTTCGTGCGCGACGCCTTCGTGCGGCCCTATCTGGGCGACGTGCTGGCCACGGCGATGGCCTATTTCGGCCTGCGCGGCGTGACGCCGCTGGGGCGGGCCGGCGCGGCCGTCGCGGCCTTCGGCCTGGGCGCGGCGATCGAGATCGGCCAGGCGCTGCATGTGCTTGATCTGGTTGGCCTGGGCGCCAGCCGCGTGGCGCGGGTGGTGTTCGGCGGCGTCTTCGATCTGAAGGACCTGGCCTGCTATGCGGTCGGCGTGGCCCTGGCGGCGCTTTGCGACCGGCGCTGGAAAAGCCGTTCGTCCGTCTTCGGATGACCTGGTGCAGCCCAGACGGGCCGCGCGCGGCGCCGCTCAGCCAGGCAGCGAGATGCATCCACAGGCTGTTCCGCAATCTCGCAGAACGCCGGTATTGACTTCCTCTGCCTAACCTTTACGCATTCGCCCCGGCTTTGAGATCGCCTCTCACGAGCACGCGTCGCCAGGGGACGGGCGGCCGGAAAAACAAGCCTGTTGCGGGGGGAAGCGATTGGCCTTCGACGACGCGACCTATGACGACGGCGTGCTCGCCGCCCGGACGCCCGGCGCCTCGACGTGGCGGCCGAAGGCCACGCGGCCGGCCTGGCGTCTGGCCGAGATCGGTGTCGCCGGCGGCCTGGCGGCGCTGTTGCTGGTGTTCTTCTGGCTGGACCTGCGCCCCGATCTCGAAACCGCGCCGCTGCACCCCTTTTTCTGGCTGAAGATGGCCTATACGGCCGCCCTGGCGGCCGCGGGGTTCGACGGCCTGGCCCGCCTGATCCGCCGCGGCCCGCCGGCCCCCACGGCGATCGTCGTGGCCGCCATCGCGGCGCTGGTCTTCGTCGTCGGCGGCGTGACCGAGGCGACGCAGCTTGAGCCGGCGCAGCTGGCGCGCCTGTTCGCGCCGGCTTCGGTGGGCGCATGCTTCTTCAACATCGTCGCCCTGGCCCTGCCGACCCTGCTGCTGACCCTGACGGTGCTGCGCGGCGTCGAGAGCGAGCGGCCGGTCCTGGCGGGCTTCGCGGCGGGCGTCTTCGCCGGCGGCGTGGCCGCCAGCGTCTACGGCCTGCACTGCCCGCACTCGACCTTCGTGTTCGTGGGCCTGTGGTACCTGGGCGGCGTGCTGCTGTGCGGCCTCGCCGGCGCCGCCCTCAACCGGCTGGCCGCGATCTAGGACGACGCTCACGGGGCGGAAAGCTCCACGCGCTGCAGAACCCGCCCCGTGCGGTCGAAGGCCGTCAGCCGCACGGCCGGGCCGTCGCTCTCGCCGCCGGTGAAGATCAGGTCGCGGGCCGGATCGAACGGCGCCAGCCCCGCCAGGCCGACGATCACCGCCCGCGAGGCCTCGGGCGCGGGCGGCGCGGCCACCAGCGACTCGATGCGGCCCACGTGTTCCAGCAGCTCGTCGGCGGCCAGTTCGCGAACGAAGCGACGGGCGGCCGCGCGGATCCGCCCGACGGGCGGGGCGGCGTGTTCGGACGGGGAGGGGGCTTGCAAGGTCATGGTCGTTTCTCCTGAGGGTTCAGGCCGACGGACCGCACGACAAAAAACCCCGCGCCTTGGAAGGAGCGGGGTTCGAAGATCCTGCGATCTCGTTCGGCGGTCGCTAAGACGCGCGCGTTCGTCCCGTTCCTGGAGGCCAGGCGGTAATAAGTACGGTGAGAAGAAGCGCGCGGCCGGAGACGGGCAGGGCGAGGCCGGCGGCGGTCGTGCGACCGGCGCGGAAGGCTTCGACGCTGTTCAGGCCCATGGGCATGAAGATGCCGTCTCCGAGGAGACGATCTGCCTCTAGCAGCTATCCGGCGCTATGGTCAGCAAGAAATGTCCGAAAAGCGCCCCGAAACGAAAAGGACCCTCCCGGCAAACCGGAAGGGCCCTCGTTCCCGCCTGGGCGGAAAGGTCTATTCGGCGGCGGCCTTGCCGGCGGCGGCGCCGAACTTGGCGTTCAGCTCGCCCGACAGGTAGCGCTTGGCCATGGCCGCGGTCGAGATCGCGCGGATCTTGCCGGCGTGGCCGGCCGAGCCGAACTCGGTGAAGCGCGCCTGGCAGACCTTGCGCATGGCTTCCTTGGCGGGCTTGAGATAGGCGCGCGGGTCGAACTCGTGCGGCTTCTCGACCAGCAGCTTGCGGATGGCGCCGGTGATGGCCATGCGGTTGTCGGTGTCGACGTTGATCTTGCGCACGCCGTGCTTGATGCCGCGCTGGATCTCTTCGACCGGCACGCCCCAGGTCTGGGGCATCTCGCCGCCATAGGCGTTGATGATGTCCTGCAGGTCCTGCGGCACCGACGAGGAGCCGTGCATCACCAGGTGGGTGTTGGGCAGGCGGCGGTGGATCTCCTCGATCACGTTCATGGCCAGGACGTCGCCGTCCGGCTTGCGCGTGAACTTGTAGGCGCCGTGGCTGGTGCCCATGGCGATGGCCAGGGCGTCGACGCCGGTGGCCTGCACGAAGTCGACGGCCTGGTCCGGATCGGTCAGCAGTTCGTCGTGGCTCAGCTTGCCCTCGAAGCCGTGGCCGTCCTCGGCCTCGCCCATGCCGGTCTCCAGCGAGCCCAGCACGCCCAGCTCGCCCTCGACCGAGACGCCGCAGCTGTGGGCCATCTCGACCACCCGGCGGGTGACGTCGACGTTGTATTCGTAGCTGGCGGGGGTCTTGGCGTCCTCCATCAGCGAGCCGTCCATCATCACCGAGGTGAAGCCGTACTGGATCGCCGTGGCGCAGGTCGCCGGGCCGTTGCCGTGGTCCTGGTGCATGCACACCGGAATGTGCGGGTAGATGTCGACCAGGGCGTCGATCATCCGGGCCAACATGATGTCGTTGGCGTAGTTCCGCGCGCCGCGCGAGGCCTGGATGATGACCGGGCTGTCGACCGCATCGGCGGCCTCCATGATGGCCAGGCCCTGCTCCATGTTGTTGATGTTGAAGGCGGGCAGCCCGTACTCATGCTCCGCCGCATGGTCCAGCAACTGCCTAAGCGTGATCCTCGCCACGTATTTCTCCTGCAAGCTTTGAAGTCGTTGATTGGTTCTTGTTTTTGGGGCGCGGCGCTTTTGCGCTCTTTGCCCGGGGATCGCGGGGCCGGTTCCTCGTCCGGGTCCCGCGAGCGGAGGCCCCGGCTCCGAAAGGCTCGGGCGGGGCTTTCCGACTTGGTTCGATGGTCCCGCGGCCGTCTTCGGCTCGTCGGGATCCTCCCTTTAGGCTTCGAGAGCCGCGACGCCCGGAAGCGTCTTGCCCTCCATCCATTCCAGGAACGCGCCGCCCGCCGTCGAGACGAAGGTGAAGTCGGCCGACACGCCTGCGTGGTTCAACGCCGCGACGGTATCACCGCCGCCGGCGACCGCCACGATCTTACCCGATTTCGCGAGAGAGGCGGCGTGTTTCGCCGCCGAAACGGTCGCTTCGTCGAAAGGTTGCACCTCGAACACGCCCAGCGGACCGTTCCAGATCAAGGTGACGCTTTGATCCATGGCCGCCAGGAGCTTCCTGGTGCTCTCGGGGCCTGCGTCGAGGATCAGGTCGTCGGCCTGCACGCCGTCCAGCGGGCGGACGGCGGATTCGACGCCCGGCGCGACCTTCTTGGCCACGACCACGTCGACCGGCAGCAGCAGTTCGCAGCCGGCGGCGTCGGCCTTCTTCATGATCTCGCGGGCGGTGTCGGCCAGGTCCTTTTCGCAGAGCGAGCCGCCGACGTCGTGGCCCTGGGCGAACAGGAAGGTGTTGGCCATGCCGCCGCCGATGGCCAGGCGGTCCAGCTTGGCGACCAGATTGTTGAGCAGGTCGAGCTTGGTCGAGACCTTCGAGCCGCCGACGATGCCGATCACAGGCTTCTTCGGGTTGCCCAGAGCGGCGTCCAGGGCTTCCAACTCGCGCTGCATGGCCAGGCCCGGATAGGCCGGCAGCAGCTTGGCCAGGCCTTCGGTCGAGGCGTGGGCGCGGTGGGCGGCGCTGAAGGCGTCGTTGACGTAGACGTCGCCGTTGGCGGCCAGGGCCTTGGCGAACTCGGGATCGTTCTTTTCCTCGCCGGCGTGGAAGCGGACGTTCTCCAGCAGGGCGACGCCGCCGTTCTCAAGACCGTCGACGACCTTGGCGGCCTCAGGACCGATGGCGTCCGAGGCGAAGGCCACCGGCTGCTCCAGCAGCTTGCTCAGCGGCTCGGCCACGAAGCCCAGGCTCATCTCCGGCACGACCTTGCCCTTGGGGCGGTCGAAGTGGGCGAGCAGCACCACCTTGGCGCCTTGCTTGGAGAGGTAGTGGATGGTCGGCAGGGCCGCGCGCAGACGGGTGTCGTCGGTGATCCGGCCGCCGTCGACGGGCACGTTGAAGTCCACCCGGACCAGGGCGCGCTTGCCGGCGAGATCGGCGGTGTCGAGGGTGCGGAAGGTCATGGGTGATCCTGCGGTCTGTGCGTTGGATCCTCGTCCTTCGACAGGCTCAGGATGAGGGTCCAAGAGCGGGCATCGCATCAGCCCTCATCCTGAGCCTGTCGAAGGACGAGGGCGGCCTCGCGAGAGAGGCCAAGGAAAACCCCCGCGCCTCGGAGAGGGCGGGGGTTTTTGAAGGCTTAGAGGAACTTCGCCATTTCGAGAGCGGTGTCGCTCATGCGGGTCGCGAAGCCCCATTCGTTGTCGTACCAGCTGAGCACGCGGACCAGCTTGCCCTCGATGACCTGGGTCTGGGGCAGGGCGGCCGTCGAGCTGGCGGCGATGTGGTTGAGGTCAGACGAGACCAGCGGCTCGGTGGTGGTGAACAGCACGCCCTTCATGGCGCCGTCGGCCGCGGCCTGCAGGGCGGCGTTGACCTCGTCGACCGTGGTGTCGCGCGAGGGCACGACCTTCAGGTCGATGACCGAGACGTTCGGGGTCGGCACGCGGATCGACGAGCCGTCCAGCTTGCCCTTCAGTTCCGGCAGCACCAAGCCGAGAGCCTTGGCGGCGCCGGTCGAGGTCGGGATCATGCTCAGGGCCGCGGCGCGAGCGCGGTAGAGGTCCTTGTGCATGGTGTCCAGCGTCGGCTGGTCGCCGGTGTAGCTGTGGATCGTGGTCATGTAGCCACGCTCGATGCCGACCAGGTCGTGCAGGACCTTGGCGACCGGGGCCAGGGCGTTGGTGGTGCACGAGCCGTTCGAGACGACGATGTCGTCGGCCGTCAGGGTCTCGTGGTTGACCTTGTAGACGATGGTCTTGTCGGCGCCGTCGGCCGGGGCCGAGACGAGCACGCGCTTGGCGCCGGCCTTCAGGTGCAGGGCGGCCTTGTCGCGGGCGGTGAAGATGCCGGTGCACTCGAAGGCGATGTCGACGCCGAGTTCGGCGTGCGGCAGCTCTTCGGGGTTGCGGATCGCGGTGACCTTGATCTTGCCCGTGCCGACGTCGATCCAGTCCTCGCCCGAGGTGACGACGCCGGGGAAGCGGCCGTGCACGCTGTCGTAGCGCAGCAGGTGAGCGTTGGTCTCGACCGGGCCCAGATCGTTGATCGCCACCACCTCGATGTCACGGCGGCCGTGCTCGGCGATGGAGCGCAGCACGAGGCGGCCGATACGGCCAAAGCCGTTGATGGCGACGCGAAGGGCCATGTGGTCTTTCTCCTCACGATCGGACCCGCTCGGAAGCGAGCGGCGTTCCTTGATTTTGCAGGGGGTTTCGCGGTCGAAAGCGGCGAAGTCAACCCCAGGAACGCTCACAAGACATTAGCTATTGTTGTGACGCTCGTTACATCGCCCAATTGTGGTCACGCCGGCTGGCGAAGTCGGCGACGATCTATATGTTGCGCCGCATGATGGGAACTTGCCGATGACACCGGGCGAAGGAAGCGCCCTCGACCTGGCCGCGCGGCGGCTGGAGCGCGCTGTCGCGAACCTGGAGCAGAAAATCGCCGCCGAACGGGCCGAGCGAGCGCAGGCCGCCGCCCAGCCGGCGTCGGGCGATCTGTTCGCCGCCGCGCCCGTCGAGACCGACGCCGCGGTGGTCGAGAAGGCCGCGCGGCTGGCCGCCGACCTGGAGGCCGCCCGCGTCCGCGAGCGCGCCCTGGAGGAGGCCGGCGAGCAGGCCAGCGAGGCCCTGGGCCGCGCCATCGCCGAGATCCGCGCCGCCCTCGGCGACGAGAGCCTGATCGGCGAAGGCGTCCATGACGACGAGGAGGAGGGCGCTCCGCCAGCCGAACTGTCCGCCGACGAAGCCGAAGACGAACCTGAAGCGTTGTACGACGAGGACGACCCTCCGTTCGACCCCGACCCGCCCGCGAAGGCCTGAGCCCATGGCGCAACTGACCATCCACGTGAACGGCCGTCCCTACAGCGTCGGCTGCGAAGACGGCCAGGAGGCTCACCTCCTGGAGATCGCGCGCCTGTTCGACCGCCAGGTTCGCCAGGTCAGCCAGGAGGTCGGGCAACTCGGCGAGACCCGCCTGTTCCTGATGGGCGCCTTGCTGCTGGCCGACGAGCTGTCGGACCTGAAGCTGCGCCTGGCCCACAACCAGTCGGAACTGGCCCGCCTGCAGAACGAACAGACCCGCGTCGAAATCCGCGCCATCAAGGCCATCGACGCCGCCGCCGAGCGCATCGAGAAGCTTGCGGCCGGGTAGGCTTTTAGATGCTCCCCCTCTGGGGGAGCTGTCGCGGAGCGACTGAGGGGGTATCAACAGCCGCGACAACGCGCCGGACGTCGAGCCTCTATCGCTGACCGATCCGACCCCCTATATTGCTTCACGGCGGGTCTTGCTGTGGCCCTCGTCGAAGATTTCTATTCCCAGGGACCTTAATCTCTCTATCGGGACCTGTTCCCTCCCGTGGCCGTGGCTGCGGGAACACGGGGCCCACCTGTATCTAACAGGTTCGAGTGGATTGAAACGTCTTCACGGTTCTTCGCGGCGCCGCCACCCTTTCCCCCCAAGCCCGCCTGGCTCTAGAAGGTCGCGATGACCATCGCCGACCCCGCCGCCGCCAAGACCGCCCTGCGCGTCTTCGTGCGCAACCGCCGCAAGCAGCTGGCCCTGGAGCACCCCGAAGCCGACTGGATGGCGGTGGACGTGGCGCGCGAGCCGCTGTCGGTGCGCTTTCCCGATCCGCGCGGCAAGGTCGCCGCGCTCTATCACGGCCTGGGTTCGGAGGTTTCCGCCCGCGCCCTGGCCGACTGGATGGCCGAGCAAGGCTGGAGCCTGGCTCTGCCCAGCGTCGAGGGCGCCGATCCGCACGGCAAGGGCGGCCATATGGTGTTCCGCGCCTGGACCCCGGGCGAGCCGCTGGCCCGCGACGCCATCGGCCTGGTCGCGCCGGTCGCCGAAAACCCCATCGTCCAGCCCGACCTGGTGGTCGCGCCGCTGCTGGGCTGGGACCGCGAGGGCCGGCGCCTGGGGCAGGGCGGGGGCTATTACGACCGCGCGCTGGAGGCCCTGCGCCGGCGCAAGGAAACCTTCGTCGTGGGGCTGGCCTATCACGGTCAGGAAACCCGCAATCTGCCCGACGAGCGTCACGATCAACGATTGGACGCCATTCTTACCGAAAACGAGTATATCGAGGTCCGAAAGGACTGATCGATCATGCGTTTTGCTTTCTTCGGCGACGTCGTCGGCAAGTCGGGCCGCGATGGCCTGGCCGACCACCTGCCGGGCCTCCGTCGCCAGCTGGGCCTCGAGTTCGTCATCATCAACGCCGAGAACGCCGCCGCCGGCTTCGGCATCACCGAGAACACCGCTCGCGAGCTGTTCGACGCCGGGGCCGACTGCCTGACGCTGGGCAACCACAGCTGGGACCAGCGCGAGGCCCTGACCTACATCGTGCGCGAGCCGCGCCTGATCCGTCCGGCCAACTATCCGGTCCTGTCCGACGCCCCGGGGCGCGGCAGCCACCTGTTCCAGACCGACTCGGGAAAGACCGTGTTCGTGGTGAACCTGCTGGGCCGGGTGCACATGGACGCCATGGACGACCCGTTCGCCGCCGCCGACCGCGAGCTCGACAAGGCCCCGCTGGGCCAGGTCGCCGACGCCGTGATCGTCGACATGCACTGCGAGGCCACCTCCGAGAAGATGGCCATGGGCCACTATTGCGACGGCCGCGCCAGCCTGGTGGTGGGCACCCACACCCACGTGCCGACCGCCGACTGCCAGATCCTGACCGGCGGCACCGCCTACCAGACCGACGCCGGGGCCTGCGCCGACTACGACAGCGTCATCGGCAATCAGAAGGAAGAGCCCCTGCGGCGCTTCACCACCAAGATCAGCGGCGGCCGCTACCAGCCCGCCAGCGGCCCGGCGACGGTCTGCGGCGTGTTCGTCGAGACCGACGACCGCACGGGTCTGGCGGTCCGCGTCGAGCCGATCCGCGTGGGCGGCCGGCTGAGCCAGAGCGTGCCGCAGGTCTAGGCGACTTCTTGAGACCCTCTCCCGCCGGGCCCTCTCCCGGAGGGGAGAGGGGCAAGAGCATACAATCCACTCACGCTTGCATCCGTCACGATCTCCGGCCCAACCTCGATGCCGAGGCAAGCACAGGAGCCCTCCATGACCGACGCCGCCGTCTACACCGCCAAGGCCCACGCCGTGGGCGGACGCCAGGGAACCGCCAAGACCGACGACGGCCACCTGGACGTCAAGCTGGGTTATCCGAAGTCGATGGGCGGCGACGGGCAGGGGACCAATCCCGAGCAGTTGTTCGCGGCCGGCTACGCCGCCTGCTTCCTGGGCGCGCTGGGCCTGGTGGCCCGCAATCAGAGCGTCAAGCTGGGCGAGCACAGCCTCGACAGCGAGGTTGATCTGATCAAGGACGACGTCAGCTTCCACATCGGCGTGCGCCTGACCCTCAACGCCCCCGAGGTCGACCGCGCCGTGGCCGAGGACCTGCTGCACAAGGCCCACCAAGTGTGCCCGTACTCCAAGGCCACCCGCGGCAACGTGGTGGTGGAGCTGAAGGTCGCCTGATCGGGCTTTCGATGGTGGAATGGGCGGGTCAGGAGCGCCGCCTGGGGTGACAAGACGCGCCTCCAGGCGGTAGAAGCGCCGCCAACCCATTCCATCGTCAGATCAGAGAAGAGCCTCCGAATGGCCGGCCACTCGAAATTCAAGAACATCATGCACCGCAAGGGCCGCGCCGACGCCGCGCGTTCCAAGCTGTTCTCCAAGCTGTCGCGTGAAATCACCGTGGCGGCCAAGACCGGTCTGCCCGACCCGGCCATGAACCCGCGCCTGCGCCTGGCCGTGAACAACGCCAAGGCCGAAAGCCTGCCCAAGGACGTCATCGAGCGCGCGATCAAGAAGTCGCAGATGGGCGATGCGGCCGACTACACCGAGATCCGCTACGAGGGCATGGGCCCCGGCGGCGTCGGCGTGATCGTCGAGGTGCTGACCGACAACAAGAACCGCGCGGCCAGCAACGTCCGCTCGCTGTTTTCCAAGCATGGCGGCGCCCTGGGCGCCACCGGCTCGGTGACCTTCAACTTCGACCGCCTGGGCCAGATCGAGTATCCGGCCGCCAAGGCCAGCGAAGACGACATGATGGAAGCCGCCATCGAGGCCGGCGCTCAGGACGTCGAGAGCGACATGGGCGAAGACGGCGGCCACACCGTCTACACCGCCTTCGAAGACCTCAACGAAGTCTCGGCCGCCCTGGAAGCCAAGTTCGGCGAAGCCTCCTCGACCAAGATCGTCTGGAAGCCCAAGCTGCTGAACGAGGTCACCGGCGACAGCGTCGCCACCCTGATGAAGCTGCTCGACGGCCTGGACGAGGACGATGACGTCCAGAACGTCTATTCCAGCGCCGACATCAGCGAGGAAGAGCTGGCCAAGCTGGGCTGACGCTTCGTGGCGGAACCTTATCCTTCGACAAGCTCAGGATGAGGTTCTCTGCCGACCGAGCCTGCAATGGTCCTCATCCTGAGCCTGTCGAAGGACGAGGACCACGCACCGACTGGACGGCCGCTCTGACTGGAGCGGCCGTTTCCATGTCAGGCTCCCCTTTGCGGGCGGGCGCCGCTCTGCTATCCCCTCGCTCCATGAGTTTCGTTCGGAAGATCGCGCGAATTATCCGCCCGGCGTGACGCCGCCGGACGAGACCTCCAGCGCGCGCCGGGTTCCACCCGCCTTCTTCCGACATTCCAGAGCTGGATAGCCTTCCCATGGCCGACGACGCCGCGCCCGCCCGCGACTACCGCGAAACCGTCTTTCTTCCCGACACGCCGTTCCCGATGCGCGCGGGCCTGCCCAAGAAGGAGCCCGAGATCCTTGAGGGCTGGGCGGCCCTGTCCGACAAGGGCCTGTACGGCGCGGTCCGCAAGGCCCGCCAGGACGCCGGCGCGCCGCTGTTCGTGCTGCACGACGGCCCGCCCTACGCCAACGGCGCGATCCACATCGGCCACGCGCTGAACAAGATCCTCAAGGACTTCGTGGTCCGGTCGCGTTTCGCCCTGGGCTACGACGTCGACTACGTGCCGGGCTGGGACTGCCACGGCCTGCCGATCGAGTGGAAGATCGAGGAGCAGTTCCGCGCCAAGGGCCGCCGCAAGGACGAGGTCCCGGCCGAGGAGTTCCGTCGCGAATGCCGCGCCTACGCCGCCGGCTGGATCGAGGCCCAGAAGGTCGAGTTCCAGCGCCTGGGCGTGCTGGGCGACTGGTGGAACCGCTACGCCACCATGGACTTCACCAGCGAAGCCAAGATCGTCGAGGAATTCCACCGCTTCGCCTCGAGCGGCCAGATCTATCGCGGCTCGAAGCCCGTGATGTGGAGCCCGGTCGAGCGCACGGCCCTGGCCGAGGCCGAGATCGAGTATCACGACCACGTCTCGCCCACGATCTGGGTGAAGTTCCCGGTCGTCGAGGGTTCGGACGCCGCCGTCGGCGCCAAGCTGGTGATCTGGACGACCACGCCCTGGACCATCCCGGCCAACCGCGCCGTCTCGTACAATCCCGACGTCCCCTACGCCGTCTTCGAGGTGAAGGCGCTGGAGGAAGGGCTCGAATTCGCGCCCTGGTCGCAGGTCGGCGATCGCCTGATCGTGGCTGAAAAGCTGGCCGGCGAGGTCTTCAAGGCCGCCAAGGTCGCCGCTTTCGAGAAGATCGAGAGCGTCGACTGCGAGGGCATGGTGCTGGCCCACCCGTTGGCGGACCTCGACAGCCACTATGGCTTCGCCGTGCCGCTGCTGGCCGGCGACCACGTCACCGACGACGCCGGCACCGGCTTCGTCCATACCGCGCCTGGCCACGGCTCCGACGACTACCAGGTCTGGCTTGCCCACGGTCATCGCGAGATCCCCGACACCGTCGATCCGGACGGCGCATACTACCCGTCGGTGGCCTTGTTCGCCGGCCTGAAGGTGCTGGAGACCGAGGGCAAGAAGATCGGCAAGTTCGGCCCGGCCAACGGCGCGGTGATGGACAAGCTGATCGAGGCCGGAAACCTGCTGGCCCGCGGCCGCGTCGAGCACAGCTATCCGCACAGCTGGCGCTCCAAGGCCCCGGTGATCTTCCGCAACACCCCCCAGTGGTTCATCCGCATGGACCACGAGGTCGAGAGCCTGGGCGGCAAGACCCTGCGCGAGGTCGCGGTGCAGGCCATCGCCGACACCGCCTTCCATCCCGACGCCGGCCGCAACCGCATCGGTGCGATGGTCGAGACCCGTCCCGACTGGCTGATCAGCCGCCAGCGCAACTGGGGCACGCCGCTGGCGATGTTCGTCGACAAGCACACCGGCCATCCGCTGGTCGACGCCGACGTCAACGCCCGCATCCTCGACGCGATCAAGGAAGGCGGCGCCGACGCCTGGTTCACCCGTCCGGACGCCGACTTCCTGGGCAATCACGATCCGGCCCAATACGAGAAGGTCGTCGACATCCTCGACGTCTGGTTCGACAGCGGCTGCACCCACGCCTTCACCATCGAGGGCCGCGACGACAGCGCCTGGCCGGCCGATCTCTATCTGGAAGGCTCCGACCAGCATCGCGGCTGGTTCCAGTCGTCGCTTCTCGAAGGCTGCGGTTCGCGCGGCCGCGCGCCCTACAAGGCCGTCCTGACCCATGGCTTCACCATGGACGAGAACGGCGAGAAGATGAGCAAGTCCAAGGGCAACACGGTGGAGCCGCAGAGCATCACCAAGGAGTCCGGCGCCGAAATCCTGCGTCTCTGGGCGGCCATGGTCGACTATTCGGAAGACCAGCGGATCGGCAAGACCATCCTGGC
Organism: Caulobacter vibrioides; assembly: GCA_001449105.1. Taxonomy (GTDB): domain Bacteria; phylum Pseudomonadota; class Alphaproteobacteria; order Caulobacterales; family Caulobacteraceae; genus Caulobacter; species Caulobacter vibrioides_C. Next base: position 31,130 of record LNIY01000082.1, on the reverse strand, counting down.
CACGACGACCGACGCCTATCGCAAGCTGCGCAACACCATGCGCTACCTGCTGGGCGCCCTGGCCGGTTTCGACGAAGCCGAGCGGGTCACCGACTATGCCGAGTTCCCGCCGCTGGAGAAGTTCATCCTGCACCGCCTGTGGGAACTGGATGGCCAGGTGAAGGCCGCCTATGAGAGCTATCGCTTCTCGGACGTCATCCGGCCGCTGGTCGAGTTCTGCCAGAGCGACCTGTCGGCGGTGTTCTTCGACATCCGCAAGGACAGCCTCTATTGCGACGCGCCCAGCGCCCTGCGCCGCCGCGCCTATCGCACCGTGCTGGACCACGTGTTCGACCGCCTGACCATCTGGCTGGCCCCGCTGGCCAGCTTCACGATGGAAGAGGCCTGGACCACCCGCTTCCCCGAAGCCGGCCCGGTGACCCTGCGCACGATCCCGGAAACCCCGGCCGCGTGGGAAAACCAGGCCGAGGCCGCGCGCTGGGCCAAGGTCGAGACCGTCACCGGCGTCGTCACCGGCGCCCTGGAAGTCGAGCGTCGCGAAAAGCGCATCGGTTCGGCCCTGGAGGCCGCGCCGGTGGTCCATGTCGCCGACGCCGATCTCCTGGCCGCCTTCGATGGCCTGGACCCGGCCGAAGTGTTCCGCACCAGCGCCGCGACCTTGGTCGCCGGCGAGGGCGGCGCGTTCACGACCGATGAGGTCAAGGGCGTGTCGGTCGACCCGGTCAAGGCCGAAGGCCAGAAGTGCGCCCGCTCGTGGCGCATCCTGCCGGAAGTGGGAACCGACCCCCGCTATCCGGAGCTTAGCCTTCGCGACGCCGACGCCGTGGCCTTCTGGGACGCGGCGCGTCAAAATTAATCCCCCTTCCTCCTCGATGGGGGAAGGGTCGGGGATGGGGGTGACGCGGCGGTTCAGCTCGTACGGCCGTAGTCACCCCCACCCAACCCTCCCCCATCGAGGGGGAGGGCTCAGTTGGGAGCTAACCTTGAAGATCACCCGCCTGGGCTGGACCGCCTACGCCGTCGCCGTCGCGACGGTGGTGCTCGATCAGATATCCAAGCTCTGGGTGCTGGGCCTGCTCGGCTCGGCCCAGGGTTCCAGCGCCTCGCTGCTGGGCCCGGTCAAGCTGACCATGGTCCATAACTACGGCATGAGCTTTGGCTTGCTGCGCGACCACGCCGAATGGGGCCGCTGGCTGCTGACGGTGTTCTCGGCGGCGGTGGTGGTCGGCCTGGGCGTCTGGGTGCGCAAGGCCGTGCGGCCGCTGACGGCGCTGGGCCTGGGCATGATCATCGGCGGTGCGATCGGCAACAACCTGATCGACCGGGTCATCTACGGCTACGTCGTCGACTTCATCGACGTGTCGCGACTCTATTTCCCCTGGGTCTTCAACGTCGCCGACTCGGGCATCTCGATCGGTGTCGCTTTCCTGTTGCTGGACAGTTTCATCGGTGAAGAGAAGAAGCTGTCGCACCAGACGGAATAGGGGCCAAACCGGGGCTTCGCGCCCAAGCAAGGCCACAAATTCGAAGGACATTGGCGCCCGCCTTCGGATGTCGTATCGAGGGCGTCCGATTTTCGGCCCCGGGGGCGGCCGCTGGAGCATGGGTTCATGAAGTTCAACCGGGTTGCGACCCTGAGCGTGCTGGCCGCCGTGGCCGCCACCGGTCTGGCCGGCTGCCAGTCGGCCTCGAAGGCCCTGGGCATGAGCAAGGTGGTCCCCGACGAGTTCCGCGTCGTCACCAAGGCTCCGCTCGTCGTTCCGCCCGACTACAGCCTGCGTCCGCCGGCGCCGGGCGAGCCGCGTCCGCAGGAACTGCAGCCGGAAAGCGCCGCCCGTCAGGCCCTGCTGGGCCAAAGCCTGGCCGCCAACCGCACGGACGGCGAAAAGCTGCTGGTCTCCAAGGCCGGCGTCGACAAGGCCGACCCGCTGATCCGCTTCGTTGTCGACGACGAGAACGGCGACCTGGCCCACAAGGACGAGAGCTTTGCCAAGAAGGTCATGTTCTGGCGCAAGGACGACAAGTCCGCCGGCGCGGTGACCGCGGCGGAAGCCGGCGCCACGGCTCCGGTGCCGGTCGACGCGGCCGCCGAGGAAGAGCGCCTGAAGACCCTCACGGGCGGCGGCGCCATCGTCATCAGCCGCGACAAGCAGGGCAAGATCAAGCTGCCGGGCCTCTAGGTCCGGCGCCGATCAGGCTTTACGAATTCGACGGCCCGGAGGCTCTGCTTCCGGGCCGTTTTCGTTTCGAGGCCAGTCGTTTTTAGGCCGGTCGCGGCGAGGTTAGTCGCGGGACGAGCGTTCCAGGATGGCGCGCAGCGACTGGGCCTTCTGAGGCAGGTCGGACGACAGCCGCGAGGCCATCTCCCGCAGGCCTACGGCATAGGCTTCGCCGCCATGGGCGATCTGCTGGGCGCGTTCGCCCAGGGCGATCAGGTCCCGTTCCAGGGCCTCGACTTCTTCACGGGCCAGCTGGCGGGCTTCTTGTTGCAGGCGTTGCAGGCGCTGGGCCGTCGTTTCCGGCCCACGGGTCAGGTTGTAGACTTCGGCGCCGGCGGTTTCTTCCGGCACGACGGTCAGATGTGGACCGCTCATCGTCATCGGCTCCTCGAACTCACGGAACCCCCATGCGATGACAATGAACCTACAAGCCTTGCCGTTCCTGTAAAAAAGCGACGTTCCCTGCGAAGCTCGGCGTTTGTGGCTCGGGAGCCACATAAGGTGTTTGAGCTAGGCGCGGTGACTAGGTCTTGGGCGCCGGGGCTGGTTCGCCCTTCGCCGCATCCTTGGCGTCGCAGGGGCCGACATAGACGCTCTCGCTGTGCAGCCGCATGACCTTGGACGCGCCGTAGGCCTGGACCTTCATCTCCAGGTCGGTGGTGGTGCGGGTCTCGAAGTCGCCCTTCACCACGCCGGCCAGGCTGTAGGTGATGGCGTCCTTGCGGCAGGTCAGCTCCAGGGTGAAGCCGTTGATGACCTGGGTGACCTGGGGTCTGCCGCAGGGCGCGGCCTTGGCGGCCTCGGCCGCGGGATCGTGGCCTTCGCCGACGCACTGGGTGGTGCTCTGCTCGCCGCTGGGCGTGCCGGCGGTGGTCTTCCAGAGGCCGGCGCGCAGGGTCTTGGGCGGCCCGCCGGCGGCCGGGGCCGCTTCGCTCTCGGCCGAGGGACCGCTCGCGCCGGCGGCCGGGGCGGCGGCCTTGTCGTCGTTGCGCGAGCAGCCGGCCGCCGCGAGAACGGCCAGGAGAAGGGCGAGGCGGGCGGTGGTCGTCATCGGCGTACTGTCCCGGAAAGCGAGGCGCGGCGAAGCGCTTCGATCCGAACAATACCCGGACGCGCCGCCCGGTTGCCAGAGGCTCAGCCGACGGCGGGCGCGTAAGTAGCGGGCGTGGCGGCCTGGACCGGCGCGGGCGCCGGGGCGGGGGCCGGTTGCGGCGCGGGGCGGGTGAACTTGACGCTGCGGCCCTGGAAGTCGGCGCCGCTTTCCATGGCCAGCTGTTCGTGGGCGATGTCGCCCTCGACCTTGGCCGTGCCGTACAGGCGCACCTGGCGGGCGGCGACGGCGCCGATGACCTTGCCGTGGATCTCGACGGCCTGGGCGGCGATCGAGCCCTCCACGCGGCCGTTGGGACCCAGCACCAGCTTGCCGACCTTGATGTCGCCCTGGACGACGCAGTCCAGGTGCAGTTCGCCGTCGCCCGACACGTCGCCGCGGATGGTCAGGCCCTGGGCGATCAGCGAGGCGGGCTTGGGACGCGGCGGCGGCGCGGGCGCGGCGGCCTGCGCCTGGGGCGCGGAGACCGGAGCGGCCGCCAGCGGCTCCAGGGCCAGCGGGGCGGGGGCGTCTTTCTTCTTCTGGAACATCGATCGGCGGCTTTCTCGAATTGGGTCGCTTGCCAGCTTGAGCAGCAAGGGCGGCGCCAGTCGGAAAGCTCCGTCTCGGTTCTGGGGGGCGAGCGTGGTCCTCGTCCTTCGACACGCTCAGGATGAGGACCATTTACAGGCCCAGATCATAGAAAAACCTCATCCTGAGCCTGTCGAAGGACGAGGTTTTCGTCTCAGATTTCGAAGTCGATCCGACCTAGGCCGTCACCAGGGACGGCGGGCCGCCACGGTCTCGAAGAACAGCCGGAAATCGCCCATGAGGCTGTAGAGCGGATAGGTGAAGGTGGCCGGTCGGTTCTTCTCGAACACGAAGTGGCCGACCCAGGCGAAGCCGTAACCGACCAGCGGCGCGACCAGGAAGAACCACGGGCTGACCGTGAAGCCCATCACCAGGCTGACGATGACCAGGCCCGTGCCGACCACGTGCAGGCGGCGGCTGGTGCGGTTCAGGTGTTCGGACAGATAGAAGGGATAGAAGGCGGCGAAGGTGCGATAGCGCTCCTCGCCCGGCGCGTGCTCGGCGCGATGCTGGCCCATGGGGCGTGTCCTCCCGGTCGATATGGCCCGACCTTGTCCCTAGTGGAGGACGCTCCGTCGCCGGATGCAAGGGGTCTCGTCGAGGGCGGCCCCCGCCGCCCTCGAACGAAGGATCCCTCAGCCCAGGGGGCTGACGTAGGGGCTGACCAGGCCCAGCGGCACGGCGGTCGAGTTCTTGACGCCGCGGATGACGATGCGGCTCTCGATGTTTGACACCAGGCCCAGCGACAGGATCTTGTCGCGCAGGAATTCGTCGAAGGCGTGCATGTCGCGGGTGACGATGCGCATCTCGTAGTCGGCCGCGCCGGTCACGGTGGCGCATTGCACCACCTCGGCCCACTTGGCGACCGCGTGCTCGAAGGTCTCGAGGTTTTCCTTGGTCGGCAGCGACAGCTTCACCGTGCAGTAGACCTCGAAGCCCAGGCCCAGCTTTTCGCGGTCCAGGATGGTCACGCGGCGCTGGATGACGCCGGCGTCTTCCAGCCGCTTGATGCGCCGCCAGCACGGGCTGGAGGACAGCCCGACTCGCTCGGCGATCTCGGCGACGGACAGTCCGGCGTCGTGTTGGATGAGATCCAGGATCTTGGCATCCACGGCGTCGAGTTGTTCGGACAAGAATTCCTCCCCCCAGAGGGTGTTTGACGCGTCGATCTTGCGCAAAGCCCGCCCGAGTCGGGCACGCCTTGGGCAAACAATTTCCGCGCTTCTATAAGATATTGCCTTACGGGCGAAAAGACCCGGGAGGAAAATTTTTGCCATGCGGCACTCGGAAGTCACGCTCGACGACAAATATGTGCTCGAAGATGGTCGCGCCTTCATCACTGGCGTGCAGGCGCTGCTCCGTGTGCTGCTCGACCGCAAGCGCCTGGATCGACTCGCCGGGCTGAACACCGCCGGCTTCGTGTCGGGCTATCGCGGTTCGCCCCTCGGGGGCCTCGACCAGCAGGCCGCGCGCATCAACAAGCTGCTCACCGCCCACGACGTGGTCTTCAAGGAAGGCCTGAACGAGGATCTGGCCGCCACCGCCGTCTGGGGCAGCCAGCAGGCCAACCTGTTCCCCGGCGCGACGCACGATGGCGTCTTCGGCATGTGGTACGGCAAGGCGCCGGGCGTCGACCGCACCGGCGACGTCTTCAAGCACGCCAATTTCGCCGGCGCCTTCCCGACCGGCGGCGTCCTGGCCGTGGCCGGCGACGACCACGCCTGCAAGAGCTCGACCCTGCCGTCGCAATCGGAGTTCGCCTTCCAGGACTTCGAGATCCCCGTGCTGTCGCCCGCCGACGTGCAGGAGGTGCTGGACTACGGCATCCTCGGCATCGCCATGTCGCGGTTCTCGGGGCTCTGGACCGGCCTGATCGCCCTGGCCGACACCATGGACAGCGGCGTCACGATCGACGTCTCGCTAGGCCGCCACCAGGCGATCATTCCCGAATTCGCCATGCCGCCGGGCGGCCTGGGCATCCGGCTGAAGGACCAGCCGATGGAGAAGGAGCGCCGTCTCCGCCTCCACAAGATCCCCGCCGCCCTGGCCTTCGCCCGCGCCAACCAGATCGACCGCGTGGTGCTGGGCGCCTCGCACGTGAAGGTCGGCAAGGCCCGCCTGGGCATCGTCTGCCAGGGCCAGGCCTACAAGGACGTGCTCGAAGCCTTCTCGGCCATGGGCATGAGCCTGCAGGAAGCCGCCGACCTGGGCGTGTCGGTCTACAAGGTGGGCATGCCCTGGCCGCTGGAGCCGCTGGGCCTGCGCGCCTTCGCCGCCGGCCTCGAGACGCTGATGGTCATCGAGCACAAGCGCGCCCTGATCGAACCCCAGGCCCGGGCCGCGCTCTATGACCTGCCCGCCCAGGCTCGTCCGCGCATCATCGGCAAGACCGACGAGAAGGGCCATCCGCTGCTCTCGGAGCTGGGTTCGCTGTCGGTGGCCGAAATCGCCCTGGCCATCTACGACCGCCTGCCCGACGGCCCGCACATGGAGCGGGCGCGGGCCTATCTGAACCGCGTCTCGGCCGCCGGCGTCGCCGCCGTCAGCCTGGCCTCGGACCAGGCCCGCAAGCCGTTCTTCTGCTCGGGCTGCCCGCACAACACCTCGACCAAGCTGCCGGAAGGCAGCCGGGCGCTGGCGGGGATCGGCTGCCACTACATGGCCGGATTCAACGACCCGTCGACCGATCTCAACACCCACATGGGCGGCGAGGGCCTGACCTGGGTGGGCGCAGCGCCGTTCACCACCGAGAAGCACGTCTTCCAGAACCTGGGCGACGGCACCTACAACCACTCCGGCTCGCTGGCCATCCGCGCCGCCGTCGCGGCCGGGGCCAACATCACCTACAAGCTGCTGTTCAACGACGCGGTGGCCATGACCGGCGGCCAGCGCGCCGAAAGCGGCTTCACCCCGGCCCAGATCACCCGCCAGCTGGCCAGCGAGGGCGTGACCAAGACGGTCATCGTCGTCGACGAGCTGGAACGCTACGCCGGCGTCACGGACCTGGCGCCCGGCGTCGAGGTGTTCCCGCGCTCCGAGCTGATGACCGTGCAGAAGGCCCTGCGCGACACGCCCGGGACCACGGTGTTGCTGTACGACCAGACCTGCGCCACCGAGAAGCGCCGCCGCCGCAAGCGCGGGACCATGGCCAAGGCTGCCCAGAAGGTCTTCATCAACCCGCTGGTCTGCGAAGGCTGCGGCGACTGCTCGGTGAAGTCCAACTGCGTGTCGGTCGAGCCGCTGGACACGGCCTTCGGTCGCAAGCGCAAGATCAACCAGTCCAGCTGCAATCAGGACTATTCCTGCCTGGAAGGCTTCTGCCCGTCCTTCGTGACGCTGGAGGGGGCCGAGAAGGCCGGCGACAAGGTCAAGCCCGCGACGCTGTCGGCGGATTCCACGCCCCTGCCGGCGTTCGAGGACTTCCACGGCGTACGCCGGATCATCTTCACCGGCGTCGGCGGCACGGGCGTGACCACGGTCGCCTCGATCCTGGCCATGGCCGCCCACGTCGACGGCCGCGCCGGCAGCGTGGTCGACATGACGGGCCTGGCCCAGAAGGGCGGCTCGGTGTTCAGCCACGTCAAGATCGGCGAGCTGGAGGACACCGTGGTCGGCGGCCGCGTGCCGGCGGCCAGCGCCGACGTGCTGATCGCCTGCGACCTGCTGGTGGCCGCCAGTCCCGAGGCCCTGGCGCTGTACGCCAAGGACCGCACCATGGCCTTCGGCAACAGCGATTTCGCGCCCACCGCCGACTTCGTCACCAGCCGCGACGTGAAGTTCGACGGCGGGGCGATGGCCCGCCGCGTCAAGGCCGCCACCAAGGCCTTCGACGCCTGCCCGGCCCAGCGCCTGGCCGAAAGCCGCTTCGGCGACGCCATCTACGCCAACATGATCATGGTCGGCTTCGCCTGGCAGCGCGGGGTGATCCCGGTCTCCAGCCGCGCCCTCTATCGCGCCATCAAGCTGAACGGGGTGGACGCCGAGGCCAACCTGCAGGCCTTCGAGCTGGGTCGCCAGATCGCCTTCGACCCGGCGGTGGCCGGCGACAAGCCGAACGACGTCCCGACGCCGCAGACCGAGCCGCTGGACGCGCTGATCGCCCGCCGGGTGGAAGACCTGGTCGCCTACCAGGACGCCCACTACGCCGCCCACTACGCCGAGCGCATCGCCAAGGTGCGCCACGCCGAACTGGCGGTGGTGGGCGAGGGGGCCGAGCTGCCGCTGACCCGCGCGGCGGCGACCAACCTCTACAAGCTGATGGCCTACAAGGACGAGTACGAGGTCGCCCGCCTCTATACCGACGGCCGTTTCGCCAAGGAGCTGGCGGGAACCTTCAAGGGCGGCAAGGCCAAGGTCTGGCTGTCGCCGCCGCTGATCGCGCCCAAGGGCAAGGACGGCAAGCCGCGCAAGATCGCCTTCGGCGGCTGGATGCTGGATTTCGCCTTCCCGGTGATCGCCCGCATGAAGGGCCTGCGCGGCGGCGCCTTCGACGTCTTCGGCAAGACCGACGAGCGTCGCATGGAGCGCGGCCTGATCGCCGACTATGAGGTCACGCTCGACCGGCTGGTCGCCGGCCTGCGGTCGGAGAACAAGGCCCTGGCCGTCAAGCTGGCCGAGGTTCCTTCCGAGATCCGCGGCTACGGCCACGTCAAGGAAGCCGCCGTGGAGAAGGCCAAGGCGACGGCCGCCAAGCTGTGGGGGCAGTGGGAGGGGACGGCCTAGCGGTCGTTTCGATCGGCGACCGCCATCGTCCGCATGCGCGGACGGTGGCGGATCCCGTCGCGTCTAGGGCTTGGGCGGCGGGCTCAGGCGGCTGGCGTCGACCGCGCGCCGCAGCGTCGGCCAGTTGAACCGCAGCATCACCCGGCCCTCGGCCACCGGCGTCCTGTCGTCGGCCTCGGCCTTGGCGGTGAACATCGCGGCCAGCTGGTCCATCGCGGTCACCTGGGAGTCGGTCGGTGCGCCCATGGGCTCGCAACCGTCCAGCTGGCGGTCGGCGCGAACGGAGCACAGCAGGCCGGTGACGGCGGGGCCGTCGTTGACGCTCCTCACTGCCGAGGCGGTCTCTTCCAGCTCGGGCTGGCGCTCCCAGCTCAGGGCGTGGAGGTCGCAGCGCTGGTCGGCGGCGGCCTTGGTGGCGCAGGCGATCTTGCCGCGGGCCTTGGCGGGCGTGATCAGGTAGGCGGGGCGACCGGCGACATAGTCCAGCGTTGGCGCCCCGGCGCTGGGCGTGAGCCAGCTGATCGGGATCACCACGACGGCCCCGGCCAGGATCTCGGGCGGCGTCTTGCTCGCGTCGAAGCCGAACTTGCGGGCAATCTTCAGGGAGGCCTGGCCGAAATCGGGTTCGGACTCCGCCAGGACCACGCAGGCGTCGACGCCGCCCTTCGGCGTGAGAAGGCATTCGAGCACGGCGGCGCCGCTGCGGTCCTTGCTCATGGCCGCGGGGGGATAGGCCAGGGTCATGTCGGCGGCTTCGGGCTTGCGGGTCCAGGCCAGGTCCTTGCTCTCCACCCGGTGATAGGCCGGGGCCTGCGCATGAGCCGCGCCGGCCAGAAGGGCGCAGGACAGGCCGACCACGGCGATGGCGGGCAGGCGGATGGGACGCATGGGCTTGGAAACTCCGGATACAATCTCCGGCTGACCATGCCGCGCCTCGACTGGCAATAGCCAAGCTTTATCGTCGATCGCGAAGGCCCTCGGCGACGCGTTCGAGGTCGCGGCCCTGACCGGGGAGCGGATGGCGCGGGCATGGGTTCGTGCTAGGCTCGCGGCCATGAACAAGCCGGTCAAAGCCGATCAGGTGACGGTGCGATTGAGCGCGGAGGACGCCGCCGACTTGCAGGTGCGTGTCGAGCGCGGCGAGTTCGCCTCGCTGGACGAAGGCGTGGCGGCGGAGCTGGCCGAGCTGAACTATCGGCGCGCCGTGGAGATCGTCGGCGGTTCGGACAAGCTGGAGGCCCTGCTGGACGAGATCGAGGCCGAAGCCGTCGACTTGGACGAGTGCGTCGGCGGGCAGGCCTTTCCGTCCGAGACGCCGGCCGATCTGGAGGCGCGCGCCAAGGTCGCCGAAGAGTGAGCCAAGGCCAGGTCCTGACCAGGCGGGCGCGGCGCGACCTGCACGGTATCCCACGAGCGGCGGCGCGCTTCGTCGCTAGCCTGATCGAAGAGCTCGATCGTCTGGCGGCCTTTCCGCCCACGGCCCAGGCCGCATATTCCACCGCCCTGAAGTGATCGCGACGACATGACCCAAGACTTCGATTTCGACGCCGTCGTGGTGGGCGCCGGCACCGTGGGGCTGGCCTGCGGCTATGCGCTGTCGCGGCGAGGGCTGGTGGTGGCGGTGCTGGAGGCCGAGGGGCACATCGGCCAGGGCGTCTCGTCGCGCAATTCCGAGGTGATCCACGGCGGGCTCTACTATCCCACCGGCTCGCTGAAGGCGCGGCTGTGCGTCGAGGGGCGTCGGCGGCTGTATGCTTTCCTCGACGCCCACAAGGTGGCCTACAAGAAGTGCGGCAAGCTGGTGGTGGCCACCAGCGACGACGAGATCGCCCGCCTCGACGCCATCTGGGACCAGGCCCTGGCCAACGACGTCGAGGGCATGGAGCGGCTGACGGGCGCCCAGGCCCAGGCCCTGGAGCCCGGCCTCAACGCCCACGCGGCCCTGCTGTCGCCGGAAAGCGGCGTCTTCGCCAGCCACGACTACATGCTGGCCCTGCACGGCGACATCGAGGCCGCCGGCGGCGCGGTGGTGCTGGGAACCCCCTTCGAGGGCGCGACCCCGCTGGAGGGCGGCGGCTTTTCGGTACGGGCCGGCGGCGCCGAGCCCACGACCCTGACCTGCCGCCTGCTGGTCACCGCGCCGGGCCTTTCGGCGCAAGACGTGGCGGCGACCATCGAGGGTTTTCCGAAGGACCAGATCCCGGCCGCCCACTACGGCAAGGGCGTCTACTTCCGCCTGATGGGCAAGGCGCCGTTCCAGCGCCTGGTCTATCCGCCGCCGATCCACGGGGCGCTGGGCACCCACTATCGCAACGACATGGGCGGGCAGGCGGTGTTCGGGCCCGACCTCGAATACGTGCCCGCGCCCGACTATTCGGTCGATCCCGCCCGCGCCGAGGCCTTCGCCGCCTATATCCGCAAGTTCTGGCCGGGCCTGCCCGACGACGCGCTGACCCCCGACTACGCCGGCGTGCGGCCCAAGATCCACGGTCCCGACGAGCCGCAACCCGACTTCCAGCTGCGCGACGCGGGCAGCCATGGCCTGCCGGGCCTGGTGGCGCTGTTCGGCATCGAAAGCCCCGGTCTGACCAGCAGCCTGGCTATCGGCGAGGCGGTGGCCGAGAGGCTTTCCTCGGCGGCGTGACGGTCGCCGAAACCGCCGGCGCTTTCAGCCGCCACGCCTGCTTGAGTCGTCTGGCTGACACCAATCCCCGCCTCGTGCGTTAGCTCCGGAGGCTGTTCTACGGAGAGGGCGATGGTGGACGATTTCATCGACAGGCTGACGTCGCGCCTGGTGCGCGGGGCGGGTCTGGTCATGGCCGCGGCGATCGCGGCGGTGTCGGGCGCCATGGCGGTGTTCGCCTTCCTGGCCTCGCTGGTCGGGGCGGCCTGGGCCCACGCCATCGTGGCGGCCATCGCCGCGGCGGTGGTGGCGGTCTGGGCCCTGGCTCAGTCCAACCAGCAGGCCAAGGAGCGCAAGGCCCCCATCGAGGAGCGGGTGGCCGACATCATCCTGGCCCACCCGACCGCCTCGTTCCTGGCGGGCCTGGCCGCCGGGGCCCTGGTCAAGGGCAAGCCGTCGGAGGCCCGCAAGGCCTGGCGGGCCCGCCGCGACGTGGATTGACCCCGGGCGACCGGCGCCAGGTTGGATCGACATTCAGTAACTTTGGTCGCTTCTCACCGAGTTTCCCCGCCTTCGCCGGGAAGAACCGATTGAGGAGACGGTCGTCGCGAAGGTTCAGCCCTTCGGGACGATCCTGATCACCTTGCCGTCGTCTTCGTCGGTCACCGCCCAGACGGCGCCGTCGGGGCCGACCACGACGTCGCGGATGCGCTCGCCGAATTCGGTGGCGATACGCTCCTCGCCGACCACCTTGTCGCCGTCCAGCGTCAGGCGGGCGATGTGGTGCTCCTTCATCGACCCGACCAGCAGGCTGCCCTTCCAGGCCGGGAACAGAGCGCCCTCATAGAAGGCCATGCCCGAGGGCGCGATCACCGGATCCCAGTAGTAGATCGGCTGCTCCAGGCCTTCCCTGGCGGTGACGCCCTCGCCGATCGGCTTGCCGGAGTATTCCTCGCCGTAGGTGATGGTCGGCCAGCCGTAGTTCTTGCCGGCGCGCGGGATGTTCAACTCGTCGCCGCCCTTGGCGCCGTGCTCGACGGTCCACAGCTCGCCGGTCTTGGGGTTGATGGCGGCGGACTGCAGGTTGCGGTGGCCGATCGACCAGATTTCGGGCTTGGCGCCGGCCTGGCCGACATAGGGATTGTCGGCCGGGATCGAGCCGTCCGGCTTGATCCGCACCACCTTGCCCAGCGTGCCGTCGAGGTTCTGGGCCTGGCGGCGGCCTTCGAGGATCGAGCGCTCGCCGGTGGTGATGAAGAGATTGCCGTCGCGGGCGAACACCAGGCGGCCGCCGAAGTGCAGCGCCGAGGCCAGGGTCGGGGTCTGGCGCCAGATGACCTGCACGTTCTCCAGCTTGGGCGCGGCGCCCGGAACCAGGCGGCCGCGGGCCACGGCCGTGCCGTTGCCGCCGTCGCGCGGCTCGGCGTAGCTCCAGTAGACCAGGCCGTTCTGGGCGTAGTTCGGATCGATGGCCAGGCCCAGCAGGCCGCCCTGGCCGTTGGCGTCCACCGCGGGCAGGCCGCTCACGGCCGCCGACAGCTTGCCGTCCTTGGCCAGCAGGCGCAGGCGGCCGACCGCCTTCTCGGTGACCAGGGCCGAGCCGTCGGGCAGGAAGGCGATGGCCCACGGATGGTCCAGCCCCTTGGCCACGACCTGCACCTGGTACTCGACGCCGGCGGCCTTCAGCGGCGCGCGCGTCTGGCCGGCGAAGGCGGGCTTCTGGTCGGGCGCGTTGGCCGGACGGGTCTCGACCGGACCGCCGTCGGCGGCCACGGCCGGGGCGCTGCTGTCTTGGGCCTCGCCGGGGCCGCAGGCGGCGATGGCGAGCAGGGCGGAGGCGGCGAAGATCAGGGAAGAACGCATGGGGCGACCATAACCGGCTTTTCCTCCGGCGGGCGAGGGGGAGGCGGCCCATTTTCCGTCGCGCTCCGTTTTGCGCCGGCATTGACACCACGGGCGGCGCGGGGAAGGTTCCCGGCCTTTCCCTCCCGCGTTTTTTCGGAGCCTGCCCTTGACTGCCATCCTGCACGCCATGCTGGGCAAGGGTCTGGGCGGACTGGAGCAGGTGTTCCTCGACTACCAGCCGATCCTGGAGACCTGGGCGGCGCGCCGGGGCGGGATCTGCGCGGGCGTGGTCCGGGCCGGCGGCGCGGTGGCCAAGGCCCAGGCCGGGCGAACCCCGCCGCTGCTGTCGATGCCCGCCCATACCGACTGGGACCCCCTGACGCTGGGCGCGGCCCGGCGGATCGTGCGCGCGGTGAAGCCGGCGATCATCCTCAGCCACGGCCAGCGTCCGGCCCGCCTGTTCCAGAAGGCCGCGCCGAAGGAGACGCGCCTGGCCATCTGCGTGCACAAGCCGGTGTTCGACGTCGAGACCACCCGCACCGACTACATCTGCGTCGGCCGCCACCTCGCCGATCTGGCGATCGAGCGGGGCGTCCCGGCTGAGCGCGTCCATTTCGTGCCCAACGCGGTGAAGATCCCGACCGTGCTGGCCGCGCCTTTCGCCGACGCCGGCCGGCTGCCGCGCATCGTCGCCGCCGGCCGCCTGCACCCCAAGAAGGGTTTCGACGTGCTGGTCGCCGCCGCCGCCCTGCTGCGCGAGCGAGGGCTTTCCTTCGAGGTCGAGATCGCCGGCGAGGGCGATGAGCGCGGCAAGCTGGAAGGCCTGATCGCCGAGCACGGCCTGGCCGACCGCGTGCGCCTGGTCGGCTGGCGCGACGCCTCGGCTTTCCTGGCCACGGGCGACGTCTTCGCCTTCCCGTCCTACCAGGAGGGTTTCCCGCTGGTGCTGCTGGAGGCGATGGCCGTGGGCCTGCCGGTGGCGTCGAGCGCCATTCCGGGGCCGGACGAGATGATCGTCGAAGGCGCCAGCGGCCGCCTGCTGCCGCCGGGCGACGCGACCGCCCTGGCTGACGCCCTGGCCGGCCTGATCGCCGACCCCGCCGCCGCCCGCGGCTTCGGCCAGGAGGCCCGCGCGGCGGTTCTGGCGAACTACGGACCCGACAGCCTGGCCAGGCGCTTGAGCGCAGTTGTGGATGAGATCGCAAACCGGGCTTGAAGCCCGCCCCGGTTTGCGCTTATAAGCCCGCTCCGCTTCGGCGGCTGGGTAGCTCAGATGGTTAGAGCGGTGGATTCATAACCCACAGGTCGGCGGTTCGATCCCGCCCCCAGCCACCAACGGTTCATCCCGACAATCTGCTGAACTCGCTTGGCTTTCCATGTGATCGCGGCTGGAAAGCGCCATGCCCGCAGGGGCGGTGCGCCAGGCCCGTTTCTCATCGGCGGCGAAGGCGCGCTGTTCGGCGAGGGCCTCCGTGGAAAGCGATGGCGCGGGCGTCGAATGAGGGCCGGAACCGCCCGTTGCACTTTAATTTATAATAATGTAAATAGTGGCGAACCAACGAGCTCATCGGGGAGATGTGCAGTGTTCAGGTGCGCCGCCGTTCTGTCCGCCGTCGCTCTCGCCGGTGCGGGTCTCGTCACCTCGGCATCGGCCGCGACCTTTACGCCCAATCCGGTGACCGGCTTCACCATGAGCGGGACCGTGACGATATCCCGGCCCTATACGGGAACGTCGGTGTGCAACATTTCCCTGACTGGCGACATCGCCGGCGGTGGAGCGAGCGGCGTGATCACCAGCGGCTCCATGTCGGGCGGTTCGGCTACGTGCGGCGCATTCCTGCGGCCCAACAACTTCCCCTGGCCCCTCGTTCCCAACAGCACGACTTCGGCCACGATGGACATGGGATTCATCGGCCTGCTGAGCGCCTGCTACGGCACGGCCAATGTCGCCTGGGCGAATGGCGCGCCCAGCTCCATCACCTTCAGCTCGACCTTCTTCCCGGGCGGGGAGGACTGCTATGTCACCGGGACGCTGAGCGTCTCCAATTCGCTGACCATCATGTAGCTCGTCTGGCGGACCGGTCAGCCCGCCGCCTGCTCTTCGGCGGCGTACACCGTCGCCAGGCGGAAGAGCTCGTTGCGCACCGGTTCGGGAAGGGCGACGGCGGCTTCCATGAACGGGGTGGCTTCGCGCAGGCTCATAAAGCGGGTGATCAGGCTTTCGCCGCCGCCGGCGACGACGTCGACCCCCTCGAACAGCGCGCCCACGGGCAGCGACAGCACCCGGGCCACCTCGACCAGCTTGGAGGCGCTGATGCGGTTCTCGCCGGTCTCGTACTTCTGAATCTGCTGGAAGGTCAGGCCCAGGGCCGCGCCAAGCTCTTCCTGCGAGACGCCAGCCGCGCGGCGGTGGGCGCGGATCATCGCGCCTACGTGCCGGTCGATCGGGTGTGCGGGAGGCGGGGTCGCCATGACGTTATTTCCGTATACGAAAATCAACGTTTTGGCTTTGCCTCGCGGGCGTCGAAAACACAAGCGTCAGGCCGGAGCCGCGACGCGAATGTTCCGTTCGGTCAAGTTAGCCGGACCGGCTCAGGCCAGCAGCACCGCCAGCACGCCTTCGGGCACGCCGTCGCGGCGCACCGTGGCCAGGGCCAGCTCGACCGTGCGCTCGGCCCCGTCTTTGACAAGCAGGGTCACGGGCATGCGCGCCGGGGCGTCGCCCTGCAGGGCGTGCTCGACGGCCTTGGTCAGGGTGCGGCGCTCGGCCGGGCGAACGATGTCGCTGAGTCGGCAGTCGCGCAGCTCAGCCTCGGAAAAGCCTGTCAGCCGCAGGAAGTCGGCGTCCATCGAAGCCAGCACGCCGCGGATGTTGAGGCGGGCCGAGGCGACGCCGGGCAGCACCGAAAGCGCCGTCTCCAGCGCCGCGGCGCGGTCCAGCCGGCCGCGCAGGTCGCGCTCCTCGGTGCGATTGACGAACAGGGCCGCCACACCGCCGGGATAGGGAAACACCCGCACGCCGAAGCAGCGGCCCGACTGCACGGTGGACTCCGACTCGAATTCCAGCGTCTCGCCGGTGCGCAGCACGCGGCGGAACTGCTCGCCGATCAGGGCCTGCACCGGGGCGCTGAACACCTCGTTCCAGGGCTGGCCGACCAGCTGGGCGGCGCTGGCGCCCTTCAGGTCCTCGAAGACGGCGTTGACGGCGGTGATCTTCAGGTCCGGGTCGAGCGCCACGAAGGCCTCGTTCAGATGGCCGAGGACGGCCGAGCGGGCCGTTTCGGCCGATTGCAGGGCCGAGTCGTTGTCGAAGCCGGTCGGACCTTCGGCCAGGCCCGCGGCCGCGTAGTGCTCGGCCGAGATCATCACCACCCGAGGTCGGCCGTGGTGAGTGACGATCACGGGGCCCGACAGGGCCACGTCCTGCCATTGGCCGAAATTTCGGCTGATTTCCCCCGCGGTCACCCGCGCTGGCGCTATGTCGCGCGACTTCATGTCACCCTCTCCAGATCACGGAAAATCCGGACGCTGTGCAATCGCTGAAACAAACTCTCGGAATGGTTGGCTGGTTGCGACTTAAAGTTACCGTCGAGCGAGTATGGGGACAACGGTGTTATCCCAGCGGCACAACGTCGCACTAAGGCCAAGTTCCAATTCCGCGAACTTCAAATAACGCGGATTTTCCGTGAGAACCCGCCGACAGCCAAGGTCGACCTAGGCTCCTCCTACAACTGGAAAGGTGTCGGGAGGCGCCGATGCGCAGGCATCAGTTCTTCAAGCGGTTCGGCAAGGACCGCACGGGTACGGCGTTGGTCGAGTTCGCGCTCGTCTGTCCGATGCTCATTATCCTCGTGGTCGGGATGCTCGGCTGGGGCACCTATTTCTGGATGGCCCACTCGGTTCAGCAGGTGGCCAACGACGCCGCCCGGGCGGCCGTGGCCGGGCTGAACGGGGCCGAACGCGCATCCCTGGCCAAGGCCGCGGCGAGCGAGGGCGCGGCCGACTACGCGGGCCTGGACAAGGCGCTGGTGAAGACCACCGTCACCGAACGCTCGGACCGCACCGTGGTGTCGGTCTCGTACGACGCCTCCGACACCGTGGTCTTCGCCTTCGCCAAGATCGCGCCCATGCCGTCGAGCCTGATCACCCGCCAGGCTTCGGTTCGCCTGGGAGGCTACTGAATGCTGCGTCACTGGCTCCGCAACCAGGACGGCGGCGTGGCGATCATCGCCGCGGCCGCCCTGACCGGAGGGGTCGGCCTGGCCGCCCTGGCCGTCGACCTGGGCTCTGTCTATCTGCAGTCGCGACGCCTGCAGGGCGTGGCGGACCTGGCGGCCCTGGCCGCCGCCGGCGACATCGCCCGCGCCCAGGCCGCGGCCAACGCCACGGTCGAGATCAATCCGGTCGGCGGCAAGGTGACGGCCGAGGTCGCCCGCGGCCGCTATGACGCTCGCGCGGCCGGCGGCCCGGGTCATCGCTTCCTGGCGAGCGAGGCCGAGCCCGACGCCGCCCAGGTCACCTTGAGGGGCGAGGCCAACCTGTTCTTCGCCCAGGCCCTGCTCGGCAAGAAGTCGATCCCGATCCGCCGGCAGGCGACGGCCACGCGCGCCGACCTCGCCAGCTTCTCGATCGGCACGCGGCTGGCCAGCCTCGACGCCGGCGTCGCCAACGCCCTGCTGTCGGGCCTGACCGGCAGCAAGGTCAGCCTGTCGGTGATGGATTACGACGCCCTGGCCCAGGCCGACGTCGACCTGTTCACCTATCTCGACGCGCTCGACACCAAGCTGGGGATCAACGCCGCCAGCTATGACGATCTTCTGGCCACCAACGTGAAGACCGGCAAGGCGCTGTCGGTGCTGGCCGACGTGCTGAACGCCGCCGGCGACAGCCGCGCGGCCAGCGCCGCCACGGTCCTGGCCTCGGCCACGGCCTCCAGCGAGAGCGTGAAGCTGAGCACCCTGGTCAATCTCGGCCCCTACGGCGGGCAGGACCACGTGGCCGGCGGCTCCAGCGCCGGGATCGGCACCGACGCCATGCAACTGGCCAACGCCATGCTGATGCTCAGCAACGGCTCTCGCCAGGTGCAGCTGGACCTGGGCGCGGCGATTCCGGGCCTGGCCGACGTCGACGCCTGGCTGGCGATCGGCGAGCCGATGAACAGCTCGTCCTACATGACCGTCACCCAGGACAAGTCGGTGGTCATCCGGACGGCCCAGACCCGGCTCTATGTCGAGGCCAAGCTGCTGGGCTCGGGGATCCTCGGCGGCCTGGCCCAGATCAAGGTTCCGCTGCTGGTGGAGCTGGCTTCGGGCGAGGCGAAGCTGGCCGCGCTGGACTGCAAGGCCCGGACGACCACCCTGGCGGTCAAGCCCAGCGTCGGCTCGCTGACCGTGGGGCAGGTCGACACCAGCAAGCTGTCGAACTTCAAGGTGGGGCTGACGCCGGCCAAGGCCCGCATCGTGCAGGCCCCGCTGTTCACGGTGGACGGCTCGTCCAAGGTGGACCTCGGCGGCGCCACGTTCCGCAATGTCACGTTCAGCAGCGCCGACGTGAAGGCCGGCACGGTCAAGACCGTGAAGACCAACGACCTGGTGTCGACCACGGTCGCCACCCTGCTGGGCAACCTGTCGCTGAACGTCAACCTTCTGGGCCTGCAGCTGGGCCTTGGGGAGTCGGCGATCCTGACGGCGCTCAAGCCCGTGCTGTCGGCGGCCGCCGCGCCCCTGGACCTGGCGATCAACCGCCTGACCGCCCTGGTCGGCGTGGGCCTGGGCGAGGCCGACGTTCGCGCCAACGGCATGCGCTGCGGCGCGCCGGCCCTGGTGGCCTGATGATTTCGTACCTCAAGGAAGGAAAGCGTAGTTCAGTCATGTCCAGGACGTCGTCGCACAAGCAGGGGCACAAGCAGGGGCAGGGGCAGAAGCTGGGACCCGGGCAGGAACACGGGCAGGTTCTGGCGCAGGGGGCGGGACAGTCGTGGCCCGGTCTCGGCGACGTGCCCGAGGACGCGCCCAGCGGGCCGTTCGGCCGGCGCGGGGTTTCCGGCGCCGAGCTCGCCGCGCCCTCGGTGCTGCACTCGACCTTCCAGCCGCCCAGCATCCGGGCGCGCCTGCACGTGCTGTGCGCCCTCTACGCCCACACGCCGTCGCCGGCGCGCCGCCTGGAGCTGCTCGACAGCCTGGAGGGGCAGGTCCTGGAGCTGGCGCACCTGATGGCCCTCGACCTGCTCGCCAACGGCTGGCGTCCCGAGCCGGGACGCGACGCGGCCTGATCCGTCCGATCCATCCACGGCCAAGCTTAGGTAAACGATGGAAAAACCGTCTAGAACGACGACTGATTAACCGCGCCGTGCGTTGTTGAGGTCATGTCGAGGTTCGATTCAGGTACGGGGGCCGATCGTCGCGCTGCGCCGCGCCTGAACACCAACAGGTCGGGCAAGGTGCTGTGCGGCGCCTTCGCCTGGGATTGCGTGATCAAGGACGTGTCGGACGGCGGCGCGCGGGTGCTGATGCTCTCGGGCTCGACCCCGCCGGCCAACGTGCAGCTGGTCGACCTGGTCGGCGGCTTCGCCCACGACGTGAAGGTGGCCTGGCGCAAGGACCGCGAACTGGGCCTGACCTTCCTGCGCAGCCACGACCTGCGCGGCCTGGCCCCCGCCAGCCTGCAGACCGCCAAGCGGATCTGGCTGGCGGCCCAGAGCCGGGCCAGCACGGGCTGAAAGCGGCGCTCCCATAGAAAAAGCCTCGCCTGGGGGGAGGCGAGGCTTTTCTAAGCTTGTACTCGGTGATCGCTGAGATCAGGCGTCGGCGCGGGCGGCTTCCTCGGCCATGGCGCGGACGAGGTCCAGCACCTGGCGGCGGACGCGGCCGCGGTTGATCTTCGGGAACACCTCGGCCAGCTCCAGGCCTTCCGGCGTGGTCAGGAATTCCTGAACGACGCGTTCGGCGTGGTGACCGACCTCGTCCTCTTCGGCGCCGCTCATCGGATCGGCCAGACCGTCGAAGAAGAAGGACACCGGCACCTGGAGGGTGCGGGCGATTTCGTACAGTTTCGAAGCGCTGACGCGGTTGGCGCCACGCTCGTACTTTTGGACCTGCTGGAACGTCAGGCCCAGGGAATCGGCCAGTTGCTCCTGGCTCACGCCCAACAGCTTGCGACGCATACGGACTCGACCGCCGACGTGCAGATCGACCGGGTTGGGTCGCCGGCCTTCGGTTTCTTCACTCAACTTTTTCGCCTCCAACGGTTGTTTGTGTAAAATGACACGACCGGGGCGTTGGCGATAGCCGAGCTAGGGCAGGTGCGGCGCTACGTCGCTGAGGTGGAGCTTGGGCTCCGCCTAAGCGTTAAGCTGAAACTCCGATTTCTGATCGCGATGGTTCCAGATCCGCCGCGCCCGGCCGCTGGCGTCATGCAAGCGGTAGAGCGCTTCGGCGGAAAGGGTTTCGTCGCGTTCCGAACCCGGAAGAATTTGAGGCGTCATCGCCCGCAGCACCTGACGCTGAACGGCGGCGAGATCGCCGAAGGCCCGCAGGTCGAGTTCGTCGACGTGATAGCCGACAGTCGATTCGATGGCGATCGATTCGCGCACGCGCTGCAGCAGTTCTCGCGACAGGAGAATTTCCGAGCCGGCGACGACGCCGAACTCGTAGGGGCGGGGCAAGCCGACCAGCCGGGTGTCGATCGGTGAGTTCATGATGCCCGGGTAAAGCGCCATGTCGATCATGCCGACGAAGCGGGTGACGTTGTTGACCAGCGCCAGCTCCATGGCCGCGGCCCAGGCCTCGAACACCCGGGTCCCCCGACCCTGGCCCTTCTTGGCGCGATAGGCCTCGGTGGTGAACAGGCGGCTGGCCTCCCACACGTCGCCGCCCTTCTTGGGCGTTTCGCCGGGCGCGATCAGGTGGGGATACTTGTCGGCCAGCATGCAGCGGTCGTCGGTGGGCCGCAGGCGCAGGCCGACCTCCAGCTGCATGGCGTCGTCGAAGCCCAGCAGGTAGATGGCGCGCGAGTCGTCGTAGTCGTCGACTTCGCCGCCATCGAGCACGACCAGGTCGACCCAGCCGTTCTTCTCGACGCACTGCTTGCGGCGTTCCTCGTGCATGGCCCACAGCTGGGGCCCGTAGAGGTGGCGGTTCTCGCAGGTGATGATGTGGATCATGGCTGTCCCCCGTTCTGGACAGCCCGCATTAGGCGGCATGATCCGCCCAATCGCCGATAGGCCAAACGGCCTATGCGACACGCCGCCCCCAGTCCGTGAGGCCATTACCAACGATGGGGGAGGGCGCTTCTGTGCGCTGACGCACACCTTGGCGCAAAAGGGCTTCGCAAGGCGAGGCCGTACACGCGCGAAGCGATATGTCGAACATCTAACAGATGATCGATGTGCATTCAAGGTTGTGAAATTTCATATTCCAGCGTTACGCGCGCAGGCGCTCAGCTGGCCTTCAGCAGGCCCAGCTCGCCGGCCTTCATCACGGCTTCCTGCCGCTTGACCACGCCCAGGCGCTTCTTGGCGGCCTCGATGTGGTGGTGGACGGTGCGCGGCGACAGCTCGAGGATCGCCCCGATCTCCCAGTCGGTCTTGCCGCGGCTGGCCCAGTACAGGCACTCGGCCTGGCGCTCGGAGATCACCCCGTAGTCGGGCTTGTCGTCCTGCATTTCCCAGTGCTTGAGCATGATGGTGCCGAACACGGTGGCCAGGCTCTCGACCACGGCGCGGTTGGCCGGATCGGTGTCGGGCGCGGCCGTGGCCATGCGGATCAGCACCTCGTGGCCGGCCGGGCCGAACACGCGCACCACGTAGCCGTCGTTCATGCCGAACTCAGAGGCCTCGCCCCACATGGCCTGGGCGCGCTGGTCGCCCAGCGGCTTGGCGTCGGACCAGGCGAAGGACTTGCTCGATTTCAGCAGCAGCTTGACGCAAGGGTCGTGGACCACGTGGCGCTCGCCCCAGTAGCGGGCGTCCCAGGCCTCGAAGTCCTGGCGCGAAAGGGCCGGCGGCTCCTTGCCGTAGCGCTCGGCGTTGACCAGGGTGGCGGCGAAGCGGTCGTAGCCGAAGGCGGCGAGGGCCAGGCCGAAATGCGCCTCCACCTCGGCCGGCGCATCGTAATGCGGCGCCTTGCTCAGGAACTCCCAAGCCTGCTGTTCGGCCGAACTCAACACGACGCTATCGTCTCCCGCTCCATCGCAACTTAGGGCTACTCTGGCGAGTAGACCAGTAGCGGCGGCGATCTGTCGCGGACTCTACTCAAGCCGAAACTTGAGATGATCGTCGTCGTGGAAGCTTTCGCGAAGGTTGAGCTGGGGCAGTACTTGATCGCCCTCGAAGATCAGGCGGCTTCCTGTTCGTCCTCGCCGCTCAGCAGGGCGCTCAGCACGATGGCCAGGCGTTCGGGCTTGATCGGCTTCTCGACCACGTCCTGCATGCCGGCCGCCAGGTAGACGGCGACGTCCTCGGGACCGGCGTTGGCGGTCAGGGCGACGATCGGGGCCGCGCCGGCCGGGCCGGACAGCTCGCGGATGGCGCGGGTGGCGGCCACCCCGTCCATGCGCGGCATCTTGATATCCATCAGGATCAGGTCGAAGCGGCCGGTGCGGGCGGCTTCCACCGCCTCGACGCCGTCGGCCACCTGCTC
Source organism: Caulobacter vibrioides (assembly GCA_001449105.1). Taxonomy (GTDB): domain Bacteria; phylum Pseudomonadota; class Alphaproteobacteria; order Caulobacterales; family Caulobacteraceae; genus Caulobacter; species Caulobacter vibrioides_C. The sequence goes on along the minus strand of LNIY01000082.1, from coordinate 8,402 downwards.
GGAGGTGCAGTCGAACATCTCGCACAGCGCCTCGGCGACCATGCGGTTGGTGGCGTTGTCGTCGACGATCAGGATATGGGCCGGACGGGCCGAGACGCTGAGGTCCTCCTCCTGACCGGTCTCGACCTGGGCGGCCGGGGCGGTGAGGGCGAAGCGCAGGGTCAGGCCCGCGCCGCGATTGGGTTCGGCGCGCACCTGGCCGCCCATCTCGCGCAGCACGCGGTGGGCCAGGGCCATGCCGACGCCCAGGGCCATCTCGGCGCGGTCGTCCATGCGGCCTTCGCCCAGCGGGTCGAACACGCGCGCCAGGCGTTCCTCGGCGGTGACGGCGGCGGCGTTGTCGCGCACGTCGCCTTCCAGGCACAGGCGGCCGTCGTCGAGACGGGCCCGCAGGCTGGCTTCGATCACGCCGCGCCCGTGGGCCAGGGCGCCGTCGATCAGGGCGTCGAACACCTGCAGCAGGCGCGAGGGGTCGACCAGGGCGGCGGCCTCGGGCTCGCCGTCGTAGGAGAACAGTAGGGTCGAGCCGCTTTCGGCGGCGCGCGGGGCCCAGCGGGCCTCGACGGCGTCGGCCAGGTCGCGCAGGCGGGTCGGTTCGGGCGACAGCGACAGGCCGCCGGTCGCGGCCCGGTGCAGGTCCATGGCCCGGCCCAGGATCTCGCTCATGTCGCGGCTGGTGTCGCTGATGGCGCGCACGCAGGCGGCCGCGTCGGGCGCCAGGCGTTGCTGTTCCAGGCGGTCGGTGAAGGCCTGGACGCCGTCCAGGTGCAGGCCGATGTCGTGCGCCATGCGCTCGACCAGACCCATGGCCTCGCGGGCCTCGCGCTGCTTGCGGCGGTGCGAGGCGAGCAGGGAGGCCAGGCCGCCGACGCCGACATAGAGGCCGTCTTCGTCGGTGGCGACGAAGGCGGTGCGGAAGACGGGGGTGGCGCTCTGGGCCAGGGCGTCGACGAAGAGGCCGGGCTCCATCGCCACGCGCACGCTGCGCGGCTCGGGGTCCATGACCTCCGTGACCGGACGCTCGTTCAGGTGTTCGGCGGCGACCAGCATCTGGCCGACGAAGACGTCGCGGTAGACGAGGCCGATCGGCGCGCCGTCCTGCGTCACCGCCAGGGCCGCGAGGGCCGGTTCGCTCGCGAAGATTTCCAGCACCGCCCTGCAGGTGGTGCTTGGGTCGACCGGATCGCGGCGATCGATGAGGCGGGCGAGCGTTTCCATGCGGCCGGGGGCTGGTCGTCGGGGAATTCACAGCTTGGACGACTTGGCCTTGCAGAGTCGTTAAGTCACAGCGCTGAAAGCAGAAGGGCGGCGGATTTGCATCCGCCGCCCCCCGTCTCAAGCTGATCCGGCCCGATCTGGTCACCAGGTCTTGGTCAGGCTGACCCCGTAGAGGCGCGGTTCCAGCGTGTAGACATTGGTGAACAGGCCCGAGGTGTCGTCGGTGGTGTAGGCGTCGGTGATCGGCGTCTTGTTCAGCAGGTTCTTCACATAGGCGTCGATCGACAGGCCCAGCTCCGGCTTCTCGATCTTGAGCGTCAGGTTGACGTTCTCCCAGGATTTCAGCCGGTCGTACTCGGTGTTGTAGATGCGGGCGTACTGCTCGCTCTGGCGGTAGTAGTCGCCGCGCAGCGTGGCGGCCCAGCCCGACGACAGGTCCCAGGTGTATTGGGCGCCGAGCGACAGGGTCCAGTGCGGCGAGTTGGGCAGTTCGTTGCCAGACAGGTCGGCGGCGCGGCCGTCGATCGAGGCCCCGGCCGCGTAGTTGTAGAGGCCCACGCCGTTGGCCAGGGTGTTGGCCGTCAGCGCCACCGTCACCAGGCCGGTGGCCTGGGTCGGGGTGAAGCCCTGCGAGATCAGCGCGCCGGCCAGGGTCGAGGCCCCGGCCGAGGGACCGCCGGCCGCCGCCAGGATGGTCTGCACCGCCGTGGCCTGGGCCGAGGTCAGGCCCGCGCCGCCCGAAGCGGTGGGCAGGGTGTAGAGGGTGTTGGCCAGGTTGCTGTAGTAGCTGCTGGCCCCTGTGCCCGGACCGGCGCAGGCCAGCGGCAGGGTGCCGCCCAGGCCCGCCCCGATGATGGTCGCCACGCCCGCGGTGGTCAGCACGCAGTTGCTGCCGAGCGCCGCGGTCGGCCGGGCGGCCTTGACCAGGGTCAGGGCCGGGTCGTTCTGCGTGCGGTTCATCACGTCGATCGAGGACACGCCGTCCTTGATCTGGGTGTTCAGGTAGCCGACGTTAGCGTTGAGGCGCAGGCCCTTGACCGGCTGCCACAGGGTTTCCAGCTCGACGCCCCAGACCTTGGCGTCGATGTTCTCGTTGACCGAGGTGCGGTTGACGATCTTCGAGATCTGGTAGCCCTGGTAGTCGTAGTAGAAGCCGGTGGCGTTCAGCAGCAGGCTGCCGCCCAGCAGGGTGTTCTTGGCCCCGATCTCATAGGCGTTGACGAATTCCGGCTGGTAGGTCGCGGCTACGCCGGCCACGCCGATGGCCCCCGGCGGGTTGGCGCCGCCGCCCTTGTAGCCCTTGGAATAGAAGGCGTAGAGCAGGGTCTCGTCGGTGAACGGCAGGTTGGCCTTGTAGTCGAAGCCCAGGCGCCCGGTCAGTTCCTTGAAGTCCGACTTCTGCTGCGCCGGCGTGCCGGTGATCAGGCCGTAGCCGGGGGCGAGCAGGGCGGTCGAGATGTTGTCCGAGGTCTTCTTGTCGTGGGTCTGGCGCAGGCCCAGGGTGAACTTCAGCTCCTCGCTGGCCTGCCAGTAGACCTCGCCGAACAGGGCGGTGGCCTTCAGGTGGTAGGGCGTGCGGTTGTCGAAGTAGTTGTGGCCCTCGCCCGTCGGGTTGGCCGAGGTGTCGATGCCGATGCAGTTGGCCGTGGTGGTCGGGTTGCAGTTCGGGTTGCCGGTGTTCTGGAAGTTCAGCGCCAGGGCCGAGATCGTCAGGCCGTTCGACACCACGTAGTAGTCGGTCGTGCCGCGATAGTCGAAATAGATGCCGCCGATGTTGAAGTTGATCGGCCCGTCGAAGGCCGACTGCAGGCGGAACTCCTGGCTGATCTGCTTGGCGTTGGATTTCGAGATGTCGTAGGTCAGGAAGGTGTTGGCCGTGCCGGTCTGAGGATCGGTGAAGTTGCCGCCCGGCGTCAGGGCCGTGTTGTTGAACGTGCCCGGCGAGATGTTCCGGAAGTAGTCCTGCTTGGAATAGATGTCGCCGGTGCTGATCGAGCTCAGCGACGTGAAGGTCAGCTGGTCGGTCAGGTCGTAGGCGAAGTTGAACTGGTAGACGTCCGAGGTCGATCGGTAGATCGGGTCGAAGCGGGTCTCGATCTCGCGCAGGTCGCGGGTGACGGTGTCGCCGGCGTTGAGGTCGCCGCTGGTGAAGCCCACCAGGTTGCCCAGCACGCCGTAGAGCGTGCCCGAGGTGTTGACCGTGCCGTAGGCGGCGTTGCTGTACAGGCTGGCCGAGGCGCAGCCCTGGGTCAGGTAGCGGCGCGACGTGCCGGTGGCGACGCCGCCGACCGTGGCCGGACCGTCGTCCTTGGTGCACAGCTGCTTGCCGATGCGGGCGCGGTTGTCGTCTTCCTTGAAGTGCTCCCACATCAGGTTGACGCGCAGGCGCTCGTTCGGGTTCACCGCCAGGCTGACGCGGGTGGAATAGAGGTCGCGGTCGTCGACCTTGTGGTTGTTGAAGGTGTTGGTGACGAAGCCGTCGCGCTGGACCAGGGCGCCCGCGATGCGCAGCGCCATCTTCTCCTCGACGATCGGGATGTTGACCATCCCGCGCACCTTCTTGGTGTCGTAGTTGCCGTACTCGACGCGGCCCAGGGCCTCGAAGCGGTCGGACGGCTTGGCGGTGATGATGTTGACCACGCCGCCGGTGGCGTTGCGGCCGTACAGCGTGCCCTGCGGGCCGCGCAGCACTTCCACCCGCTCCACGTCGTAGAACTCGGCCTCGAACAGGTTGCTGGCCTGCAGCGGGGCGTTGTTGACGTGCACGCCCACGCCGCTGTCGGCCGAGACGCCGACGCCCTTGGAGCCGATGCCGCGGATCTGGAAGTTGAAGCTGTTGGTGAAGTTGCTCTTGCCGAAGCTGACGTTCGGAATGGCCTGCTGCAGGTTGGGGCCGCCGTCGATCTTCTGGGCTTCCAGGCTGTCCTGGCTGAAGGCCGAGACCGCGATCGGCACGTCCTGGAGGGCTTCCTCCTTCTTCTGCGCCGTGACGACCAGTTCCTCGATCACGTTGTCGGAGGCCGGCCTGGCCGGAACCTGAGCCGGCGACTGGTTTTGGGCGAAGGCGGCCGGAGCGGCCACGGCGGTCAGCACGGCGGCGGAAGCGCCCATAGCCAAGAGGCGCCGCAAGCGCGGGGTCTGCGTCATTCGAAATCCCTCCCTGGACGCGATGACGCCTTGTCGGCGGCCCCTATCCGCGTCCCGTTGTTTCCTCGTCGCCGCACGTTTTCATTGTCGTATCTCCTTTGCGGAGATCGGCGCGCAGGTGTCCGGCAGACCTGCTTCGACTTTGCGAGATTGCATACTTGCGTTCTTTGGCTGTCAACTGGCGGCGCTGTAAGTAAACAGCGATAGGTTACGGCTTTTCACTTTCCGCAACGTCACCTGATTGTTGAAAGTACACGTTTTCGCAGAAATTAGAAAAACGGGTGTATCGCCTGACGTATGGTCAAGCGTGCGGACAGGCTGAATACAGCGAGGAAATCCGCTCCCCCACACCGCGTATCTTGGCCTATTCCCGTAAAAGGTACAGCGCAAAACGGCGTTCATCGAGCGGCGGGAGCCGCATCCGCCCACGCGCCGCCGTTCCAGCCGAAGGCAAGGTCGTGTAGAGGAGCCGCATGTCCGCATCTTCCCTGTCTTCTTCTCCTTCGGGGCCTTCCGCGCCTTCGGACGCCGCCCTGGTGCTGTTCTCCGGCGGCCAGGACTCCAGCGTCTGCCTGGCCTGGGCGCTTGAGCGTTACGCGCGCGTCGAGACCCTGGGCTTCGACTACGGCCAGCGTCACTCGGTCGAGATGGAGGCCCGCCAGGCCGTCCGCCGCCAGGTCGCCGCCCGCTTCCCGCACTGGGCCGACCGCCTGGGCGAGGACCACGTCCTCGACATCAGGAGCTTCGGCGCCGTCGCCGAGTCGGCCCTGACCGCCGATCGCGCCATCGAGATGACCGAGCGCGGCCTGCCGTCGACCTTCGTGCCCGGCCGCAACCTCGTCTTCCTGATCTACGCCGCGGCCCTGGCCGACCGCCGGGGCATCGACGCCCTGGTCGGCGGCATGTGCGAGACCGACTTTTCCGGCTATCCCGACTGCCGCCGCGACACGCTGGACGCCATGCAGAGCGCCCTGAACCTGGGCATGGACCGGAATTTCCGCGTCGAGACCCCGCTGATGCACCTGACCAAGGCGCAGACCTGGGCCCTGGCCAAGCAACTGGGCGGCGAGGAGCTGGTCGACCTGATCGTGGTCGAGAGCCACACCTGCTACCGGGGCGAACGGGGCGAGCTTCACCCGTGGGGCCACGGCTGCGGCGAGTGCCCGGCCTGCGAGCTGCGCGAGAAGGGTTACGCCGAATGGGACGCGGCCGGGCGCGAGGCCCTGGTCCCGTGACCTATTCCGTCAAAGAGATATTCCTGACCCTGCAGGGCGAAGGCGGCCAGGCGGGCAAGGCGGCCGTATTCTGCCGCTTCTCGGGCTGCAACCTGTGGACCGGCCGCGAGCAGGACCGCCACAAGGCCGTCTGCACCTTCTGCGACACCGACTTCGTCGGCACGGACGGGGAGGGCGGCGGCAAGTTCGCCACCGCCGACGCCCTGGCCGACGCGGTCGAGGCCGCCTGGACCGGCGGGCCGGACGATCGCCTGGTGGTCTGCACCGGCGGCGAGCCGCTGCTGCAACTGGACGCGGCCATTGTCGCGGCGCTGCACGCGCGCGGCTTCCAGATCGCCATGGAGAGCAACGGCACCCTGCCGGCCATCGACGGCATCGACTGGATCTGCGTCAGCCCCAAGGCCGACGCCCCCGTGGTGCAGACCTCCGGCCAGGAGCTGAAGCTGGTGTTCCCGCAGGACAAGGCCATGCCCGAGCGCTTCGCGGACATGGATTTCGAGCGCTTCTATCTCCAGCCGATGGACGGGCTGGACCGCGACAGGAACACGCAATTGGCCGTCGCCTATTGCCTTGCCCACCCCAAATGGCGTTTAAGCGTCCAGACACACAAGTATCTCGGCCTGCCCTGACGGATAGGGCGCTCGGTTTGGTGACAGGACCGCGCGCTAGAGCCTCCCAGGCCTAGTCATAAAAGAAGTCCATGTCCGAACCCGTCTTCGAGATCACGAAGGCCGCGCATTTCGATGCGGCCCACTACATTGAGCAAGGTCCCGGCGATCACCGCTATCGCCGCCTGCACGGCCACTCGTTCCGTGTCGAGGCCAGCGTGAAGGGCGTCATGCAGCCTGCCGGCTGGGTCGCCGACCTGGAAAGCCTGGACGTCGCCCTTAAGGCGGTGGCCGCCGAGCTCGACCACGGCCTGCTCAACGACCGCTCGGGGCTGGAAAGCCCGACCCTGGAGCGGATCTGCCTCTATTTCGCCGAGCGCCTGAAGCCGCAGTTCCCCGGCCTGTCGCGCGTGGTGCTGTCGCGCCCGACCATCGGCGAGAGCTGCGCGCTCAGCCTGTAGGCGGCTTATCCCCGACTTTGACGCCGCCGCCCCCTTTCGCGGCGGCGCGGAGTTCGCCACACACGCGCCATGCGCATGATCGGCTACTTCCGGGTCCCGCCCGTTCGGGGCGCGACCTTCGACGGACCCCTGGCGGACAAGCTGACGGCGGCCGGCTGCCAGGCGCTGCACCACGACGCCTGCTACGCCCTGGCCGTTCACAAGCCGGGCCTTGAGGCGGCCATCGCCTCGGCCAGGCCGGGCGACCTGCTGGTGGTTCCCAGCCTGCACGCCTTCGCCGCCCACATCGTCGACCTGCTGCAGGTCATGGGAAAGCTGCAGGCCGCCGGCGTCTATCTGATGAGCCTGAGCGAAGGCGTCGACACGCGCATGCCGGGCAGCTTCTTCCCGGTCTGCGCCCAGCTGCTGCAATTCAACGACCAGACCCGGATGGTGCGCACCGCCGAGGAGAAGATCGTGCGCCTGGGCCGTCCGCGTCCCGCGCCGGCTGAGGCGGCGACCGACGAGCCTGCGTCTGAAGCGGTCGCAGAGGCGCCGCCCGAGGCCTGAAGGCCTCTTTCCAGCGAACGGCGGTCGCGATACCCCTCTCGTCACCGAATGACCCGGGAGGTCCCGCCGTGCTCTACGCCATCCTCTGCTACAACGACCAGGATCTCGTCTCCGGCTGGACCAAGGCGCAGGACGACGCGGTGATGGCCGACCTGTCTGTGGTCCACGACCGGCTCTACGCCGAGGGCAAGCTGGGTCCGGCGGGGCGCCTGGGCTTCACCGGCTCGGCCAAGACCCTGGTCAAGGGCCAGGAGCCGCCGGTGGTGATGGACGGCCCCTATGCCGAGACCAAGGAAGCCATGCTGGGCTTCTACATCGTCGACTGCGCCTCGATGGACGAAGCCCTCGACGTCGCCCGCGCCCTGGGCGAGGCCAATCCGACCGGCGCCTACGAGATCCGGCCGCTGTCGCTCTACCTGCAGGGCGTGGCCGTGGGCGACCAGGTCCCGCAGGCGGCGGAGTAGGGGATCAGCGGCCCCGCTGGGCCTTCTTCCACTCGCGGAACTCGCGCTTTTCGCGGTCCTTCTTGCTCTCGCCGGGGATCACGGCCTTGCCGCCGGCGACCACGACCTTGCCGGTCGTGCCGACAACGGCCCCGGCGGTGTCGACGGCCGCGCCGGCCACGGCGCCGGCGAGGCACCCCTGGGCGCCGAGGGCGACGGCAAGCAGGGCGGGAACGAGAAGCAGGCGGGAAGCGCGCATGAAAGGAACTCGCGGAACGAAGGTTCGCGGGTTGTAGCCGATCAAAGGTTTACGATCTCCGCGACCAGAAGACGCTGTCGGCAGGGCGACAGTTCTTGTGGCGAAAATGCGTCGGCTTGCCGGCATTAATATTCGTAAAGAAAAAAATCAGGAACGAGTTGGAAAGTTCGGTGGTTCAGCTGTCGAATGATCGAGACCTGACCGATGCCCCGCCGCGAAGACATGATCAAGCAAGAGGCCCAGGCGCTGTGGCGAGAGCTGCACGGTGAGCCCGTTCCCGACCTCAGCGGCTCGGAACTGCTCGACATGATCTGCGGCGGCGCGGACATCGCCGGCTACGACCGCGTCCAGTCGCCCTTCCTGCGCCCGTCGATGATCACCCGCCCGGAAGACTGGCGCGAGCGCCAGGGGCGTGGGTGAAGGATTACGTCGCAAGGCCTGCGCCAACCAGATCCTCCCCCTCTGGGGGAGGTGGCCCGGAG
>LNIY01000081.1 GCA_001449105.1 Caulobacter vibrioides | reverse complement strand
GCGTTAGACCCGCGCCTCGGCTCCGAACGCCGCCAGGTCCTTGATCAGCGACACGACCGCCTGCTCGACCAGCTCGCCGCCCTTTTCGGGCGTGGCCAGGGCCGGGTCCGAGCCCATGCGGCCGTCGGCGTAGCGGGCGCGGAAGTCGAGCGCCTCGCGGATCGGGCCCGTCGGGGCGATCTTGGGCTCGTAGTCGGCGGTCTTGATGCTGTCGGGATAACCCCACTGGGTCACGGCGATCTCGGACGGGGTGGCGTGGCTGCCGTGGCCGACCGGGAATTGGCGCATGGCCAGGGCGTTGACGCCCTCGAGGTCCCACCAGTTCTTCAGCTTCATGGCGAAGGGGCAGCGCTCCTTGCGGAAGCTGTACTCGGCGTAGATCTCCGAGAACGCCGCCTCGATGGTGGCGACGTTGCCGCCGTGGCCGTTGAGGAAATAGATCTTCTCGAACCCGTGGGCGCCCAGCGAGCGGGTCCAGTCGCCGATGGCGGCCATGAAGGTCGACGGGCGCAGGAAGATGGTGCCCGGGAAGGCCAGGTGGTGCTGGGCCATGCCGACGTTGAAGGTCGGCGCCACCAGCACCTCGTCCGAGCGCCTGGAGGCCTCGTGGGCGATGATCTCGGGGCACAGCCAGTCGGTTCCCAGGAGGCCCGTGGGGCCGTGCTGCTCGTTGGAGCCGATCGGCACGATCACCGTCTTCGAACGCTGGAGGAAGGCTTCGATCTCGGGCCAGGTCGAAAGGGCGAGCAGCATGGCGGAATACTCCGAAGGACGTCGGCGGCCGGCGTTGCGACCGGCTTTTCCAGCGCTTTACGCCCGAAGTCGGGCTTCGCCGACCCCCAATCTGGCGGAACGGCGGGCTTCGGGCCGGGGCGCGCTCGACTTGCGCGTGCTTGCCGTCGAGCGTCTACCGCGCGCAAGGTGCTTGCCCGGCGTCACGCAGAACGCCGGGGAGGAGACCCCCTGATGGCCGCAGCCCATGCCCGGGACGTCTTGGCCGTGCTCGACGGCGCGGGACCCGCCCTGTCGCCGGTGGCGGCCTCCTGGCGGCGCAGCCTGGTGCTGCACGGCCTGGATCCCGAGAATCGCAAGGCCCCCGACACCCTCACCCAGCGCGAACTCGCCGAAGCCCAGGAGCGGATGGGCGCCCTGCGCACGGCGGCGTCCGACACGCTGGACGCCCTGTTCCAGGCCGTGGGCGCGCAAGGCTCCTGCGTGCTGCTGACCGACAGCACCGGCGTGCCGGTCGACCGGCGGGGCGCGGCGGCCGACGATCCGGTGTTCCACCGCTGGGGCCTGTGGACCGGGGCGGTGTGGAGCGAGGCGCGCGAGGGCACCAACGGCATCGGCACCTGCATCGCCGAGCAGCGCACCCTGACCATCCATCGCGACCAGCATTTCCACACCCGCAACATCGGCCTTTCCTGCACCGTCGCGCCGCTGTTCGACCCTCAGGGCAGATTGGCCGGCGCGCTCGACGTCTCGTCCTGCCGACAGGGGCTGGACGGCATGACCGGCCTGATGGAGGCGGTGGTCAACGACGCGGCCCGCCGCATCGAGTCCCGGGCCTTCCGCGAAGCCTTCCCCGGCGCGCGCATCGTGCTGCTGGCCGACGGCCGCGCCGACCGCGCCTCGACCCCGATGCTGGCCGTCGACGCCGACGACGTGGTCATCGGCGCCACCCGCGCCGCCCGCCAGGCCCTGGAGCTGACCGACGATAGGCTGCGACGGGGGATGCCCTCGCCCGATCGCGGGGCCGACCTGGAAGACGCCGAACGCGCCGCCGTGCGCCGTGCGCTGGGGGCGGCGGGAGGCAACGTGTCCGCCGCCGCGACCGCGCTGGGCGTGAGCCGGGCGACCCTGCACCGCAAGATCAACCGGCTGGGGCTGGGACGGAGCAACTGACCCTCTCTCTTGGAGAGAGGGAGGGGCCCGCCGCGAAGCGGTGGGAGGGTGAGAGGTTTCACAGCTGGCCTGTTGAAGCGCTGCCAAAGCCAACAACGGCCGTCATCCCGGAAAGTGGGCGCCGTGGCCAGGGTTCACAGCCCTAGCGGTCGCCAATGCAGTGCGGCGGCTCCTGGGTCCCGGCTCTACGGTCCGCTGCACGAACCTTCGGCCGGGATGATGACTAAGGGGATCGGGGTTTCCGGCAGATGCCGAAACCCCTCACCCTCCCATGCTGCGCATGGGCCCCTCCCTCTCCCTCTGGGAGAGGTTGTTTGGAGACCTGTCGCAAACCTGAGACACCGCGCGCCTTTCGCGGCGACCGCCCCGCTCCAGATCAAGAAACCGGGCGCAAGCTCCTCCGCATGACGCCGAACACGGCGCGACGGAGGAAACCATGACCAAGCCAGAGTTCATCGACTCGCTGTCCCGCCCGCCGTTCAAGGCGCGCTACGACAACTTCATCGGCGGCCAGTGGGTCGCGCCGGCCGACGGCCGCTATTTCGACAACGCCTCGCCGATCACCGGCCGCAAGGTCTGCGAGATCGCCCGCTCGCAAGCCGAGGACGTCGAGCGCGCGCTGGACGCCGCCCACGCCGCCAAGGACGCCTGGGGCAGGACCAGCGTCGCCGAGCGCTCGCGGATCCTGCTGAAGATCGCCGACCGCATGGAGGAGAACCTCGCCGTCCTGGCCAACGCCGAGACCTGGGACAACGGCAAGCCGATCCGCGAGACCACGGCCGCCGACCTGCCGCTGGCCATCGACCACTTCCGCTATTTCGCCGGCTGCCTGCGCAGCCAGGAAGGCGCGATCTCCGAGATCGACCACGACACCATCGCCTACCACTTCCACGAGCCGCTGGGCGTGGTCGGCCAGATCATCCCGTGGAACTTCCCGCTGTTGATGGCCTGCTGGAAGCTGGCCCCGGCCATCGCCGCCGGCAACTGCGTGGTGCTGAAACCCGCCGAGCAGACCCCGGCCTCGATCATGGTGCTGTTCGAGCTGATCGGCGACCTGCTGCCGCCCGGCGTGGTCAACGTCGTCAACGGCTTTGGCCTGGAGGCCGGCAAGCCCCTGGCGTCCAGCCCGCGCATCGCCAAGATCGCCTTCACCGGCGAGACGTCCACCGGCCGCCTCATCATGCAGTACGCCAGCCAGAACCTGATCCCGGTGACGCTGGAACTGGGCGGCAAGTCGCCCAACATCTTCTTCGCCGACGTGACCGCGCAGGATGACGACTTCCTCGACAAGGCGCTGGAAGGCTTTGCGATGTTCGCGCTGAACCAGGGCGAGGTCTGCACCTGCCCCAGCCGCGCCCTGGTGCAGAAGTCGATCTACGACAGGTTCATGGAGAAGGCGGTCAAGCGCGTGCAGGCGGTGGTGCAGGGCAATCCGCTGGATCCCGCCACCATGATCGGCGCCCAGGCCTCCGAGGAACAGCTGAACAAGATCCTCGGCTACATGGATGTGGGCCGCAACGAGGGCGCGCGTCTGCTGACCGGCGGCTCGCGCACGGTGCTGCCCGGCCAGCTGGCCGACGGCTTCTATGTCGAGCCGACGGTGTTCGAGGGCCACAACAAGATGCGGATCTTCCAGGAGGAGATCTTCGGCCCCGTCCTGGCCGTGACCACCTTCGAGACGGAAGAGGAGGCGCTGGAGATCGCCAACGACACCGCTTTCGGCCTCGGCGCCGGGGTGTGGACCCGCGACGGCTCGCGCGCCTATCGCTTCGGGCGCGGCATCCAGGCCGGCCGGGTGTGGACCAACTGCTACCACGCCTATCCCGCCCACGCGGCCTTCGGCGGCTACAAGCAGTCGGGCGTGGGCCGCGAGACCCACAAGATGATGCTCGACCACTACCAGCAGACCAAGAACCTGCTGGTCAGCTACAGCGCCAAGGCGCTGGGCTTCTTCTAAGGCGCGTTCCGGTTCCTCCCCCTGGGCCCTCGCCGACGCGGCGGGGGCCCTTTCTTTCGCCCGGTGACGGGCGCAAAGGGCGGCGCGGACGGCCTCGAAACCGACAAATCGAACAAGACCAAGTTTCTGTCGTCAGAAACAGAAATGGTCTTCTTGCGCGGGAGGCGGCGCTTCGCATACTCCCGCTCGCAAGACGACGACTGACGCAGCGGCAACATCGCTGACGACGACAAGATCGACTGTAGAGACGTTAGGGAGACGCGTGGTGAGCGACGGACAGCTGTTTCCGGTGCCGGAAGACTGGGCGGGCAAGGCCCATATCGACGCCGAGGCCTACGAGGCCGCCGTGGCCCGGGTCGAAAGCGATCCCGACGGCTACTGGCGCGATCTGGCCGCCCGCCTCGACTGGATCAAGGCTCCCACGAAGATCAAGGACGTCTCCTACGCCAAGGACGACTTCCGCATCCGCTGGTACGAGGACGGGGTGCTGAACGTCAGCGCCAACTGCATCGACCGCCACCTGCCGCATCGCAAGGACGACGTCGCCCTGATCTTCGAGGGCGACGAGCCGGGCGTCTCCGACAAGATCACCTACGGCCAGCTGCACGACCAGGTCTGCCGCATGGCCAACGTGCTCAAGGACCTGGGCGCCAGGAAGGGCGACCGGATCACCATCTACCTGCCGATGGTGCCGATCGCCGCCGTGGCCATGCTGGCCTGCGCCCGCATCGGCGCCATCCACTCCGTCGTGTTCGGCGGCTTCTCGCCCGACAGCATCGCCGGCCGTATCCAGGACTGCGACTCGCGCCTGGTCATCACCGCCGACCAGGGCTGCCGCGGCGGCAAGAAGGTGCCCCTGAAGGCCAATATCGACGAGGCGCTCAAGCAGTGCCCGCAGGTCGAGAAGGTGCTGATGGTCCGCTGGACCGGCGCCGACGTGCCCGTGGTCGAGGGCCGCGACGTGGTCTGGAACGACGTCCGGGACGCCGCCTCGAACCTGTGCGAGCCCGAGCCGATGAACGCCGAGGACCCGCTGTTCATCCTCTACACCTCCGGCTCGACGGGTAAGCCCAAGGGCGTGCTGCACACCACCGGCGGCTACCTGGCCTGGGCCAGCTGGACCTTCGAGTCGGTGTTCGACTATCGCCCGGGCGAAGTCTTCTGGTGCACGGCCGACGTCGGCTGGGTCACGGGCCACAGCTACGTCGTCTACGGCCCGTTGGCCAACGGCGGGACCAGCCTGATCTTCGAGGGCGTGCCCAACTACCCGACCCCGTCGCGCTTCTGGGATGTGGTCGACAAGCACAAGGTCGAGATCTTCTACACCGCGCCGACGGCCCTGCGCGCCCTGATGCGCGAGGGCGACGAGCACGTCCTCAAGAACGACCTGTCGTCCCTGCGCCTGCTGGGCAGCGTCGGCGAGCCGATCAATCCCGAGGCCTGGCTCTGGTATCACCGCGTGGTCGGCAAGGACCGCCTGCCGATCGTCGACACCTGGTGGCAGACCGAGACCGGCGGCATTCTCGTCTCGCCCCTGCCGGGCGCCACGGCCCTGAAGCCGGGCTCGGCCACCAAGCCGCTGCCGGGCGTCAAGCTGCAACTGGTCGACGCCGAGGGCGCGGTGCTGGACGGCGCGACCGAGGGCAACCTCGTGATCACCGACAGCTGGCCGGGCCAGATGCGCACGGTCTATGGCGACCACCAGCGCTTCTTCGAGACCTATTTCTCGACCTATCCCGGCAAGTACTTCACCGGCGACGGCTGCAAGCGCGACGCCGACGGCTACTACTGGATCACCGGCCGGGTGGACGACGTCATCAACGTCTCGGGCCACCGCTTGGGGACTGCCGAGATCGAAAGCGCGCTCGTCGCCCACGAAGCCGTCGCCGAAGCGGCGGTGGTCGGCTATCCGCACGACATCAAGGGCCAGGGCGTCTACGCCTACGTCACCCTGAAGGCCGACGCGACGCCGACCGAGGAACTGCGCAAGCAGCTCGTGCTCTGGGTCCGCCACGAGATCGGCCCCTTCGCCGCCCCCGACGTCCTGCAATGGGCCCCGGGCCTGCCCAAGACCCGCTCGGGCAAGATCATGCGCCGCATCCTGCGCAAGATCGCCGAGAACGCGGTCGACGCGCTGGGCGACACCTCGACCCTGGCCGACCCGTCGGTGGTCGACGACCTGGTGAGGAACCGCGCGGGGGCGAAGGCGGCCTGACCCTTCTTCCGTAAAATCCCCGCGAAAGCGGGGACCCAGGTGTTTTATCGTCGAGCGCGGCGCGTTTCAGAAAAAGCCTGGGCCCCCGCTTTCGCGGGGGTTTTACGGATTGGGATGCTTGACGCTCGGACCCACGCCCTAGCCTCATCCCGCCGCAGGGTTTATACGCGCGGCCATGTTTGAAGGCCTTTCCCCCCTCGCCCGCGAAGCCCGCTCCTGGCCGTTCGAGCAGGCGCGCGCCACCATCGCCCGCGTCCTGCGCGTGCGTCTTCCCGACCGCGCCGACCAGGAGGCCGCCAAGGCCCTGATCGACGCCGGCAAGACCGACGAGGCGGTGAAAGCCTATCCGGCCCTGTCCAAGGCCGTGATCTTCGAGACCGGCTATGGCCCGTCCGGCCTGCCGCACCTGGGCACCTTCGGCGAAGTCGCGCGCACGACCATGGTGCGCCAGGCCTTCCGCGCGCTGGTCGACGACCACATCCCCACGCGCCTGATCGCCTTCAGCGACGACATGGACGGCCTGCGCAAGGTGCCGGACAACATCGAGAACAAGCAGCCGCTGATCGAGGACCTGGGCAAGCCGCTGACCGTCGTTCGGGACCCCTTCGGCACCCACGACAGCTTCGGCGCCCACAACAACGCCCGCCTGCGCGCCTTCCTCGACGGCTTCGGCTTCGAGTACGAGTTCGTCTCGTCGACCGAGTGCTACAAGGGCGGCCTGTTCGACGAGACGCTGCTGACGGCGCTGGCCCGCTTCGACGCCATCCAGAAGGTCATGCTGCCCACGCTCGGCGAAGAGCGCCGCGCCACCTATTCGCCGTTCCTCCCGGTCAGCCCGACCACCGGCAAGGTGCTGCAGGTCCCGACCCTGGAGCGCAACGTCGAGAAGGGCACGATCGTCTTCGAGGACGAGGACGGCTCCAAGGTCGAGGTCCCGGTCACCGGCGGCCACGTGAAGATGCAGTGGAAGCCCGACTGGGCCATGCGCTGGACGGCGCTCGGCGTCGACTACGAGATGAGCGGCAAGGACCTGATCGACTCGGTCAAGGCCTCCAGCGCCATCTGCAAGGCCCTGGGCGGTGTTCCGCCGGAAGGCTTCAACTACGAGCTCTTCCTGGACGAGAACAACCAGAAGATCTCCAAGTCCAAGGGCAACGGCCTGTCGATGGAGGACTGGCTGCGCTACGGCGCGCCTGAGAGCCTGTCGTACTATATGTTCCAGAGCCCGAAGTCGGCCAAGAAGCTGTATTTCGACGTCATCCCCAAGGCGACGGACGAGTACCTGCAACAGCTGGACGCCTTCGGTCGCCAGGAGCCCGCCAAGCAGCTCGACAACCCGGTCTGGCACATCCACTCGGGCAAGCCGCCGGAGCAGGGCTCGCCGGTGTCGTTCAGCCTGATGCTGAACCTGGTGTCGGCCGCCGACGCCTCGACCAAGGAAATCCTCTGGGGCTTCCTGTCGCGCTATATCCCGGGCGCGAGCGCTGAGACCCAGCCGCTGCTCGACCGCCTGGCCGGCTACGCGATCAACTATTACGAGGACTTCGTGAAGCCCACGAAGACCTTCCGCGCGCCCACCGACCAGGAACGCGCCGCGATCCTGGACCTGCTGGCCAAGCTGAAGGCCATGCCGGCCGGCACGCAGGACGCCGAGCTGATCCAGAACGAGGTGTTCGAGGTCGGCAAGACCCACGGCTTCGACCCGCTGCGCGCCTGGTTCCAGGCTCTCTACGAAGTGCTGCTGGGCCAGAGCCAGGGCCCGCGCTTCGGGTCCTTCGCCGCGATCTTCGGCATCGACCGCACCATCGCCCTGATCGAAGAGAAGCTGGGCTGAGATAAACCCTCTCCCTGTGGGAGAGGTGTCCGCGGAGCGGACGGAGAGGGGGGTGTCTCGGCAGCTGGTTGACGTCAGCGGAGGCTGAAAACGTCCCCCTCCGGCCCTCCGGGCCACCTCCCCCAGAGGGAGAGGATCTACCGTCTCAACTCCTCCCCCGTGCAACGGGGGGGGGGGACCGCGAAGGGGGGGGGGGGGCGGCGGCGCGCAGGGTGCTCTGTCCCTCGCCCCCTCCGTCACGCCGCGTATCCGCAGCGCGCCACCTCCCCCGTTTCACGGGGGAGGAGCCAAGTCGGCGGAAGCTGAAAACGTCCCCCCTCCGGCCCTTGGGGCCACCTCCCCCCAGAGGGGGCTTGGTGCGACACCGTGCCTCGGTTCATGAACGGAATCTGAATTTCGAATTAAGGGTTTGTGCGAACTTCGGAGTCTAGCCTTGGAACCATCAGAACCAGGAATAGTCCGATGGCTTCCTTCACCCTTCGCCCGCACGACCGTTCGGAATTCGACTCCCTGATCGGCGGCATCGCTTCGCAGTTCCCCGGCGCCCGCATCGAGGCCGCCCACAACGACACCTGGGCCTCCTACCGGGTCGACGTGTCGTGCGAAGATCCCCGGGCGGCCGCCCTGCGCGACTGGCTCAACGGCCATCACGCCGACTGCCCGCGCACCTGAGGCGAGCGTTCCCCGATAAGTGCGAAGCGGTTATCGGATGAAGGAATGCTCGAAAGAAAGGCCGGGTCAGGCCGCTACTGGCTGACCCACTGCACGCAGGCGAGCCAGGCCACCGTCATCCGGTCGAGCGTCCGGTCGTCGCCGTCGCGCAGCACCGAGGTCAGCTCGATCGTCCGGGCCGTCAGCCGGCCCAGCTCCCTGATCAGCACCTCGCCATCGGTGGTCATCACCACCACCCGGTCGCCGCGCCGGGGCTCGGCGCTGGCCGAGACCAGAAGCCGGTCGCCGTCGCGATAGACCGGCGCCAGGGCGTCGCCCTCGACCTCGATGGCGTAGAGCCCGTCCTCCCTGGGTCCTGGAAGCTCCATCTCCTCCCAGCCCGCGCCGCGCGGCGCGCCCGCCTCGTCGAACAGGCCCGGCGCGGCCCGGCCCTGGCCGATCAGCGGGATGCCCGCCCTCCGGCTCTGCGCGCTCTCGGTCAGGGCGGCGAACTCCGAGAACCCCACCCCCGTGGCTTCCAGCACCTTGGCCAGGCTTTCGGTCGAGGGCCAGCGCGGCCGCGTGTCGACGTCGCCGCGCTTGGAGCGGTTGAAGGCGGTGGGATCCAGGCCGGCCAGCTTGGCCATGGCCGAGGGGCTCATGTCGAACCGCTTGGCCAGGGCGTCGATCGCGGTCCACAGTTCGGCGTGCGAGAGCATGGGGTCCTCCACACGTCCAAGTGACGGGACCAAAAGGAAATTATGCCCTCGGCCTAGGAATGTAAACCTAGGGGAAATGGTCAAGGTTGACGTTTACGTAAGCGTTGACGTTCCGGAAGCTCCGGTCTAGCGTGAACGGCGATAACCAATGACCCGGCCGGGAAGGCCGGCCGCACCCTGGGAGGGTACCGATGGCAGCCGATCTTCGACGTCCCGAGCGCACGTTCTCGATCCGTCAGCTGTGCAACGAATTCAAAGCCACGCCCCGGGCGCTGCGCTTCTACGAGGACAAGGGCCTGCTGACGCCGGCCCGCGAGGGCCTCAACCGCGTCTATTCCCACAAGGACCGCGTCCGCCTGCAGCTGATCCTGCGCGGCAAGCGCGTGGGCCTGTCGCTGTCGGAAATCCGCGAGCTGCTGGACCTCTACGATGAGAACGACGACGGCGCGGCCCAGATGGCCCGGTCGCTGAAGAAGTTCCGCGAGCGCGCCTCGGCCCTCGAGCAGCAGCGCGAGGACATCGACGGCGCCCTGATCGAGCTGCGCGAGGCCTGCGATCGCCTCGAGAAGCGCCTGGCCGAGATCCGCCCCGACCTGCTGCCGCGCTCGGCCGACTACGAGCAGCTTCTGCGCGCCCGCCTCGACGGTCACGCGGACATGGCGCTCGGCAAGTAAGATCCGAAATTCCAGGGACGCGCCCGATTCCGCCAAGACCGGCGGGGCAGGGCGGGTCCTGGTTCCACCTCCCCGATCCCGACCCATCAGGACTGCTCTAAAATGACCTATCAGCCGCCCGTTCGCGATCACATGTTCCTGCTGCGCGACGTGCTCAACATCGAGCAGTACGGCGCCCTGCCGGCCTTCGCCGACGCCTCGATCGACGTCGTCGAGCAGATCGTCGAGGGCGCGGCCCAGTTCACCGGCGAGGTGCTGGCCCCGCTGAACAGCATCGGCGACAAGACCGGCTGCAAGCTGGACCCGGTCACCAACACCGTCACCACTCCGCCGGGCTTCAAGGAAGCCTACAAGGCGCTGTGCGAAGGCGGCTGGACGGGCCTGGGCTCGGATCCGACCTACGGCGGCCAGGGCCTGCCGCACGTCGTGAACCTGTCGTTCTCGGAAATGTCGAGCAGCGCCAACATGGCCTTCTCGATGTATCCGGGCCTGGCCCACGGCGCCTATTCGGCCATCCACACCGGCGGCACCGACGAGCAGAAGCAGACCTACCTGCCCAAGATGATCACGGGCGAGTGGACCGGCACCATGAACCTGACCGAGCCGCACTGCGGCACGGACCTGGGTTTGCTGCGCACCAAGGCCGTTCCGAACGGCGACGGCAGCTACAAGATCACCGGCCAGAAGATCTGGATCAGCGCCGGCGAGCACGACATGTCGGACAACATCGTCCACCTGGTCCTGGCCCGCATCGAGGGCGCCCCGGCCGGCGTGAAGGGCATCAGCCTGTTCATCGTGCCGAAGTTCTTCCCCAACGCCGACGGCTCGGTGGGCGCGCGCAACGAGGGCGCCAAGTGCGTGGGCCTCGAAGAGAAGATGGGCATCCACGGCAACGCCACCTGCGTCATGCAGTACGACGACGCCGAGGGCTACCTGATCGGTGAAGAGAACAGCGGCCTGAAGCTGATGTTCGTGATGATGAACGAGGCCCGCCTGGGCGTCGGCCTGCAGGGCGTGGCCCAGGCCGAAGCGGCCAACCAGGCCGCCATCGCCTTCGCCAAGGACCGCCTGCAGGGCCGCTCGCTGACGGGCCCCAAGAACGCCGACGGCCCGGCCGACCCGATCATCGTCCACCCGGACGTGCGTCGCCTGCTGCTGGAAAACAAGGCCATCATCGAAGGCGGCCGCGCCTTCCTGTTCTGGACCGCCCTGCACGGCGACCTGGCCCACAGCCACCCCGATGAAGCGGTGCGCACCAAGGCCGAGGACTACATGGGCCTGCTGACGCCGGTCCTGAAGGGCTACCTGACCGACCGCGGCTTCCAGGTCTGCTCGAACGCGGTGCAGGTGCACGGCGGCTCGGGCTTCACCGAGCACTTCCCGGTCAGCCAGTACCTGCGCGACTGCCGCATCGCCCTGATCTACGAAGGCACCAACGGCGTGCAGGCTCTCGACCTGGTCGGCCGCAAGCTGGCGGCCAAGGGCGGCCGCGGCGTGATGACCTTCTTCCAGGAGATCGACCAGTTCGTCGGCGAGAACGACGGCGACGCCGAGCTGAAGCCGTTCATCGACGCCCTGGCGGCGACCAAGGGCCAGCTGCAGGACGGCACCATGTGGCTGATGCAGAACGGCCTGCAGAACCCCGACAACGCGGGCGCGGCCTCGACCGACTACATGCACCTCTTCGGCCTGACGGGCCTGGCCTACATGTGGGCCCTGATGGTGAAGTCGGCCAACGCCAAGATCGCCGAAGGCTCCACCGACCCGTTCTTCACGACCAAGGTCGCCACCGCGCGATATTTCATCGAGCGGGTCTTGCCTGACGCAGGGGCGCATCTGGCCAAACTGAAGACCGGCTCGGCGACCCTGATGGCGCTGCCTGCGGAGGCTTTCTGATCATGAGCGTGCTCGACGTCGCAAAACCCGCCTTCATGGCCGAAGAAGACATCGCGATCTTCGAGGACGCGGTGGGCAAGTTCTTCGACGAGCACGCGCCTGAAAACGTCGTGGCGACCTGGCGCAAGAACCACTGCGTCGATCGCTCGATGTGGAACAAGGCGGGGGAGGCCGGTCTGCTCGGCCTCTCCACGCCCGAGGAATACGGCGGCTCCGGCGGCGACTATCGCCACGAGGTCGTGCTGATGGAACAGCTGGGCAAGAAGGGCGTCGACGGCTTCGGCGCCAGCCTGCACAACGCCATCGTCATGCCGTACATCTTCCACTACGGCACCGAGGAGCAGAAGCAGCGGTGGCTGCCGCGCCTGTCGACCGGCGAGCTGGTCGGCGCGATCGCCATGACCGAGCCGGGCGCGGGCTCCGACCTGCAAGGCGTCAAGACGTCGGCCAAGAAGGTCGGCAACCAGTACGTCGTCAACGGCTCCAAGACCTTCATCACCAACGGCCAGACGGCCAACCTGATCATCGTCGTCGCCAAGACCGATCCGGCCGGCGGCGCGCGCGGCACCTCGCTGGTCGTCGTCGAAACCGACGGGGCCGAGGGCTTCGAGCGCGGCCGCAACCTCGACAAGCTGGGCCACGAGGCCCAGGACACCTCGGAACTGTTCTTCAACGACGTGAAGATCCCCACCGAGAACCTGCTCGGGACCGAGGAAGGCCAGGGCTTCTTCCAGCTGATGGCCCAGCTGCCGCAGGAGCGGCTGAACATCGCCGTGCAGGGCATGGCCACCATCGAGCGGGCGCTGGAGCTGACCATCGCCTACGTCAAGGAGCGCCAGGCGTTCGGCAAGCCGATCATCGCCTTCCAGAACACCCAGTTCGTGCTGGCCGAGTGCAAGACCGAAGCCACCGTCGCCAAGGTGTTCGTCAACCACTGCATCGAGCGCCACCTGAAGGGCGACCTCGACGCCTCGACGGCCTCGATGGCCAAGTACTGGGTCACCGACCTGGAGAACAAGATCGTCGACCGCTGCCTGCAGCTGTTCGGCGGCTACGGCTTCATGAACGAGTACCCGATCGCCCGGATGTACAAGGACAGCCGCGTCCAGCGCATCTACGGCGGCACCAACGAGATCATGAAGCTGCTGATCGCGAGGACGCTCTGATGATGTTCGCCGACGCTCCGCCCCCGCCGCCCAACGATACGGCCCGTTCGGCCGTGGTCTGCGTCAAGGCCGAGGGCCGCCGCCCGCTGCAGTTCTCCGGCAAGCTGGAGGGCAAGCGTCCCCAGCCCGGCGCCTTCGACCTGCCGCTGAAGCCGGGCGTCGAGCAGTGCAACAACCTGCTGCGCTCGAAGATCGCCACCTGGACGCTGACGGTGAACACGCCGGGCTTCACGCCCTGCCGCCTGCCCGCGCCGGAGTTCGGCCAGCGCGTCGTCTATTCGGCCAAGGCCACGGCGCGGGGCCTGTCCTGCGCGCCGATCCACAAGTCGCCGATCGGCGGCTGGAAGAAGTAGCATGTCGACCCACGTCGCCATCGTGGAGTGGAAGCTGGAAGCCGGGGCGGATTTCCCCAAGGGCCGCTACAGCCGCGCCCATACCCTGTCGTTCGACGGCGGGGTCACCGCGCTCGGCTCGGCATCGCCGTCGGTGGTGCCGCTGCCCTGGTCCGACCCGGCGGGCGTCGACCCCGAGGAGATGTTCGTGGCGGCGCTGTCGTCCTGCCACATGCTGACCTTCCTCGACCTGGCCCGTCGCGCCGGATTCTACATCTCCGCCTATCGCGACAAGGCCGAGGGGACGATGACCAGGAACGAGCATGGCGCTCACTGGGTCAGCCATGTGGCCCTTCGTCCCGACATCGTCTTCGAGGGCGAGGCGCCCGACGAAGCCAAGCTGGCGGCCCTGCACGAGGCCGCCCACCACGCGTGTTTCATCGCCAACTCGGTGCGGACGGACGTCCGCGTCGAGCCGGCGGTCAAAGAATCCCCTTTGGGGCTAACGATTTAAAAGATCGCAGGAAGGAGCCATTCAATGGCCGACGCTTACATCTTCGACGCCGTGCGCACCCCGCGCGGCAAGGGCAAGAAGGACGGCTCGCTGCACGAGATCACCGCCCTGTCGCTCGCCAGCCAGGTCCTGGAAGCCATCCGCGACCGCAACAACCTGGACACCTCCAAGGTCGACGACGTCGTCCTGGGCTGCGTGGCCCCGGTGGGCGAGCAGGGTTCGGACATCGCCCGCACCGCCGTGCTGACCGCCGAGTACGCCGAGAGCGTCGCCGGCGTGCAGATCAACCGCTTCTGCGCCTCGGGCCTGGAAGCCGTGAACATGGCCGCCGCCAAGGTCATCTCGGGTGAAGCCGACCTCGCCATCGGCGGCGGCGTCGAGAGCATGAGCCGCGTGCCGATGGGCAGCGACGGCGGCGCCTGGCCGACCGACCCGTCGTCGGCCTTCAAGACCTACTTCATGCCGCAGGGCGTGTCGGCCGACCTGATCGCCACCCTCTACGGCTTCAGCCGCGACGACGTCGACGCCTACGCCGTCGAGAGCCAGCGCCGCGCCGCCCAGTCGTGGGCCGAGAACCGCTTCGCCAAGTCGGTGGTGCCGGTGAAGGACCAGCTGGGCCTCAACATCCTGAGCCATGACGAAACCGTCCGCGGCTCCACCACCATGCAGACCCTGGCCTCGCTGAACGCCTCGTTCACGGGCATGGGCGAGATGGCCTTCGACGCGGTCGCCACCCAGCGCTACCCGCAGGTCGAGCGCATGAGCCACGTGCACCACGCCGGCAACAGCTCGGGCATCGTCGACGGCGCCGCCGGCGTGCTGATCGGCACCAAGGAAATGGGAGACGCGCTCGGCCTCAAGGCCCGCGCCCGCATCAAGGGCATGGCCTCGATCGGTTCGGAGCCGTCGATCATGCTGACCGGCCCCTCGCTGGTCACCGAGAAGCTGCTCAAGAAGCTCGGCATGGAAGTCGGCGACATCGACCTCTACGAGCTGAACGAAGCCTTCGCGGCCGTCGTCCTGCGCATGATGCAGGCGTTGGACATCCCGCACGAGAAGATGAACGTCAACGGCGGCGCCATCGCCATGGGCCACCCGCTGGGCGCCACCGGCGCGATGATCCTGGGCACCATGGTCGACGAGCTGGAACGCTCGGACAAGGAAACCGCCCTGATCACCCTGTGCGTCGGCGCCGGCATGGGCACCGCCACGGTCATCGAACGCGTCTGATCCAAGCACAGATCGTCATCCCGGACGGCCGTAGGCCGATCCGGGACCCAGGGGCCGGCGCACTGCGGTTCACCTGGGTCCCGGCTCTCCGCTTCGCTACGGCCGGGATGACGACCCAATTTCTGAAGGACTAGTCCACATGGAAAACTTCAAGATCGAGGTCGACGGCGACGGCATCGCCCTGGTGACCTTCGACGTCCCCGGCCGTTCGATGAACACCCTGACCGCCTCGGTGATCAAGGAAGTCGGCGAGCTGGTCGAGCGCATCAAGACCGACGCCGAGATCAAGGGCGTGGTCATCACCTCGGGCAAGACCACCGGCTTCTGCGCCGGCGCGGACCTGGGTGAACTGGGCGGCAATGGCGGCCTGGGCGGCGGTGACCTGCAAGCCGCGTTCGACGCCGGCTTCGCGCTGAACAAGGCCTTCCGCGAGCTGGAAACCAGCGGCAAGCCGGTGGCCGCGGCCATCAACGGCCTGGCGCTGGGCGGCGGCCTGGAATTCGTGCTGGCCACCCACTACCGCGTGGTCGCCGACCTGCCGAAGCTGCAGCTCGGTTTGCCGGAAGCCAAGGTCGGCCTGCTGCCGGGCGGCGGCGGCACCCAGCGCCTGACGCGCCTGATGGGCGTGATGGCCGCAGCGCCGTACCTGCTCGAAGGCAAGTCGATGAAGCCGGCCGAAGCCCTGGGCTTCAAGGTCGTGCACGAGGTCGTGCCGGCCGGCACGGAAGTCGAGGCCGCCAAGACCTGGATCAAGACCAAGGGCGACCCGGTCGCTCCCTGGGACAAGAAGGACTTCAAGATCCCCGGCGGCGGCCCCTACACCCCGACCGGCGCCCAGGTGTTCATCATGGGCAACGCCATGCTGCGCAAGAACACCTACGGCAACTATCCGGCCCAGCAGAACATCATGAAGGCCGTCTATGAGGGCCTGCAGGTTCCGTTCGACGCGGCCATCCGCATCGAGACCCGCTACTTCCTCAAGACCCTGATGACGCCCCAGGCCAAGGGCATGATCCGCACCCTGTTCCTGTCCCTGCAGGAGCTGGGCAAGGGCGCGGGTCGTCCGGCCGGCGTGCCGCACTACGACGTCAAGAAGGTCGCCGTGCTGGGCGCGGGCATGATGGGCGCGGGCATCGCCTACGTCCAAGCCATGGCCGGCATCGAGACCGTGCTGATCGACCAGAGCCAGGAAGCCGCCGACAAGGGCAAGGGCTACGCCGAGAGCCTGGTGAAGAAGGCCGTCTCGCGCGGCAAGCTGACCCAGGAGAAGGGCGAAGCGATCCTCGCCCTCATCCACCCGACCGCCGACTACGACAACGTCAAGGGTTCGGACCTGGTCATCGAGGCCGTGTTCGAGAACCGCGACATCAAGGCCGACGTGACGAAGAAGGCCGAGGCCCAGCTGGCCGACACGGCCATCTTCGGCTCCAACACCTCGACCCTGCCGATCACCGGCCTGGCCGAAGCTTCGGTGCGTCCGGCCTCGTTCATCGGCATCCACTTCTTCTCGCCGGTCGACAAGATGGGCCTGGTCGAGATCATCATGGGCGAAAAGACCAGCCAGGAGGCCCTGGCCAAGTCGATCGACTACGTCCTGAAGATCAAGAAGACCCCGATCGTCGTCAACGACAGCCGCGGCTTCTACACCTCGCGCTGCTTCGGCACCTTCGTGCAGGAAGGCATGGAGCTGCTCAGCGACGGCATCGCGCCGGCGATCATCGACAACGTCGGCCGCGCCACCGGCATGCCGCGCGGTCCGCTGGAAATGCACGACGACGTCGCGCTGGACCTGTCGCACAAGATCGCCGTCCAGACCAAGAAGGACCTCGGCGACAAGTACGAGGAGCGTCCGTTCACCGCGGTCATCGCCAAGATGGTCGAGGACCTGGGCCGCTACGGCCGCAAGAACGGCAAGGGCTTCTACGACTATCCGGAAAGCGGCCCCAAGACCCTGTGGCCGGGCCTGGCCGACCTGGTCGAAGTGACCGTCAAGGACGCCGACAAGGCGCTGATCGAGCAGATCCGCACCCGCCTGCTGTACCGCCAGGCCGTCGAGGCCGCGCGCTGCTTCGAGGAAGGCGTGATCACCGATCCGCGCGAAGCCGACGTCGGCGCCATCCTGGGCTGGGGCTTCGCGCCCTGGACCGGCGGCCCGATCAGCCTGATCGACGGCGTGGGCGTGGCCAAGTTCGTCGAGACCCTCGACCAGCTGGCCGCCGCCTACGGCTCGCGCTTCACCCCGCCGGCCCTGCTGCGCGAGATGGCCGCCAAGGGCGAGACCTTCTACGGCCGCTTCGGCGTGAAGGAGAAGGCGGCCGCCTAAGGCGCGACGTCAGAGACCTTGCGTGATCCTCGTCCTTCGACGAGCTCAGGATGAGGATCATGGCTAGGCGGGCGCAGTAGAGAACCTCACCCTGAGCCTGTCGAAGGGCGGGGTTCTCGATCCAGCGTTCGCCCGAAAGGCGAAATGAGGAGGCCCGGCGGCGACGCCGGGCCTTTTTCTTTGCGTCGCCGCATCAATGCCGCCATCGCCGCGCCCCATCGCCTGGATACCTCCAGCCCCGCCGGGCGTTCCGTCGGCAAGCAAGGACCCAGGATGGCCGGCAGGCGATCGACAGTTCGCCGAAAGAGGCCCTTCGCCCTCGCCCTGGTCGTGGCGAGCGGCCTGCACGTGCTGCTGGGCGTCGGTTTGCTGGCGGGGATCAAGATCATGCCGCCGCTGGTCGAGCAGAACCTGATCGTCGACCTGGTGGACGCCGCTCCGCCGCCCGCGCCCCGGGTGGAAGCGCCGAGCGCGCCGGCGCCCGCCCCGTCGGCCCCCTCGGTCCCGCGCGCCCGCGCCGTGGTCCCGCCTCCGCCGCCGGCCCAGGTCGCGACCGCCCCCGCTCTGGCCCCGGCGCCCGCCGCGCCCGAGGCCCCGCGCGCCGCGACGGCTCCGCCCGGCTTCAAGTCGAAGGGAACGCCCACGCCCGGCGGCGACGACCTGCGCACGGCCGCCCGCCAGGGCGGCGGCTGCAACCACGCCGACCTCTACCGTCTGACCAAGGCCGAGCGGGCGGTCTGCGACGACAAGCTGGGGATCAAGTCCAAGGACGCGCCGATGTACGCGGTGATCGACCAGGCCAAGAAGGACTTCTTCGACGGCGCCTGCAAGAAGGACGACGAGTGGTGCCTCTACCGCACGGGGCAGGGGCCGTATCCTGGCCTGCTGGCCCTGATGAAGAAGAAAAAGAGCGACTGGTGAAGACCCGCTCAGTCGCTCCGCGACAGCTCCCCCAGAGGGGGAGCATCTGAAGCGCCAAGATCCTCCCCCTTTGGGGGAGGTGGCCCGGAGGGCCGGAGGGGGTCTTCTTGCGCAAGCACGAAAAAGGGCGGCCCTCGCGAGCCGCCCTTTCCGTGTTCGGACCTGAACCCGGCGCTTACCAGCTCTTGCTGACGCTCAGGAACAGGCGGCGCTCGACTTCCAGGCCGGCGCTCTGGCGCTGGCGGTTGTCGCCGAGGTTCTGGCCGCTGATCGCCACGGTCACGCCGTGGTCGAAGCTGCGGGCCACCCGGCCGCCGATGGCGGCGTAGCTTTCGATCTTCACCAGGCGCGGATTGGCGCCGACGGCGTAGAGGGCGTAGGCCTCGTGGTCGCCCACCAGGGTGACGAAGCCGTCGGCCGTCCAGGCGCCGCCGGTCCAGCCCAGCGAGGCGTTGGCGCGGTTCTCCGGCGTGGTCGCGCCGAAGGCGGCCGAGCGCAGGAGCGGCGAGAAGCCGGCCAGCGGCTCGTCGTCGACCTCGGTGTGGGTCCAGTCGGCGTTCCAGCGGAAGCCGGCGCCGAACTCGCCCGAGGCGGCCAGCTCGAAGCCGTTCATCTTGCTCTCGCCGATGTTGCGGTAGCTCAGCACCGGCAGGCTGACCAGCGTCGGGGCGACGTCGATCTGGGCCGAGGTCGGCTGGCCCTTCACGTCCTCGGTCTTCTGGATGAAGGCCTTGGCGCTGATCTGGGCCTTGATGGCCGGCAGGGCGCGCTCATAGGTCAGCTGGTAGTTGGTGACGATCGCCGGTTCCAGGGTCGGGTTGCCGGCCAGGCCCAGGGTGTAGGGACCGACGCTGACGCGGGCCTGCAGGGCGCCCAGGTCCACGAGGGTCGGCACCTGCACGCCGCGGGCGGCGCTGGCCTTGAAGGTGTCGGCGGCGGTGGCGCGCCACACCAGGCCCAGGTTCCACGACGGCTCTTCGATCTTGCGATCCCAGTAGCCGTTGCCCAGCGGCGGCGAGCCGGCCGGGAAGGCGCCGTCGCGCGACAGGTCCAGGCTGTCGTAGCGGCCGGCCGCGGTGAAGGCGAGCTTGTCGCTGATCGCCCAGTTCCACATCGCCGAGGCCGACAGCACGTCGTAGCTGACCTCCGCGCCGCCGATCGGGGCGGTGTTGACCTCGTTGTGGCGGTATTCGCCGCCCAGGCGGATCGTGTGCTTCGCGCCGATCTTGAACAGGTCCTGGGCCGAGACGACCGTGATCTTGTTCTCGAAGCGCGCCTTCTGGCCAAGGATCAGGTGCTTGGCGGTCAGGTCGTTCTGGTAGGCGGAGAACTGCAGCTGTCCGACCTGGGTCTCGGCGGTCAGTGTGCCCTTCAGCGAGCTCGTCAGGTACTTGCTGGGCGAGTAGGCGTAGTTGGACAGCATGTCGCTGACCTGGACGTTCGAGTACGAGCCCTCGACCCGCAGCTCGGCCTTGTCGGTCAGCTGGGTGACGGTGTCGATGTTGGCCGAGACCTTGGCCGGATCGTTCAGCTGGCTCTTGGCCACGCCGCCGACGGTGTTCTTGAACTCGTCGCTCTGGCTGGCGCCGGCCGAGACGCGGGCGCTGAAGCGCTCGCCCAGCTTGAAGGTCTTGGCCAGCGAGACCTCGCCGTAGCCGAAGTTGCCGCCGCGCACGGCGATGTCGCCGGCGTCGTCGAACTTCGGGTTGACGGTGATGATGTTGACCACGCCGCTGACGGCGTTGAAGCCGAACAGGGCGCTGTTGGGGCCCTTGACCACCTCGATCTGGCGGATCTCCGACAGCTGCACGGGCAGGGTGGCCCAGGCGGTGTAGCCGTAGTGGTCCAGATAGACCTGGCGGCCGTTGATCAGCACCAGCAGGCGCGGCGACATGGCCTGGTTGTAGCCGCGGACGCTGACGTCGGCGGCGCCGGCGCCCCAGGTGGTGACGTCCAGGCCGGCCACGCGCGACAGGATGGTCGGCAGGTCGACGGCGCCCGAGCGGGTGATGTCGGCGGCCGAGATGATGGTCATGTCCACCGGCGCTTCGGTCGAGCGCTGCGGGGCGCCGGTGGCGCTGGTGGTGACCGGTTCGTTGAACAGCTGCTCGAGCGAGCCGTAGTCGATGGATTGCGCCGAAGCGATCGAGGGCGCGGCCGAGGCGGCGGCGACGAGGAGGCCCGCGGAAACGCCGGCCAGGAGAGTCTTCTTCATGGTCATGTCTCTTGTGCTGGCGGCGATCAGACTTCGCGGATCATCATGCGGAAGGCGGACTTGAAGACCGCGCCCACGGCCGCGGCGGCGCCGCGGTTGACGATGATCTCGACCTTCGGGTCGGCCGACACGCTCATGACGCAGGCGCCGCTGGCGGCGCAGGACGCGTCCGAGCCGATGGTGATGATCTTCTTGGCCTTGGCGGCCGCGCCTACGGGGGCGGCGTTGACGCCGGTGGTGACGTAGAGGGCGGCCACGCCGCTGACGCCCGAGACGGCGCCGGCTTCGACCGGACGGGCCGTCAGGGTCAGTGCGCCGGTGTTGAGGCCGCCGCCGATGGCGGCCATGACGGCGTTCTTTTCGGCGACGGAGGCCGGCTTGGACGGATCGAACACGATGCCCAGCACGGCCTTGCCGGTGGGACCGTTCTCAAGGAAGGTCAGCGCGCGGCCGGCGATCTGCACGTCCTTGGCGGCGTCGGCGTGGGCGCTGATCGGCGCGATAGCGAGGAGCGCCGCGGCCAGCGCCACGACGGGTTTCTTCTTCGACATTCTGTTGAAATCCCCTGCCCTTTGTTGGGCTTATGGGCAGGGTGATGGCGCGGCGGATGTAAAGAAGACGTAACGCCGATGAGGTGACGGCGTTCTGCAAACCTTTGCACTGGTCGGCTACCCGACCTTGAGACAACTTCAGGTCTGCGCATGACCCTGGGGCAGGGCGGGGGTCGCCCCTGTTCTGGCGTCATCTTGAGTTGTGTTCGGACAGAATGTCGCAGTCGGGAATTTATTTTCAAATCGCCGATCTGTTCAAAGCGAAAGGCGTTCGGCGGCGACGCCGGCCGCGCGCAGGGCCGCCAGCCGCGCGAAGGCCAGGGTCAGGGCCTTGCGGCGGGCGCCGACCAGCGGCGTGACGGGCGCGGCGCGGACCACGGCCCCGCCGAAGCCGTCGGCGACGATCAGGCCCGGCTCCTCGGGCAGGATCCCTTCCGGGAAATGGGGCGCGACGGCGAAATGGAAGGCGTCGCAATAGGGCGCGTATTCGCCCCACTTGCGGTCGACGCGATAGTCCTCCAGCCCCGACTTCACCTCGACGATGACGATGTCGCCCTTGGGACCCAGGGCCATCAGGTCGGCGCGGCGGCCGTTGGGCAGGGTCACCTCGGCCAGCGGCGCATAGCCCAGGTCGACCAGCAGCCGCGCCGCGCCGCGGGTGACGGCCAGGGTGGTCTCGGGACGCCCCATGGCGGAAGGGGTGAGGGTGATGTCGACGACGACGTCCATGGTCTTCACCATGTTCCATCTTTGTTCGCTATTCAAGTGCGATCCCTCTCCCCTTGCGGGAGAGGGTGGCCTCCCGGAGGGAGGTCGGGTGAGGGGTCTCTCAGAAGTCTGGGGAGAGGTCTTTCGACCCCTCATCCGTCGGCCTTCGGCCGCCACCTTCTCCCGCAAGGGGAGAAGGATCAGCCTCTCATCCCCGGGCGTGCCTGGTCACCCGCAGGCGCGAGACGTCGTAGCCCATGGCCTTGGCCCGGTCGGTGAGGTTCTGGGTCAGGCCGGGGGTGGGCTTGTCGCGGGTCAGCAGCCAGAGATAGCGGCCGCTGCCCTCGCCGACGATCGCCCAGCTGTAGTCGTCGGCGTGGTCCAGAACCCAGTAGTCCCCGAGGAAGAACGGGCCGAAGAACGACACCTTCAGCTTGGCCCCGGTGGCCTTGTCGACCACCTTGGCCTTGCCCAGGCTGACCTTCTCGATGCCCTCGGGGCCGCCCTTGCGGCAGGTGTTGCGCACCTCGACCAGGCCGTCGGGGCGCAGGGAATATTCGGCGGTGACGCCGTCGCAGCCCTTCTCGAAGCGGAAGTCGTAGCGGGCGGCCTCGTACCACAGGCCCAGATACTTGCTGAGCTCGACGCGCTTGGCCGGCTGGGGCGGTCGGGGATTGCCCGTCGGCCCCGCGCCCGCGCAGGCGGTCGCCGCGCCGAGGGTCAGCACGATCGCGCCGGCCATGGCCAGGTGGCGTCGGCGCACGTTCAGGCCTCCGGCTGCTGCGGGAAGACCAGCTTCTCGTAGCCCAGGGCCTTGACCCGGGAGAGGGCGGCGGCCTTGGCGGCCTCGTCCATCACGGGCTTGCGCGACAGCAGCCACACGAAGTTGCCGCCGGGCGTGGCCATGATCGCCCAAGACGCGTCATCGGCGTGGTCGAGCACCCAGTATTCCTGCTTCTTCAGGCCGCCCAGGAAGTTCATCGAGAACTTGGCGTTCTCGGAGCCGGCGACGATCTTGCCGCTGGTGTTGAAGGTCTTGGCCTTGCCGGTGGCGCTGTCGCGGCGGCACACCTGGCGCACCGAGAAGCTTTCGGCGGTCTTGGCCGTGAACTCGGTGGTCGGGGCCTCGCAGTTGCGCTGGCCGGAATTGGGGGTGCGGGCGATCTCGTACCACTTGCCGGTATAGAAGGCCGCGGCCACGGGCTTGGAGGGCGACTGGGCGCCGGCCAGAGCGAGGACGGGCGTCGCGGCCAGGCTCGCGGCCAGGGACAGGATCAGGCTTACGCGCATGCCGACACCTTGCTCTGCTTGGCGGGCTTTGCGCCCTGCTCAAGTTCATCCCCCGAACGGAGGCAAACGCAAGGGGATGTGCGGGTGTTCCACGCACCGACCCCCTCTCTCAGTGAGAGAGGGAGGGGCCCGCGCCGCAAGGCGTGGGAGGGTGAGAGGTTACAAGCTGTCTGGATGCCCCCAAGCACCGTCATCCCGGAAAGCCCGCCGGGCTTATCCGGGACCCAGGAGACTGGGCGCTGTGGCTGGGTTCGCCGCCGAGCCCTGGCCGATGCAATGCGGCGGCCGCTGGGTCCCGGCTCTACCACCCGCTTTCGCGGGTGTCCGGCCGGGATGACGGCGGAAAAGGGCAGGGAGTGAGGTTTGCCTGCTGGCGGTGAAACCTCTCACCCTCCCGCCGCTGCGCGGCGGGCCCCTCCCTCTCTCGAAGAGAGAGGGGCTCTACGGCTTACTCCGCGGCGATGGTCACCGGGACGACGCGGTCCTTGAAGTTGATGGCCTGCAGGTGGCGGATGCCTTCCTCGGCGATGTCGTCGCCGACCATCCGGTCGCCCTCGGCCTTCAGTTCCTCCAGGTCGACGTACATGGCGTAGAACGCCTTGGTGCGGTCGGTGATGATGCCGGCGTTGAGCAGGGTCTTCACCAGCACCCGGAAGATGTTGGTCTGTTCCTTCATGTGCTCGCGACGCAGGTCGTCGGTCATGATCTGTCCGTACTCCTCGACCACCTTGTCGGGGTCCAGGCCGAACTCGCGATAGAGGTCCAGCTGCTGGTGCGGCGAGACCAGGTTGAACAGCAGGGTCTGGAAGCAGTGGGCCGCCCAGTCCTCGATGATCGCGTGTTCCTCGGGCGACAGCTTGGGCACCGTGCGGTCGGCCCAGATCTTCCCGAACTTGTGGTGGAAGGCCTCGTCGGTCATCACCAGCTGCAGCAGCTTCTTGCCGAGCGGATCATGGATTTCCTTGAAGAAGGTGGCGAAGGCGCCCATGGCCAGGCCCTCGACCAGCATCTGCATGCCGATGATCTTCTTGTAGACCTCGGGGGCGGCGATGATCTCGACCAGCAGGCTCTTCAGGGCCGGGCCGCATTCGACCGGCTTGCCCCAGCGGGCCTTGATGTACTTGGCGAAGGCGGTGACGTGGCGCGCCTCTTCCCGCGTCTGGTTGGCGGCGTACTCCTGCGCGCCCTGGTCCTTGAGCACGTGGCACAGGCTGGCCGACAGGTTCAGCGCGCCCTGCTCGCCGTGCAGGATCGACGAGAAGCTGCGCAGCACCGACTGGTTGATGAAGCGGGTGCGCTGCTTGGGGTCGGAGAGGTGATTGGAGACGTAGTCGGTCGACAGGGCGATGACGAGGTCTTCGGGAACCAGCGGCTGGTTCTCCATGTCGAACGGCTCGTCGAAATCGATATAGGCCTTGTCGAGCGGGTCCCAGAAGTGGTCGTGGGTGGCCGAGATGATCTTGTCGAAGGCGCTCGATCGGTTTCCGTACCGGTCGAGTTCGAGCATGGACTCGAAGTCGTCGGGCGCCACCGCGTCGTACATGGCGTCCTTGGTGATGTTCTTGTCCGTCACGGTCGGCTCCTCTCCTCAAGGCCTCTCGGCTGCTCGAAAAGGGCCCGTCTGGCGCGGGCCTCTCGTCGAGTGAACACTGTCCACTCAAACTTCCGGTACGGTCAAATTAAAAATGACGGACCCGTCACCTTTGCCGCAGCCGCTTGAACCGGAATGGGAAACCGCGCCATGGCGTTGAACGTCTTTGTGCTGACGGGCGCGGGGGTCTCCGCCGAGAGCGGGCTGGGCACCTTCCGCGACGAAGGCGGGGTATGGACGCAGTACGACCTTTCGGAGGTCGCCACGCCCGAGGGCTTCGCCCGCGATCCGGCCAAGGTGCGGGCCTTCTACGACGCCCGCCGGGCCAACCTGGCGGCCGCCGCGCCCAACGCCGCCCACTTCGCCCTGGCCCGGCTGCAGCGCGAACTGGCGGCGCGGGGCGGGCGCCTGTTCCTCTGCACCCAGAACGTCGACGACCTGCACGAAAAGGGCGGAGCGAGCGGCGTGGTCCACATGCACGGCGAGCTGGCCGTCACCCGCTGCCACGCCTGCGGGGCGACCCGTCCCGATCCCGGTCCGCTCGACGCCGAGGCGGTCTGCGCCGCCTGCGGGGCGCACGGCATGGCGCGGCCGCACGTGGTGTGGTTCGGCGAGGTCCCGCTGTTCATGGACGAAATCTTCGAGGCCCTGGAGGACAGCGACCTCTTCGTCGCCATCGGCACCTCGGGTTCGGTCTATCCGGCCGCCGGCTTCGTGACCGAGGCCCGGCGGATGGGGATCAGGACCTGCGAGATCAATCTGGAACCTTCCGACAACGCCCGCGCCTTCGACGAGCGCCTTTACGGTCCCGCCAGCGAGGTCGTGCCGCGCTGGGTGGAGGCGGTGCTGAGGTAGCCGGTCACCCCTCTTCCCGTCATTCCCGCCCTTGTGGCGGGAACCTCTCTGTCCGCCGCAAGAGCAGGCGTGGCGGACCGCTGGCGATCCGCTTGCATCTCACGTGTCGGTGGAACCAGGGGTTCCCGCCACAAGGGCGGGAATGACGGGAGATGGTGGGGCGAGCCGAATGTCGATCCGCCCTAGTCCTCGGCCGGCGGCGGCGGGATCAGGGCCAGGAAGTTGCGGACCAGGGGCGAGGCGTCGCCGGCGCGGGTGGCGATGGCCAGGGGCACCTTGGGCACGGCCCCGTCCAGCGGGCGGTAGACGACGCCGCGCACGGCCAGCTGGGCGATCGAGCCGGGAGCCATGGCCACGCCCAGGCCCGCCGAGACCATGTTGATCATCGCCACGATGTGCGGGGTCTCCTGGCCGACGATCGGCTCGAAGCCCTCCTGGGCGCAGGCCTCGCGGATCAGGCCCAGGAACGTGCGGCCGATCCCCTGCGAGAAGATCACGAACGGCTCGTGCCTCAGCGCCGCCACCGGCACGCGGGCCTGTGCGGCCAGGCGATGGCCGGCCGGCAGGGCCAGGATCAGCGGCTCCTCGCCGAGCGCCAGCAGGTCCAGGCCCTCGATCGCGACATTGCCCGGGCGCACGAAGGCCGCGTCCAGCTCCGAGTGCAGCAGGCGCTCGGCCAGGCGCGCCGAGTGGCTCTCCTCGACGATCAGGCTGGCGTCCGGATACTTCCAGTGGAAGACGGCGAAGGCCTCGGTCACCGCCGGGTGGAAGTTGGCCGACGAGGTGAAGCCCACCCGCAGCGCGCCCACATGGCCGCCGCCGGCCCGGCGGGCGGCCTCCTTGGCGCGTTCGGCCTGCTCCAGGATCAGGCGGGCCTCGGCCAGGAAGGCGCGGCCGGCCTCGGTCAGCTCCGCGCCGTGCGGGCGGCGCAGGAACAGCGGGTAGCCGATCTCGGTCTCCAGGTCGCGGATCTGCTGGCTCAGCGGCGGCTGGCCGATGCCCAGGCGCGCGGCCGCCCGCGTGAAATTCAGCTCTTCCGCGAGGGCGACGAAATAGCGGACGTGGCGCAGTTCCATGGAGCGGCGGGACTCGACGGCAGGTCAGGCGGGCGGAAACTTGCCCCGGACAGACGGGCGGGCGCTTTTCCAGAGGAGCACGGCCAGAGCCGCCAGCGCCGCCGGAATGAGCGCAACCAACCATACCAGAACCACGACCGTCAGTTGCAGTACGGACAACGCGACCACGAGGGCCTTGTTCTCCGGCTTGCTGGCCTTGGGCGGCGGGATGGACACTGACGCAATCTTTCGCAACGCGGCTGGCAAGACTGCGCACGGCGAGCGAGCGCATCCAGGCCAGTCGTCAGCGGTGTTGCATCGACCTCCGACGAATCTGCGGGAAGTATTGCGCAGAATCCGTAATATTCAATCGCAAACTCCCGCGACGGGGGATATTGTGTATTTACGCACCGCTCGTTGCGCGAATTTTGAGGCAAAATATGGACCGCCCTCCAGGTATATCTGGAAAGTATTGCCTCATATCTTTTGAGTATCGCTGATCAGCCTTCGAGCGTCGCGAGCACTTTCGGATCGCGGCGGGCCAGATCGACCAGGCGTTCGACCAAAGCTTCACGGCTGTCGAGCGCCAAGCCGTCGCGAAGCCTCGCCATGCGGTCCCGTACGGTCTGCGCGCCGGCTTCGTCCAGCGCGTTGGCGGCCACGACCACGGCGGCCTGGTGCTTGCAGGCGCCGAACTTCTCGAAGCCCGGACAGTCGCAGCGGCCTTCGCCGGCGGGGCTGCGCAGTTCGACGACATAGAGGTCGCCGGCGCTGCCGGTGACGTGGGCGGTCACCGCGTCGTCCTCGATCGACACCAGGTCGACGTCGCCCTTGTCGGCGATGGCCACGCCGCTTTCGAACCAGCGCTCGTCCATGCGCTCGCGCCAGGTCTCGGTGTCGAAAAGGCTCATGCCTCGTCCTCGATGCGGTGGATGTCGTCGTCCGACAGCCCGAAATGGTGGCCGATCTCGTGAACCAGCACGTGCTCGATCAGCGCGCCCAGGGCGACATCGCCGCGTTCGCACCATTCGTCCAGGATCGGCCGGCGGTAGAGGAAGACCATCGAGGGCTGGGCGCCGACGTCCAGCACCGAGCGGCGCGACAGGTCAACGCCCTGGTAGAGGCCGGTCAGCTCGAACGGATCCTCGATGCCCAGGCTGTCGAGCACCTCGTCGGGCGCGAAGTCGTCGATGCGGAAGACCACGTCGCCGCTCAGGCGGCGGAACTCTTCGGGCAGGGCGTCGAAGGCGGCCTTGGCCAGGGCGGCGAAGTCGTCCAGCGAGGGGGCGAGGCGGTCGGTCCAGGTCATGAACCTGAAATAGCGTGATCCGTGGCGCGGGGAAGGGCTGATCGCGCTCTCGCCACGCGCGGTCTAAGCTGCCAAATCTGATTCGACCCTTACCCCCTGGGGCTTAGCGACACGCCGGATGACTTCGCTCGATCTGATCCTGGCCGCGACGGCCGGCGCGGTCTGCCTGGCGATCTGCGCCACGCTGTGGGCCCTGGCCCAGAGGCGCGCCTTCGACGCGCGCCTCGCCGGCATGAGGCTGCGCCTCGATGCGCTGGAAAGCGGCTCGGTGGCCGCCCAGGCTTCGGCCGAGGCCTTCGACAACGCCCTGGTGGCGGTCGAGGACGGCGCGGCCCGCCTGGTGTCTGGCGAGGACAGCCTGACCGCCTGCGCCCACGTGCTGAACGTCGAGGCCACGCCCGACGCCCTGGTCGAGGCGCTGACCGCCGGTGATCCCGACCACGCCGCCCGCCTGAAGGCGCTGTTCGAGCGCGGCGAGGCCTGCGTCTTCGAAGCGCGCGGTCCCGGCGGCCGCGTCGTCGTCGAGGGGCGCGCGGCCGGGGCCCTGGCCTGGCTTCGCCTGGCCGCCCAGACCGGCGACCTGGGTCTGCCCAGCGCCGCCCGCTTCGCCGCCTTCGTCGACGGCCTGTCCGAGCCGGCCTGGATCGCGGCCGCCGACGGCGCGCCCACCTGGGCCAACGCCGCCTATCTGCGCGCCGTGGGCGTCGACAACGCCGGAGAAGCCGCCCGCGCCGGCAAGACCTTCGACCGCGCCGTCGACGCCCTGGCCGTGGAGGCCGCCGGCAAGGCCGAGCGCCGCGAGACCGTGCGCTGGACGCCGATCGACGGCCGCCGCCGCGCCTTCCGCTTCAACGTCAAGCCGCTGGACGGCGGCGGAGCCGGGGTGTTCAGCGCCGACGTCACCGAGGTCGAGGACGTCCGCGAGACCCTGAAGAACCACGTCGCCGCCCACGACGAGACCCTCAACCACATCGCCGACGGCGTGGCGATCTTCAGCGCCAGCCGCCGCCTGTCGTTCCACAACACCGCCTTCGCCGACCTCTGGGGTCTGGAGCCGGCCTGGCTGGCCGAGCGCCCGACCCACGGCGAGGTGCTGGATCGCCTGCGCCAGCGCCGCCGCCTGCCCGAAACGGTCGACTACGCCAAGTGGAAGGCGGCCGAGCTGGCGCGCTACGAGGACCTGGGTCCCCAGGCCGACGAGCTGTGGGACCTGCCCGACGGCCGCACGCTCAAGGTGGTGCGCCAGCCCCACCCGCTGGGCGGCATGCTGCTGCTCTATTCGGACATCACCGGCGAGCTGCGCCTGAAGGCCCAGTACAACGCCCTGATCCAGGTGCAGCAGGCCACGCTCGACAAGCTGAACGACGCCGTGGCCGTGTTCGGCTCGGACGGCCGCCTGCGCCTGCACAACGAGGCCTTCGAGACCTTCTGGAACGTCACGCCCCAGGCCCTGCAGGCCGCCGGCGACTTCGAGGGCGTGGTCGAGCTGTGCGTGCGCCGCCTGCACGACCTTTCCTTCTGGCGCGAGCTCAAGGGCCGGGTCGCCGATCCGGATCCGCAGATGCGCGCGCCGACCTCGGGCGAGGTGCGCACCTCGGACGGCCGCATCGTCGTCTACCAGAGCCGGCCGCTGCCCGACGGCGCCACCCTGATCGCCTTCGCCGACGTCACCGACACCCGCCACCTGGAAAGCGCCCTGGCCGACCGCTCGGCGGCTCTGGCCGAGGCCGAGCGGCTGAAGCGCGACTTCGTCGGCAACGTCTCCTACGAGCTGCGCACGCCGCTGACGACGATCATCGGCTATTCGGAGCTCCTGGAGCGCGCCGAGGGGCTGCACGAGCGCGGCAAGGGCCACGTGGCCGCCGTGCGCGCCGCCGCCACCCAGCTGGCCCGCTCGATCGACGACGTGCTCGACATGGCCCAGATCGACGCCGGCGAGATGGCGCTGGAGATCGAGGACATCCGCGTGGTCGACCTGCTGCAGGGCGCGCATCAGCGCGGCGGCAAGGACGCCGAGATCGGCGGGGTGACGCTGGAGGTGATCTGCGACGACGACGTCGGCCTGATCCGCGGCGACGCCAAGCGCCTGAACCAGACCGTCGACCACCTGGTCGAGAACGCCCTGCGCCAGACCCCTCCGGGCGGCAAGGTGACGATCTCGGCCCAGCGGGCGCTGGGCGAGGTCAAGCTGCACGTGCGCGACACCGGCCGGGGCGTGCCGTTCCACGTCCAGGCCCACATCTTCGACCGTTTCGTCGGCCGCGACCGCGGCGGCCCGGGCCTGGGCCTGGCGCTGGTCAAGGCGCTGGTCGAGCTGCACGGCGGTTGGGTGGCCCTGGAGAGCGAGCCGGGCGCCGGTTCGACCTTCACCTGCCACCTGCCCGAGACCCAGCATCCTGGCGCGGCCCAGCCGGAATTCGGGTTCTAGGCGACCCATCCCACCCCCTTCGTCATCCCGGGCGGAGGGTCGCGCAGCGGCCCGCAGACCCGGGACCCAGGCGACTGGGCGCGGTGGTTGGGTTCGCCGCCAGCAGGGCGTGGCCGAGGCATTGCCGCTCGCCCCTGGGTCCTGGCTCTCCGCTGCGCTGCGGCCGGGATGACGACGTGAAATGAAAAAGGGCCTCCCGAGATCCTCGGGAGGCCCTTTCCGCATCCAGAACTAGGCTCCCGGTCGCCCGGGAGCCCGCTCGTCGTCAGTACTTGTAGGTGAAGCCCATGAAGAACCGGCGGCCGAAGTAGCCCAGCTCGGTCAGGCGGATGTCGCCGGCTGTGGAGCGTTCCTCCTCCTTGGTCAGGTTCTTGCCTTCCACGAAGACCGACAGGCCGCTGGGGCCCGGCTTCCAGGTGATCTTGCCGTCCAGGTAGCCGGTCGGGTCGCGGAACACCGGCTGGCCCGAGGTGTCGGCGGCCGAGACCAGGTACTTGGAACGGTAGTTGTAGGCCAGGCGGGCGTTGATCGGGCCCTTGTCGTACCAGACCGTGAAGTTGGCGCTGCTCTTGGACAGGCCGGGGAAGGGCAGGGGCGAGCCGTCGAGGGTGGAATAGAGCTCGACGTCCTTGGCTTCCTGGTAGGTGTAGTTGGCGTCGACGCCCAGGCCCGACAGCGCGCCCGGCAGCCAGGTGAAGGCCGTCTTGCCGGTCAGCTCCACGCCCGAAATCTTGGCCCCGTCGCCGTTGATGTAGGTGTTGTAGTTGTAGAGCACCCCGTCGCCGTAGACGTCGACCTTGCCGATCAGCGTGCGCGACGAGACGTAGAACGACTCGATGTCCTTGTAGAACAGGCCCAGCGAAATCTGGGTGTCGCTGTTGGGATAGTACTCGAACGACAGGTCGTACTGGTTGGCGCGATAGGGCTTCAGCTCCGGATTGCCGGCCGTGCAGCTGGGCTCGTCGAACTCGCCGTTGGCGTCGGGCGAGTTGTCGGTGGTGCAGGCCACCGTCGGCATCAGGTAGTCCATGCGCGGACGCGCCATCAGCTGGGCGAAGCCGGCGCGGGCCGCCAGCTTGTTGGGCGACAGCCACAGGCCCACGTTGAAGCTGGGCAGCCACACCGTGTAGTCCTTGGTCATGGTGGCGATGCTGTTGCTCAGCACATAGGTGGTCGAGGCGCCGCCGTTGGTCGCCGCATAGGTCTCGCTGCGGGTCTGGGCCCCGGTGCCCGAGGTCTTGGTGTGAACCCGACGCCAGCCGAAGTTGCCGTTCACGTCGTAGCCCAAGAGCGGGAAGGCGTAGTTGAACTTGATGTACTGGGCGTCGGTCTGTTCCTGGATCCGGTAGGGGATCTGCTCGTAGGTGTTGCCGTCGTTGCCCGTCATGGTCGTCAGGTTGTTCAGGTTGAAGTGCGACGTGTCGAGGTACTGGGCGACCTTGTTGAAGTCCGGATACAGCCAGGTCGAGGGCAGGTTGCCGCCGCCGTAGTAGAAGGCCGAGGGCAGCTGGGTCATGGCCTGGGCGAAGACGGCGTTGGAGAACGCCCGCGACCAGGTCTCGCTCGTCGACCAGTAGCCGGTGGTGTAGGCGGCCGAGGCGTTGGTCGGGTTGGTCTGGTCGGCCGTCTGGCTGGCCAGGATCGTCGCCGTCGAGTTCACCGCGTTGCTGTAGATGACGGTGTCGTCGGTGGTCGAATAGGCGTTGGCGCCGCCGTCGATGATGTAGCCGCCGTAGCCGTAGCCCGAGGTCGAGAAGTCGGTGGCGCGGCCGCCGAACTCGATCTTCTTCAGGAACGGCAGGTCGACCTCGTAGTCGAAGTCGATCTTGTACTGCTTCTCTTCCGACTGCGAGTTCGACGGACGGTACTGGATCTGCCACTGGCGGATCGCCGAGGCGTCCGAGGGGCTGTAGCCGGATGCAAAGGTGAAGGACGGATTGCCGGTCGATGGGTCCAGCGTCACCGTCATGCCGGGGGTGTCGAAGCTGACGCTGACGTTGTTGGTCTGCGAGACGGTCGAGGTCTCGGCGCTGGAGGCCTGGAACTCGATCTGCAGGCGGTCGCCGCGGTAGTTGGCGCCGATGTTGTAGTAGTCGCTGGTCGACTCGTAGGCGAAGTCGCGGGCGCTGATGCCGAAGCCGTTGTAGCCGCCGCTGCCCGAGGTCGTGAGGCAGTTGCCCAGGGTGTACTGGATGACGTTGTGGTTGGCGTCGGTGACCACCGAGCCGGCCGTGGTGTCGGTGCTCGAGCACGACGTGCCGTTGGCGGCGGTGTTGCGCAGCCTGGTCGCCGACGTGAAGTCGGTGCCGTAGTTGATGTCGTTCAGCCGCTGGCTTCGCTCATTGCGGTTGTAGCTGACCCAGGCGTCGATCTTGTCGGTGAACTTGTACTGGGCCGTGAACTCCGCCGAGATCCGCTCGTCGGTGCGGGTCCAGACGCCGTAGCGGGCCACGCGCGGGGCGTAGTCGTACCACTGGCTCTGGCAGGCGGTGCGCAGGTTGCTGGTCGAGATCTGGGTGGCGTCGGGCGTCACCAGCGACGAGCAGCCGGCATAGGTGCTGACGCCGCTGGCCAAGTCGACGATGTCCTGGCTGTACGAGGTCGAATAGTAGTCGACGGTCTTGTCGGCCGAGTTGTCGAAGTCGGCGAAGCGGCCCCAAGACGAGTTGCGGACATAGTCGCCGCGGGTGTTGACCTTGTCGTAGGTGACGTTGGCCATCAGGCCAAGGCGCCCCTCGAACAGCTGGGTGGCGGCGAAGACGTTGCCGCGCGGCTTCCAGCCGTCGACCGTGTCGAGGTTCTGCATCGAGCCGGTGAACGACAGGGTGGGCTTCTTGAAGTCCAGCGGCTTGCGGGTGGTGACGCTGACCGTGCCGCCGACGCCGCCCTCGGTCATGTCGGCGGTGAAGCCCTTGAACACGTCGATCGACTTGACCAGCTCCGAGGCCAGTTCGCGGAAGTCGTTGGAACGGCCGCCGCCGCCGTAGACCTGCAGGTTGCCGGCCGTCGACAGGGTGCTCATGCCGTTGATCTCGACCCGGTTCAGGTCGGGTTCGACGCCGCGGATCGACACCGCGTTGCCCTCGCCGAAGTCGCGGGCCAGCTGCACGCCGGTCACCCGGCCCAGGGCCTCGCCGACGTTCTTGTCGGGGAACTGGCTGATGTCCTCGGCGACGATGGAGTCCGAGATGGTGCCGGCGCGCTTCTTGCGGCCCATGGCCGACTGCAGGCTGGCGCGTGTGCCGACGACGACGACCTCGTCGACCTTGTTCTCGACCGTAGCGGTGGGGGAGGGGGCGGCGGCCAGTGGGGCGGTCTGGGCCAGGGCGGCGCTCGCGCCGATCCCGGCGATGGCGAGGGCCAGGCCCGTGGTCGCCAGCAGTTGGTGTTTCATGGGTTTCCTCCGATGAGAGACTGGCGGTGACCCGCCTTCTTTCGCCGCCGGGCCGCGTGGCCCCTGGGCGTGTTGGTGGATGGCTGGAGGCAAGGCGCGGCGAGCCCGGCGGCGCGACCGGCAGGGCGCGACGGGACGGGTGTCGATGCGGGCTTGCGCAAGCGCCGAGGCTCGGGCGACGCGCGGCGGGCGTCGGAGCGCTGGCCGGTCGCCGGGTCTGTCCGGCGGCGGGCTTCGGCGTGTCGCGACCGGGCGGGGGTTCGCGCCGTCGCGGATGGTGAGCGGTCTTCACGGTCGCCGCGGATCTTTGATCTCTGCGGCTGTCGTCAAAAATCTTATGTAAAAGACCGTTCTGTCAACGTCACTGGTCTGAGTTTTTACAATATAACCGCGTATTCAAAGATATTTGCTTTTGTGAAAATCAATCGAACATCTCGATTTCCGATTGTTGCAGTCTTGAAAATATCGATACGCACTATTCTCAACTTATGGAACTACATTGCAGAAAGCGGGATTCGACTTGCCAGAACGGCGTCGCGCGCCTAGGGGACTGAGCCAGGCGGCAGGTCCCGTCCGCGAGGCGGGCCTGTCTGGGAAGGGGAAACGGGAGGACCAGGATCATCGGCCTCGCAAGGCGCGCAAGAGCGCGCGCGGCGGCGCCGGCGGACTTCACGGAACTGGATTGAACTGCGCGTGGCGGTTTTTGTTTGTGCGCCGCCGAACGACATGCCCCGGGATGGCGCGCCCGGGAAAGCCTTGCCGGATCAGTCCGGGCGCCAGCGCATGGCCACGGCGATCTCGGTCTCCGAGGCCTCCTCGACGAAGCCGGCCTTGCGATAGAGCGCCTGGGCCGGGGCGTTGTCGAACCCGACGTCCAGCGTGATCGACGCGGCGCCGGCCCTGGCGGCCGCGTCCTGGATCCATGCCATCAGGCCAGAGCCCAGCCCCAGGCCCCGGGCCTCCGGCGCCAGCAGCAGGTCGATCAGGCGCCAGTCGGCGCGGTCGCGGTCCAGCAGCAGCTGCCCGGCCGGAACGCCGGCCGCCAGCACCAGCCAGCGATCGGCCCCGGGATAGGCGCCGGCGATGTGGATCTGCTGCAGGCGCAGCTGGTCGGCCATCATCGCGACCACCTGATCCTGAGGCCATCCCATCGCCAGGAACGACGCGCCCCGGAAGGCCGCGTGCCAGCGCGCCACCAGCGGCGCATCGTCGTCCTCGATCGCGCGGACGCCAACGTCGCGGGCCATGAGGGCCGCGGGCAGGGGCGGCATGTCGGACGGTGATTTCATCGCGACGACTCGCGGGTGAATGGGCTAGATCGACGCATAGGTTGCGCTCCGCGCGTGACCCGCCAAGATGAGTTCAAGAGCGACGAGGGGGACGCCATGCTGCTGCTGAAGCCGGAAGATTTCGAAGCCTGGGTGGGAAAGCAGGTGCGGGTGGCGACCATTCCGCATCCGGTGGAGATCACCCTGGCGGCCATCTTCCGTCCCGGGTTCGCGCACGACATCCGCGAGCCCTTCTCGCTGATGTTCGAGGCGCCGATGAACATCAACCTGATCGACGGGGCCTACGAGTTCGACTGCGGCAAGGGCGGTCCGCATACGATCGTGATCACCCAGCTGAAGCCGTTGCCGGGCGCCCGGGTCTACCAGGCGGTCTTCAACTGACGTCTGCCGGCTCGGCCGCAAAGTCCGACCCGAAATAGAAAACGCCGGCCCGTGGGAAGCCACGGGCCGGCGTCTTTCGTTTCCGCCGATTAGTTGCGCGAGGGGAAGATGCCCGCGACGCAGATGATCGACTGCAGGCCGAGGTAGGGCTGCATGTTGTCGAACGGCGCGTTGTTGCCGGTGATGCCGACGGTGACGCTGCCGCCGATGCCGGTGACGCTGCCGGCGGCCAGGTTGACCGCGGTGCCCGTGGCGGCGGCCGGGGCGTAGACGCCGGCCTCGGTCAGGTTGATGGGGTCATAGGCGTTGCAGAGGTGCGCGCCGGCCGTCGGCTGGACGATCTGCGAGCCGTTGGCGACGTTGGCCAGAGCCGAGACGTTCACGGTCGGCGAACCCGTCGGGGTGAACACGGCGGCGTGGTTGTGAGCCGGCAGGTTGGTGATGTTCAGGGTGGTGGTCGGCGTGCCGGCCATCTCGCCCTGGACGTAAGACGGCAGGCCGGGGCCTTGGCCCGGGCCGACGAAGGTGCGGCTGCGCAGGTCCGGCAGGCCGAAAGTGGTCTGGCCGTTGCCGCCGAAGGTGGTCCCCAGCAGCGAGAACAGCGCGGTGTTCTGCGAGATCGCGATCAGTTGTCCGTTGGTGTACATGAAGTTGCGCGGGGCGAAGTTACCCGCGAACTGCACGATCATAGCCATATAAAAGTCCATGGCGTCAGGCCCTCCCACAATGTTGAGTTGCCAGGCTACACAGCGACGCCCGTAGCGCGCAAGACGCTCGTTTCATGCGGCTGCCCCAGCTCCGACCAGGCGCGCGGCAAGTCCCGGAAATCCCTTGAAAACCGGTCACGCGTATCGGTGTCTCAACTTTGGGACACACTCTTGACGCGCGATGTGACAATTCACACGGGAAACGCCTTGGGGCTGTGCATAATGTACAGTTACGTGTAATGGGCGGTTAATGCGCGCGGATGTAGAGTCCGGGGCGGACTACCGCGCGTGGATAATTGGGGTTTGGGGGAATTGATGTTCCAGGGGTGGCTGACCCGCGTCATGCGGGGTAACGCGACTGCAGTGCAGTCCGGCGA
The DNA here is from genome assembly GCA_001449105.1 of Caulobacter vibrioides. Classification (GTDB taxonomy): domain Bacteria; phylum Pseudomonadota; class Alphaproteobacteria; order Caulobacterales; family Caulobacteraceae; genus Caulobacter; species Caulobacter vibrioides_C. The sequence continues at coordinate 28,067 of LNIY01000081.1, read as the reverse complement.
GGCGCAAGTGCAGCGTGGCCGTGAGCGCACGGTCATGCAGCGCGCGCGCTATCTGGTCATGGCCATGGTCGCCTTGCTGGCGGCCGCGGTCGGTCCCTCGGCCGCCTTCGCCTCGGCGTTCTGCGACGCGGTCAACGCCGGCGCCCTCGACCAGCAGACGGTCTACGTCGCCGGTACGATCAACTCCACCAACGCTCGGATGACCTCCAGTCTCCAGACGCTGAACGGTCTTCTCACCGACGCCTCGACCCACGGGGCCAGAGCCAGTTGGTACAACGGCGGGGCAAAATACGACGACAACCCCGGCGAGGTGATCACGGTCACCACCACGATCACCGGCACGGTCCTGGAGTCGCGCCTCTATCGCGGCACGACCAGCGCCTCGATCGGCAACCTAGTCACCGGCAGCCAGCTGACTGCCAGCGGCAGCGTGTCCTACACGCTGACGGCCAATGAGTACGCGCTGGAGACGCGCATCGTCGGCTCGGGCACGTCTGACGGCACGGTCACGGTCACCGCCTCGTGCGTGGTCGCTCCGCCGGCGATCACCAACACCACGCCGACCGAAGGCCCCACCACGGGCTCCACCAGCGTGACGCTCACCGGCCTGAACTTCACCAACGCGACCCTGACGGTCGACGGCTCCACCGTGACGCCCACGCTGCTGAACGACACCACGATCACCTTCAACACTCCCGCCCACGCCGCCGGCGGCGTCGTCGTCGCGGTCACCACCGCGGGCGGCACGGCCACGACCGGCTTCACCTACGTCGCGCCCCCCACCGTGACGGCGGTCTCGCCGAGCGCCGGCCCCACGGGCGGAACCAACTCGGTGACCATCACCGGCACGAACTTCACCAACGCCACGGCCGTCACCTTCGGCGCCGCCGCCGCGACCGGATACACCGTCGTGAGCCCCACCCAGATCACGGCCACCGTCCCGGCCGGTTCGGCCGGCACGATCGACGTCCGTGTCACCACGGTGGGCGGCCAGAGCGCCGTCAGCGCCAACGACCAGTACACCTATATCAATGCGCCGACGGTGACCTCGATCTCGCCGACCTCCGGCCCGACGGGCGGCGGCACGTCGGTGATCATCACCGGCACGGGCTTCGCGGCCGCGCCGGGCACGGGTGCGGTGGTGTTCGGCGCGGCCGGCGCCACCTACACCATCAACAGCAACACCCAGATCACCGCGATCTCGCCGGCCAATTCGGCGGGCACCTACGACGTCCGCGTCACCACGCCTGGCGGCCAGAGCGCCACCAGCGCCGCCGACCAGTTCACCTACGTCCCGGCTCCGACCGTGACCTCGGTCTCGCCGACGGCGGGCCCGACCGCGGGCGGCACGAGCGTGACCATCACCGGCACGAACTTCACGGGCGTTTCGGCCGTGACGTTCGGCGGCACGGCGGCGACGGGCTTCACCTTCAACAGCGCGACCCAGATCACGGCGACCTCGCCGGCCGGTTCGGGCACGGTGGATATCCGCGTCACCACCGCCGGCGGGACCAGCGCCACCAGTGCGGCCGACCAGTTCACCTTCGTCGCGCCGCCGGTCGCCAGCTCGCAGACCTACGGCTCGATCGTCGCCTACAACACCGGCGCGAACCTGACGACGAACATCGACCTGTCGCTCTATATTACTGGGGGCGGCACGCCGACCAACTACGCGGTCGGTTCGGCCACCACGGCCCAGGGCGGCAGCGTCAGCGTCAACAGCAGCGGCATCGCCACCTATACGCCGCCTGTCGGCTTCCGTAACGCCAACGACAGCTTCACCTACACCGCCAGCAACGTCGGCGGCACGTCCAGCCCGGCCACGGTTACGTTGACGATCGGCAATCCGACGATCTCGCTGACCCTGCCGTCGGCCACGGCCACGGTCGAGCGGGTCTACAACGCCGGCAACAGCCCCGTGACCTTCTCGGGCGGCCGCGCGACCTACACCGTCAACAGCATCAACGGTCTGCCCTCGGGCCTGACCGACGCCGGCGGCGGCGTCATCAGCGGCACGCCTGCGGCCAACGGCGTCTTCACCGTCACCGTCAACGTCACCGACAGCTCGCTGGGCGCTGGTCCCTACAACGCCAACACCACGGCGACCCTGACGGTCAGCCTGCCGCCGGCCCCGGTGGTCTCGTCCTTCTCCATCAGCGGCCTGACCTACAACACCGGTTCGGCCACGGCGACGACGTTCAGCGCGGCCTCGCACGCCACCGAAAGCCCGACCGGCTACCAGGTCGGCGCGTCGCAATACGGGGCCACGGTCAGCGTCGATAGCGCCGGCCTGATGAGCTACACCCCGCCGGTCGGCTTCCGCGGCACCGACACCTTCAACTACGTCGCCACCAACGCCGGCGGCACGTCGAACATCGGCCAGGTCTTCGTGACCGTGAACGACCCGGTGTTCTCGGTCACCCTGCCGGCCTCCACCGGCACGGTGGGCGAGGCCTACAACAGCGGCGCCTCGGCCGTGACCATCAGCGGCGGCAACCCGCCCTATAACAACTTCTCGGCCACGGGCCTGCCCGCCGGCCTGACGATGGACAGCTCGGGCGTCATCAGCGGCGTCCCGACCACGGCGACCACCGCCACGGTCGTGGTCACCGTCACCGACAGCTCGGGCGGCAACGGCAGCTACACCAGCACGGCCTCGGCCACGCTGACCATCGCCGCGCCGACCATCAACCTGTCGCCGGCCTCGGGCGCCCTGCCGGGCGGCCAGGCGGGCGTCGCCTACAGCCAGACTTTCACCAGCACGGGCGGCGTCGCGCCGATCACCTACAGCGCGCCTCCGGGCGACCTGCCTCCGGGCCTCACCCTGAGCGGCGGCGTCATTTCCGGCTCGCCGACGGCGACGGGCACGTTCAACTTCACCGTCACGGGCACGGACAGCAGCGGCAACGCCTATACCGGCTCGGCCGCCTACAGCATCACGGTCGCCGCGCCGTCGATCGTGGTGTCGACGACGCCGCTGGCGAGCGGCGCTGTCGCCAGCGCCTACAACCACACCGTGACCGCCTCCGGCGGCACGGCGCCCTACACCTTCACCCTGGACGGCGGCACGCAACTGCCGCTCGGCCTGAGCCTGGCTCCCAACGGCCAGATCTCGGGCACGCCGACGCAGGCGGGGTCGTTCCCGGTCACCATCCGGGCCACTGACTCGACCACCGGCGGCTCCTATTTCGCCAGCCAGGCCTATACCCTGGTCATCAACGCGCCGACGATCACCCTGTCGTCGACGTCGCTGCCCAACGCCGCGATAGCTCAAGCCTACAACGCGTCGGGTTCGCCGATCACCGCCAGCGGCGGCACCTCGCCTTACAGCTATGCCGCCACCGGCCTGCCGGCCGGCCTGACGATCAACGCCGCCAGCGGCGTCGTCTCGGGCACGCCGACGGCCAGCGGCAGCTTCAACTTCGACGTCACCGCCACCGACAGCTCGACGGGCGCGGGCGCGCCGTTCACCGGCACGCGCACCTACAGCCTGACGGTCGACGCGCCGACGATCGTCGTGTCGCCGACCAATCCGACCTTGACCCCGGTCGCGGCCGGCGTGGCGGTGAACGCGCAGTTCAGCGCCACCGGCGGCACCAGCGGCTACACCTACTCGGTGAGCTCGGGCCTGCCTCCGGGCGTCACCCTGTCGGGCGACACCCTGTCGGGCGTGTCGACCGCCGTGGGGACCTTCACCTTCACCATCACGGCCCAGGACTCCACCACCGGAGCGGGTCCCTATACGGGCCAGCGCACCTACAGCCTGACCATCGGCGCTCCGGCGATCACGGTCGCGGGCACGCTGCCCAACGGCCAGGCCGGCGTCGCCTACGGCAGCCACAGCCTGAACGCCAGCGGCGGTACGGCGCCCTACAGCTACGCCGTCTCGGGCAACCTGCCCGACGGCCTGGCCCTGTCGCCCGGCGGCACGCTCTCGGGCACGCCGACGGAGGCGGGTTCGTTCAACGTCACCGTCACCGCGACGGACTCGACGACGGGCGGCGGCCCCTTCATGGGCAGCACCCCCTACACGATCACGATCGCGGCTCCGGCCGTGGCGATCACCTCGACCAGCCTGCCGGCCATGTCGGTGGCGACGTCCTACACGACGACGCTGACCGCCAGCGGCGGCACGGCGCCCTACCAGTACGCCCTGTTCGGCGGCACGGTCCTGCCTGCCGGTCTGACACTGTCCCCGACGGGCCAGATCTCCGGTACGCCGACCGCCGGCGGCAGCTTCAGCTTCCAAATCCGGGCGCAGGACTCCTCGACCGGAACCGGCGCGCCGTTCTTCAGCCCGGCGCAGGTCTATAACGTCACGGTCGCTGATCCGACCCTGGCGCTGAACCCGACCTCGCTGTCGGCCGCGACCCAGCACTCGGCCTACAGCGCCACGGTCGTCGCCACCGGCGGCACCGCGCCCTACAGCTACGCCCTGATCGGAACGCCAGTTCCGGGCCTGACGCTGGATCCGGCCACCGGCGAGCTCTCGGGCACGCCGACGGCCCCGGGCACGTTCAACTTCACCATCCGCGCCACCGACAGCTCGACCGGCACGGGTCCGTTCTCGGTCAACCAAGGCTACGGTCTGGTCGTGAACGTGCCGGCGCCGCCGACCCCGGGCGCGGTCTCCGTGACCGTGGCCGCCAACAGCACCGGCAACACGATCAACCCCGCCCTGAGCGGCGTGCCGGCGACCTCGGTCACCGTCGCGACCCCGCCGACCCACGGGACGGCCACGGTCAGCGGCATGGCCTTCACCTACGATCCGACGCCCGGCTTCTCGGGTACGGACACCTTCACCTACACGGCCACCAACGCCGGCGGGACCTCGGCTGCGGCCACGGTCACGATCACCGTCACGGCGCCGACCCTCGTGGTCACCGGCGCTCCCGCCGGCGGCACGGTGGGCGTCGTCTATACCAACACGACCTTCATCGCCTCGACCGGCACGGTTCCCTACACCTTCAGTGGGACCGGCCTGCCTCCGGGCCTGGTGCTCAACACGGCCGGCGTCCTCTCGGGGATCCCGACCGCGGGCGGCACGTTCAACGCGGTGATCACGGCGACCGACACCTACGGCGCCACGGGTTCGGCCACGTTCTCGATCACCATCGCCAGCCCGACCCTGTCGCTGACGCCGACCTCGCTGCCGGCCGGTGACTACGGCGTGGCCTACAGCCAGACCTTCCAGACCTCGGGCGGGGCGCTGCCCTACACCTACGCGGTGACCGGCGCGCTTCCGACCGGCGTGACGCTGAATCCCTCGACCGGCGAGCTCTCGGGCACGCCGACCGAGGCCGGCAGCTTCCCGCTGACCGTCACGGTCACGGACTCGGCCGGTGGTACGGGCCCGTACTCGACCAGCGTCAACGTCACCCTGGCGATCAACCAGGCCGCCGCGCCGGTGGTCGACCCGACCAGCACCACGACGCCGGCCGGCTCGCCGACGACGATCGACGTCTCGAACCTGATCGACGGGTTCTACGACTCGGTGGTCATCGTCGATCCGCCGCAACACGGGACCGCCGTGGTCAACGGCTCGGCCTCGCGGATGCGCTCGCAGAGCGGCTCGGGCACGGTGACCATCACCTACACCCCGAACCCGGGCTACTACGGTCCGGACAGCTTCACCTACGCGGCCTCGGGCCCCGGGGGCACCTCGACGCCGGCCGCGATCAGCGTGGCCGTCGCCGCCCCGGCTCCGGTCGTCGTCAACGACACCGCGACCGTCAACGCCAACGCGTCGGTGGTCATCCCGGTGACCGTCAACGACACCGGCCCGATCTCGACCATCGCGGTCGCCTCGGCTCCGGCCAACGGCACGGCGACGGTTTCGGGCCTCCAAGTCACCTATGTTCCGGCCGCCAACTTCTTCGGCACGGACACCTTCACCTACACGGCCACCGGCGACGGCGGCACGGGCGGTCCGGCGACGGTCACCGTCACGGTCAACCCGCTGGCGGTCCCGACCCAGTCGGCCCAGACGCTCACCGTCCTGGCCGGCCAGTCGGTCACCCTGGCGGCTACGCAAGGCGCGACCGGCAGCCCGTTCACGGGCGTGGCGGTGGGCACGGCCCCGACCAAGGGCACGGCCGTCGTCAACGGCGAGACCATCGTCTACACCCCGGCCACCGGCTTCTCCGGTTCGGACAGCTTCACCTATCGGATCAACAATCCGTTCGGTTCGTCCGCTCCGGTTCCGGTGACCGTCACCGTCAACCCCGCGCCGCTGACGGCGCCGCCGATCACCGTCGAGATCCTCGCCGGCCAGAAGGCGGTCGTTAACCTGGTGACCGGGGCCAGCGGCGGGCCGTTCATCGGCGCGGCGGTGGTGTCGATCACGCCCGCCAACTCCGGCGCGGCCGTGGTGACCAACCCCTCGTCGGGCGCCTACACCCTGACCTACACCCCCGACAACGCCTTCGCGGGCACGGCGGTGGTGAGCTACACCCTGAGCAACGCCTTCGCGACTTCGGCCCCCGGCCGGATCAACGTGATCGTCACGGCTCGCCCGGATCCGTCGAAGGATCCGGAAGTGAAGGGTCTGATCGCGGCCCAGGACGCAGCGGCCATCCGCTTCGCCGACGCCCAGATCAGCAACTTCAACCGTCGCCTCGAGCAGCTGCACAACGGCGGCGGCGCGGGTCGCGGGTTCGGGGTCAGCGTCAGCGGCGGCGTCACCGAGCGCGAGGACGGCCTGGAAGCGCGCGAGCGGTTCCGCAAGTACGCCAGCCTCGGCATGAACGACGCCGCCGATCCGTCCGAGCCCCTGTTGCCCGCGACGGAGGCCGGTTACACGGCCAAGGACGACGGCGAGGACGGCCAGGCTGGTCCCAAGCGTTGGGGCGTCTGGGCGGCCGGTTCGGCGGACTTCGGGATGCGTGACGCGGTCGGCCAGCAAAGCGGCTTCCGCTTCACCACCGACGGCCTCACCGGCGGCGTCGACTACCGGGTGAACGAAGACTTCGCCTTCGGCCTGGGTGTCGGCTACGGCCGAGACTCCAGCCGGGTCGGCAAGTCGGGCACCAAGAGCCGGGCCGAAAGCTACAGCGCCGGCCTCTACGCCAGCCTGAAGACGGGCGAGAAGACCTTCATCGACGGGGTCCTCGGCTACGGCACGCTCGACTTCGACACCCGCCGCTACGTCACCTCGACGGGCGAGCTGGTGAACGGCCAGCGTGACGGCGACCAGGTGTTCGGCGCTCTGACCTTCGGGATGGAGCACCGCACCCCCACCAGCCTGCTCTCGCCCTACGGCCGGGTCGCCTACAGCCGCTCGCAGCTGGATGCGTTCTCGGAAACGGGCGGCGGGCCCTACGGCCTGACCTACCACGCCCAGACCGTGCAAAGCCTCACCGGCACGCTCGGCCTGCGCGGCGAGTTCCTCCGCAAGACGGCGGCCGGCCTGCTGGCTCCGCGCTTCCGGGTCGAGTACTCGCACGACTTCGAGAAGGCCAACGACGCCCTGCTCAGCTACACCGACTGGGTGGGCGGGCCGACCTACCGCCTGACGGTGGATCCGATCGACCGCGACCAGCTGCGGCTGGAGCTCGGGGCCGACCTGACCATCAAGAACGGCATCCGGTTCGGCCTGGACTTCGACAACATGGTCACGAAGGACAGCGACAGTCAGGGCGTCAGGCTCTCGATCCAGTCGCCCTTCTGATCGAAGGCGAAGACCTGAACTAAAGGGGGCGGCGCCGGCGACGGCGCCGCCCTTTCCTTGTCTGTTCCTCCCTCGCGAAGCGGGGGGAGGGGGACCGGCGAAGCCGGTGGAGGGGGCGAGACTGGGCGCCGGGTCGGCGGTCGCCCCCTCCGTCACGGCGCGTATCCGCACCGCGCCACCTCCCCCGTTGCACGGGGGAGGCGCTTGCGACCGCAAAACAAAACGCCCGGCGGGACGAACCCGCCGGGCGTTTGCTGCTTCAGGCCTTCAGGGCGCGGCGTCCGCGCCCGGGGGCTAGGGTCCGTACTCAATTACCTAGGCTCGATAAAGGTCGTCATCCCGGCCGAAGGCTCGCGTAGCGGGCCGCAGAGCCGGGACCCAGGGGACGCCGGCAGTGCGCCGGCCCCTGGGTCCCGGATAAGCGCTTCGCGCTTTCCGGGATGGCGATTTATAGAGCGTTGGTTTTAAAGGGTTTTTCACTCCCGGACAATTGAGTCCGAACCCTAGCGGTCGAAGTTGCGGGCCAGCAGGAAGCCGAACACCGCGCCGGCCACGAAGGTCCCCAGGGCCAGGGCCAGCGGATGCTCCTCGGCGGCCTTGTGGGCGGCCTCGGCCTTGGGCTTGGACCAGGCGACGGCGGCGTCGGTCTTGTCGTGCACGTACTCGCGGGCGACCTGGGTCTTTTCGGCGGTCGTCTCGGCGAGGGTGGCGGCGGCCTTCTTGACCGCGGCGGTGGCCTTGGAGGCGGCCTTGCGGGCCCCGTTCTTGGCTTCAGCGGCGCCGCCGGCGAGGTCGGTCTTGATGGTGGCGTCGGTCATCGGCGTCTCCCGGTGTGAAAGGGCATGGTCACGGCGCGCGAAACGAGGCGCACGCCGGGCGTCTGGAGACTAACACCTGGCGAGCCGGTTTGGTTCGAGCAAGAGGCCGTCATGCGCGTTTTGCGCGTATCGGTCGTCTGGCTCCAGTCGGGCCGCCTCGCCCGGCCGCTCCGGCCTTAGTTGTCTCGCACGACCTTCAGCACCGCCTCGCCGTAGCGATCGAGCTTGCCCTGGCCGACGCCCCCGGACTTGCCCAGGGCCGCCAGGGTCAGCGGGCGGGCCGCGGCGATCTCGGCCAGGGTGGCGTCGTGGAAGATGACGTAGGGCGGCACGTGCTGGGCCGAGGCCTGGTCCTTGCGCCAGGCGCGCAGGGCCTCGAACAGCATCTGGTCGCCCGGCGGCACGGTCAGCGCCTGGCGACGGCGCAGGCTCTTGCCGCCGCTGCCGCCGCTCTTGCCGCCTTCGCCGCCCGGGGCCTGGCGCAGCGACACCGGCCGCTCGCCGCGATAGACCTGACGCACGCCCTCGCCGTCGCCCAGGCCGATCAGGGGCCGGCCCTCGTTGGGATCCTCGCGCAGCAGGCCCTCGAAGACCAGGGTGTCGAGCAGGTCGCGCCAGCCCTGGGGGCTGAACTCCTTGCCGATGCCGAAGGTCGACATCTGGGCCTCCTGCTGGGAGACGTCCTTGGTCTTGCCCAGCAGATGGTCGATCAGGCGGCCGCGCCCGAACCGCCCGCCCAGGCGGTGGGCGGCCGACAGGGCCTTCTGGGCCGCTTGCGTGGCGTCGACGCCGGTCGGCGGCGAGATGCAGATATCGCAGGTCCCGCAGCGTTCCACGCCCTCCTCGCCGAAATAGCGGCGGACGGCGGCGGCGCGGCAGGTCGTGCCCTCGAGCATGGCGTAGAACTGCCGCAGCTTGCGGCTCTGCACCTGCTTGACCTCGTCGGGGGCCTCGCGGCTGTCGATGCGGCGACCGGCCCAGGCGAGATCGGCGCTGCTGTAGAGGGTGATGCCCTCGGCCGGCTGGCCGTCGCGCCCGGCGCGGCCGATCTCCTGCCAGTAGGCCTCGATGGCGGCCGGCGGGTCGGCGTGGATCACGAAGCGGACGTCGGGCTTGTCGACCCCCATGCCGAAGGCGATGGTCGCCACCATCACCGCCTCGTCGGCCTCGAGGAACTGCTCCAGCCGGCGGGCGCGGACGTTCTTGTCGAGACCGGCGTGGTAGGCCAGGGCCGGCACGCCGTTGTCGATCAGCATCTGGGCCAGCTTCTCGGTCGAATCCCGGCTGCCGGCATAGACGACGCCCGCGCGGCCCGGCCGCTCGGTGACCAGTTCGATCACCCGGTCGTGGCCCTTGCCGCGCTTGCGCTCGGCGTTGAGGGCCAGTTCCGGCCGGGCGAAGCTGTCGACGAACTCGGCCGCGCCCTGCAGGCGCAGCTCGGTGCGGATGTCGTCGCGGGTGCGGGCGTCGGCGGTGGCGGTCACCGCCAGGCGCGGGGCGCCCGGGAACACCTCGGCGATGCGGCCCAGCATCCGGTATTCGGGGCGGAAGTCGTGGCCCCACTGGCTGACGCAGTGGGCCTCGTCGACGGCGACCAGCGACAGTTGCAGGCGCGACAGCCGCTCCAGCATCCAGCCCTGCATCAGGCCTTCGGGCGACAGGTAGAGCAGGTCCAGCTGCCCGGCCTCGATGCGCCGCCAGATTTCGGCGCGCTCCTCGGGCAGCGTGTTTGAGTCCAGGCGCTCGGCGGCGACCCCGGCCTGCTGCAGGCCCGCCACCTGGTCGGCCATCAGCGCGATCAGCGGCGAGACCACCAGGCCCAACCCCGGGCGCACCAGGGCGGGGATCTGGTAGCACAGGCTCTTGCCGCCGCCGGTGGGCAGCACCGCCAGGGCGCTGCGCCCCTCCAGCAGTTCACCGACCACCTGGGCCTGCAGGCCGCGGAAATCCTGGTGGCCGAAGGTGCGGCGCAGGACATCGCGCGCGGCGTCGAGCGAGGGCGGGGAGGCGAGGGCGGTGGACACGGCGCTCTTTTGGCAGGGGCGCGACTCCGCGCCAAGGCCGGAAACGGGGGATTTTTCAGATCCTCCCCCCAAAGGGGGAGGTGTCGGCGAGGCCGACGGAGGGGCCTGGAAGCAAACCTGCGCTTCTCACCCGTAAAATCCCCGCGAAAGCGGGGACCCAGGCTTTTCTGAAACCCAACGGCGCTCGACGATAAAACACCTGGGTCCCCGCTTTCGCGGGGATTTTACGGATTGGGGGCGTCCAGGTCAGAGCGAGAGGCGCGGCCTTGACTCTTAGTCATCTGACTAATTAGTCTCCTGGCTCATGAACGAGGTTTTCAAGGCCCTGTCGCATCCCGCCCGCCGCCGCATGGTCGCCATGCTGCGCGAGGGGCCGCTGGCGTCGGGCGAGATCGCCTCGCGGTTCGAGATGGCCTGGCCGACGGTCACCGCCCACCTGGCGGCGCTGAAGGCGGCGGGGCTGGTCGAGGCCGAGAAGGACGGAGCCTCGGTCCGCTATCGCCTGGTGATCTCGGCGGTCGAGGAGGCGGTGGCCTTCATGATGGAGCTGATGGGAACGGGGGAGGCCGCCGAGGCGACGGCCCCCGCCGCAGGAGGGGAGACCAAGGCATGAGCAACCCGATCAAGCGCGGCCTGACGCCGCTGGACGGCGCGTCGATCCTCACCACGGCGAGCATCGCCGGCGCGGCCCTGGCCGTCTGGCGCCTGGGTCCGAGCGGCCCGATGCCGATGCACTTCAACGTCGCCGGCCAGGTCGACCGCTGGGGCGACCGGGCCGAGATGGCCGCGGCCATCGGCGTCATCGCCCTGGTGGCGGGCGGCGTGGCCGGGCTGTGCGCGGTGATGGAGCGCCAGGTCCGCGACCCGCTGGCCGAGCGCTTCACCTATCGCCTGGGGCGGATCGTCGGCCTGGCCGCGCCCGCCTTCGCCGCCGCCATGCTGACCTTCGTCGCCTTCGGCCTGCTGCCGCGCGACGGCGGCCAGGAGGCCTTCCTGCGCCTGATGATGGGCGGCATGTCCCTGCTGTTCCTGGGCCTGGGCGCGTTCCTGGGGCGGGTGAAGCCCAACCCGATCGTCGGGGTGCGCACCTACTGGGCGCTGCGCAGCCGCCTGGCCTGGGACAAGTCCAACCGCCTGGCCGGGCGGCTGATGACCCTGGTGGGCCTGGCCGGCCTGGTGACTGCGCCGGCCGTTCCCCAGCCGGTCGGCTTCCATGTGCTGATGGGCGCCCTGATCGCCTCGGGCCTGGCCGCCGGCTTCGAGAGCTGGCGGGTGTGGCGCACCGATCCGGATCGCACCTAGGGCGAGGCGAAGACGGTTCTCCCCCGCTTGGTTAAACCGCGTTCACCTGTCGTCAATCTTGTCGCGTGTTTGGTCGCTGTGAGCTATGACACCGCCACGCGGGCGGGGCTAACGAGACCTAGGGTTACAGATGGCTAACGGCGCCTTCGGCGGAAACAAGCCGGCGAAGACTCAACGCACGCCCCTCCAGGCGCTGCTGTACTGGACGACGGTCCTGGGCGTTTGGGGGCTGATCTTCGTGGTCACCTTCTTCGCGGTGTTCGCGCGCGACCTGCCCGACACCTCCAAGCTGTACGACGTCACCCGCCAGCCCTCGATCAACTACCTGGATCGCTCGGGCGCGCTCCTTGCCGTGCGCGGCAGCCAGTATGCGCCGCCGGTCGACATCGACGCCCTGCCCGAATACGTGCCGGCCGCCTTCGTCGCCATCGAGGACCGCCAGTTCTACCACCACTTCGGGTTCAACCCCTGGGGCATCGCCCGCTCGCTGATCTGGAACATAACCCATGACGGCGGCCCCCAGCGCGGCGGCTCGACCATCACCCAGCAGCTGGCCCGCAACCTGTTCCTCAGCCCGGCCCAGAACTACAAGCGCAAGGCCCAGGAGCTGATCCTGGCGGTCTGGCTGGAGCTGAAGTTCAGCAAGAAGCAGATCCTGGCCCTGTACATGAACCGGGTCTATTTCGGCGCCGGCGCCTACGGCATCGAGGCCGCCTCGCAGCGCTACTTCAACAAGCCCGCCAAGGACCTGACCATCGGCGAGGCCGCGCTGCTGGCCGGCATGATGAAGGGCCCGGCCCGCTACTCGCCGGTCAGCGCCAGCGAGCGCGCCGCCCGCCGCGCCACCGTGGTGCTCGACGAGATGGTGCGCCTGAAGGCCATCACCCCCGAGCAGCGCGACGAGGCCTTCAAGACCCCGGTGCAGGTGTCGGCCACCCTGGCCAACCAGCGCGCCCAGTACTTCACCGACTATGTCGACGCCCAGGTGCGCTCGCTGGTCGGCGAACCGACCGAAGACCTGGTCGTCGAGACCACGCTAGACCTGCCGATCCAGGTGGCGGCCGAGCGCGCCGTGCAACTGGGCGTCGAGGGCCACATCAAGCAGGGCGTCCAGCAGGCCGCCCTGGTGGCCATCGACGGCGAGGGCCGCATCCGCGCCTATGTCGGCGGCGAGGACTACGGCCAGAGCCAGTTCGACCGCGCCACCAGCGCCCGCCGCCAGGCCGGCTCGGCCTTCAAGCCGTTCGTCTATCTCACCGCCATGGACCAGGGCCGCAATCCCAGCGTCATGGTGGTCGACGAGCCGGTGAAGATCGGCAACTGGGAGCCGCGCAACTACACCAACACGTTCCTGGGCTCCATGACCCTGCAGACGGCCCTGGCCCAGTCGATCAACACGGTCGCCGCGCGCCTGGCCAACGAGGTGGGCACCAGCAACGTGGCGGCCACGGCCCGTCGTCTGGGCATCACCAGCAAGATCCAGCTCGACCCGTCGATGGCGCTGGGCGCGGTCGAGGTCAGCCCGCTGGAAATGGCCCAGGCCTACGCCCCGTTCGCCAACGGCGGCTTCCTGGCCAAGGGCTACGGCATCGAGCGCATCCGCACCGCTTCGGGCAAGGTTCTCTATGACCACAGCGTCGACCGGCAGCCGCGCCCGTCGGTGATCGGCTCGCCGTCGCTGCAGTACATGAACCAGATGATGCGCCAGGTGGTGAACGGCGGCACCGGCGGCCGCGCCAAGGTCGCCGGCTACGACATCGCCGGCAAGACCGGCACCACCAGCGACTACAAGGACGCCTGGTTCGTCGGCTACACCGGCGGCTTCGTCGCCGCGGTGTGGACCGGCAAGGACGACAACACCGCCATGAAGCGCGTCAGCGGCGGCGGCCCCCCGGCCGAGATCTGGAAGGTGTTCATGAGCTCGGCCCTGCCGCGCCTGAAGGCCACCCCGATCCCCGGCGGCACGGCGCAGCCCCCGCCGCCGGTCGAGGATCCGATCGGCGACATCCTGGGCGGCGGCGACCATCCCCCCGCCGACCCGGGCGCCACACCGCCCCCGGCCGGAACCCCGCCGCAGCAGACGGCGCCGGAACTGCCGTACTGACCTCGTAAACTCATCGTCATCCCGGAAGCCGCGCAGCGGCTATCCGGGACCCAGGGGCCAAGCGCAACGAAGCGGCCCCTGGGTCCCGGGTCTGCGGCCCGCTTCGCGGTCCTCCGCCCGGGATGACGAACTTGGTTTGGCGTCTACTTCTGAGCCTTCACCAGGCTTTTCGGCGCCACGATCATCCAGGCGGTGCGCAACAGGCCCGCCAGTTCGTCGGCCTCGACCGCCGCCAGCCGCACCAGCACCGCCGGATAGCCGCGATAATGGTCGTCGTCGAAGAACCGGTCGGGCGCGGCCTCGATCAGCATCTGCTTGGTCTCGATCAGGCAGCGCACGGCGATGACGCCGGGGACGAGCACGCGCCTGGCCTTCGGCGCGGGCCGCGCCAGATAGCCCCAGGCCAGGCCCTTGCCGCGCACCGAGTAGGCGATCTGCTGGCCGTTCAGGCCTTCCTCGACCTCGGGAAGCGCCGTGGCCAGGGTGCGCAGGGTGTCGTCATCGACCATGAAGGGATGAGGCGCCTTTCTCCTCCCCCGTGCAACGGGGGAGGTGGCGCGGCGCGGATACGCGCCGTGACGGAGGGGGCGAGGGACAGGGCGCCGAGCCCAGTCTCGCCCCCTCCACCGCTTCGCGGTCCCCCTCCACCGCAAGTGGGGAAGGAGAGGGTGTTGGCGGTCTTGTGCGCCCTCATCTCGCCAACAGCGTAAACCGTTGTTAAGGCTCACTGTTAAGGTCTGCGACACCTCTCCGAAAGCCGGTGTTTACCCCCGCGCTGTATCACTCTGAACCAACAAGAGTCGCTCTCCACGTGGGCGCGGCCGGTTCTGGTGGATGGCCTTCAATGACCAAGACGGTGCTCGTCGTCGACGACGATCCGACCCAACGTCGACTGATCCAGGCGGTGCTGGAGCGCGAAGGCTTCGCGGTCTGTCATGCCGAGAACGGCGACGCGGCCATGGCGCATCTGGCCGCCGGCGCGCCGGCCGACGTGGTCCTGCTGGACCTCGTCATGCCGGGCATGCCGGGCCAGGAGGCGCTGAAGGAGATGCGCGCGCGCGGCTACGCCCAGCCGGTGATCGTGCTGACCGCCAGCGGCGGCGTCGACACCGTGGTCAAGGCCATGCAGGCCGGCGCCACCGACTTCTTCATCAAGCCGGCCAGCCCCGAGCGGATCACCGTGTCGATCCGCAACGCCCTGTCCATGGGCGACCTCAAGGGCGAGGTCGACCGCCTGAACAAGCGCGTCTCGGGCCGCACCACCTTCTCCGACCTGATCGGAACCTCGCCGGCCATGACCATGGTCAAGCGCATCGGCGAGCGCGCCGCCAAGAGCGCGATTCCGGTGCTGATCACCGGCGAAAGCGGCGTCGGCAAGGAACTGATCGCCCGCGCCGTGCACGGCTCGTCCGAGCGCGCCGGCAAGCCGTTCGTGGCCGTCAACTGCGGCGCCATCCCCGAGAATCTCGTCGAGTCGATCCTGTTCGGCCACGAGAAGGGCAGCTTCACCGGCGCGTCCGACAAGCACTCGGGCAAGTTCAAGGAAGCCGACGGCGGCACCCTGTTCCTCGACGAGGTCGGCGAGCTGCCGCTCGACGTCCAGGTCAAGCTGCTGCGCGCCCTGCAGGAGGGCGAGATCGACCCGATCGGCTCCAAGCGCTCGGTCAAGGTCGACGTCCGCATCGTCTCGGCCACCAACCGCGACCTGTCGGCCGCCGTGGCCCAGGGCCTGTTCCGCGAGGATCTCTATTACCGCCTGAACGTCTTCCCGGTGGAGGCGCCGTCCCTGCGCGAGCGTCGCGAGGACATCCCGGCCCTGGTCGAGGCCTTCGTGCGCCGCTTCAACGTCGAGGAAGGCAAGCGCGTGGTCGGGGCCTCGCCCGAGACCCTGCAGATCCTCTGCGCCTTCGACTGGCCCGGCAACGTGCGCCAGCTGGAGAACGCCGTCTATCGCGCCATCGTGCTGGCCGACGCGCCCTACCTTCAGCCCTACGACTTCCCGGCCATCTCGGGCGTCGTGGCCCCGCCGCTGGAGCCCTCGCCGATCGAGCCGCTGCCGGTGATGATCCAGGCCGCCGCCGTCCACGCCGAGACCGGCGCGCTGGGCGAGGCGCCGGTGCGCATCCTCGACGGCCACGGCCACCTGCGGACCCTGGAGGAGATCGAGCGCGACCTCATCCAGCACGCCATCGAGGTCTATGCCGGCCACATGAGCGAGGTCGCCCGCCGCCTCGGCATCGGCCGCTCGACCCTCTACCGCAAGGTCCGCGAGCAGGGCATCGACGTCGACGTCAAGGAAGCGTCGTAGGGGCTAGAGGCCGGAAGGCTATGTCCTCCGGCCTTGGCCCCAGCGGGCGACCAGGGCGATCGGCACGCCGACCAGCACCAGGTGCGCCCCCAGATTGTTAATGAAGCGCGGCCAGGCGAAGGCGGCAGCTGGGCCCACGGCGCTGAGCGGCAGCACGACATGGTTCATGACCACATAGGTCGCCGCGCCATAGGCCAGGCCCATCAGCAGCGGCCGTCGGGCCAGCACCGGCAGGCGCCGCGCGGCCAGCACGTACAGCGCGGCCATCACCGACATGATGAAATAGTGCAGGAAGAGGCCCAGGGCCGCCGTGGCGGTTCCGCCCTGGAAGGCCGCCTTGCCCAGCAGGCCGCTGGCGATCGCATGCAGGATCCGCTCGGGCGGCACGGCCCTGGTCACGCCCCAGAAGGTGAAGGCGTCGAGGATGTCGAGCGTGCCGGCCAGCAGGGTGGCCGCGGCGATGACGAGCAGGATGGGTCGCGCGGCGCCGCGTTCGACGGCCATGGGACGGCTCCTCCCCGTTGTCGGCGGCGAGGCTAGTCCGGTGAACGCCGTTCGGCAATCAGGCGCCTTCGAGGTCGTGCTTGAGGCGGTTCAGCAGGTCGGCGGCGGCCAGGGCGTAGGGGCCGATCCAGCGGTCGTGGATGTCCTGGAAGGGGCCGGCGTCGAGGTGGTTCCAGCGCACCCGGCCCTCGCGCCGCACGACGATCAGCCCGGCCCGTTCCAGCACGCCCAGGTGCTGCATGACGGTGCAGCGGTCCAGCGTTCCGGCGAAGTGCTCGCACAGTTCTCCCGTGGTGCGCGGGGCGGCCTTCATCAGGTCGAGCATCTGGCGGCGCCGGGAATCGGCCAGGGCCTTGAACAGCAGGTCGTCTTGGGCGGCGCTTGACATGTTATAGAATTATAACCTTACATGCCGGCGTTCGCCAAGGGAGGACCGCCATGTCCAGCGACGCCCAATCCGACAAGACCCCGCTGGCCTTCGAGGTGCAGCTGAAGATCCGCAAACCCGCCGTGGAAGTGTTCGACGCCGTCGTCGATCCGGCGAGGCTCAACGGCTATTTCCTGCGCGAGGGCAGCGGCCCGCTGGTGGCCGGAACCACCGTGCTGTGGCAGTTCCCCGAGTTCGACGAGCGTTTCCCGGTAGTGGTGCGCGAGGTGGTCGCCCCCCAGCGCATCGTGCTGGAATGGGGCTCGGCGATCGTCGGCGATCCCGACACCCGGGTAGTGATGACCTTCGTGGCGCTCGACGCGGAAAACACCATGGTCAAGATCGGCGAGTCCGGCTGGCCGCACACGCCCGAGGGCCTGAAGGCCTCGCACGGCAACGCCGGCGGCTGGATGCACATGATGGCCGCGATGAAGGCCTATCTGGAATACGGCATCAACCTGCGCGAGGGCGGGGCGTTCTAGAAATCCCTCTCTCTTGGAGAGAGGGAGGGGCCCGCCGCCGAAGGCGGTGGGAGGGTGAGAGGTTACACCCTTCCAGAGCGTAGCGCGGCCAGCATGTCGTCCGTGACGCCGCCGGGATCGGCGAGAACCCGCTCGTTGGGAAACCTCAGGACCACGTATCCGAACAGTTCCAGGACCTGCGTGCGGCGCTCGTCGTGGTCCTCGCGCCCTTCATGGGCGGCGCCGTCCAGCTCGACGATCAGCTTTCCAGCCTCGCAGACGAAATCGGCGAAGTAGCGGTCGATTGGAAGCTGGCGCAGGAATCTGAAGCCGCCGAGGCGACGGTTGCGGACGAGCTTCCAGAGCGCCTTCTCCGCGAGGGTCTGGTTCTGGCGAAGCCTGCGGGCATTGGCGGTCTTGTCCATGGCGCCAGGGTCGGCTCGCTCGTGAAAGCGGTGCAACGGAAGGAATGGGGATTTCTCCCGCTAGCGGTGAAACCTCTCACCCTCCCACCGCTTCGCGGCGGGCCCCTCCCTCTCTCGAAGAGAGAGGGTAAAGAAGAGCGATCCCGCTACCCCTCGCCCTCGTCCTCCGCCGCCTCGGCTTCCGCCTCCGTCCGGCCCTTTCGCGTGAAGCCCTTGCCGCGCTTCATCGGCTTGCGCTCGCCCTTGGCCTTGGCGGTGATCTCTTTCAGCTTGATGGTCTGGTTGACCGACAGGGCCTGGCCGGCGCCGCCCTTTTCCGGGTCGCCGAAGGCCCGGCCGTAGGTCTCGATGCGCTGGGCCACCGAGCCGAGGAATTCGCCCTCCCAGTCGGAGAGCTCGACCCCGCCCTTGTCGGCCATGCGCCTGGCCTTCTTGAGGGCGTTCAGGGCCGCTTTGCGGGCTTGGGCGCGAGGATCGGGCGGCTTGGCGCGCATGGAGCGAACCTAGCATCAAAAAGGCCCCCTTCCAGAGGAAGAGGGCCCTTGAAAATCCAGGTCTCGGAGAAATCAGATCTCGCCGATGGCCGAGAGGTAGAGGTCGAGGATGGCGTCCTCTTCCTGGCGCTTGGCGCGGTCGGTCTTGCGCAGGCGGACCACCTTCTTGAGCACCTTGACGTCGAAGCCGTTGCCCTTGGCTTCGAGGTAGACTTCCTTGATCTGTTCCATGATCTCGGCCTTCTCGACCTCGAGGCGCTCGACGCGCTCGATGATCGACTTCAGCTGGCCCTGGGCGGTGGAGTTCAGAACGTCGGCGTGCGGGATGGCGTCGTCGGCCATGGAGATCTCTCGCGAAAAGGGGCTGAAAACCGGAGGCGCGGAACCTAGTTCGGACGGGCTTCGAGGGAAAGCCGATTCCGAGCGTCGGGCGCCTCGCGAGCCGCGAAACCTGTGGTCCGGACATGCGAAAAGAACCGGCCGAGATCGACCGGTTCTTTCGAAGAACCTTCGCGTGGAGCGCGGCCGGCGGGGCCGCGGCTTCAACGTCGCTGACGTCCCGGGGCAGGGCCCCGGGCGCGCGTCATCAGCCTTGCTTGGCCTTGAAGCGCGGGTCGGTCTTGTTGATGATGTAGATGACGCCCTTGCGACGCACCATCTTGCAGTCGCGGTGGCGACCCTTCAGCGACTTCAGCGAGCTGCGAACCTTCATGACCGTCTCTGTTGTCAGCGGAGAGGTTCGGGCGCGCCATCAAGCTCGCCGGAACATCCGGATGTTTCGGAGGGCGTGCGTATAGGCAAGACGGGGCCATGAGTCAATCGGCCAAGGCCCTGTTGCGCGCAGCCGCCGCGCCCTGTGGCGCCTAAGCCTCCGTCGGGGATGCGGGCGGGGGCGCAGGCTTGAACGACAGCCCCTTGGGCGGCGGCGGGCCGAAGGCGTTGTCGGCCTTCTGGCCGGGCAGGGCGCCCAGGCAGACCAGCAGGCCCGGCAGCACCAGCACCGCCACGCCCAGGGCGTTCTGGAAGGCGTGGGGCGGCAGGACGAAGCCGCCGCCGAAGAACAGGGCCATCAGCGCGATGAACACCCCGCCGGCCCACCAGCCGCTGCGGCCAAGGTCATGCAGGCGCGGGATCGCGGCGATCAGCATCACCACCAGGGCGGCCGGCAGCGGGCGCTTGAACACCAGGGCCGAGACCAGGGTCGCCAGGATCGCCACCCCGACGATGACCCAGTAGCTGGCGCGGTTGAGGCGGGCTTTCAGAAGATGCACGTCGAACCTCTCGTCCCGACTTCGATTGCTTTCAGCGTCTTAGAGCAAAGCTTGTGGAGAGGCGATGCGAACCGGGAACTCACTTTGTCCTGGCGTCCTTGTGATTGAAGCTTTCGCACGAACCCCGGTAGCCTGCCCCGATGGATAGACGCGTATTCCTCGTTCTGCTGCTGGCCGGTTGCGCCGACACGACCGTCAACGCCCCGCTGGCCCCGTCGACCCCGGTCGCGCCGCCGCCCGCCGTCTCGACGCCCGCCGCCCCGACCCCGCCGTCGGCGGTCACGGCGGCCGAGACCGGCGGCCAGGTCGCCGCCTTCAACGCCTGGCTGGCGCAGTTCAAGCCCAAGGCCGTCGCCGCCGGCGTGCCCCAGGCGGTGGTCGACCGCGAGCTGAACGGCCTGACGCCCAATCCCCGCGTCATTTCGCTGGACGGCCGCCAGCCGGAGTTCTCCAAGCCGGTGGGCGACTACATCAAGGGCGTGATCAGCGACGACCGCGTGGCCGTGGGCCGCGGCAAGCGCGACGCCCTGCCGTTCCTGCCGTCGGTCGAGCAGCGCTATGGCGTGCCGCGCGACATCCTGCTGGCCGTCTGGGCGATGGAATCGGCCTTCGGCAAGATCCAGGGCGACTTCGACGTGGTCCGCTCGATGGCCAGCCTCGCCGCCGACGGCCGCCGTCGCGCCTGGGCCGAGGGCGAGCTGATCGCCGCCCTGAAGATCATCGCCTCGGGCGAGGACACCCGCGACCAGCTGAAGGGCTCGTGGGCCGGCGCCATGGGCCAGACCCAGTTCCTGCCGTCCAACTATCTGTCGACCGCCGTCGATTTCGACGGCGACGGCCGCCGCGACATCTGGCGCAGCGACGCCGACAGCCTGGCCTCGGCCGCCAACCTGCTGGCCAAGGGCGGCTGGAAGCCCGGCGTGGGCTGGGCCAAGGAAGTCGTGCTGCCGCCCGGCTTCGACTACAGCCTGGCCGAAGGCCCGCGCGAGGTTCCCGCCTGGTGGGAAGCCAAGGGCGTAAAAAGAGCCGACGGCCTGCCCTGGACGGCCGCCGACGCCGCCCAGCCGGCCGGGCTGATCCTGCCCGCCGGCGCGGCCGGCCCGGCCTTCCTGGCCCTGCCCAACCACTTCGCGATCCGCAAGTACAACAACTCCACCTCCTACGCCCTGGGCATCGGCCTGCTGGCCGACCGCTTCGGCGGCGGCGGGCCGCTGGTCGCGGCCTGGCCGGTGGAGCAGCCGCTGTCGCTGGGCGACCGCATGGCCGCCCAGATCGCCCTCTCGCGCCTGGGCTTCGATCCCGGGCCGGCCGACGGCGTCATCGGCGCCGGCACCCGCAAGGCCCTGCGCGCCTGGCAACAGAGCCGCCAGCTGCCGGCCGACGGCTACCTGTCGTCGGACATGGTTGTGAAGCTGAAGGCCCAGGCGGCGATTTCTTAGGGCGCGCGAGACCCTCCCCCTGAAGGGGGAGGTGGCCCGGAGGGCCGGAGGGGGAAGTTCCTTCCGAACATGCAAAAGCCGACGGCGTGGAACGTTACGTCCCCCTCCGTCGGCTTCGCCGACACCTCCCCCTTCAGGGAGAGGGTTTAGATTACGCCGCCTGGCTGACCTGCGGCGGGAACACGTCGTCCATGCGCAGGTAGGTGATCAGGCGGGTGTCGACCGACAGGATGGCCTGCACGAAGCGCAGCTCGTCGGCGCCCATGTCCGGGGCCGGCTGCAGGTGGTCGCGGGTGATGGTGAAGGTTTCCGACACGGCGTCGACCAGGATCCCGGCCAGGCGGTCGTGGCACTCGACGACGACGATGACGTGGCGGGTCTCGGGGATGGTGACGCCCAGGCCCAGGCGGTTGCGCAGGTCGATGACCGGCATGATCGCGCCGCGCAGGTTGATGACGCCCTTCAGGAAGCCGGGCGCATGCGGGATCGGGGTCGCCGGGGTCCAGCCGCGGATTTCGCGGACCGTCTTCACGTCGATGCAGAACTCCTGCTCGCCGATGCAGAACGAGATCAGCTCGAGGGCCGGTTCGGCGTGTTCGGTCATCAGGAAATCCCCGGGGGTCTGGAAGGCTGGCGCGGACGTCTCCGCTCGCCTGCCACAAGAGCCCGGGCGCCGTTTAACAACGGTTAATGCTGAAGTTTCCGAGGGCCCGCGAGGGCGAGACCGATTGTCGCGGGCCAAAATCCAGGCGCAGTGCGTGGTCCTCGTCCTTCGACAGGCTCAGGATGAGGACCAGGGCCGGGGCGGTTCAGTCGAAAACCTCACCCTGAGCTTGTCGAAGGGCGGGGTTTTCGGTCCCGGAGGCTAACCCGCAGCCAGTCGCGTGCGCTTCTTGAGGAACATCGCAGCGTCGGCCTCGGCCAGCGAGGTCTCCGGCTCGGCGCCGGCCTCGATCTCGCGCACGCCGAACGAGACGTGCAGCGGCGCGCTCCATTCGCCGAACTGCACCGGAACGCCGCGTATCGCGCCGGCCAGGCTCTCGCCCTTCATCTCGGCGGTGGCCTTGTCGGCCTGGACCAGCAGCACCGCGAACTCATCGCCGCCCATGCGGCCGACGATGTCGCTTTCGCGCACATTGGCCAGCAGGCGCTCGGCCACGGCCTTCAGCGCGCTGTCGCCGGCGGCGTGGCCGAAGCGGTCGTTGACGGCCTTGAAGTTGTCGAGGTCGAAGAACACCAGGCTGGCCGGCGAGCCGTAGCGCTGGGCGAAGGCCGAGACGCGGCGGACCTCGCGCAGGAAGGCGCGGCGGTTCAGCACCGGGGCCAGCACGTCCATGTCGGCCAGGGTCTCGGCCTCGTTGAGGCGATACTTCAGGCGCGAGACCTCGGTGCGCAGGTCCTCGACCTCCGACATCAGGGTCTGCAGGGCGGCCTGCACCTTGGGCGTCAGGTCGGCGGGCTCCAGTCCAAGGAACCCGGCCTTGTCGACGGGCACGGTTCCGCGCGGCGCGGCCGAGACGCCGGCGGCGTCGGCCAGCGCCCGGCGGCGGATGGCGGAGAAGGTTTCGGTGCGGGCGCCTGAGATCTTCATCGGAGGGGCGGCGAATCACTTCTGGTCAAGCTGAACTGGAAATCTGCGTTTTCTCGTTAACCATGACAATGCCGGTGGTAACCCGGCGCCAATAAGCCGCAGGTGGAGGGGGCAGGGGGCGCCGGCGGAACGCTGGTCGAAAACGTCCGAGAACGGGCTTTGGCCCGGGCAGGCGACCCGCTATAAGGCGCGCGATTCAAGGGGCCGCCCCAGGGTCCTTGGTATACCCTTTATCGTTCGAGGAAGACGCCGATGACCACGTCCGCGCCGCCCGTCGCCATCGTCATGGGCAGCCGCTCAGACTGGCCGACGATGAAGAAGGCCGCCGACGCCCTCGACGAGCTGGGCGTGGCCTACGAGGCCAAGGTCGTCTCGGCCCACCGCACGCCCCAGCGCCTCGTCGAGTTCGCCACCGGCGCCAAGGCGGCCGGCTATCAGGTGATCATCGCCGGGGCCGGCGGCGCGGCGCACCTGCCGGGCATGGTCGCGTCGATGACGCCGCTGCCGGTGCTGGGCGTGCCGGTGCAGTCCAAGGCCCTCAGCGGCCTCGATTCCCTGCTGTCGATCGTGCAGATGCCCGGCGGCATTCCCGTCGCCACCCTGGCCATCGGCGAGGCGGGCGCCAGGAACGCCGGCCTGCTGGCCGCCCAGATCCTGTCCCTGGCCGATCCGGCCCTGGCCCAGCGGCTGGACGCCCAGCGCGCGGCCCAGACCGACAGCGTCGCCGAAAGCGTCGAGGACTAAAGATCATGACCGCCTCTCCGGCTCTTCCTCTGCCCCCCGGCTCCACCCTCGGGATCCTCGGCGGCGGGCAACTGGGCCGGATGCTGGCCCAGGCCGCCTCGCGGCTCGGTTTCGACGTGGTGATCCTCGATCCCGAGGAGAACAGCCCGGCCGGCCGCGTCGCCGCGCGCCAGATCGTCGGCGCCTATGACGACCGCTGGGCGCTCAAGCGCCTGGCCGAGGCCTGCAACGTCGTCACCTACGAGTTCGAGAACGTCCCGGCCGACACCGTGGCCGAGCTGACGGCCCTGGGCTGCGAGGTCGCCCCCGGCGCCCGCGCCCTGGCCGCCGCCCAGGACCGCGTGGCCGAAAAGACCTTCCTGGCCGAGATCGGCGTGCCCACCGTGGCCTTCGCCCCGGTCGACGACGAGGAAAGCCTGCTGGCGGCCGTGGCCAAGATCGGCGCGCCCAGCCTGCTGAAGACCCGTCGCGAGGGCTATGACGGCAAGGGCCAGGCGTGGATCCAGCGTCCGGGCGACGCGCTCGCCGCCTTCGAGAAGATCGGCCGCCAGCCGGCCATCCTCGAGGCCCCGGCCGACTTCGGCCGCGAGCTGTCGGTGATCGCCGCGCGCGGCCGCAACGGCGAGATCGTCTGCTACCCGCTGTCGGACAACCACCACGAGGGCGGCGTCCTGCGCCGCACGATCGCGCCCGCCAAGGCCACGCCCGGCGAGCGCGACCAGGCCGAGGCCATCGCCGCCAAGATCCTCACCGCCCTGGACTATGTGGGCGTGATCGGGGTGGAGCTGTTCGAGCTGGCCGGCGGCAAGCTGCTGGTCAACGAGTTCGCGCCCCGCGTCCACAACACCGGCCACTGGACCCAGGACGGCTGCGAGGTCGACCAGTTCGAGCAGCACATCCGCGCCGTCGCCGGCTGGCCGCTGGGCCCCACCGCGCCGCTGGCCCGGGTGGAGATGACCAACCTGCTCGGCCCCGAGGTCGACGCCTGGAAGAAGCTGGCCGCCGAGCCCGAGACCCGCATCCACCTCTACGGCAAGGGCGAGGCCCGCGCCGGCCGCAAGATGGGCCACGTCAACCGCCTGCGGCCGCTGGAGGGCTGAGGGGGAGCGGGGTTACACGATTGTCCCTGGCCAGAAAGATCCTAGCTTTAAGCTTCCCGTGTTCGTCCTCCCGGCCGCAGCGAAGCGGAGAGCCGGGACCCAGGGGCCGGCGCATTGCGGTTCCCCTGGGTCCCGGCTCTGCGGCCCGCAAGGCGGGCCTTCGGCCGGGATGACGAGCGTTTATCGAGCGCCCAGCCCCTAGCGAGGCCCCATGACCCTCACCATCGGCCTGATCGGCGGCATGAGCTGGGAAAGCTCGGCGCATTACTATCGGCTTATCAACGAGGCTGTGCGCGCGCGGCGCGGGCCGACCGCTTCGGCCCGATGCCTGATGTGGTCGTTCGATTTCTCGGAGATCGAAGCGCTGCAGCACGCCGGCCGCTGGGACGAGCTGGCCGATCGCCTGGCCGACGCCGGCAAGGCGCTGGAGCGGGCCGGGGCCGACTTCATCGTGCTCTGCACCAACACCATGCACCGCCTGGCCGGAGAGCTGCAGGCCGCCGTCGACCTGCCGTTGCTGCACATCGCCGATCCCACCGGCGAGGCGATCAGGGCCGCGGGCCTGCGCAAGGTCGGCCTGCTGGGCACGGCCTTCACCATGGAGCACGCCTTCTATCGCGGGCAGCTGGAAGAGCGGTTCGGGCTGGAGGTGGTCGCGCCCGGCGAGGCGGACCGCGCCCTGGTGCATCGCGTGATCTACGAGGAACTGGTGGCCGGAGTCGTGCGGGACGACTCGCGCCAGGCCTATCGCGAGGTCATCGGACGTCTGGCGGCGGCCGGCGCCGAGGGGATCATCCTGGGCTGCACCGAGATCATGCTGCTGGTCGGCGCCGACGACAGCCCCGTGCCGGTGTTCGACACCACGACCCTGCATGCGCTGGCGGCTGTGGACCGGGCGCTGGGCTAAAGATCCTCCCCCTCTGGGGGAGGTGGCCCGAAGGGCCGGGGGGGGGACGTTTTCAGCTTTCGGAGCGGTTGGGAGTCGTCAGTTACTCCCCTCTCCGTCGGCTTCGCCGACACCTCTCCCAGAGGTGGGAGGGTCTTTTTACCCCCGCGCGTACCGCATCTTCGCCAGCGCGCTCAGGAACTCCGCCGCCAGGCTGGGGGCCTTGACGCCCGCCTTCCACTTCTCGAACGCCATCACGCCCTCGATGCGGGCGTCCAGGTGCTTGAGGGCCGACTCGCGGCCCGAGGCCAGGTCGACGGCCAGGGTCGAGACCAGGATCCCCGACAGGATGGCGCGCTTGGAATAGTGGTTCTCGTCGGTGGCCGTGTCGCCGGCCCAGCGCCACAGCTGGTCGGCGCTTTCCCACAGCAGAGACAGCGCCAGCGGAAGGTTGGTCGGGAAGGCCAGGAAGGCGGCCCAGCGGCGCACGGCCTCGCTGTCGTGGGCGGCCGCGTCGATGCGGGCGATCACGCCCTCGCGGATCTTCTGGCGGATCTTCAGGGCCGCCGGATCCAGCTTGCCCAGCGATTCCATCGCCTTGGCGTCGTGGCGGCGGGCCAGGATGGCGGCCAGGTCGCGCGGACCCTGGGGCAGCAGCAGGTCGGTCTCGCCGGGCGACAGCTGGGCCGCGGCGGCGGCCGCGCGGACCAGGCCGGCGTTCCAGCCCAGGCGCGGCGACAGGCGAAGGGCCTCGTCCAGAACCCGTTGTTCGGCCTTGTCGGCCCAATCCTGCGTTGCTTCGGCGGCGGTCTGGCTCATGAATCCGAGTCTACACCGGTGTTTAGCGCTCGTCGCGCATGGACACGCGCCCTTGGCTCTGCTATCTGCCGCCCCTCGTCGCCCGGAAGCACCCCTTCCAGGGCGTAAGGTTTTTATTCGCCCGCCCGGCCCCTCAAGAGGGACTTGGGAAATTGGTCGGGCCGTCGAATGGAGAGTCACCCCTGGTCCAGATTTTCGTCCGCGACAACAACGTCGATCAAGCCCTGAAGGCCCTCAAGAAGAAGATGCAGCGCGAAGGCTCGTTCCGCGAGATGAAGCGCCACGTCCACTACGAAAAGCCCTCGGAAAAGCGCGCCCGTCAAAAGGCCGAAGCCGTCCGTCGCGCCCGCAAGCTGGCCCGCAAGCGCGCTCAGCGCGAAGGCCTGCTGCCGATGCCGAAGAAGGCTTCGCGTTAAGAGCGCCGTCGAGGCGCGGATTTTCGCGCCTCCGCGTTCCACGCACCCGAAAACAGACGAAACCCGCGCCGGGCGACCGGCGCGGGTTTTGTTTTGCGTGAATTCAGGCTGGGCGGCGGCGGACATGCTCCTCCCCCGCCTGCGGGGGAGGGGGACCCCGAAGGGGTGGAGGGGGCGAGACTGGGCGCCGTGCCGGCCGTCGCCCCCTCCGTCACGGCGCCGATGGCGCCGCGCCACCTCCCCCGCACGCTTCGCTACGAGGGAGGAGTTTGGCGAACGAGGCCCGCAGCCCTCGCTAAAGGCTCGACGGGCGTTGAAAGCTCGCCTAGGTTCGCGCGGAACAAGAAGGGAACGCGCGCATGGGCGGCGACATTCGCATCGGCATCGGCGGCTGGACCTTCGAGCCCTGGCGCGGCCACTTCTATCCCTCCGACCTGAAGCAGAAGGAGGAGCTGGCCTATGCCAGCCGCCAGCTGACGGCGATCGAGATCAACGGCACCTACTATTCCAGCTTCAAGCCCGACAGCTGGCGGAAGTGGCGCGACGAGACCCCCGACGACTTCGTGTTCGCGGTGAAGGCCTCGCGCTTCACCACCAACCGCAAGGTGCTGGCCGAAGGCGGTGAGTCGGTGGGGAAGTTCCTCGACCAGGGCCTGACGGAGCTCGGCGACAAGCTGGGTCCCATCGTCTGGCAGTTCATGCCGACCAAGAAGTTCGACGAGGCCGATTTCGGCGCGTTCTTAGGCTTGCTGCCCAAGGAGAAGGACGGCGTCCGCCTGCGCCACGCGGTGGAGGTGCGCAACGACACCTTCATGACCCCGGCCTTCCCGGCGCTGCTGCGCGAGCACGGCGTGGCCGGCGTCTACGCCAAGCATTTCGACTATCCGGAGTTCGCCGACGAGACGGCCGACTTCGTCTATGCCCGCCTGCAGACGGGTTCGGACGAGGTGGCCACCGCCTATCCCGAGCCCGAGCTCGACGCCTGGGCGGGCCGCCTGAAGACCTGGTCGCGGGGCGAGCGTCCCGGCGACCTGCCGCGCATCGACAAGGCCTCGGCCCCCGCCGCCGACAAGCGCGACGTCTTCGCCTTCATCATCCACGAGGGCAAGGTGAACGCCCCGCATGGGGCGATGGCGCTGATCGGGAAGGTGAAGTAGCCGCTGGCGCGGCCCCCTCAGTCGCTCCGCGACAGCTCCCCCAGAGGGGGAGCATCTTCTGGGCGCGGCGCTTATAGATCCTCCCCCTCTGGGGGAGGTGGCCCGGAG
>LNIY01000080.1 GCA_001449105.1 Caulobacter vibrioides | reverse complement strand
GGATTTAGATGCTCCCCCTCTGGGGGAGCTGTCGCGGAGCGACTGAGGGGGCCGCCGGCAGGCGGCGACGCTGCCGCCCCACCGCACTTGAGCCCATCCAATTCCCATGCCTACAGTAGGATAACGCCGTTCTTGAAGCGGTGATCTCCTGGGAGGACGCGATGAACGCCTTGACCCCGATCGCCGCCGGGAACGAGCCCGACTACGCCGGCCTGACGGTCACCCCCGCCGGGCCGGTGCTGGGCGCGGAGATATCCGGGCTCGATCTCACCAAGCCCCTGGAGCCCGAGATCGTCGCGGCCGTCCGCTCGGCCCTGCTGCGCCACAAGGTGGTGTTCTTCCGCGACCAGGACATCAGCCACGAAGACCACGTCCGCTTCGGCCGCTATTTCGGCGACCTGGAAGGCCATCCGGTCACCGCCCATGTGCCGGGCTTTCCGGAGATCCTGCACATCGAGGCCGCCGACGGCATGAAGCTGCGCGAGGCCATCGTCCCGATCGTGCGCGCCGCCAACAAGTGGCACACCGACGTCACCTTCCGTCCCGCGCCGTCGATGGGCGGGGTGCTGCGCGCCCGCATCCTGCCGCCGTCGGGCGGCGACACCCTGTTCGCCGACACCGCCGCTATCTATGCCGACCTGCCGCAGGCCCTGAAGGATCGGCTCGAAGGACTCCAGGCCGAGCACGACATCCTGCAGAGCTACGGCTACCGCATCGACGAGGCCAAGCGGCAGGAGCTGCGCGCGGCCTATCCGCCCCAGGCTCACCCGGTGGTGCGCACCCATCCCGAGACCGGGCAGCCGCATCTCTTCGTCAACAAGGTCTTCACGACGCGGATCCTGGGCCTGCCCGAGGACGAGGCCGCCGGCCTGCTGGCCGAACTGCTCGATCGGGTGAAGGCGCCCGAGTACCAGGTCCGCTTCCGCTGGAGCCCGAACGCCATCGTCTTCTGGGACAACCGCGCCACCCAGCACTACGCCGTGCTCGACTACTGGCCGGTGGAGCGCGTGGTCGAGCGCGTGACGATCAAGGGCGACGCGCCATATTTCCAAGCCTGATCAGGGCCTTGAGACCATCTCGTTGGATCGCGGGCAGGGGGCTTCGTAATCAGGTTCCGTCATTTTCAGCCAACGGAACGGCCCCGATGTCCCAGCCTCGCCAACTCAAGCTCGGCTTCATCCTGCACGGGGTCGGCCCCGGCTGGGGCGACTGGCGCCACCCCGACGCCCATCCCGGCGCCAGCACCGATTTTGCGTTCTACAAGCGTCAGGCCCTGGTCGCCGAAGCCGGCAAGTTCGACTTCCTGTTCGTCGCCGACAGCGTCTACATCACCGAGAAGTCGAGCCCGCACTATCTGAACCGCTTCGAGCCGCTGACCATCCTGTCGGCCCTGGCCGGCGCCACCAGCAATATCGGCCTCGTGGGCACCCTGACGGTCAGCTACAGCGAGCCGTTCAACGTCGCCCGGCAGTTCTCGTCGCTCGACCACATCAGCGGCGGTCGCGCCGGCTGGAACGTGGTCACCTCGTGGCTGGAAGGCAGCGCCGCCAACTACAGCCGCGACAAGCACTACGCCCACGACGTCCGCTACCGCCTGGCCGGCGAGTATCTCGACGTCGTCCAGGGCCTGTGGGACAGCTGGGAGGACGACGCCCTGACCTTCGACAAGGCCGGCGGCCAGTTCTTCGACCCGGCCAAGCTGCACGCCCTGAACCACAAGGGCGAGTTCTTCTCGGTGAAGGGCCCGCTGAACATCAGCCGCTCGCCCCAGGGCCAGCCGGTGATCTTCCAGGCCGGCGCCTCCGAGGACGGCAAGGCCTTCGCCGCCCGGCGCGCCGACGCCATCTTCGTCTCGCACGAGGATGTCGACGCCGCCCAGGCCTACTACAAGGACATCAAGGTCCGCGCCGCCGCCTTCGGCCGCGATCCCGACCAGCTCCAGGTGCTGCCGGCCGCCCGTCCGGTGGTCGGCAGGACGGCGCAGGAGGCCGAGGCCCTCTACAAGGAGCTGACCGAGCTGGTCTCGCTCGACAACGCCCTGTCGATGCTGGCGCGGCCGTTCAACGAATACGACTTCAGCCAGCACGACCCCGAC
Source organism: Caulobacter vibrioides (assembly GCA_001449105.1). Classification (GTDB taxonomy): domain Bacteria; phylum Pseudomonadota; class Alphaproteobacteria; order Caulobacterales; family Caulobacteraceae; genus Caulobacter; species Caulobacter vibrioides_C. The sequence continues at coordinate 64,228 of LNIY01000080.1, read as the reverse complement.
GGTCCGTTCCCGCTGGAGGCCGCCGCGTTCGGGGCCAACTCCAACCAGAGCGCGGTGGGTCGCATCGTCGCGGCCGTGAAGGCCGAGAACCTGACCCTGCGCGAGACGGCCCTGCGCTTCGCCACGCCGCGCGGCCACTTCGTCGGCGCGCCCGAAGCGGTGGCCGACAGCCTGCAGGCCTGGTTCGAGGGGCGCGCCGCCGACGGCTTCGTGCTGTTCGAAAGCCTGCCGGGCCAGCTGGAGGCGTTCGTCGAGCTGGTCGTGCCGATCCTGCAGGCGCGCGGGATCTATCGCACCGACTACGAAGGCTCGACCTTCCGCGAGAACCTGGGGCTCGACGTCCCGGTCAATCGCTACGCCGGCGCCCTGGCGGCGGCGGAGTAGGCCTCAGAGCGACGCCTCCGCCGCCGAAGCGGTGGAGGCGACCCGCCGCTCCTCGGTCGCGCGGACCTCGGGCGGCTTGCCGGCCCAGTAGTGATCGTTGCCCCGGAAGGCGCCTTCGATGGCCCGCAGGCCGCGCTCGACCTGGGCCGACACGTGGCCGATCAGGCTTTGATGCCGCTCGACGACGGCCAGGTCGCGCGGCGCGCGCTGCATGGCGCTGGCGTAGCGGTGCAGGCTGGACTTCATCTCGCGCATCTCGCGGACGATCCGCGCGATGCGGTCGCGGTCCACCTGGCCGAAGTGGCGGGTGCCGTGCAGCCGGTTGCGCGCGCAGGCGACCAGCCACTGGCCGCGCGTCATTCCGGTAACCCGGCATTCCTCGTCCAGCCGCAGGCGATCGTCGCGGGTCAGCTGGATGGAGACCGAGCTTGCGCGCGCCTGGCTGTGCGGTTCGGGAAGCGGCTTCTGCGGCGCGCCGAGCTCATCGGTCAGGCATTGCGACACCAGGGCGCGCAGAGCGGCCGATCGACCACCGCGCGTCAGCGCATAGGCGTCGAACTGTTCTGCCATTTCATCCGGAATCTTAAAGCCGAAGTGAGTCATCGGTCTGCTTCTTCGAGGTCGATCGCGGGTCTGCTTTTCAATGTCCGCAGATGTTTCAAGAAGAGCGCATGGTTCGCTCTATTTTAGACGGTAGGTCAGTTTCGATCGATTTGATCATTACGGCTTTGTATCAAATTATTGCTCAGAAAATGTGTCACAAAACTTTGGGCTGACTGTCTTGTCGGCTCTGTAGCCCGCCGATCCAGAGGGCGGGAAGCGCGAGGCTTTTCCATTGGTTGGGGACCGGGGGTCTTCGCCGCCCTGATTGCGGCTGCGCCAATGGAGAACCGTCATGAATCGCGCTGGAAACGTTAGCTTGATCGCGCTCGCGCTGAGCGCCTCCCTGGCGCTTGCGGGCTGCGGCGGCGGCGCCGACGGCGTCGCCTCGCCGGGCGAGGGCGGCTTCGGCAACGGCGGCGGCACGAACCCGACCAATCCGACCACCCCGCCGCCCGACACGCCCGCCGCCGACTGCCCGACCGGCTTCGCCAATGTCGGCACCGTGGCCAACGCCACTCTGCGCAACTGCCAGCTGCCGCAGCTGATCACCGGCAATCTCGTGGTGCCGCTGCGCGCCGGCACCGTCTACTCGGTCAGCGGCCGCGTCGACGTAGGCCAGGACCAGGGCGGCGACCCGAACGCGCCGATCGCCGGCCGCTCGCGCGGCGTGCTGACCGTCGAGGCCGGCGTGAAGGTCTTCGGCTCGGCCGGTCTGGACTACATCGTCGTCAACCGCGGCTCGCAGATCTTCGCGGAAGGCACGGCGACCAACCCAATCGTCTTCACCAGCAAGCAGAGCATCGAAGGCCAGACGGGCGTCGACTCGATCGGCCAGTGGGGCGGTCTCGTCATCCTCGGCCGCGCGCCGATCAGCAACTGCTCGGGCGCCGGCGCCACGCCGGGCACGGCCGGCTGCGAGGCCCAGGTCGAAGGCACCAACGCCTTCTACGGCGGCAGCGGCCTGCAGGATAACAGCGGCGTCATGCGCTATCTGCGCGTCCAGCACTCGGGCTTCGTCATCGTCGCCAACAACGAGCTGAACGGCATCACCCTGGCCGGCGTCGGCTCGGGCACCACCTTCGACCACATCCAGGTCCACAACAGCAGCGACGACGGCATCGAGTTCTTCGGCGGCAACGTCAACGGCAAGTATCTGGTCCTGACCGGTAACGACGACGACAGCATCGACACCGACACGGGCTACAACGGCGCCCTGCAGTTCGGCATCATCGTCCAGCGCGCCAACGGCGGTAACCGCGCCTTCGAGACCAGCAGCGCCGGCACCGCCCCGCGCTCCAACCCGAAGTTCGCCAACTGGACCGTCATCGGTCGCGGCGGTTCGGGCAACGACCTGCTGGTGGCCAACACCTCGACCAACAACGTCTGGGTCAACTCGGTCGTGCAGATGAGCGCCGCCACCGCCGGCTGCGTCGACATCGACGACGCCACCACCCAGGTCGCCTTCCACTCGGTGGTCCTGGCCTGCGCCACGCCGTTCACCAACGACACGAACGTCGACGCCACGGCCGTCGCGGCGCTGTTCAACGCCGGCACCAACAACAGCTCGAGCCACACCTCGACGCTGACGGGCACTTTCATCAACGGCGCCAACGAGACGGCCCGCACGCCCTACGCCAACATCACCAGCCTCAGCAGCTTCCTCGTGAACCCCGGCTACATCGGGGCCGTCAAGGACGCCAACGACACCTGGTGGCAGGGCTGGACCTGCGGCCTGACCAGCGGCTCGACCTGCTGATCCGGTTGGGGGCGGCCATGCGCCGCCCCCGCTTCCCGACGCCCGACAATTCCAAGGTTCCTTCGATGAACATGCTGTTCCGGCCCCTGAGCGGCCTCCTGCTCGCGACGTCGGCGCTGGTCGCGCCGCAGATCGCCATGGCGCAGACGACCCCCGCCGCCCAGCCGCAGCCGGGCGCAGCCGAAACCTCCGCGCCGCGCCAGTTCGCCGCGCTCGATCCCGACGAGACGCCCAATGTGGTCGAGGAAGTCCTCATCCTGGGCCGCAACATTCCCGAGCCGATGCGCACGACCTCGGAGGTCGCCAGCTTCCTGACCCAGGAAGACCTCAAGCGCGCCGGCGACGGCACCGCGGCCGAGGCCCTGACCCGCGTCAGCGGCCTCAGCCTGGTGTCCGGTCGCTTCGTCTACGTGCGCGGTCTCGGCGAGCGCTACTCGTCGGCCCTGCTGAACGGCTCGCCGCTGCCTAGCCCCGAGCCGCTGCAACGCGTCGTGCCACTCGACCTCTTCCCGTCGGCCATCTTCGCCGGCGCCGCGGTGCAGAAGAGCTACTCGCCGAACTATCCGGGCGAGTTCGGCGGCGGCGTCATCGACCTGCAGACCGTCGCCATCCCCGACGAGGCCTTCTTCGAGGTCGAGATCGGCGGCGGCGGCAACACCGAGACGACACTGAACAAGGGCCTGACCTACTACGGCTCGGACACCGACTTCCTCGGCTACGACGACGGCACGCGCAAGAAGCCGCCGGAGCTGCGCCAAGCGCTGGCCACCGGCAAGCGCATCAATTCCAGCAACTTCACCGCCGCCCAGCTGGTCCGCATCGGCTCCAGCCTGGTCAACGCGCCGCTGAACCTGATTCAGACCAAGAACAAGATCCCCGGCAACTTCTCGGCCGACGTCAGCGCCGGCCGCTCGTTCGAACTGTCTTCGGGCGCTCGCCTGGGCGTGGTCGCCATCGGCGGGTTCGAGAACAGCTGGCGCTCGCGCGAAGGCATCCAGCAGCAGGGCCTGGAGCAGAACGGCGTGCTGGAGCCGCGCACCAGCTACAACTTCAACAACACCAGCAACAACGTCACCGTGAACGGCCTGGTGGGCCTGGGCCTGGAGTGGGGCGACCACCAGGTGCGGTGGACCAACCTCTACGTTCACAACACCACCAAGTCGGCCCGCCAGCGCGCCGGCGAGGACTACGCCGCCGGTCAGGAAGTGCTGGACTCCTACACCGAGTGGTTCGAGCGGAACCTCTACGACACCCAGCTGTCGGGCAAGCACGAGTTCGGCGCCTGGAACTTCGACTGGCGCGGCTCCTACGCCAAGTCCGAGCGCGACGCGCCGTACGAGAAGTTCATCCGCTATCGCCTGGAGAACGGGGTCTATTACCACTCCGCCTCGCAGGAGCAGAACTCGACGAGCTTCAGCACGCTCGACGACACCATGGCCAGCCTCGGCTTCGACGTCGCCTACACCCTGCCGCTGAGCAGCGGCCGCGACGCCAAGTTCAGCGGCGGCTACGCCTATCTGGACAACGAGCGCGACGCCGAGCGCCGCGACTTCCGCTACCAGGGCGGCGCCATCCCGCTGGCCATCCAGCGCGAGCGGGTCGACTTCCTGCTGTCGGACTACAACCTGGCCCAGGGCTACCTGACCTTCACCGAGATCACCGGCGGCGACGGCGCGGCGGCCTACGAGGCCGGCCTCAAGGTCCATGCCGGCTACGTCCAGGTGGACGCCGAGTTCCTGCCGCGCCTGCGCACCTCGTTCGGCCTGCGCCTTGAGGACGCCGAGCAGACCGTGCAGGTCGTCGACCTGTTCGGCGGCGCGCCGGCCACGCCGACGGCGCTGGAAGAGACCTACGTCTTGCCGGCCGCGACCCTGACCTACAACTTCGCCGAGGACATGCAGCTGCGCCTTGGCGCGTCGAAGACCATCGCCCGTCCGCAGTTCCGCGAACTGGCCCCGCAGCAGTACTTCGATCCCGACACCGACCGCCTGTTCATCGGCAACCCCTACCTGACCGACACCGAGCTCCTGAACCTGGACGCCCGCGTCGAATGGTACTTCGCCGCCAACCAGTACCTGTCGGGCGGCCTGTTCTACAAAGACCTGGATCGTCCGGTGGAGTCGGTGGTCAGCGAGCAGGGCTCGACGATCGTCCAGACCTACGTCAACGCGCCGAAGGCCTCGCTCTACGGCTTCGAGCTGGACTTCAAGAAGCTGTTCGACAGCCCGTTCGAAGGCGCCTTCTTCGGAACCAAGCGTTGGCTGGTCGGCGCCAACTACACCTTCTCGGACTCGCAGGTGAAGGTGGGCGAGGACGACGTCGTCTATCCGCTGGCCGGGGCCGGCGCGCCGCGCCGCGCGCTCGACTACGTCAAGGACGGCAGCCAGCTTCAGGGCCTCTCCAAGCACCTGGCCAACATCCAGTTCGGTTGGGAGGACGAGGAGAACCGCTCGCAGGCCACGATCCTGGCCACCTATGTCAGCAAGCGGATCTCGGCTCGCGGCCGTCCCGACCAGCCTGACCTCGTGCAGGAGCCGGGCGTGACCGTGGACTTCACCTACCGCAAGGCCTTCGACGTGAGGGACCGCGAGCTGGAGTTCACCTTCAAGGCCCGCAACCTGCTCGGCGAAGACTTCGAGGAGTACCAGGTTCTGGGCGGCGGCCGGGTGGACGCCAACACCTACGACCTGGGCCAGACCTTCTCCGTCTCGCTGTCCACGCGGTTCTAGGTCTCCCTCGAAAGACCGACCGCGACCGATCGACGGCGCTCCTCGCCCTTGCGGGCGGGGAGCGCTCGTCGCCGTTGAACTTCCTGACGATCGCCGATGCTCGCAAAGCTGACCGAAACATTCCGCATTCATGGGGGGCGAGCGTTCATCGCGCTCGAACTCCTCGTGCTGCTCGTCCTGGCGGTCCAGATCGCGCGGCTCGTCTGGATCGTCGCCGCGCCGCCGTCGCCGATCGCGACCAGGGCCGCGCCTGTCCAGAGAGCCGTCGATCCCAAGATCCTGGCCATATTCGACGCCTTCGGTTCGGCCGGGGCGTCTTCGCGCGTCGGCGGGGCCGCCGGCGTCGAGGGCTTCAGGCTGTTCGGGGTGCGCCAGACCGACGGCGGCGGCGCGGCGATCATCGCCGGCCCGGACGGCGTCCAGAAGTCCTACGCGGTGGGCGAGACGATCGCCGACGGCGTCACCCTCGCGTCCGTCGCCGCCGACCATGTCGAACTCTCGCGGGCCGGCGCCCGCATGACCCTCTCGTTTCCGGAACGTCCATGACCAAGGCCCTCACGCTGCGCGCGCTCGCCGCGGCCGCCTCGATCGCGCTGGCCCTGCCGTCGGCCGCGCCGGCGTTCGCCCAGACCCAGGTGCTGAACGTCCAGGACGCCGACATCCGCGCCTTCATCCAGGACGTGGCCAAGACCACCAACAGCACCTTCGTCATCGACCCGCGCGTCAAGGGCACGGTGTCGGTGACCAGCAACGGCCCGCTGGACCGACGCGAGCTGTTCGAGCTGTTCCTGGCCACGCTGCGGGCCAACAACCTGGTCGCCACGCCGGCCGGCGGCGGGGTCTATCGCATCGAGCCGTCCGAGAACGCCGCACGCCAGCCCAGCGCGGCCGGCGGCCAGTTCGCCACCGAGGTGTTCCGTCTGCGGACTCTCGACCCGGCCACGGCGGCCGACATGCTCAAACCCCTGGTCGGACCCCAGGGGCAGGTCGTGGCCAACGCCCGGGGCGGTACGGTGGTCGTGGCCGACTACGCCGACAACGTCCGTCGCATCCGGGCCCTGCTGGCCCAGGTCGACCAGGACCGCGCCGCCGTCCACACCGTCACCCTGACCAACAGCTCGGCTCGCGAGATCGCCCAGGTGATCAACGACCTGATCGCCGGGCCGGGGGCCGACGGCAAGGCGGGCAGGGGCGCGGTCACGGTGGTGCCGGTCGAGAGCAGCAATTCGGTGCTGCTGCGCGGCGATCCCGACGCCGTCCAGAAGCTGCTGCCGCTGATCGCCGACCTCGATCGCCGGGCCGAGTCCAGCGACGACGTCCGCGTCGTCTTCCTGCGCCACGCCAACGCCGAGCAGATGCTGCCGGTGCTGCAACAGCTGGTCGGCCAGGCGCCGTCGAGCGTCACGAGCGGCACGGGCCGTCCGGCCGCCGGCGCCGCAGGTACGGCCAACGCGACGCCCGCCGCCACTTCCGTCGCCGCGGCCGCTCCGGGCAGCGCCCGCGCCAACGTCGCCCGCTATCCCGGCGCCAACGCTCTGATCATCAACGCCCCGCCGGAGTTGCAGCGCACCCTGGCCGAAGTGATCCGCCAGCTGGACGTGCGCCGCGAGCAGGTGCTGGTCGAGGCCATCGTCGTCGAGGTCTCCGACGACGCCGCCAAGCAGCTGGGCGTCCAACTGCTGCTGGGCGGAACGAACGGGACGATCCCGTTCATGGCCACCAACTACACCAACGCCTCGCCCAGCCTCTTGCCGCTGGCCGGCGCCATCGCGGCGGGCGATCCCAAGGACGGCGACTCCGAGGCCGTCACCTCGATGCGCCAGGCGGCGATCAATTCGCTGCTCAACGCCTCGGGCATAACCAGCGGCGTTGCCGGCCGCAGCGGCGACGTGCTGTTCGGCGCGATCATCAACGCGGTGAAGAAGGACAGCGGCTCCAACCTCCTGTCTACGCCCTCGATCATGACCCTCGACAACGAGGAGGCCCGCATCCTGGTCGGTCAGGAAGTGCCGATCACCACCGGCGAGGTGCTGGGCGACGCCAACTCCAACCCGTTCCGCACCATCCAGCGCCAGAACGTCGGCGTGCAGCTGGAGGTCAAGCCGCAGATCAACGCCGGCGGCGGCATCACCCTGTTCCTGCGCCAGGAAGTCTCGGCCGTGGCCGGGCCTGTCAGCGTCGGCTCCAGCGAGCTGGTCATCAACAAGCGCGAGATCGAGACCACGGCCCTCGTCGACGACGGCGACATCGTCGTGCTGGGCGGCCTGCTGGATCAGACCGAGACCTCTTCGGTGCAGAAGGTTCCCGGCCTGGGCAATCTACCGGGGATCGGCGGCTTGTTCCGCAGCACCGCCCGCGAGCGCGGCAAGACCAATCTGATGGTCTTCATCCGTCCTCGGATCATCAAGACGGTGGACGACGCCCGCGCCGTTACCGGCCCGCGCCTGGACCGCATGCGGCGTGAAAGCGCCCTGGTCACGCCCGAGGGCGACAGCTCGCTCGACGCGGTGATCCGCGACTTCCAGCGCGCCTCGCCCGCGGCCCTGCCGCCGCCTCCGCCGGCGCCGCCCCAGGCGCAGCCGCAATGACCGCGCTCGACTATGCCTTCGCCAAGCGCCACGGCCTGGTCCTGCTGTCGCTGGACGGGCAGGCGACCATCGGCCTGCGAGAAGGTTTCGATCCGCTGGCCCTGATCGAGGCGCGCCGCGCGCTGGGCGTACCCCTGAAGCTGCAGCCGCTGGCCACCGCCGCCTTCGATCGCAAGTTCTCCGAGGTCTATGCAGGGGCGGGTCTGGCCTCGGCCTCGGGCGACGACTTCGACGGTGCGCTGGGGCACCTGCTGGAGGACATGCCCACCGCCGCCGACCTGCTGGACCCGCAGGACGACGCCCCGGTGATCCGCTTGATCAACGGCCTGATCGCCGAGGCCGTGCGTTCGGGCGCCTCCGACATCCACGTCGAGCCCTACGAGCAGGCCCTCATCGTCCGCTTGCGCGTCGACGGCGTGCTGCGCGAGATCCTCAGCCTGTCGCCGCGCATCGCCGCCATGCTGGTCTCGCGCGTCAAGGTGATGGCCAAGCTCGACATCGCCGAGAAGCGCATCCCCCAGGACGGCCGTATCTCGCTGGCCCTGGGCGGCAAGAGCCTGGACGTGCGCGTCTCGACCCTGCCGGCCCGCATGGGCGAGCGGGTGGTGATGCGCATCCTCGACAAGGAGCAGGCGGGCCTGGGTCTCGCCGACCTCGGCATGTCGCCGCGCATGCTGGCGGCGCTTGAAGCGGCCTTGCGCGAGCCCAACGGCATCGTGCTGGTCACCGGCCCTACCGGCTCGGGCAAGACCACGACGCTCTATGCGGGCCTTGGCCTGCTGAACGACAAGAGCCGCAACATCCTGACCATCGAGGATCCGGTCGAGTACGCCGTCCACGGCGTCGGCCAGACCCAGGTCAACACCAAGGTCGGCATGACCTTCGCCGCCGGCCTGCGCGCCATCCTGCGCCAGGATCCCGACGTGGTGATGGTCGGCGAGATCCGCGACGCCGAGACCGCCCAGATCGCCGTCCAGGCCAGCCTTACCGGCCACCTCGTCCTGTCGACGGTCCACACCAACGACGCGGCCGGGGCCGTGGTCCGCCTGCGCGACATGGGCGTCGAGCCGTTCCTGCTGGCCTCGACCATGCGCCTGATCATCGCCCAGCGGCTGGTGCGCCGCCTGTGCCGGTCGTGCTCGGTGGAGGAACCGGCCGATGCGGCCGCCGCCGCTCTCGTCGATGTCCCTGTCGGTGCGCCGCTGCGCCGTCCCGTCGGCTGCGCCGAGTGCGGCCACACCGGCTTCCAGGGGCGGATCGGCGTCTACGAGGCCCTGCGGGTTGACGACGCGGTGCGCCGCCTGATCGGCCAGAACGCCGCCGAGGACGAGATCGCCGCCGCCGGCGTCGAGGTCGCCCTGAAGGACGAGGCCCGCCGCTACGTGCTGGAAGGCCTGACCACGGTCGAGGAGGTGCTGCGCATCACCGGGGCGGGGGCGCGCGATGGCGAGCTTTGACTATGTCGCCCTCGATCTTGCCGGCGCCACGCGTTCGGGCCGCATCAAGGCCGCCGACGAGGGCGACGCCCGCGTCCAGCTGGAGCGCCGCCGCCTCGCGCCGGTGAAGGTCTCGCCCCACGCGCCGGTCGCGGCCAGGGGCAGGCAGGGCATGTTCGGCGACCGCCTGGGCGGGCGCGACCGTTCGCTGTTCACCCGCCAGCTGGCCACCCTCGTCGCCGTCTCGACCCTGGAAGAGGCCCTGCGCACCATCGCCCTGCAGGCCGACCGCCCCAAGCTCAAGTGGGTCGTCGAGCAGGTGCACGCCGCCGTGCTGGAAGGCTATCGCCTGTCCGACGCCCTAGCCCGGCCGGCCGGGGCCTTTCCGCCGCTCTACCGCGCCATGGTCGCCGCCGGCGAGGCCTCCGGCGCGCTGCCAACCATCCTGGAGCGCCTGGCCGACCTCCTGGACCAGCAGCAGAAGGTCGCCGCCAAGATCACGACGGCCCTGGTCTATCCGGCCGTGCTGGCCGCGGTCGCGTGCCTCGTCGTCACCGTGTTGATGGTCTTCGTCATTCCCAAGGTGGTCGAGCAGTTCGACAGCATGGGCCAGACCCTGCCGCTCTTGACCCGCATCGTCATCGGCCTGTCCGGCTTCCTACAGCACTTCGGCTGGCTGCTCGTCCTCGTCGCCGCGGGCCTGGCGTTCGCCTACTGGCGAGCCCTGCGCAATCGCGCCTTCAAGCTGCGCGCCGACAGCTTCTTTCTGCGCCTGCCGTTCGTCGGCCAGCTGATCCGCAACGTTCATGCCGCGCGCCTGGCCCGCACGCTCGCGACCATGATCGCCAGCGGCCTGCCGATGCTGGAGGGCCTGATCCTGACCGCCGGCACCGTCCGCAACGCCGCCCTGCGCGGCGGCATGGACGAGATGATCGCCGGCATCCGCGAGGGCGGGGCGCTGTCGACCGCCATGCGCCGCACGGGCGTCTTCCCGCCGGTGCTGGTCTACATGACCGCCAGCGGCGAGAGCAGCGGCCGCGTCGACGCCATGCTGACCCGCGCCGCCGAGTATCTCGAGCGCGAGTTCGACACCTTCACCGCCACCCTGCTCAGCCTGCTGGAGCCGGCGATCATCGTCGTGCTCGGCGGCATGGTGGCCACCATCGTCCTCTCGATCCTGCTGCCCATCCTGCAGATCAACACCCTGGCCATGACCTAGGAGGCCAAGACCATGCGCGCCCCTGACAAGACCCGCCGCCGCCGCGCCCGCGAGGCCGGCTTCACCCTCGTGGAGATGATGGTCGTCATCGTCATCCTGGGCCTGCTGGCCACCGTGGTGGCCATCAACGTCCTCCCCAGCCAGGACAAGGCCATGAAGGAGAAGGCCCGCGCCGACGTGGCGGTGCTGGAGCAGGCGCTGGAAGGCTACCGCCTCGACACCTTCGCCTTCCCACGCACCGAGGATGGCCTTGCGGCCCTGGTGACGCCGCCGGCCAGCCTCTCCCAGCCCGACCGCTATCGCGAGGGCGGCTATGTGCGCCGCCTGCCCAAGGATCCGTGGGGCAACGACTACCAGTACCGTTCGCCGGGCCAGCATGGCGCGATCGACGTCTTCTCGTTCGGCGCCGACGGTCGCGAGGGCGGCGAGGGCAAGGACGCCGACATTGGCAACTGGGGCTGACACGCCGCGCAACGCCGGCCGGCGAGGGGGCTTCACCCTCGTCGAGCTCATGATTGTTCTGGTGATCATGGGCCTGCTGGCCGGCGCCGTCGTCCTGGCCCTGCCGGACGGCCGTCCCGGCCTGCCGCAGGAGGCCGAGCGGTTCGCCGCCACCCTCCTGCGCGCGCGCGACGAGGCCGTGTTCCGGGGCGGACAGGTCCGTGTCGTGGCGTCGGACGGCGAATACCGTTTCGAGCGCCGCGAGGGGCGCGACTGGCGTCTCCTGGACGAGCCGCCGTTCCGCACCCGCGCCTTCGAGGCGGGCACGCAGGTCACGGCCGCGCCCGACGCCGTCGTGGTCTTCGATCCTACCGGCCTGGCCAACCCCACCGAGTTCACCTTCGCGCGCGGGCAGGCCCGCCGCACCGTCGTCGTCGATCTGGCAGGGAACGTCTCGCTCGATGCCCCGCGCCCCTTCTGAAGCCGGCTTCACCCTGATCGAGCTGCTGGTCGCCCTGGCGATCTTCAGCCTGGCGGTGCTGGCCCTGCTGAACCTGGCGGGCGAGAACACCCGCGCGGGCGGCCGCCTGGCCGACCGGGTGCTGGCCGAGGTGGTGCTCGACAACCGCGCGGTCGAGGCCATGGCCAGCACGACGCCGCTGGCCATCGGCCGCAGCAGCGGGATCGAGGCCGCAGGCGGGCGGCCGTGGGCCTGGACCCGCCAGGTCAGCCGCACCGCCGACCCGGCCATCGTCCGCGTCGACATCGCCGTCGCCGCGCCGCGTTCGCGCGCGCCGCTGGCCCGGGCCTCGCTTTTCCGGGGCGCGAGATGAAGGGCTTCACCCTGGTCGAGATGCTGGTGGCGGTGCTGATCTTCGCCCTGATCAGCGCGGCGGGCGTGGCCGTGATGGGCTCGACCCTGTTCAACCAGGGCGCCGTGAGGTTCACCGTCGACCGCCACGCCGAGCTGCAGCGCGCCCGCGCCATCCTCAAGGCCGACCTCTCGCAGGCCGCCGCTCGCCGTACGCGCGGAGAGGACGGGCGCCCAAGCCTGACCGCCTTCGCCGGCGGCGATCCCTGGGGCGGCGGCGGTCCGCTGCTGGCCTTCGTCCGGCGCGGCTGGGAGAACCCGGACGCCGATCCCCGCGCCTCGCTGCAGTATGTGGAATACGCCCTGGTCGAAGATCGCCTGGAGCGCCGTTCGCGTCCGGCGCTCGACGGCGCGCGCCTGGGCCCGCCACAAGTGCTGCTGCGCGACGTGCGCGGCGTCCAGCCCGGTTTCCTCTTCAACGGCGCCTGGACCCCGACCTGGAAGGGTAATCCGCAGACCGACATCCCCACCGCCGTCCGCCTGGACATGACGCTGGCCGACCTGGGCCGCGTCGACCAGCTGTTCCTGACTTCGGGGGAGGGGCGATGAGGCGTAAGCACGAGGAAGGCGCGGCCCTGCTGACGGTGCTGCTGATGGTCGCCGTCATCGGTTTCATCGCCGTGGGCGTGCTGGAGGACATCCGTTTCGGCCTGCGTCGCTCGTTCAACGCCCAGGTCGGCGGCCAGGCCCGCTGGTACGCCCTGGGCGGCGAGCAGATGGCCCGCTCGCGCATCGATCAGTTGCTGGCGCGAGACCCCGGCAAGACCTCGCTGGAAGGCGATTGGAACGGCCGCACCGTCGAGTTTCCGATCGAGGGCGGCGCGATCCAGGCCCGCCTCGCCGACGCCACCGGCTGCTTCAACCTCAACAGCGTGGTCGAGGCCGACCAGGGCGAGCCGTTTCGCCGTCGCGAGCTGGGCGTGCGGCAGCTGGCCAGCCTGATCGGCCTTCTGGGCGCGCCCGACGGTCCGGACCTGGCCGAGAGCCTGGCCCAATGGATCGACAGCAACGACGTCGGTCCGGCGGGGCTGGAGGACGACGGCTACGCCTCGGCCGGCGTTCCGCACCGCACGGCCGGCGGTCCCCTGGCCGAGGTCAGCGAGCTGCGCGCCGTGCGCGGCTTCGACGCCCGGGTCTATGCGGTTCTTCGTCCCTACGTCTGCGCGCTGCCGACCACCGACCTTTCGCCGATCAACGTCAACACCTTGCCGGAAAGCCGGGCGGTGCTGCTGTCGGCGATCGCTCTGGGCGCCGTGCCGCCGGAGAACGCCCGCCGGGCGATCGCCGCGCGGCCCGCCGGCGGCTGGTCGGACCTGGAGGCCTTCTGGAGCCAGCGGGCCCTGGCCGGCGCCGCGCCCGTCGACGGCGTGCGCGACCAGATCCGCTTTCGTACCCGATACTTCTCGCTCGAAAGCCGCGTCGGCCTGGCCGGCGGCGAAACCTTCATGACCTCGCTTTTCGAAGCCGGCCCGACGAACCGCGTCCGTCTCGTCGCCCGGCGCTGGACCCTGGAAGAATGACCCGCCTGCTGTTTCTCCCCGCCGGGCCCGACGAGGCCCCCGAGATCGTCGAGCCCGGCGTCGCCGGACCGGTGCGTCGCAAGCTGCTGCCTAGCGAGCAGGCCGGCGGCTCGGCCGTGCTGGTCCTGCCCGGCGCCGACACCGTGGCCCGTTGGCTCGATCTGCCGACCGGCAGTCCGGCCCAGGCGCGGGCGGCGGCCGCCTTCCAGCTCGGCGACGCCGTCGCGGGCGGCCCTGAGGGCCTGCACCTTGCTGTTGGCGAGCGCGACGCCGACGGCCGGGCCCTGGTCGTCTGGATCGACCGCGAGACGCTGCGTTCGGGTCTGGAGACGGCTCAGGCGCGCGGCGTGGCGGTGACGGGCGCGGCGCCCGACTACCTGCTGCTGCCCGAAGACGCCGAGGGACGCACGGTTCTCGCCGCTTTCGGCGAGCGGCTGGGCGTGCGCGCACAGGGGCTGGCCTTCGGCGTGGAGCCGGAGCTGGCCTCGATCGTCGTCGGCGATCGGCCGCACCTCTATATCCCGGCCTCCGAGCTCGACGCCTGGCTGCTGGCGAGCGCGGAGCGGCCGGCGATCGACCTGCTGCAAGGCCAGTTCGCGTCGCGCCGAGACGGGCCCGTGCTGCGCTGGAAGCGCCTGACCGTGCTCGCCGCGGTCGTCGTGATCTCTCCGCTGATCCTGCTGCTGGCCCAGATCGCCAAGGACGGCCTTGAGGCCCGCGCGATCGAAAGCCGCAACAAGGCCCTGGCCGTCCAGCTGGTCCCGCAAGCCGCTCGCTATGGCGATCCCGCGCGGTTCGCGATCGGCCGGTTGCAGGCGAGTCGCCGGCAGGGCTTCGGCGCGCTGGCCGCCGGCTATCTCGACGCCGTGCGATCGGTCCCGGGCATGCGCCTCGACACCCTCGTCCACGGCCAGGACGGCGCGATCCGCTCGTCGGTGTCCTACGCCAACTATTCCGACATGGACCAACTGCGAGAGGCGCTTAAGGCCGGCGGTCTCGACGTCGTCGAGCAAGGCACGGTCACCGAAGGCCAGCGCGTCACCAGCGACCTGATCGTCCGGAGCAAGCCGTGAGCCGCATCCTCGAAAGCTGGAACGCCCGTACCCCGCGCGAACGGGTGATGCTGGTCGTCATGGCCGTCGCCATCCTCGGCGTGGGCGGCTTCTATGGCGTGGTCGCGCCGCTGAAGCGGGCGAGCCTGGACGCCCGCGAACGCCTTTTGGAGGCGCGCGAGCAGTCCTCCGCGCTGAAGCTAGCCTCGGTCGGCGGTCCTGCGGCCAAGGCCGACGCCCGTCCGGTCGCCGCGATCGTAGAGGCCAGCGCCGCCGGCCTGGGCATGCCCATCGCCCGAAAGCGTCAGGAGAGCGACGGCGCCTTCACCGTCTGGATCAACGCGGTAGACGCCCGGGCCCTGTTGCCCTGGACGGCGTCGCTGGAGCGGGAGGCGGGGCTCAGCGTCGCCGGCTTTACCGCCTCGCGGCTCGATAGCGGTCTCGTCGAGGCCGAGGTCACCTTCGCCAGGGCCGCCCGATGAACACCCGCATTCTGATCGCCGTGCTGGCCGGACTGACGGCCGTCATGATCGCGGCGCTGGCGCCTGTGACGCTGCTGACCGGCCGGCTGGCCGAAGGCGGAGCGCTGCGGGTCTCGGAGGCCTCCGGCACGGTCTGGCGCGGCCGCGCGAGCCTGGCCACGGCCCAGGGCAGGCGGCTGGGGACCTTCCAGGTCGGGCTCTCGCCGCTGGCGCTGCTTGCTGGGGAGGTCCGGCTGCACGCGACCGACAAGGCCGCCGCTCGCGCCTTCGTCCTGCGCTTGGGTCGCGACAAGGGCCTGGAGGGGCTGAAGGGGGCGATCTCGCTCGAACTGGCCCAGCTGGCCGGCCGGATCGAGGCCAGGGACGTCGATGCGCTGTTCCGCGACGGCCGCTGTCGACGGGCGGGCGGCCAGATCCGCTTCCGTCCGACGCAGGATCCGCTGCTGGGCGGCGCGACCTTCGCCGGGACGCCGGCCTGCGTGGGCGGCGACTGGGTCGCGCGCCTGACGCCGACCGGCGGAGGCGGCGCGGCGATCACCCTGCGGGCCGACGGCGCTGGGCGCCTCCAGGCCGAGATCGCGGTGGCGACGGCCGATCCGGTGCTGGTGCAGGCCGCGCTCGACCAGGGCTTCGCCAGGGACGCGGCCGGGGTCCGGCGCGTGGTGTCGACGCGGCTGTCAGCCGAGAAAGCCGTGCAGCGGCCCTAGCAGCCAGGTCAGCCAGGCGCCGATCGCCAGGAACACCCCGAACGGCAGCCGCTGGTCCAGCGTCACTCGGCGACGAAGGATCAGCTGCGCCAGGGCGACGCTGATCCCCGCCAGGCCCGCCCAGACGACGATCGAGGGCAGGGCGCTCCAGCCGGTCCAGGCGCCGATGGCGCCCAGCAGGCGCGGATCGCCGCCGCCCAGGCCTTCGCGGCCGCGCACGCGCTCGTAGATCCAGGCCAGCAGCCACAGCGACGTGAAACCTACTGTCGCGCCCAGCACCGGCGTCCAGACCGGTTCGCGCAGCACAAGGATCGAGACGGCGAAGCCTGCCACGCCCAGCGGCAGGGTCAGCCTGTCCGGCAGCCAGAAGTGCTCGGCGTCGATGACGGCCAGCAGCAGCAGCCACCAGCCGAGGACGGCCGTGGCCAGCGTCATCGGCCCGTCGAAGCTCGCCGCGCTCCAGGCGCCGATTGCCAGGCAGCCCAGCTCCAGCAGCAGGTAGCGCCGGGGAATGGCCGAGCCGCAGCTGCGGCAGCGCCCGCGCAGGGCGGCGAAGCTGATGATGGGAACCAGGTCCATCGGCCCGAGCTTGCGGCCGCAGCCGTCGCAGGCCGAACGCGACGCCGCCCAGGGCCGTTCGACCGGCAGGCGCAAAGTCAGCAAGCCGATGAAGCTGCCCACGAAGGGCCCCAGCACGATCGCCGCCAGTGTCCAGAAGATTTCGGGAACCTGCATGGGCGATCAGTTCACAGCCAATTCCACGGCAATAGCCCGCAGCGCCCGGATCAGCGGGCTGCGGCGACGGTCCTGCTGGCAGACGAGATAGCCCCGCAGGGGTTGCTCGCGAACCTGGCCAGACAAAGGACGGTAGGCGATGCGCGGGTCCGGCGGGCATTCCGACGAGAAGAAGACGCTGACGCCCAGGCCCAGCGCCACGGCCTCGCGGATGGTTTCCCGGCTTTGTAGTTCGAGGGTTTCGCGCACCTCGACGCCAGCCGACGCCAGGGCCTGTTCGGTGAAGGCGCGGGTCTTGGACGTGGGCTCCCGGATCAGCAGCGTCTCGTTGGCCAGGCTTGCGATCGGGGTGGTCTCCAGCGCGGCCAGCGGATGGTTGGCGGGGACGGCCAGAGCCAGATGGTCGGTGTAGAGCGGGTCGTAGGTGAACTGGCCGTCGGCTGGCGGATCGCTGGCGATGGCCACGTCGATCTCCGCGGCGCTCAGCCAGCGCATGGCCTCCCGGGCGTTGCCCATCCGCACCTGCACGTGGGCGCCGGGGTTTCTGTCGCGGAAGCGGGCGACCACGCGAGCGACCTGCGGCGGGCAGTCGCCGCCGATCCGCAATGATCCGCCCGACAGGCTGACGGCCTCGCCAAGCATGTCGTCGACATCGGCGGCGACCGCGAACAGGCGCTCGGTCAGGGCGAAGAGGTCGCGGCCGGCGCTGGTCAGCTTGAGCGGCGAGCGGCGGTTCTCGAACAGGCTGACGCCGTGCCGATCCTCCAGGGCCTTCAACTGCTGGGAAAGGGTGGGCTGGGCGACGCTCAGGCGGCGTGCGGCGCGGGTGACGCTGGCCTCCAGGGCGATCGCGTGGAAGGCGCGCAGATGCTGATAATTGGCGGCCATGGCGGAGGTTTCCCATAGGCGCGCTGCGTGACGGCGGCGTGACGGATCGAAATGTCACGAACGATCGGCATAGGCCTGACCTATGGGTCCCATCCAACCAAACGCTTGGCCTCGTCACCGCTCGGCGCCCCATGAAGCGGCCGCCGGGACGGCAAGGCGTCCCCGCTCACCGGAGACCAGGGGACACCGATGAAGACCCAATTCAAGGCGCTGCTGAGCTGCGGCGCGGCCGCGATCGCGCTGGCCGCGGGCCAGGCCTGGGCGGCTGAAGATCCCTCCAGCGACGCCGACACCGTCGACACTGTGGTCGTCACGGCGGCGCCCGTGGCGCGCGGCAACGCGATCGTCACCGCCGACGCCATCGCCGCCCAGCCGGCGGCCATGAACATCATCAACGCCATCCAGGACGTGCCGGGCGTGGCTATCCGCGGCTCGGACGCCTTCAACGCCGATCCGTGGACCTACGGCGTCAACATCCGCGGCTTCGACATCAATCTGCGCTCGTCGAAGATCGGCCAGACGATCGACGACATGCCGGCCTACAACGCCTCTTACTATCTGGGCGGCGCGCCGGCCCAGAAGTACCTGATGAGCGAGAACGTTGAGCGCATCCAGATCGACCAGGGCACGACCAGCGTCGGCTCGGCCTCGGCTTCGGCGCTCGGCGGCACCATCGCCTACGTCACCCGCGATCCGAAGGAAGAGGCCGGCGGCCTGATCTCGGTGACGCTTGGCGACAACGAGGCCCGCCGCTACGCCGGCGTCTACGACACCGGCCGCGTGCTGGGCGACACCACCCGCGCCTATGTGGGCCTGTCCCGCTTCACCGCCTGCCGATGGGTCTACGGCTGCAGCGACGGCAGCGGCTTCGACGAGTGGCATGCGGAAGCTAAGTCGGTCACCGAACTGGGCAAGCTGACCATCACCGCCCGCGCCTCCTACGACGACGCGGTCGATGATCCGCTGATAGAGGCCTCGCGCGCATTCCTCGACGGCACGACGGCCGGCGACGCCTCCGTGCCCAACTGGACGAGCATCCCCGCCGGGGTGAACGAGAACTGGGCTCACGCCTGGTCGGCGCACCGCAAGAACACCCTGGCCTACGTCAAGTTCGACTACGCCTTCAGTGACGCGATCCAGTTCGAGGTCGCGCCCTACTATCATCACCAGAAGGGGCAGGGGGACTGGGCGCCGCCCTACCAGCAGATCGCCATCGACCCGAACGGCGTGCGCACCATCGCCGGCGGTACGGCCCCGGGCTCCAGCCGCAAGCGCGCCTATTACGGCTGGACCGACGCGGCGGGTCGTCAGCGCGCGGTCGTCCAGGGCGTCGACTATACCGACGTCGACGGAACCCGGATCACCTCGTCGCTGTGCTACGGCGCTGGCGGGGCTGTCTCGGCCTCCTGCACGCCGCTGCAGACTTACCGCACCAGCCTCTATGGCCACGACCGCTACGGCTTCACCTCGAAGGGCAAGTTCGCCTTCGGCCGGCACAAGGTCGAGGCGGGCGTCTGGTACGAGAAGCTGGATCGCGACTTCGGCCGGGCCTGGCGCCAGATCGTCGATGTCCGCAAGGGGCCCGACTATTACGAGGCGCCGCAGCTCATCGACTTCATGCAGCGCTTTTCCACCGACCAGTGGAAGTTCTACGTCGAGGATACCTGGACCCTGGGCGACCTGACCCTGACCGGCGGCGTCCAGAAATATCTGATCGACATCGAGGGCGAGACCGACGGCTGGGACGCCTACGGCAAGCTGACCGCCCCGCTGAAGACGGCCATCAACGCCGACTCCGACGTGCTGTTCAGCCTGGGCGCGCTGTATCGCGTGAACGACGGCCTGCAGGCCTTCGCCGGCTTCTCCCAGAACTACGGGGCGGTGGGCGATTGGGCGCTGGAAAAGACCCAGACCGACACCAGCAAGCTGAAGTCCTCGGTGGCCGACGACTTCGAGGCCGGCCTGCGTTTCCATGGCCCGCGGTTCTCAGCCCAGGTCACGGCCTATTACATCGACTACAAGAACGCGATCACCTTCTACTCGGCCGACTTCATCACCGGCGGGCCGAGCGGCTCCAGCGGCGGCATCAACTACACGGCCGGCACCTCCGGCGCCTACGCCAACACTGGCAAAGGCATCGAGAGCAAGGGTGTCGAGGCCAGCCTGGTCTACGAGCTGAGCGAGGCCTTCAAGGCCAGCGCGGCGCTGACCCTGAACGACTCCGTCTACCAGGAGGGCTTCACCGGCGGCACGGCCAACGCCGGCGCGGTCAAGCCCGTGGCCAAGGGCAATGACGTGCCCGGCGCGCCTTCGACCCTGGTGTCGCTGGGCCTGGACTACAGCCGCGACAATTTCCGGGCAGGGCTTCGCGGCAAGTATACCGGCAAGACCGCCGGCGACGCGCCCAACACCCCCAGCCTCTACCTGCCCGCCTACACGATCGTCGACCTGTCGGCAGGCTATCGCCTGCCGCTGGAGAACGGTCGCGCCGTCGACCTGCAGCTGAATGTCACCAACCTGCTGGGCGAGAAGTACATCGGCGGCATGCTGGACGAGTTCACCCAGCGCTACACGCGCGGTGCGCCACGCACCGTCTCGGTTGGTCTGAACTTCAGCTTCTAGACCGACCCCAGGCCGCGCGGGCCGCATCGATCCCCTCAGCCCGCGCGGCCGCCTTCTCTCAAATCTTCGGTCACCAGTTTCTCGGGATGACGAACTTGGAACAGCAATTCGATCTGGCCGTGGTCGGCGCGGGCGTCGTGGGCCTGGCCCACGCCCTGGCGGCCGCCCGTCTCGGCAAGCGGGTGGTGGTCGTGGACCGCGACGCCCAGGCCAACGGCGCCTCGGTGCGCAACTTCGGCTTCGTGACCGTCACTGGCCAGGCGCGGGGCATGGTCTGGCGCCGAGCGCGGCGCTCCGCCGAGGTCTGGAACGAGATCGCCGGTCCGGCCGGGATCGAGGTGCTGCAGCGCGGCCTGACCATGGTCGCGCGTCGGCCCGAGGCCAGGGCAGTGCTGGAGGCCTTCCTCGAAACCGAGATGGCCGAGGGCTGCGCCTGGCGCGAGGCCGCCGCCCTGTCCGATCGCCTGCCGGGCGGCGGCGAGGTGCTGGGCGCCCTGACCAGCGAGGTCGACCTGCGGGTGGAATCCCGCACCGCCATCCCGCGCCTGGCCGCCTGGCTGGCAGCCGTCCACGGCGTCACCTTCCTGCGCGGCGCGGCGGTGCGCGGCGTCGAGACCGGACGGCTGGAAACCTCGGCAGGGCCAGTGCGGGCCGAGACCATCGTCGTCTGCCCGGGCGATGACCTCGTCACCCTGTTCCCCGACCACTTCGCGCGGGCCGAGGTCACCCGCTGCAAGCTTCAGATGCTGCGGCTGGCCGATCCGGGCTGGCGTCTGCCGGCGCCGGTGATGTCGGACCTCGGGCTGGTCCGTTACCTGGGCTATGCCGATCTGCCGGAAGCGGGCGTCCTGCGGGCGCGGCTCGAGGCCGAGCAGGCCGGGCATCTGGCCCATGGCGTCCACCTGATCGTGGTGCAGAGCGCCGACGGCTCGCTCGTTGTCGGTGACAGCCACCATTACGCCGCAACGCCCGATCCCTTCGCCCGCGACGACGTCGACGCCCTGATCCTGGACGAGTTCGCGGCGGTATTCGGCCAGGCTCCGCCGCCGGTGCTGGAGCGCTGGACCGGCACCTATGCGTCCGCCCAGGGCCACAGTCTGGTCGAAGCCCCCATGCCGCGCGTGCGCCTGGTGACCGTGACCAGCGGCACCGGCGCCTCGACCGCCTTCGGCTTGGCCGAGGACGTCATCGCCGGCCTTTACGACTTACCCCAGCAAGGAGCCGCCGCATGAGCCGGTCGCCCATCCAGGCCGTCGTCTTCGACTGGGCCGGCACCATGATCGACTTCGGCTGTCGCGCGCCTGTCGTGGCTCTGCGCGATGTGTTCGGCCAGGCGGGCATCGAGATATCCGAGGCCGAGGCGCGGGCGGATATGGGCAAGGCAAAGCGGGATCACGTGCGCGCGCTGCTGGCCATGCCGCGCATCGCCGGCCTGTGGCGCGAGCGCTATGGCGTGGTCTCGACCGAAGCCGACGTCGACCGTCTGCACGATGCGGTCGAGCCCCGCATGCGCGAGGCGGCCCGCACCTGCGCGGCCCTGATCCCCGGTGCGGCCGAGGTGGCGGCCGACCTGAAGGCGCGCGGCGTCCGGATCGGTTCGACCACCGGCTACACCCGGCCGATGATGGCCGACATCCTGCCGCTGGCGGCCAAGCTGGGCTATGCGCCCGAGGTCGTTGTCTGCGCCGGCGAGACGGCGGCGGGACGGCCCTCGCCGCTGATGATGTGGAAAGCCCTGGTCGAGCTCGGCGTCTGGCCGGCGCGGGCCTGCGTCAAGGTCGACGACGCGGTGGTCGGGATCGGGGAGGGGCTGGAGGTCGGCGCCTGGACGGTCGGCCTGTCCGCGTCGGGCAATGGCGTCGGCCTGAGCGCCGAGGACCTGGCCGCTCTGCCGATCGCCGAGCGGGCCGCTCGTATCGAGGTCGCGGTCGAAGCCCTGCGCGAAGCCGGCGCTCACTACGTGATCGAGAGCATCGCCGAACTGCCGGCGGTGCTGTCCGACATCGAGGCCCGCATCGCGGCCGGCGAGACGCCACGGTGAGCGGCGCGGCGCAAGGCCTGGTCGGGCGCTGGCTGTCGCGGGCCCCGAGTTGGGCGTTCGCAGCCTATGGCGGCCTGGCCGCCTTCGCCGCCTATTTCTCAATGTACGCCTATCGCAAGCCGTTCGCGGCCGCCGACTGGAGCGACGTCGCCGGCTGGCCCTTCGCCATCGATTTCAAGATCGTCCTGGTGATCGCCCAGGTCGCCGGCTACGCGCTGTCGAAGGTGGTCGGGGTCAAGGTCGTTTCGGAGACGCCGCCTGGCCGACGGGCGCTGGCCATCCTGCTGCTGGTCGGCGGATCGGAGCTGGCCCTGGTGGCGCTGGGCCTGCTGCCGCCCGCGCTGGCGCCTCTGGCCCTGTTCGCGAACGGCCTTGGCCTGGGGATGATCTGGGGACTGGTGTTCGGCTTCCTGGAGGGGCGGCGGTTGTCCGAGGCGCTCGGCGCCATGCTGTGCGCCAGCTTCATCCTGGCCTCGGGCGTCGTGAAATCGGTGGGCAAGGCCTTGCTGCTGGCAGGTGTGGACGACCGCTGGATGCCGGCCCTGACCGGTCTGCTGTTCGCGCCGCTGCTGTTCGTCGCAGTCGCCGGCCTGGCCCAGATGCCGCCGCCCGACGCCGAGGACGAGGTCCAGCGCGTGCGGCGAGCCCCGATGTCGGCCAAGGACCGCGCCGCGCTGCTGGCGGCCCACGGACCGGTGCTGGCGGTGCTGGTCGCGGTCTATGTGCTGCTGACGGCGGTGCGGGATTTCCGCGACAACTTCTCGGCCGAAATCTGGGCCGAGCTCGGCTTCAAGGACGCTGCGGCGATGTTCAGCGTCTCGGAGTTGCCGGTCGCCCTGCTGGTGCTGGTCGGGCTGGCCGCCCTGATCCGAGTGAAGGACAACAAGCGCGCCGTCGGCTTCAACCTGGTCTTCATCGCGGGCGGGCTCGTTCTGCTGGGCGCCTCGACCGGCTTGCACCAGGCCCGTCTGCTGGGACCGGTCGGCTGGATGGTCGCCAGCGGGGCGGGTCTCTACATGGCCTATACGCCTTTCAACGGCATGCTGTTCGACCGCATGATCGCGGCGACCGGCACCGTGGGTACGGCGGGGGTCCTGATCTACGTGGCCGACGCCAGCGGGTATGTCGGCAGCGTCGCCTTGCTGCTGGTCAAGGCGTTCGCCCGGCTGGATCTGGACTGGATCCACTTCCTGACCGTCCTGGCCTATGCGACCAGCGCGCTCGGCGTCGGGGGCATCGCCATCGCCGGCCTTCTGCTGGGCGCGTTCGGAGCCGCTGGAAGTTACGGCGCGGCGAGGCCGGCCCCGGTTCAGGCGATGCGCGAATAGCCGCGTCCGGCCGGCCGCGATGGGAGTGGGCGGCGTTTACGAGGGTGATGCTCGTCCGATCCTGTGGAAATCCACAGGTGCGTCACACCTTCATACGGGGCCTTCTCGCCTGGGCTGCGAAGCGCTCGCGGGCCTCGGGGTGGACGGTTTCGACGTGGTGCGTGTCATCGATCAAATTCGCGCGCGCCTGGATCACGGCGGGGCGTCGCGCCTGGCTTTGCGCCGCCTGGAAACCGCGCCCCCGGCCAAGGTCGAGGCCGCCGTCCGAGGGCTGTGCGCCAACGCCTATCTGGGCGACGGCTCCGCGCTGTGCCGGGTGCTGGGCCGCTACAAGATGCTGGTGGATACTCGGGACGACGATGTCTCGGCTCATCTTCTGCTGGACGGCTTTTGGGAGCTGTGGGTCACCCGGACTCTTCTGGGGCTGATCAAGCCCGGCATGGTCTGTGTCGATGTCGGCGCCCACCTGGGCTACTTCAGCCTGCTGATGGCGGACCTGACGGGGCCGGGCGGACAGGTCCACGCCTTCGAGCCCAACGCCGCCTTGCGGGGGCGTCTGGCGCGATCGGCGGCCATCAACGGCTTCGACGCCATGACCCAGGTCCATCCGTGGCCGCTCTCCGATCGTGACGGCGTCGCCGTGCGCCTGGTGGTCCCGCCGGGCCGGCCGGGCGGCGGGCACATCCAGCCGGCCGAGACCTCCGAGCTGCGCGGCGGTTCTGGCGTCCTGCACACGCGTCGCCTCGACGGCTTCGCCGAGATCCCCAGGGTCGATGTCGTCAAGATCGACGCCGAGGCCTCGGAGCAGGCGATCTGGCGCGGCATGAAGGGCCTGATCGACCAGGGGCGACCGCTGTGCGTGCTGCTGGAATTCGCCGCGGCCCGTTATCCGGACTCGGGCGCGTTCCTGAGTGAATTGACGCAGGCGGGCTTTTCCCTGGAACTGGCCGATCCACGCCGCGGGCTGCGGCCCGTCAGCCGGGCCGAGGTGCTCGCCGCTCCGGTGGCCAGCGACCAGATGCTGGTGCTGCGTCGATGAGCCCGCTGTCAGGCGTCGGCGCGCTGGGCCGCGTGATGGACCTCGATCGCCTCGCCGATCGTGTCGTAGAAGCGCAGTTGTCCGTCCTGCAGCACCGCGCCCCGGTCGCAGTAGGTGTTCAGGGTGTCGGGGTGGTGGGACACCATCACCAGCGCGCCGGTGGCGCGACGATGCGAGAGGGCGTCGTGGCAGCGCTGACGAAAGCGTTCGTCGCCGGCCCCGGTTACCTCGTCGATCAGGTAGCAGTCGAAGTCGATCGCCAGCGACACAGCGAACGCCAGGCGCGCGGCCATGCCCGCCGAGTAGGTCTTCACCGGCTGATGGAAGTAAGCTCCCAGCTGGGCGAAGTCCTCGACGAAAGCCAGCAGCGGTTCGATGGGCTGACGGTAGATGCGGGCGATGAAGCGCGCGTTGTCCGCGCCCGTCAGGCTGCCCTGGAAGCAGCTGCTGTAACCGATGGGCCAAGACACCGACATGTCGCGCGTCACTCGACCCGAGGAAGCGCGTTCGACCCCGGCGATCAACCTCAGCAGGGTCGACTTGCCGGCGCCGTTCGCGCCGCAGATCCCCAACGCCTCGCCGGGACGGATCTGGAAGCTCACGTCCTCGAGGACGCGTCGCGTCAGATTGCTTCCGCGATAGGTCTTGCTGACGTGATCGAAGATAATCATGACCGGAAAATCTCCATCTACCAGTTGATGAATGGAGTGTATTTTCCATCACGTCAACATTTGTCGAATGTATTTGATGCAATTTATAGAGAATCTTTGAATATAGGGGTGATTCATCGTCTATCGATGAAGTATTGGCGCGTGTCGCATGCCGCCTGACGGGATCAGCGTAGTGCGTCGCGATCGAGTGGGCCTGGATGGCTTCAATCTCGCCCTGCCGCGGGGCACGGGTGTGGCCACCTATGGGCATGCCCTGAGCGAGGCGCTGCAGGGGCTCGGACGATCGATCGACGTGATCTACGGGCTGGACGTGCCCAAGGCCGCGCCGGAGGCGTTGCGCGAGACCCTGTTCTTCGAGCGGCTCGCCCAGCGGCGCACTGAGGCGGCGGGGCGCGTCACGCTTCGCCAGGCGATGCGGCGCGCCTTCATGCTACCCACGGTCCGCGAGCCCAGCGAGGTGGTCATCTCCGGGCGGGTGGTGCGTGAGGGCGCGCCCAGGTTGCCGGCCTTCGACCGCCTGTTCACCCTCGGCGGCCTCTATCCCCTGGCGGCTCGCCATTTCCGACGCTACGGCCGTTTCCTCACCGTGCGCCTGCCGGACCCGCCGGCGATCATGCATTGGAGCTATCCGCTGCCGCTCCGGCTGGAGGGAGCGCTGAACCTTTATACCGTGCACGACCTGGTGCCGCTGCGGCTGCCGTTCACGACGCTCGACGACAAGATCTATCACGACAGGCTGCTTCGCGAATGCCTGGCCCAGGGCGACCACATCGTCACCGTCTCCGAGACCTCGCGCCGGGACATCCTGGATTTCTTTCCCATCGATCCCGCGCGAGTGACCAACACCTACCAGGCTGTGCCGCCGCCAGGGGCGGCGCCCGGCGAGGGGGCGCTGGCGGCGCGTCTGCGGGCGCTGTTCGACCTGAAGCCCGAAGGCTATTTCCTGTTCTTCGGCGCGATCGAGCCGAAGAAGAACGTGGGCCGGCTCATCGAGGCCTATCTTGCGGCCGAACTGGAGACGCCGCTGGTGCTGGTGGGGCCGCGCGCCTGGCTGGCCGACGACGAGCTGAAGCTGCTGGAGGGCGCGCACGGCATGCGGCTGCCGGGCGCCGACCGGATCCGCAGGATCGACTATCTGCCGGCGGACCATCTGCGCACCCTTATCCGCGGTGCGCGGGCCGTCGCGTTTCCGTCCCTCTATGAGGGCTTCGGCCTGCCGGTGCTGGAGGCCATGACCCTGGGGGCGCCGGTGATGACCTCGGCCGCCGGCGCGCTGGCCGAGGTGGTGGGCGACGCAGGCTGCCTTGTCGATCCGTACGACGTGCCGGGCATGACCCAGTCGCTTCGCCGGCTGAACGGCGAGGACGCCTTGCGGGTGCGACTGCGCGAGGCCGGGCGGCAGCGGGCGGCGGCCTTTTCGATGTCGGCCTATCGCCGCCGCTTGTGGGCTCTCCATGCCCGGCTGCTGGACGAAGACCCCCTGATCTCGCCGCTGCGCGAGCATTTCGGAGACACAGCGTGACCCTCATCGCCCGACCGCGGTTTCGCGCCGCCTCCATGATCGGCGCCGCCTCGGCGCTTCTGATGCTGAACGCCTGCGCTAGCCTGCCGGCCAGCGGGCCGACCGCCGCCGCCATCGGCGCAGAGCAGCGTCGCACGCGCGATTTCGAGATATTCGACATCGATCAGGCCGTCCTGGCGTTCCTGGCTTCGCGGCCGGTCGCGGGGGCGACCGGTCTGCTGGATGCGGGGGCCGCCGCGCCGGCGG
The DNA here is from genome assembly GCA_001449105.1 of Caulobacter vibrioides. Classification (GTDB taxonomy): domain Bacteria; phylum Pseudomonadota; class Alphaproteobacteria; order Caulobacterales; family Caulobacteraceae; genus Caulobacter; species Caulobacter vibrioides_C. Next base: position 37,348 of record LNIY01000080.1, on the reverse strand, counting down.
ATCTTCTGGGGCCCGGCGACGTCCTGCAGATCTCCATCTATGAGATCGGCGCCGCTCTCTTCGCCGCGCGTTCGACTTTCGCCCCGGGAGGCGGCCTGTCGCCGCCGTCCGGCGCCGCCGAGATCCTTCCGCCCGTCGTGGTCGGCCAGGACGGCGCGGTGAACCTGCCGTGGATCGGTCGCCTGCACGCGGCCGGCCAGACCCCCGACGCGCTGGCCGGCCGCATCGCGCACGCCTTGCGCGACAAGTCGCAGGACCCTCAGGTCGTGGTCAGCGTGCGCGACAACGTCGCCAACACCGTCATGGTCATGGGCGAGGTCAAGAAGCCTGGCCGTGTTCCTTTGAGCCTGACGGGCGAGCGGCTTCTGGACGCCGTCGCCCTGGCCGGCGGACCCGTGAACGCCGTCCAGGACAGCGTCGTGCAGCTTAGTCGAGACGGGCGGACCGTCTCTGCGCCGCTGGCGACCCTCGCCGCGGGCTCGGCCGAGGATGTCCCATTGCGGCCGCGCGATCGCATCGTCGTGGCCTATCAGCCCCGAACCTTCACGATCTTCGGAGCCACCGGCAAGGTGTCGGAGACGCCGTTCCAGACGCCCAGGGTGTCGCTGGCCGAGGCGATCGCCAGGGCCGGCGGGCCCAACGACCAGCAGGCGGACGCGTCCGCCGTCTTCGTGTTCCGCTACGAGCCCAGCGCAGCCGACGGCGCGCCGGTCGCGGGCGCCAGGCCCGTGGCCTATCGCCTGGACCTGCTGAAAGCCCAGAGCTACTTCCTGGCCCAGGGCTTCGAGATGCGTCCGCGAGACGTGATCTATGTCGCCAACGCTCGCGCGAACCAGTCCACCAAGCTCATCCAGGTCCTCAACCAGTTCTTCACGCCGATCTACACGGCCAAGGTCATCGCCAAATGATCGGGCGTGGGCGCCCGGATCAGTCGGCCTTTCGGGCCAGGAAGCTGTAGGAGACGCCGATTGACCCGATCCGGCCGTCGGGCACAACCTCTATGGGGCGCAGGCCGTGGCGGGCCAGCAGGTCGAAGACATGGCGCTGGGGCAGGGCGTGCATCTCCATGATTTCGGGCCGGTCGATCTCGGCCAGGTAACGACCGGTCTCGAACTGGTAGCCGTAGAGGAAGCAGGGAACCTGGAAGCAGGCGTATCCGCCCGGATTGAGCCGGCGCAGGCTGAGGTCGAGCAGCTTGTGGATGATGGGCGGCGGATTGTGCTGCAGGACGATCACCGAAAAGAAGACGTCGTAACCGTCGTCGGCGGCCAGGAAATCGGTCAGCAGCCTCAGGTTCGCGTTGTGCACGCCGCGTTTGTTCAAGCGATCCCGGGCGAGCGCCAGGTGTCCCGCGCTTATGTCGACGCCGGAATAGGTGGAGAACCGCTCGGCGAACGCTTCGCCCATGCGCGCGACGCCGCACCCCAGTTCCAGCACCGACCAGGCCGGATCCGGCTCCACGCCGTTACGGCGGCAGGCCTCCATGAACCGGTCTACCTCGGCCGCGCCCGTCGCGTAGAATTCCTCGACGTGCTCGTCCCGTAGGGTGCTGGAGAGATAGCGGGGATTGGTCAGCACCGAAAAGAACGCCTCCTCGCGCCCATAGCGCGACCAGACGGCTTCGACCTGCGCTGAGAGGGCTCGGGCCTGGACCTCGTCGAGCGTGAGCTCGACGCCGCGCCCGTCCTGATCCTGGCAGATGTCCTGGGCGGCGGCATGGATCCTGTATCGACGGGCCTCGGCCGAGGCCTGGAAGCGATCGATCAGCGCCCAGACGGAGGGGGCGTCGGTCAGGTGCGCCTTGGCGATCTCCGGCGTTTCGCACTCGCGCCCCAGAAACGTCCGATAGCAGGCCTCGACGTCGAAGGCGGTGGCCGGGCGGTCCTGCGATGATGAGGGCCTGTCCAGATCGTTCACTGGAAATGCTCGCCAAGGCGATCCGGCTGCTCGCTGAACTCCCGGCCGAAGGACAGGTCGTCCATCTGGTTGAGCGTGACGGCTTCCAGGAAGGCGGTGCGGGCGTTCGTGTCGTTGGCGGCGCAAAGGAAGAAGCCGCTAAGACCGACGCTGACGACACGTGCATCCAGACCGCCCGTGACGTGGGCCAGGTTCTCGGTCTCTCCGCCCTTGAGAGTGACGTACAGCGTACGGTCAGGGGAGGGGGCGACGTCGCAGGCCAGCCACTTGAACTCGCCCGAGGCCAGGACGCCTGACATCACCCGGCTCGCGTCGGAGACCCTGACTTCGTAGGTGGTGGAGCGCGTCGGCAGGCCGTGGAGGCGCAGGTAGAAGCGCAGCGGCTCCGATGTCGTGGGCAGGGCGATTTCCAGCCGCGCTCCGCGGGGCTTGCTCCAGCAGCCCCAGTCGTCGGGGGCCCACCAGCCGCCCCCCGCGCGGAAGGCTTCTGCCGAACGCATGCCGCGCCAGATGCGGGTGGCGAAATTGCGGGTGATGGGGTGGTAGAAACCCAGCTGGGCAGAGGCGTGACGCCGTCGCGGCGAATCCCGTCGGGACCACCGGCCGATCTGCTCGGCCATCTGGTCGGCGATCTCGCTCCAGGCCCGCGGGCGAAACGCCTCAGCGATCTTTCGTTCGCAGTCGGCGCGAAGCCCTGGATCGAACATCAGTTTTTCCAGCGCCTCGATCAACTGCGGCGTGTCGCCGGCCTCGAACCTGACGGCGAAGGGGCCGCCGGCCTCGGGCAGAGAAGACGCATCGGACGTCAGGGGAACCTTGCCGTAGCAGAGGGACTCGGTGACGGGCAGGCCCCAGCCCTCGTAAGAACTCGGATACAGCGTGAAGAGGCAGGACTGGTACAGCCTGGCCAACTGGGCGTCGGACAGTCCCGACAGCATCACCACGCGTTCGCGCAGGCCTTCGTGGGCGTCGAGCTGGGCGTAGACGGCGTCGTTGAGCCAGCCGCGATTGCCGACGCAGACCAGCTTGGGAACGTTGCGTATGCCGTGCTTCCGGATCAGCGCGATCCAGGCCTCGAAAGCCCCCAGGTGGTTCTTTCGGGACTCGATGGTCGACACGAACAGCACGAAGGGCTCGCGACGCAGACCCCAGTCGGCCAGGGCCGCTTCAGGCGCGGACGGCGTGTCGGCCTTGCGGAAATCGGCGTCCAGGTGGACGACGGCGATCGTGTCCGGATCCACTGTCTGGCCAAGGGTCTCGACCATCGCCAGCAGGTCGCGCTTGGTCGCCTCCGAGTTCACCAGGAAGAAGTCGGCGTGCTCGACGGCGCCGATGGCCCAACTGATGAAGTCCTGGGTGAGGGCCTTGGTGCAATGCTCGCCCGCCACGATCGGGATCAGGTCGTGGACGAAGGGCACGTAGCGGATGCCATGCAGCGCCTTGGCCTGGCGAACGAACAGGAAGTAGTTCTGCAGCCACCACGAAGTGCCCAGATTGATCAGGAAGGCGCCTTGGGGAAAGACGATCGGGTCGGCCAGGTTCATCATCAGCCGCATGCGGGTGATGGCCGTGCTCCACTCCGGCGCCTGCCGATCGCCGCTGGCCAGGCTGAGGCTGCAGAGTTCGAGGAAGGCCGTCGGCGCGATCTCTAGCCATTCGTCACGCTGCTCGGCGAAGACGCAGACCTGCACGCGACGGGATTTCGACCGCAGGGCGCTGGCGATGGTCTCGATCTGCACGCGCTGGATGCCCGTCGGCAGGCGGGCGTTTCGGAAGTAGGAAATCAGATCGGATACGTCGAAGACCAGTGCGGGACCGGCCGACGCCCCGTCTTCGCCCTGGCTGGGCGCGTCGGCGTGCGTGGTTTCCGACGGCGGCGAGAGCCAGTCCAGGGAGTCGCCGGAGCGGGTTCCCCGCTCCCGCAGGTGCAGGAGCGATATCAGATCCGCGGGTTTCACGTCGGACCCCTGGGCGGCCAGGTCGCTGAGTTCGAGTAGAGCCTCGGGATGGTCCGGATCGATCCTGGCCGCGCTCAGATAGCTGCGGGCGGCCGCGGCGATGTCGCCCTCGACCTTGTGCAGGTGGCCCAGGTGAAGATGCGGCTCGGCCGTTTCGGGCCGTAACGTCATCGCCCGAAGATAGGCTGCTCGCGCCGCGGGCAGGTCTCCCAGTTCCTTGAGGGCGTGACCGTGCTGAGTGTGGATGTGGGCGAGGTCGGGCGCGAGCGTCAGGGCCTCGGCGTAACCTTGCGCCGCTTGCCCCCATTGCTTGGCGTCCCGGGAGTCGTTGGCCTTGACCAGCAACCGGTGAACGGCGGCGGTCACCGGCACGCCGGCGGATTTGTGCAGCTTCAGGGCGAGTGACATGGTCAGCCTGCATGCTCGCGGACGCCAGCCAGGATCAACCAGCCAACCGCATAGGTTAGAAGAAGTGAAAAGAAGACGGTGGCCGTGATCTTCAGCCGCTGGGGGTGAAGAGCCTTGCCGGGCAGGTTCGGTTCGACGACCCGCACCAGGAAGGTCTGCTGGGTCAGCGAGCGTTCGCGCGCGGTCTCCAGCGCCTGGGCCGCAGCTTCGTAGCGTTTGGCCGCGAACTGCTGCTTCAGCCTGAGGCCTTCGTAGGCTCCCAGTCCGGGCGCGATCGAGCTGGACGTTCCGGCAAGGCGCCCCTGGGCGGCGGCGACCTGGGCTTCAAGTCCGCGCACTTGGGCGGCGAGCGCTATGTATTGCGGGCTGGCCTGCGAGACGGAACGTCCCATGCCGTCCAGCTGCGCGCGGGCCTGCGCGAGTTGCTGGGAGAGGCCCGAGACCAGCGCGATCTGGGCTGCCCCCGAACGTTCTGGATCTATGTCGCGACCGCTCTGCCGGAAACCGGTCAGCGTCGCCTGCGAGGCGGCGACCCCGGCCTCGGCCTCGGCCAGCTGGCGGCGGGCCACCGACAGGCTGTTGTCGAACGACCGTTGATTCAGCGTGTTGATCCTGGCCTCGCCGAGGCGGAGCAGGGTTTCGCTCAGGTCGCGGGCGTCCGCCGGACGGAAGGCCCTCACGCTGAGCCTGGTGATGCCGCTCTCTGCGTCGAACCGCACGTCCACCTGCCGGCGATAGTACTTCAGCAGGGTCTCCGGCTGGGGCTGGCCCGACCACAGGCGCGTGACCGGATCGGCTTCCGGTCGTCGGAACAGCGTTGGCAGGTCCAGCGTGCGGCGAGCGGCCGCGACGGCGTCGTGGGACAGCAGATAGTCGCTGACGCCGTAGGCCTCGGTCGCGTTCGGGCTAGCGCCGCCCAGGCCCAGCAACTGGCCAAGGCCGCCGCCGCCGCCATTGGGCTGGGCGCCGCGGAGGATGAAATGCGCCTCGGATTCATACTGATCGGCGGCGACCAGATACTCAAACCCGGCGACCAGGATCGTCGGCAGGAGCACGACGAGCAGAAAGCCCCGCCAGGGTGCGAGACGATCGCGCCAGGAAGGCCGGCGAAGCTCCGAGGGGGCGCGCGCAGGTGTCCAGGCGCGGGGCGATCCGACGGGGCGGTCAGGCGCGGCGGGCTCGGCCGTGGGGGCGTAGCCGTCCATCATGGGGTCTCGCGCTTGAGGAAGGGGAAGGCGCGCATCGGTCAGCCCAGATGCACGCGCGGCCGCAGGGCTCGCAGGGCCAGCAGGCCCGCGAGCGTCAGGGCCAGGCACCATTGCACGACGTAGAAGGGGGCCAGGTAGACGCCGTCGACGCTTTGAAACTGGCCGACATGCAGCATTTCGAAGATTTGGTTGAGCGGCGACCAGACGAGCCAGCCGCGGAACGGCTCGGGGATCCAGCTCAGGGTGAAGAACGCGCCGGAGATCGGCATGGCGATGTAGGTGAGGGGATGCACGAACTTGCTGACCGCCTTGCTCAGGTAGGAGGCCGCGCAGATCGAAAGCGACAGGGCGAAGGCGAACCACAGCATCAGCGCGTAGGCGGCGAAGAAGGTCAGCGGGCGCGCCGGGGGCTGGGCCAGGCCCAGGGCCCAGGCCCCGGCCAGGAGGATCGCCAGGGCGGCGAAGGTGGCCACGCCCTCCAGCACCGCCCGCGCCAGAAGCATGTCGAAGATCGTCACGGATCGGTGGAAAAGCAGGGGGCGGTTGGCCTCGATCGTCGATTCCGCGCGCCCGATGACCGACCGGAAGACCATGAAGACGCAGTAGCCGCCCAGGGCGAAGGGGACCGGCTGCAGATCCTTGGCGTGAAGTCCGCCGCTGTTGCCGTGCAGCAGGGCGACGGCGACGGCTAGCAGCATCGGCTCTACGATCATCCACAGATAGCCGATGTTCTCCCGGCCATATCGGGTGTGAAGCTCGCGCATGATCAGGGCGCCGACGACGTGTCGCTGCACGTCCAGCCCTCGGAACAGCCTGGCCAGGCTGTTTTCATCGCGTCCGGCGCGGCGCTGGGCGGTCATGGCAGCGCCGCCAGGAACTCGAGCACGTCGTCGACTCTCGAGCGCCAGGTGGGCGCGCGCCAGTCGCGCATCCGGGCCAGTTGGGCGTCTCGGCGCGGGGAGGTCGGCGCGGCGTAGTCGAGCACCGCGTGCATCCAGCCCGGGCCGTCCATCGGGTCGAGATGCTCGCTGACGCCGCCGCCCGCTTCGCGCAGGGCCGGCAGGTCGCTGGCGATCACCGGCGTGCCCAGGGCCAGGGCCTCGACCACCGGCAGGCCGAACCCCTCGGCGAACGAAGGCAGCAGCAGGGCGCGCGCGCCGGCGATCAGGTCGCGGACCTGACGATCGGCAAGGCCGTTGCGCTCGACGACCACGGCCTCCAGCGCGGGGCAGCGATCGAGCATGTCGAGCAGGTTCTCGTTCTCCCAGCCGCGCCGGCCCACCAGGACCAGTCGCGGAACCGCCTCGGCGCCGTGGGTCTCGATCATCCGCCGCCAGACGTTCAGCAGCAGCAGATGGTTCTTGCGGGGCTCCAGTGTGGCGACCATCACGAAGTAGGGCGCTCCGGACGCCGGAGAGGTCGTGGGTGGGGCGAAGGTCGGCGCCAGCGGGGCCACATGCAGCGGTATCGATCGCCCCGCGGCGCGCAGATACGGCGCCAGCCGTTCCGCCGTGGCTTCGGAGTTGACGAGGACGGCCGAGGCGAGCGCAGTCACGGTCGCTATCTTTCGCCTGTAGAGGGCCTCGCCGCCCGGGCGGCCGTACTCCGGATGATCCAGGGGGATCAGGTCGTGCACGAAGGGGACGAAGCGTGCGCGCTCGCGCCTCAGGATCGCCTCGAAAAGCTCGGCGCGCTCCAATCCCCTCGATGAGAGGTGAAGGTAGATGGAGCGCCCCGCCCTGGATGAAGACCGGTAGGGAACAGGCGCCAGCCGGATGCTGGCGTCGAGCGCGTTTCGCCAGCGGCTCCAGCCGGTCCCGCGGTGGTCTTCTCCAGACCAGCGGCGCGCGGTGGAGTCCAGGAAATCCCGCGCCGCCCGCGCGGGGAGACGGCCGTGCCAGCCCAGGGGGTGGGTCGCGGCGAGCCGGACGCGGTCAGGAGCCCGCTGCAGCAGCGTCCGCGCATAGGCCATCTCGACCCTGTCGACGCCCGTAGGGGTGGGGTGCAGCACTCGCGACAGCAGCCGCGAAAGGTCCAGCACGATCTCGGGGCCGTCGACAAGGGCGCGGCCGAACGGGCTCGCCGCCCCGAAGGCCTGACTGTGAGGGACGAGGCTGTTCATGCCCGCGCCGCTTGCCCGGGCTCAAGGCCAAGACGTGAGACGCCGCGCCGGGCTTCGCCCAGCCGGCGCCGGAACCAGGGCAGCAAGGCGGGACGGGACTTGGTCGGATGGCCCAGCCAGGCCACGAGCGTTTCGGGTGAGCAGGGCTCGCCGCTGCGGGGATCGATGTAGCGGGGGTAGAGGATCAGTGCGGCCGCGGCCAGTTCGGCGAGCGAAAGGCGACGGCCCCGGCGAGGCGGCGGCGTGAGGTCTCGCGTGAGGCCCCATCCCGCGTAGAAGGGCTGCCCGTGGGTCACCACCTCGCGCCCGCGCAGCAACGCCTCGAAACCCGTCAGGGACGTCAGCACATGCACGGCGTCCACGCTCGACAGAAGGGCGGGCAGGGCCTGGCCGCGAACCACGTGGTCGGCATGGCGCAGAACCTCGTGATCGGAGAGCAGGCCTTTGCGATGCCCCGCCTCCACGTCGGGATGGGGGCGATAGAGGATCATCGCGTCGGGTTCTGCCGCTCGCGCTCGGCGCAGCAGGTCCAGGTTGCCGGCGACGCCCGCGCCGCCCAGGCGTACGGACAGGTCATCCTCCACCTGGCCGACGACCAGGACGATGCGGCGCCCCGCGCCTTCGACTAACGCCGCGCAGGGCGCTTCGCCCGCCAGGTTGTACTTGGTGACGCCCAGGTCGACGATTTGTCGGACGAGGCGCTCGGAGCGCTCCAGCAAGGCGGAGCCGAAGCGGCCGCCGGCCAGCAGGTTCTCCAGGTCGCTGGGACGGCTCGGGTCGAAATGCACGCCGGCCCGATCCAGCACGATCGAGGCGGGGGGGTGGCACTGCGCGCCCAGCCCGGACGAACGGATGAACCCGTCCTCGATGCGGACCAGCGGAACGCCGGCGGCCCGAGCGCGCCGGGCCAGGCCGTTCGGCGCGCGAGACGGCCACACGCCGACCGCGCCGTTCCTGGAGCGAGCCAGCCGGATCGCCGAGGCCGCGTCGCCAACGAAGCGCGGCGCAACGCCGGCGTTCAAGTCTGCGACCATCCGGCCGACGGCCTTGCGCTTCCATCCGGCGACGCCCACGCAGACGACCACGGGCGGCTCGTCTGGCGTCATGATGGTTCGATCAAGGAAGCGATCGGGCGCGGACGACATCACGGATTTCACGGCGCGAAAGGGGAAGGTGCTGGTCAATGACATAAGTCCCCAGCGCCAAACCCTGTGGGTTCCCACAGGTTGGCGTGGTCCCGACCGCCTGTTGAAACCCACAGGTTCGTGGGGCGTGGGGAGGCTCTAGGAACAGGCATGCTCGGCTGTGACCGCGCTGCTTCTCCTGGGTTGGACCGATGATCCGACATTCGATCGCCGTTGTTTCCGCCGTTGGCCTGAGCTTCCTGGGCTCGTCTGCATTCGCCCAGGGGCCGACGGGATCGTCCGCGCCGTCCGGCGAGGCCTTGGTCGGCCCGCTGGTGCCGGGGGTCTGCGTGCTCAGCCGCGACGCCGTGCTGGCCAACGCCAAGGTCGGTCAGGCCGCCAATGCGCGCCTGCTGGAGCTTTCCAAGCAGGCCCAGGCCGAGATCGATGCCGAACGTGCGCCGATCGAGACCGATCTCAAGGCGCTCGAAGCCCAGAAGGCGACGCTGACGCCGGTTCAGTTCGAGGAGCGCGGCAAGCCGCTGGCTGCGCGCTGGGACGCCCTTCAGCGCAAGGCCGCGCTGCGCGGGCGCGAGATCGAGGCGACGCGGGTCAAGGCCCTGGGCGGTATCGCGACCCAGGCCCAGCCGGTCATCGCCCAGGTGTATGCGAGCCGCAAATGCGGTCTCCTGCTGACGCGCGAGGCGATGATGGGCGGCAATCCGGCCGCCGACCTGACGGCGGCGGTAGTGCAGGGGCTGGACGCCAAGGTCAGCACCATCACCTTCCCGCGTGAGACCCTTCCGGCCGAGACGGCCGCCGCGCCCAGGGCCCGGTGATCGCGATGATCCGCAAGCTCCTGGCCTTGCTGGGCCTGGGCCTGCTCGGCGGCGGGCCGGCCCTGGCCGCGCCGCCCGCCGAACCGCCGCCCGAGGCCTGGAGGCGCTACGCCGAACTGGCCGGGAGGACCTTTCCCGCCTGGCTGGACGAGGCGACGCCCGCCGCGGTCCGCCTGCGCGATTATCTCGACGACCTCCGGGTCGAGCGGGGCGGGGAGGCGGTGGATCTGTCCCTGAGTGTGTGGGTCGCTCCCGACGGCCTGGTCTCCCGCGTGGCCGCGCCCGTCTTCGCCCAGTCCGAACCGAACGCCGATCTGCGAGCGGTCTTCGAGGGGCGCAGGCTGTCCGAGCCGCCGCCGACGGGTTTGCGGCTTCCGATCCGGCTGCGGCTTCGCGTGGCGCCGCCGCCGGCCGACGCCAGGCCTTCCACGACGAACGTCGCGGCGTCGACATGAGCGCCGAAGCGGACACGCCTCGGTCCGAGATCCCCGCCCTGACGGCGCGGGAGATCGAGTGCATTCGGTTGGCTGCTCAGGGACTGACGACCGGCGAGACCGCCCAGTGCATCAGCGTCACCGAGCGGACCGTCGAGTTCCACCTCGGCAACGCCACACGCAAGCTCGGTGCAAGCAACAAGCTGCGCGCGGTGGTCATCGCCCTGCAGCTGAAACTGATAGATCCGTAGTCGATGACGATGTCTAGTCTTGAGATTGTCACTATTTTTCTGGTTACATCTGAAGTTGTGTTCTTTATGAATTGAATTCAATCGGATGTGCTCTGAAAAAGTTGCTCAATATGTCGAGTGTAGAGCAAATTTCGTTTCATGAATTTATTGCCGCCAGCGGCATAGTGGCGGCTGAAGGATTGTCACGCGCCAAGGCGGTTCAGGGCGAAAGCGGGGATCGACTCGACGCTGTGCTCACCCGTCTGGGTCTGGTCTCGGAGCGGGCTCTGGCCGACGCCTTGGCTCTCGCCACCGGGTTGGATCAGGCCGCGCCCGAAGACTTTCCGCCGGCGCCCATCGGCGGCGATCTGGTGTCGTCGCGCTTCCTGCGGGAGGTGAGCGCGGTCCCGATCGCCCTGTGTGGGGACCGCGTGCGCGTGGCCTTGGTGGACCCGTTCGATCGCTATGTGTCCCGAGCGCTCGGCTACGCCTTCGGCGTGCCCGTCCAGCCCATGGTGGCCAAGGCCGGCGACGTCGAAGCCGCCCTCGATCGCCTGTACGGCGCGGCTCAGGGCGACGCCGCTGCGGTCGAGGGCGAAGCGGACGAGGCCGATCTGGAGCGTCTGAAGGATCTTGCCAGCGACGCGCCCGTGGTTCGAGCCGTCAACGCCTTGATCTCGCGAGCCGCCGAACTGCGCGCCTCGGACATCCATGCCGAGCCCAGCGAGGACGGACTGAAGGTCAGGTTCCGGATCGACGGCGTGCTGCAGGACCAGGAGACGCTGCCGCCGCAGGTCAAGGCGGCCTTCGTGTCGCGCGTGAAGGTGTTGGCCAATCTCAACATCGCCGAGCGGCGCCTTCCGCAGGACGGGCGCATGCGGCTGGCCGTGCGCGGGCATGAGATCGACCTGCGCGTCGCCACCTCGCCGACGCTGTACGGAGAAAGCGTCGTCCTGCGCCTGCTGGATCGTTCGAACCTGACGCTGGAATTCGGCGACCTGGGTTTCGACGAGACCATATTGCCGCCGTTCCTGGAAATGCTGGCGCGACCGCACGGCATCGTGCTGGTCACTGGACCGACCGGCAGCGGCAAGACCACGACGCTCTACGCGGCGCTGGCGGCCCTGAACGCGCCCACCCGCAAGATCCTGACGATCGAGGATCCGATCGAGTACCGGCTTGCCGGCGTCAACCAGACGCAGGTCAGTCCCACGATCGGCCTGACGTTCGCCGCGGCCTTGCGTTCGTTCCTGCGCCAGGACCCGGACGTCATGATGGTCGGGGAGATCCGTGACCTTGAAACGGCGCAGGTGGCGGTACAGTCGGCCCTGACCGGCCACACCATTCTTTCGACGCTGCACACCAACAGCGCCGCCGCCGCGGTGACGCGCCTGGTCGACATGGGCATGGAGCCCTTCCTGATCAGCTCGACCGTGAACGCCGTGCTGGCTCAGCGGCTGGTGCGCCGGCTCTGCCCGGCATGCCGCGTTCCGCATCACCCCGGGGTCAAGGAGCTGTCGGCGCTGGGCGTGGCGGCTCGTGGCCTGGGTCCCGCGCCCATGCTCTGGGCGCCCAGGGGCTGCGAGGCGTGCGGCCACAGCGGTTTCAAGGGGCGGTTGGCCATCTTGGAGCTGCTGCCGGTCGACGACGAGATCGCGCGCCTGGTGCTGGCTCGGGCCGAGGCGCGCGAAATCGAGCGCGCCGCCGTTGCAGCGGGAATGCGCACCATGCTGCAGGACGGCGTGGCCAAGGCCTTGGCCGGCCAGACCACCATCGACGAAATCCTCCGCGTCACCCGGGAGGAATGAGCGTCATGGCCACGTTCAGCTATCGGGCGCTTTCGCCCACGGGCGAGATCAGGTCGGGCGTGTTGCTGGTCGCCTCGCGCGGAGAAGCAATGGAGAGCCTGCGTCGGTCGGGCCTGACGCCGATCGACGCGGTCGAGACCGCCGCCCGCGCAGCCAGGATCAAGGCGCCGGGCGCGGCCGCGCGTCGGGCCCTGGTCAACGCCGTGAGCGAGCTTTCCGTACTGCTGACCGCCGGCCTGTCGCTGGATCGCGCGCTGTCGATATCGGTCGAGAACGCCGCCGACCCGGTTCTGAAGGCCGCGCTGGTCCAGCTTCAGAAGCAGGTCAAGGAGGGCGCGCCGCTGTCGCGCGCCATGGCCGGTGCTGGCGGGCTGTTCTCGCCGATGGCCTGCGCCATGGTCGAGGCGGGCGAGGCCGACGGCCGCCTGGCCCTGGCCCTGTCGCGCCTGGCCCATACCCTCGAACGGGCGGAGGCCCTGCGCCAGGCCGTCGTCTCGTCGATGGTCTATCCGATCCTGCTGACCGCGGTCACCGGCGGCGTGATCCTGATGATGCTGCTGTTCGTGGTGCCGCAGTTCGAGGGCCTGTTCTCCGACAACGCCGCGCAACTGCCTGTCGCCACCCGGATCGTGATGGCGGCCAGCCAGCTGGTCCGCACCCACGGACTGGCCGTCCTGCTGGCGGGGATCGTCGCGGGAGCGGGGATCTGGCGCTGGCTGCAGCAGCCGGCCATGCGCCTGGCCATGGACAGGATGCTGCTGGGCGCCCCGCGCCTCGGGTCGCTGATCAAGTCCGCCGAGACCGCTCGCCTTGCCCGGGTCCTGGGCAGCTTGGTGGAAGGCGGCGTGCCCCTGCCCGCGGCGATGGCGATCGCGCGTCGGTCGCTCGTCAACAGTCACATGGCCGCGGCCGTCGAGCGCGTCGTCGCCGGGCTGAAGGAGGGCGGGGGGCTCACGCGCCCGCTGGCGGCCACCGGCCTGTTTCCGACCGTCGCCATCAGCTTCATGCGGACGGGCGAGGAGACCGCTCAGCTTCCCCAGATGCTGGGCCGGCTGGCCGACGTCCTCGACCGCGAAGTGCGTACGGCGCTGGAGCGGTTCGTAGCCCTGCTTACCCCGGCGATCACCATCGTGATGGGCCTCGCCGTGGGCGGGATCATCGCCGCCATCATGTCCGCCATCCTCGGCTTCAACGATATGGCCCTCGCATCATGACCTCCCTCAGAAACATCCTCCGCCGCTCGGATGGTCGACCGGCGCCACATGCTCGAACCGGCCGCCGCGCGGGGTTCTCGCTGCTGGAACTGCTGGTGGTGCTGGCGATCATGGCCTTGCTGGCGGCCATCGTGGCGCCTCAGGTCCTGAAATATCTGGGCTCGTCGCGCAGCCAGACCGCCAAGGTCCAGATCCAGAACATCGAGGCGGCGCTGGACCTGTTCCAGATCGGGGTCGGGCGATACCCCACCCAGGAAGAGGGGCTGGCCGCGCTGGTCACCGCGCCGTCTTCCGCCGTCGGCTGGGACGGGCCCTATCTCAAGAAGGCCGACGCGCTGCAGGATCCGTGGTCGCGCCCGTATCTCTATCGCAGCCCGGGACAGAAGGGGGCCGTCGACATCTACACCCTCGGTTCGGACAACGCCGAAGGCGGTTCGAAAGAGGCCAAAGATGTCGGCAACTGGTGACCGCCGGGCCGGAGTTGCGTTGATCGAGGCCATGGTCGTGGTCGCCATCGCCGCCATCATCGCCGCGATCGCCTTTCCCCAGATGCGGGCCGGCCTGGCGTGGGCGCGCGTCCAGCAAGCCGCCGCGGGCCTTCGGGCGGATCTTCGCATCGCCCGGGCCCAGGCCCTGACCAGCGGCGCGCGGGTCGACCTCGTCATCGCAGCGGACGGGGCAGGTTACGGCTGGACGCCCGGCCCCCGCCGCAGCCTGGTCGGGGGCGTACGCGTCGCGCCTGCCGGATCCTCGACCAGTTTCTTTCCCGATGGCTCGGCGCAGGCGGGGCCGCTGCGGCTGACGACGGGGCGGCAGGGCCTGGACATCGTGGTCGACCCGGCCACCGGCGTCGTGGACGCCCTGTGATGCGGCGGTCTCGCGCGGGTTCGGTATTGATCGACGCCTTGGTCGCCCTGGCGATCCTGACGCTGGTCATGGCCGGCGTCGCCCAGGTGACACGTGACAGCCGGGCCCGACATCGCGACATCGAGACCCGCCGCGCGGCCTTGATGGTGGCGCGCTCGCAACTGGCCAGCCTCGGCTTCGCCACGCCCCTAACCAGCGGCCCGGTCGCGGGCGAGCAGGACGGTTTCATCTGGCGCCTCGACGTCGACCCCTGCGCCGACGCTCAAGGCGACAGCGCCGCCGGCACGCTCTACTGCGTGATGGTGACCGTGCGCCCGCAAGATGCGGCGCGGCCCGTCGTGGTGCTGGCCAGCCGCCGCCTGGCGCCCGAGCGCTGACCATGGCGCGCGCCGGCTACACCCTGATCGAGCTCCTGGCGGCCCTTGGCGTGCTGGCCCTGGTGGGCGTGGTGCTTCTGTCCGGCCTCTCCGGCCGGGGCGACGCCTGGGTGCGGATGGACCGCGCCACCAGCCGCGGCGAGGCGGTCGAAGCCGCCTTCGGCGTCCTGCGCACGCGCTTGCAGCAGGCCGTGCCGGCGACGCGCTACGACATGCGGCCCGCTGGCCCCGATTTCGACGGGGAGGCCGCGCGCCTCACTTTCCTCGCCCCGCCGGCCGAGCGCCAGGGGTACGGCGCCCTGCGCCGCTACCGCCTGCTGCTCGACGCCGGCGGCGACCTGGTCCTGGAGTCCGTCAGCGACGTCGCCCTGGATCCCACCCGGCCGGAACGTCGTGACGTTCTGCTGCGCGGCGTCGGGGCGCTGGACATAAGCTATTTCGGCCAAGTGGAGCCCGATCCCAATCCACACTGGCGCTCCAACTGGCGGCAACGGCCGCGGATGCCCTCGCTGGTGAGGATCCGTATCGAGCCCGCCGACCCGAACGAGCGGCGATGGCCCGAACTGGTGGTGCACCCCCTGGCCGATATCGACACCGAGTGCGTGCTGGTCGTGCAGACCGGCGGATGCAGGTCGCGATGACCCTTCAGCAGATCCTCAACGCCGACCTCGCCACGATCGCACGCTGGTGTCGCGACGGCTTTTCCTGGTGGGTCGACGAACTGGCGGATGCGATCCCCGCTCGATGGCGTTCCGCGGGTTCGCGCCACGCGCCCTGGACGGTGCGGATCGGCGACGACGGCGCGATGCGGATCTGGCGTGACGGGCGCCAGGTCCCGCCCGAGGCCCGGTCGAGCTCCGCCCTGCGGCGGGCGGATATCCTCCTCCCGGCGCAGGCGGTTCTGGTGCGTCGGATCGACCTTCCGCCGCTCTCGTCGCGCGATCTGCGGCGGATGCTGGCCGAGAACATGGACCGCCTGACGCCGTTCGCGGCGGACCGCGTCTATTTCGACGCGCTGGCCGAAGGAGAGGGCGATCGCGAGGGGCGCCGGCGCGTGCGCCTTGCCGTGATCCTCCGAGAGCAGGCCCAGGCCGTGCTGGAGCAGGCGCGGGCCCTCGGCCTGGAGGTCGAACGGTTCGGTGTCGAGGCCGAGGGCGGCGGGGTCGAGATCGACTTCATGGCCGCGATCAGGGCCGAGCAGGGGGGGGCGCGCGATCTTCGCCGGTCGGTCTGGTGGTCGGCCTGCGCGGGGCTTGTGGCGCTAAACGTGGCGGTGGCCGTCATCATGGACGTGCGGGACGTGCGTCGCCTGGAAGCGGCGGTCGCGGCCGAGCAGCCGAAGGTGATGGCGGCCGCGAGACTCCGCCAGAACGTCGCGCAGGGGCAGCGGATGCGCCTTGACCTCCTGAACCGGCGCTCGCGCAACGAGCCGCTGCGGATCATCGACGCCCTCGGCAAGGTCCTGCCGGACGGTCAATGGGTCCACCGGCTGGAATGGAACGGGCGGGCGGTGCGCGTCGCCGGCTTCAAGACGCAGGGGTTCGACGTGCCTGCGGCCCTGCGCCAGACCCCGGCCTTGACCAATCCACGATCGCTGCTGTCGGACATGCCGGTCAAGACCGCCAGCGGGGTGGAGCCTTTCGACGTCATCGCCGACTCGACCGCGAAGGTGGCGAAATGAGAACCCTGACGGCCCGGGAAAGGCGCATCGTGGCTTTCGGCGTGCTGGCCGCGCTTGTCGGCCTTGGCTGGCTGGCCGTGGCGGCGCCCGTGCTGGGGGGCTTCCATGCGCGCGACGAGCGGCGGCGCGAAGCGCTGGAGCGCAACGCGCGCGATCAGCGGCTGCTGGCGAGCTTGCCCGTCCTGCGCAAGGCTTTGGCCGAGCAGAAGCGCACCAGCCGCGCTTTCCAGATCACCGCGCCCAGCCGGGGCCTGGCGATCGATGCGCTGAAGCAGAGGCTGACCAGCAGCCTTGGACAGGAAGGCGCCGTGGTCGGTCCCGCCGAGGAGGTTCGGGCCGAAACGCCCGCCGGCTGGGTCAGCGTGCGCGCCGACTCGACGCTGACCCTGGCGCAACTGAACGCGGGCCTGAGGCGCATCGAGAACGAGGCCCCCTATGTCGTCGTCGACTACGTCTCCATCAACGCCGAGCAGGCGGCCCGCACCGGACAGCCCGGCCCGCTCGCCGTCCGGCTCCAGATATCGGCCCTTCATGTCCTTCCTCCCCAGACCCGGTAGCGGCGCATTCACGCCGGCGTTGCTGTGCGCGCTCCTGCTCGCGGGCCTGGTGGCGCAGGTCGCGTGGCCGGTCGAGACGGCCTTTCTCCCACGCGAGCGCGGCTCGGTTCCGCTTCCGCGGTCGCCGATCGCCTCGCCCGTCCCCGACTACGCGACTCTGACTGCCCGGCCGCTGTTCTCGCCCGATCGGCGCACGGCCGGCGGGGCTGTCGGCGGCGGCGACGCGACGTCGCCGGACGTCCAGGGGCCGACCCTGGTCGGCGTCGTCAGCGATCAGCGCTCCGGCAGCGCCGTGGTCCGAGGGGGCGACGGGGCGGCAGGGGTCGTGCGGGTGGGGGAAACCTGGCGCGGCTGGCGGCTGGTGTCGGTCGGCCGACGGACCGCCACCTTCGACGGCCCCGGCGGTCGCGTCACCGCGGCGGTCGACGGCGCCGGATCGTCCCGTTCGACCCCCGTTTCCACATCGTCCTTCCAGGAAGTTCGCCCATGACCCGCCGCGTTCGCGCCTTCCTGTCCGTTTCCTGCGCGGGCCTGGCCCTGGTCGGTTGCGCGTCCTCGCCCGCGCCGACGCCGGGGCCGCGCAGAAGCCCCGCGCCCAGGGTCGAGACCCCGTCCGCACCGGAGCGCTCCGCTTCCGACGAGCGGGTGCGCTCGACTATCCTGCGCGGCGCCGAACCCCATCCCGGGGCGTCGGCGGTCCGGCCGCCGTGGCGGCCGCGTCCGGGCCCCGTCGCGCTGAACCTTCCCGGCGTCGGAGTGGCCGAGTTCGCCAAGGCCGTTTTCGGCGACACCCTGCGCACGCCCTACGCCGTTGCGCCCTCGGCGTCCGGCGTGGTGACCCTGGTCACGCACCAGCCGGTCGCGCGGGCCGACGTCTTGCCCCTGGCCGAGGACGCTCTGCGCAACGCCGGCCTGGCGCTGGTCGCGCGGGACGGCGTGCAGACCGTCGTCAGCCTTGCCGAGGCCCGCGCCCAGAGTGGATCGGTCACGGGCGACCAGCCCGGCTACGGGACCGAAACCATCCAACTGAAGTTCGCCAGTCCCACGGCGCTCAAGGCCCTGCTCGAACCCGTCGCGCCCGGGGTCATCACCGCCGCCGATCCGGTCAGCAACACGATCGTGCTTTCCGGCGCTTCCGGCCAGAGGCGCGGCGTCCGCGATCTCGTCGAGCAGTTCGACGTGGACTGGCTGAAGGGCATGAGCTTTGGCCTCTACGTGCCCAAGAACACCGACGCACGGTTGATCGCGCCGGAACTCGATCGCCTGATCAACGCGCCGGATTCGCCGATGGCCGGACGGGTCAAGCTGATCGCCATGGAGAAGCTGAACGGCGTGATGGCCGTGTCGTCGAAGGCCCAGCATCTGGACGATATCCGCCGCTGGGTGGAGATCCTGGACCGCGAGGGGCAGTCCGACGAGCGGCGCCTCTTCGTCTACCGCGTCCAGAACGGGCGGGCCTCGGATCTTTCCCGGGTGCTGAGCGCCGCGTTCGGCCGCGGGCTGGCGACCGCGGCTCCGGGGACGGGAATGGACGGCCGGTCCGAGGGCCGCCCCGGCGTGCGGCCCTCGAACTCTCCGCTGCTCGCATCACCGCCGGCGGGGACGACGCTGCCCGGCCAGTCGCCGGCGCCCGTCTCGCCAGGCGGGGGCGGCCTTGCCGATGGTCTGGTGCTGACGGGCGACGACTCCAACAACGCGGTGATCGCCTTCGCCACGCCGCGCGAGTACGCCCTGATCGAGGACGCCTTGCGCAAGCTGGACGTGGCGCCGATGCAGGTTGTCGTCGAAGCCGTGATCACCGAGATCGCCCTCAACAATGCGCTACGCTACGGCAGCCAGTGGTTCATCCGATCGGGCAACGACCAGGCGATCCTCACCCAGGGCAAGACCCAGGCCGCCGCCCCCAATTTCCCGGGTTTCGCCTACCTGCTCAACAGCGGCTCGGTGGCCGCCACGCTCACGGCCCTGTCCACGGTCACCGACATCGAGGTCCTGTCCGCCCCAAACCTGATGGTGCTCAACAATCACACGGCCTCGCTGGAGGTCGGCGACCAGGTGCCGATCTCCACCGGATCGGCCCTGAACAACGACTCGGTGATCAGCTCCATCGACTATCGCGACACCGGCGTGCTGCTGAAGGTGACCCCCCGCGTCAACAGCGGCGGCCTGGTTCTGCTCGACATCGTCCAGGAGGTCAGCGACGTCTCCCAGACCTCGAGTTCGACGATCGACTCACCGACTATCTCGGTCAGGAAAATCGCCACCTCGATCGCCGTGCAGGATGGTCAGACCGTCGCCCTGGGCGGGCTGATCCGCGATCGAAGCAGCAAGGTGCGCGACGGCTTGCCGCTGATCAGCGCAGTGCCGGTCCTGGGCGCTCTGGCCGGTTCGCGCGACAACCGGCGCGAGCGGACCGAGCTGCTGGTGATGCTGACGCCGCGCGTGCTGCGCAACAGCGTCGAGATCCAGGCGGTGACGGACGAACTGCGCGAAAAGATCCGCTCGATCGCGCCCGCGCCTCCGAAGTTCGTGCCATGACCCATCGCCCGGACCGAGACGGGCGAAAGGGATCCGCCCTGGTTCCGGTCATGATCAGTGTGCTGATCTTTTCGTATCTCGCCTACGCCGTTCTGGCGGCCGACCGCGGCGCGACGGCCAGTTTCGACGCCCAGATATCGACGGCGCGACTGGAAGCGGCGGCTGATGCCGGCGTGGCCACGGCGATCCATCGGCTGGCGTCCCGCGATGCAGCGCGTCGCTGGTCCGTCGACGGCCGCCCCCATCGCCTGGACGTGCAGGGGATCGAGGTCGTCGTGGCGGTGGAGGACGAGCGTGGAAAGGCGCCGATCAACCTCATGGGCGAAACCGAACTGCGCCGCCTGTTCGAGGCCGCCGGCGAGCCCGAGGCCAGCGTCGAGCGGCTGGTCGACGGCATGATGGACTGGCGGGACAACGGCGACCGCGTGGCGGGGCAGTCGCTGCGCAACGCCCAGCGCGGCGTTCGCCCTCGCTTGGGGCCGATCCGGACGGTCGACGAGCTGATCGAGATCGACGGCATGGACCCGGCGCTGCTGGACGCGATCCGGCCCGCCGTCACGCTGTTCTTCGGTGATGGCCCCTTCAGCCCCCGTACCGCCCATCCCCTGGCCCTCGCCGCCATGACGGCCGCCGGCGCGGACTCTCCGGACGCGATCGCGCGGGCGAGAGAGATCGCCGGACAGCGGACGGCGCTGGAAGTCTCGACGGTCAGCCAGGTCGGTAGGGCGTTGACCTTGCGGATGACGGCCAGGGACGGGCGGGGGAGGGTGCTCCGGCGCACCGTCGTGGCCGAACTCACCGGAAACCGCGCCGCGCCCTTCTGGATCCGCGCCGTGGACTGAACGGACGCGAAGCTGATACGTACGGCGCGAGACGACAGGGTCGTGGTCGTCCGGTGGGGAGCTGTCGACGATTAGCATGCGATCGCTCCCGCTAGGTTTGCGGCGCCGGACGTCGCGTGGCGACAGCCTGGCGTGCGGCGCGCTGGCTGCCGGATTCTGGCTGCTGACGATTTCCCCCGCGGTAGCCTGGCAAGCTCGTCCGCAAGCCACGGCGCGGCCGGCCGACCTGCGGTTCGATATCAGCGCCCGTCCCCTCAGCGCGGCCGTCGAAGCCTATGCGCTCGCCACCGGCATACAGGTTCTGTACGACCGCCCGAGCAGCGAGGCGCTGCGTTCCCATGGCGTTGCGGGCGTGTACACGCCCGAGGCCGCCTTGCGCCTGATGCTGACGGATACCGGTCTGGAGCCGGAGTTCACCAGCGGCCACAGCGTGGTGCTGCGGCCGAGCAAGCCGGTCGCCGCGCCGCCGTCGTTCGGGCCGCCGCCTGTCGGCATGGCCGTGCTGCCGCTCGATACGCTGGACGTGCGCGGCGCCGCCACGATCGTGGAGGAGGGGACGCGTCTCGACCTCAGGCTCTATGGGGGACTTGTCCGCAGCGCGGTTCACCAGGCCCTGCTGAACCAGCGCCATACCACCGGCGGCTCGTACAGGGTCACGTTGAGGTTGTGGATCAATCCGAACGGCCAGGTGACCGAAATGGCCGCCGCCGACTCGTCTGGAGACGCGCGCCGCGATCTAGCCATCGTCGAGGCCATCCGGGGCCTGAGGATCAGCGCGCCTCCGCCCGAAGGGCTGCCCCAGCCCGTGGTCCTGACCATCACCTCGCGGCCGGCAGGGTAGGACCGCGCTCGCGGGCAGCGGACCCGCGAGGCCGTCCGGCTGTGTCACTATTCACACACGGATTGGGTGTGGCGCCTGTCATGCTACCTTTACGGTGGCGCCATAGATTGAGACCGAGGTCGTCGTCCGCTTCCGTCGCGGACAAGGGGCTGAACGTCAACGCCAGGCCTTCTTTCGGTCGCGGCAGCAATTGGATTGGTGCCGCGATTGCGTGTTTATCCCCGGCATTTCAATGTCTTGGGTTTTGCGGGAGCGGTGATCCTGCACGGGCTTTGCGCCGCCGCCTTGCTTTCGTACGCGCCTGAAGAAGGGCCTGTGCCGTCGGTCGCGGCGGGCGGCGCAGGAACGATCCTGGTCAGCCTGGTCTCGGAAGCGCCCGCTCCGGCGGCGCGAGCGGCGCGGGCGGCGCCGGTCGCCAGCTCCCCACCGTCGGCGGAGACTGGCCGTCCGGAGGCGGCGCTCGTCCAGGAGAGCCTGTCAAAGGGCGAAGACGGCCAGCACGAGGATCGCGAGAAAGCCACGACGGACGGCGGGGCGGTCCGGGGCGCTCGGCCTATTGCGATCGATCCGGCCACGGGATCGGACTACCGCGCCCGCCTGCTGGCGCACATCCAGCCGTTCCGGCGCTATCCGGCGCAGGCTCAGGGGCTGGACGCCAGGGGCGTCGCGCAGATCCTGTTCATGGTCGACCAGAACGGCAAGGTCACCGGCGTCTGGGTCAAGGCCAGTTCCGGTTTCGAGGTTCTGGACGCCGAGGCCGTGGCGACGGTGTTGCGGGCCCAGCCCATGCCGCATGTTCCTGCCGGACTGCCATCGCCGTTGGCGGTGCAGCTCCCGGTCTCATTCAATCCATCGTGAAGGCGCGGACGGATCCGTAAGGGGTGCCGCCTAGGGGCGGTTGTTGCAGTGGACGAGCGGAGTTTTCCGCGAAGGCCGATGCGTTGGGGCGATATTCGATGTCCGACTCGAGTTGGACCGGTTTGCGGGAGCGCCTGCTCGACCGGTATGACGATTTCGTTCGCAAGCTGACCCGCCGCCTGGGGTCGGCTGATCTCGCGCGCGAGGCCGTGCATGAGACCTTCCTGCGCCTGCAGCGCACCGATCCTTCCGAACCGGTGCGCAATCTCGACGCCTATCTGTTTCGAACGGCGATCAACATCGCCAAGAACAAGCGGAAGGTCGAAAGTCGCTACCTGACCTTTTCCGAGACCGAAGCCCTGATCGGCATTCCGGACGACACGCCGGATCCGGCGCGCGTGGCCGAAAGCCGGTCTGAGGTCGCGCTTCTTGTTCGCGCGCTGGCGGAGCTGCCGCCCCGTCGGCGGGCGATCTTCGAGGCGTCCTGGGCGGGCGGCGTCCCTCACGCGACGCTGGCGGCGACCCACAACGTCCATCTGCGGACCATCCAGCGGGAACTCGAGCTGGCCGCCGAACATGTTCGGCGGTTCTGCAAAGAAAAAGATCGCGTCTCGCGTCGCGATTCCCATCGTTGATTGTCTCTAGAGTGTCGTCCATTCCCTTAGGGGCCGAGCTTCCTTGCCTGGGTCATGCCGTTTATGAGCGATCTGAACGAAAGCGCCGTCTCCGACGCGCTGGCGCTTGAAGCGCTGACGTGGCTGAATCGGCTCTTGTCCGGCGCGGTGACCGAGGACGAGGCTGGCCGGTTTCAGGTGTGGCGCGGCCAGAGTTCGGCCCACCAGGCCGCCTTCGCCGAGGCCGTGAGCCTTCAGCGCAGCGTGCGGTCGGCGGTGCGAGCGCGGGACGCGGGCGCCCTTCGTCCGCCGCCGGCCGCCCGCGGCCGCAGCCGGGCTACGCGGGGCCGCTTCGATCCGGGGCGCCGCGCGATGCTGGTTGGCGGAAGCGCCGCGGCGGCCACCGCCGCCGGCTATGCGGTCTATGTTCGCTCGGACCTGCTCACCGACGGCCTCGGCCTTATGACCTCCGACTACCGCACGGCCGTGGGCGGGCGGGGCGCCGCCTCGCCGGCGCAAGGCGTGGCGCTGGAGCTCAACACCCGGACCAGAGTCTCGCTGCTGAAGGCCGTGGGAGCCGCCGGGGGGATCGAGGTCCAGGCGGGCGAGGCGATGGTCAGCGCCGATCGGCCGGGCGAGGCGCCGTTCCTGGTTCGCGCGGCCCAGGGGCGCATCCTCGTGGGCCAGGGGCAGGTCAATGTTCGCCACGACGGCCAGGAGGTCTGCGTGACCTGTCTTGGCGGCGGGGCTGAGGTCCAGCATCGGGGGCGCAGTACGCGACTGACCCCTGGCGGCCAGGTGCGCTACGGCCCCGATGGCCTGGGTGCGACCGAGGCGGTCGACACCCTGGTGACTTCGGCCTGGCGCAAGGGGCTGCTGATCTTCCGCGACACGCCGCTGCAGAGCGTCGTCGACGAACTGAACCGCTACCGGCCGGGGAAGATCCTGCTGGTCGGCGAGGCCCTGGCGCGTCGTCCGGTCTACGGCGTCTTCCGCACCAGCCAGATCCAGGCCGCGATCGAGCAGATCCGAGACCTGACGGGCGCGCGGCTGGTCGATCTTCCCGGCGGCGTCGTGCTGCTGCGATGAAGGTCGCGTGCGGTCCTCGGACCGACGCAAAAACTTCATCCAATTTCTTGTCGCGATCCTCCTGCCCGAGCTGTCTCTAACACAAACGGGGGCGTCAAAAGCGCCGTAGCCCTACATTTCGTAGGGCTTGAACCCGTCCGCCATCAGCAGGCGGACGGGCGAATTCAATCGTCCGCTGATTTCGGTTGCTAGGGCCGAAGTCGCGACGTCCCCGAAATTCTTCCGTGCCGTGAGTGCGCCGCACCGAAGTGAGACGGTTACTTGTGTCTGGGGGTCTGATCTTTGTCTGTACAGACGTCGCGTCCCGCGAGCGGCAGGCCGTCGCGTGAACTGATGCGCGAGGGACGCATGGCGGCGCCCGCGCGCGCCCTGCAGGTCGCCCTGGGCGCCCTGGCCACGGCCTGCGCCCTCGGTGTTTCGGGCGCCGCCGCCCAGGACGCCTCCGGCCAGGCCGAGCCCACCTTCGACATCCAGGCCATCGACATCGACGGCAACACCGTTCTCGACCAGGTCACGCTGGAGAAGGCGATCTATCCGTTCATGGGTCCGGGAAGGACCCGCGCGGACGTCGCCGGGGCGCAGAAGGCGCTCGAGGCGGCCTATCACGCCAAGGGCTTCCAGACCGTGGTGGTCGAGGTGCCGCGCCAGAACGTCTCCGAAGGCGTGGTCAAGCTGCACGTGGTCGAAGCGCCCGTGGGGCGCCTGCGCGTGGTCGGGTCGAAGCACCACTCGCTGGAGGCGGTGAGGGAAGCGGTGCCGGCCCTGGCCGAGGGAAAGGTGCCGGACCTCAACGCCGCCCAGGTCCAGCTCGCCGCGGCCAATCGGCTGCCGGACCGGCAGATCACGCCGATCGTCCGCGCCGGCGCGGCGCCGGGTACGGTCGACATCGACCTGCAGGTCGCCGAGGAAGCGCCGCTGCACGGAAGCCTCGAACTCAACAACGACCACAGCGCCTCGACCAAGCCTCTGCGGCTGTCGACCAATCTTCGCTACGACAATCTCTGGCAGCGCGGACACAGCCTGTCGCTGACCTACCAGCTCGCGCCCGAGCGCCGTTCCGACACCGAGGTCTATGCGGGGTCGTACGTCGCGCCGATCTGGAACACGCCGTTCACGGCTCTGCTCTACGGCTTCCGCTCCAACAGCGATGTGGCGACGGTGGGCGGGGTGTCGGTCCTGGGCAAGGGCACGACCGTCGGCACGCGCCTGATCTACCAGTTCCCCTCGGCCGGCTCGGTCAGCCAGAGCCTGTCGGCCGGCATCGACTACAAGAAGTACTTCGAGTTCGTGCGGCTCGACACGACGGCGGTGAGCGACGGCCAGATCGAGTACTGGCCGCTGAACGCGACCTACACCTGGCGGCGCCAGGCCGCGTCCGTCACCACGGCCAGCCTCGCGGTCACCGCCAACATTCGCGGCTTCGGCGACGACGATGGCGGCTTCAAGGACCGCCGCGCCGACGCTCGCGCCAACTTCGTCCACCTGAACGTCGACCTTCAGCACCTGCGCCCGGTGGGACGCGGCTTCGACGCCAGCCTCCGGTTCTCCGGCCAGATCGCCGACACGGCCTTGCCCTCTGCCGAGCAGTTCTCGGCCGGCGGCCTGAACAGCGTGCGCGGATACCTGTCGGCCGAGGCCGTTGGCGACGGCGGCGTGATGGGGGCGATCGAGCTGCAGTCGCCCCTGCTGGCCAGCGCGCCCGGCGTTCTCGACAACTGGAAGGCCTACGCCTTCCTCGACGGCGCTGCCCTTTGGGTCAGCCAGCCCCTGCCGGAGCAGCGCGAGGAGTTCTTCCTCTACAGCGCGGGACTGGGCACGCGGCTGCAGCTGTTCAAGCACCTGGACGGCGATGTCTTCGCCGCCTTCCCCCTGCGAGACGGACCCAACCGGACGACCGGTCGGCCGTACTTCTCCTTCAGCCTGAAAGCGGAGTTCTAGGATGCGCGGCGCGCGAGCCCTCAGGGGCGGTTTGAAAGGCTTCGTCTTCGCGGCCCTGCTGGCGGTCGCGGCCGCGGCTCCCACGGGGGCTTCGGCGTGGTGGGACAAGACCTGGGCCTATCGCAGCAAGATCGACATCGACACGACCGCCAAGGGCGTGGCGATCAACGGAGCGATCGGGCGCGCGCCTTTGCTGCTTCGCCTGCACAGCGGCAACTTCCGCTTCGAGGACGCGGCCGAGAACGGCGCGGACCTGCGCTTCGTCGCGGCCGACGACAAGACGCCGCTGGCCTACCACATCGAGAGCTTCGATCCGCTCCTGGGCGTGGCGACGGTCTGGGTCGACATTCCCGAATTCCCGGTGGGCGCGAGCCGCGCGATCTGGATGTACTACGGCGCCAAGGACGCGGCGGCGGCGGTCGACACGGCGGCCACCTTCGACGCCGACTATGCCGCGGTCTTCCACTTCGACGCGGCCACTGGCGTCGCGCCGAAGGACAAGACCGCCAACGCCAACAACGCCCAGACACCGCCGACCTCGACCGACGAGGGCTCGGTGATCGGCCGCGGCGGTCGGTTCGCCGGCGGCGCGCCGATGACCGTCGCCGCCTCTCCGTCGCTCGCCCTGGCGGCGGGCGCGCCTTTCACCGTCAGCGTCTGGGTGCGGCCTGACGCCATCGCCGGCTCGACGGCCCTGGTCGCTCGCCGGGAGGGGGCGCAGGGCCTGGTGATCGGTTTGCAGGAGGGCGTCCCCTTCGTCGAGATCGGCGCCAGCAGGCTCGCCGCTCCGGCCGCGCTGGGACAGGGCAAGTGGAGCCACCTGGCGGTCGTGTCGGACGGCCGGACGGCGGTGCTCTATGTCGATGGCCGGGAGGCCGTTTCGGGGGCGTCCGACACGCCGGCGCTCAACACCGCCATCGCCGTCGGCGCGGACGCGCCTGGGGGCGGCCTGGCGAGCTTCGTCGGCGGAATCGACGAACTGCGCTTCTCCAAGTCTGCCCGCGCGCCGGCTCTGATCCAGATGGACGCCGCCTCGCAGGGCGCGGAATCCCGCCTGGCCACCGTCGTCGGCGACGAGAAGCAGTCCGGCGCGGGCTTTGGCCCCTTCGGCGTGATCGTCAAGTCGGTGACCTTCGACGCCTGGGTGATCATCGCCATCCTCGGCCTGATGGGCGCGGCGTCGTTCTGGGTGATCTGGAGCAAGTCGGTCTATGTCGGCCGCGTCGACGCGGCCAACGACCGCTTCGTCAAGCTGTTCCGCGAGCACGGCGACGACCTGCTGGCCCTGAGCCATCCCGACCGGCTGGGCCGGTCCGAGGCCAGGACGGTGGAAAGCTCCTCGATCTACCGCATCTACCGCGCTGGCGCCGATGAGATCGAGCGGCGTCGCCAACACGGCTCGACGGTCCTGCGGGCCGAGGCGATCCAGGTGATCCGCGCCCTGATGGACGCCACCCTGGTGCGCGAGAACCAGCGCCTGGCCAAGTCGCTGGTGATCCTGACCATCGCCATTTCGGGCGGTCCGTTCCTGGGGCTGCTGGGCACGGTCGTCGGCGTGATGATCACCTTCGCGGCCATCGCGGCGGCCGGCGACGTCAACGTAAACGCCATCGCTCCCGGCATTTCCGCCGCGCTGCTGGCCACCGTGGCGGGCCTCGGCGTCGCGATCCCGGCGCTGTTCGGCTACAATTACGTCGTCACCCGCAACAAGTCGGTCCAGGCGAACATGCTCGTGTTCGTCGACGAGTTCATCACGCGTGCGTCGGAGCGCTACAGCGCCTCGTCCTTCGCGGAAGCCGCCGAATAGCGGCCGGAGCGAGGGGGACACGCCATGCAAGTCCAGGACGACGACCGTCTCTACGACGACATCAACATCACGCCGATGCTCGATCTGGCCTATGTGCTTCTGATCGTCTTCATCATCCTGACGACGGCTTCGGTGCAGGGGATCAAGGTCGACCTGCCCAAGGCCAGCTCGGCGACCAGCCTGGCCAAGCCGAAGACCAAGGCGATCACCATCAACAGCAATGGCGACGTCTTTCTCGACGCCTATCCGGTGACCTTGCCCGAACTGGAGGCGCGCCTGCGCACGCTGAAGGCGACCGAGCCGGAGTTCCCGATCGTCGTCAAGGGCGACGCGGTGGTCCAGTACCAGCGCGTCACCGACGTCCTCGACCTGCTGCGCCGGCTCGACCTGAACCAGGTCGGCCTGGTGACCGGTCGGGCGGAAGCGTCTTGAGCCCAGCCAGATGAGCGGCCAGTCCCTCCTGCGGAAAATCGGCTCGATCGGCCGGATCGCCATTCCCATCGTGATCCTGGTCGCGCTGGGCCTTGGTGTCTGGCGCCTGGCGACCGACACCGACGGCGTGAACCGTCCGGCGGCGCCGCCGCCGATGATCGCCCTGGCGCCGCCGCCTCCGCCGCCTCCTCCGCCCAAGGAGCAGCCGCCCGAGCCGGAGCAGGAAACGACCCCGTCGCCCAGCCCCGAGCCCAAGCCCGAGGCGCCGCAGAAAAGCGAGGCGCCCAAGCAACTGACGATCAACGGTCCGGCCCAGGCCGGCTCCGACGCCTTCGGCGTCGCCGCCGGGAAGGGCGGGGGCGTCTCGGTCGGCGGTGATCCGAACGGTTCCGACAGCCTGGGGGGCGGCGGCTTCGCCGAGGCCAGCTACGAGCGCTACTTGCGTTCGACCCTGCAGAGCGCGGTCCAGGCCGACGATCGCATCAACAAGCTGTTCTTCAACGCCCAGGTGCGGATCTGGGTGAGGGCGGACGGGGCCATCGGCTCGGTCGTCATCTCCAAGTCCAGCGGCGACGAACGCGCGGACCGCGCCCTGGTCGCCGCGCTGCAGGGCCTGCCGCGCCTGGATCCGCCGCCGCCGCAACTGAAGTTTCCGGCCCGCGTGGCCCTGCGGGGACGGAGGGCATGACCCTCCCGCCGCACAGACGAACCGACAGGGGATTTTCGATGTCTGAACCCTCGACCCTAAAGCCCGGCCGAGGCGCCCTGGGGGGCGCGGCCGTGGCGGGTCTTCTGGCCCTTGCCGTGGCCGGGCCGGCCGCCGCGGAAACGACGCCGTCCGCCGACCTGGCCGTCAATCTGACGCGACTGCTGGTCAAGCAGGGCGTGATCAGCCAGGCCGCCGCCGACGAACTTCTGGCCGAAGCCGCGCGCCAGACGGCCTCGGCCCAGGCCGCTTCCGTCCAGGCGACCGCCCCCGCCTTGCCGGCGCCCGCGCCCGGGACGACGCGCATCCCGTATGTGCCCGAGACCGTGAAGGCGCAGATTCGCGACGAGATCCGCCGGGAGGTGATCCAGCAGGCCAAGGCGGAGAACTGGGCGCAGCCCAATGCGATCCCCGAATGGACCCAGCGCATCACCCTGAGCGGCGACGTGCGCTTTCGCGACCAGTTCGACCAGTACGACGAGGGCAACGTCCCGATCCTGGTCAACTTCGCGGCGCTCAACGCCAGAGGACCGACGGACCTCAACCCCAACACCAACCCTGCCGGCGTTCCGCTGCTCAACACCTTGCAGGACCGCGGCAGCCAGATGTCGGTCCGCGCCCGCCTGAAGCTGCGCGCCGAGATATCGGACACCATCACCGCCACGGTGCGGTTGGCGAGCGGGCGCAACAACAGCCCGATCTCGACGACCCAACTGCTGGGCGGCGGCCTGACCAAGAAGGACATCTGGCTCGACCAGGCCTTCATCGACGTCAAGCCGACGTCCTGGATCAGCGGCTCGCTGGGCCGGATGCCCAACCCGTTCGTCGCCGAGATCGAGGGCCACAAGCTCTCGGAGCTCGTCTACGACGAAGATCTGGCGCTGGACGGCCTGGCGGGAAGCGTCCGCTATGACCTGTTTCCCCGGCGCGGGATCAGCGTGTCGGGCACGGCCGGCGCCTTCCTGCTGGATTATCGCGACGGGGACTTCCCGGACACCAGCGTCAACAAGGCCAGCACCAAGACCAAGTGGATGTTCGGGGGGCAGGGCGCCGTCGACTGGAAGACCCGGCGCTTCGACCTGCGCACCAGCTTGAGCTTCTACCAGTTCCAGTACGACCGCGGCCTGCTGTCCGAGCCGTGCGCCCTGTATACCGGGCTCACCGAATGCTCGACCGACTTCACTCGGCCGACCTTCATGCAGAAGGGCAACACGCTCTTCCTCATCCGCAACATCCTGCCGCCGCCCGGCGTCACCGACTATCCGGTGCCGCAGTATGCGGGCCTGAGCTTCGACTACGACGTCCTGGACCTGACCACCTCGGTCGACGTGAAGCTGGCCGACCAGCGCCACCTGCTGCTGGTCGGCGCCTACGCCCGCAACCTGGCCTTCGATCGCGGCGACGCCTGCCGTTACAACGAGCTCGGCCTGCCGGTGAACAACAACATCGACGCCAATCCCTGTCCCGCGCCGGCGGCGGGCCAGGCGGGCTCGCGACTGGCCACCGGGCCGAACGCCTACATGGGCAAGGTGGTCTACGGCCACCTCAATCCCTATCGGTGGGGCCAATGGAGCGTCACCGGCGGCTACAGGCGGGTGGAGGCCGACGCGATGCTCGACGGCTACACGGACTCCGATTTCCACCTCGGGGGAACCAACGCCAAGGGCTATTTCGTCAACGCCAGCATGGGGCTGTTCAACGGCGCCAACCTGGAGTTCCGCTGGTTCAGCGCCAACGAAGTGGCTGGGCCGCCGCTGTCGATCGACGTCGGTCAGATCGACTTCAACGTGAGGTTCTGACCATGCGCCGCGCGGTCATAGCCATCACCCTCGCCCTGGCCTCGGCCGGCGTCGCCCAGGCCCAGAGCCTGGAAGATCGCCTGCGCAGCCAGCTCGTCGCCGTCAACGGCCGATTGCAGGCGCTGCAGAACGACCAGGCCACCCTTGTCGCCCAGAAGACGGCAGCCGAGGCGGAGCGCGACGCCCTGCGCCGCCGCGTGGCGGGGGCCGAGGCCCAGGCCCGCACCGCGCGCCGCGAAGCCGCCGGGCCCGAACTGGCCCGCTACAAGGCCCAGGCCGACCAGGCGTTGCAAGCCAAGACCGAGAACGAGGCCGCGTTGGCCGCGGCCCAGGCCGAGGTTTCGCGCTTGTCCCTGCAGGTTCAGCAGGAGCAGGCCGAACGACGAAAGCTGGCGGAAGGCCTGGCCGAGGCCAAGGCCGCCGCCGAGGTCGCGCGCGCCAAGAACGCCGAGGCGCTGGCCGTCGCCCGCGAAGTCCTCGACGCCTATGAGCGGGTCGGCCTGGCCGACGTCGTGGGTCGCCGCGAGCCCTTCATCGGCCGCAAGCGCGTCGAGATCGAGAACATCGAGCAGGCCTACGCGGACCGCCTCTACGGCGCGAGGCTGAACGTCCCGCCGACACCGCCCAAGGCCCAGTAACGCGCCAGCCGGCGCACTTTCGTCACCCGAGATACGAGCATGACCATGGCCGCCACATCCAAGCCCTCGCTGTCCCCGATCGGACGGGCCCGCCGCGCGCTGTTCTGCGGGGCGAGCGCGATGGTCATGCTTTCGGCGGGAGCGGCGGGCCAGGCGTCGGCCGATGGGCTGACGGCCCTCAGGGTCGGGGCGAGGGTTCCGGCCAGCGGCGCCGGTGTTCCGTCCGTGGCGGTTCCGGTGGTGCCCGGCGTCACGCCGAACGCCGGCGCTTCGGCCGCCGCCGCGCGGGGCCTGCTGAACGCGACCAACGCCCAGAAGGCGGTCAATGTCTCGGTTCAGGCCCAGGCGGCCGCCCGCCAAGCCGCCGCCGCGCTCGGCGCCGCCGTGCCGGACGGCCTCGGGGTGGGAGGGCTCAATCCTGCCGATTCCGGGACGACCGGATCGGGCCTGTCGCTCTGGTACGGCGCCAAGGCGCCCACCCAGACGACTTCGGCGTCGGGGCAGATTCAGGTCGACATCAAGCAGACCGACTCCCGGGCGATCCTGTCCTGGGAAACCTTCAACGTGGGGACCAAGACCACCCTCAATTTCGACCAGAGCCTGAACGGCGTCGCCCAGCCCGACTGGGTGGTGCTGAACCGGGTGACGGGGGGGCTGGATCCCGTGACCGGGCTGCGCGACCCTTCCCAGGCCGCGGCGCCCAGCCAGATTCTGGGGGCGATCAAGGCCCAGGGCACGGTTCTGGTCATCAACCAGAACGGCGTGCTGTTCGGCGGGACCGCCCAGATCAACACGCGCTCGCTGATCGCCAGCAGCCTGGAGGTCGGTCGCCCCGGTCGCCTGATCGAGGGCGTCGTCCGAGACACCTCCATCGCCGATCGCAACGCGGAGTTCCTGGCCGGCGGCCTTCTGGGCGTCGGAGCCCAGGACAGCAACACCACCGGCCTGCAGACCTTCTCGGCCCTGACCGGCGCCGACGGGCGGTTCTCCTTGGTCGCCGAGGGCGCCGTCACGGTCGAGGCCGGAGCGCAGATCACCGCCGGTGACGGCGGCCTCATCCTGCTGGCGGGTCCGAAGGTGGTCAACGCCGGCAGCCTGTCGGCGACCCGCGGTCAGGTCAGCCTGGCCTCGGGGCGGTCGGTGCTGCTGACGGCCTCGGAAGGGGCCGCGACCAGTGTCGACCCCAACGTCCGCGGCCTTGTCGTCAAGACCACGAACGGCGCCGGCCGTCTCGGCGGCGCGCCCACCGTGCAGGACTATGTCCGCAACAGCGGCCTGATCCGCTCGGCCGAGGGCTATGTCTCGCTGAACGCCTCCAAGGCCGCCGGCGCGGCGATCAACGAGGGCGTGATCACCGCGACCACCAGCGTGTCGCGCAACGGCCACGTCCTGCTGGACGGGGCCGACGTTCGCGTCGCGCCCGCCAGCGTGATCGCCATCACCCCCGACGACACGGGCGTGATCCCGCAGGACGCCACCTCCCTGGCCAGCTTCAAGCCGTCCAAGATCAGTCTCGGCGACGCCGAGACGCGGATCGAGGTGGGGTCCGGCAGCCTGATCTACGCGCCCGGCGCCACGATCGGCATCGGCGCCAAGCCTGGCGTCGCGACCGAGTTCAACGCCTCCACGCCGCCCGGAGCCTCGCGGATCTTCATCGACAGCGGCGCGGTCATCGACGCGGCCGGGCTGAAGAACGTGAGTGTCGCCGCCTCGCGGAACATGATCGTCATCGATCCGGTCAAGGGCAACGAGCTGGCGGACTCGCCCCTGCTGCGCAAGGGCTTCCTCAACGGCGCCACCGTCTATCTCGACCCGCGCCTTTCCGGCGTGCGCGAGGACGGCGTGGCCTGGGTAGGCTCGCCGCTGATCTCGGCCGAGAGCTACGCCCTGCAGGTCGGTGTCACCGCCTCCGAGCTGATGACCAAGGGCGGGAACGTCACCCTCGGCGTCGCCGCGGGAAGCACGTCGGCGACGGGCGTGGCCCAGGCGCCGGACGTCATCGTCAAGCGCGGCGCAAGCATCGACATCTCCGGCGGCTGGCGCACCTTCGAGGCGGGCCGTGTCCGCTCCACCCGGTTGATCGACGCCAGCGGGGCGATCGTCGACATCGGCTATGCCGACCCCGACCAGACCTATGTCGGCATCTACGAAGGCTATATCGACGTCCAGGCGCGCTTTGGCCTCGTCAGGACCTACACCAACCTCATTCTCGACGGCGACGGCTTCGCGGGCGCCTATCGCGAGGGCGCCGACGCCGGGTCCCTGACCATCAAGTCGTCCCAGCCCCTGCTGGAGGGCACGGTCTACGCCGACGCCTTCCCCGGCGAACTGCAGCGGCTGAACGCCCAGCGCGGTACCGGCAAGACCGTGCTCTACGGAGACCGCCGGGCGGTTCAGGCGGTTTCGTCCCAGATGCCCGTGGGCGGCTACCTGTCGATCCAGGAACTTGGCCTGACGGCCAACGGCGTCAGCGGCGGCGGCGACATCGTCATCAGCGACGGCGCGACCCCGACGCGGGGCGACGGTCTGGACTATGGACAGACCGTTCAGATCGACGCCCAGGGCAACCTGACGGTTCCCACGCGATCGGCGGGCTCCATGCTGGCGGCCGGCGAGCGCGGCGTGCTGGTCCTGGGCGCCGACACCCTGTCGGCCATGGGCCTTGGCCAGTTGTCGCTGTCCACTTCGGGCGGTCTTGCGCTGGAGCGCGGGGCGGAGCTGACCCTGAGCCCGGGGGGGGTGTTCACGGCGACCACGGGGCGCACCCAGACGCTGGACGGCGACATCACCGCCGCCTCGGGGCTCATCCGTCTCGAGACTGTGAACGCTGGCAAGGGCTCGGTGTTCAAGAGCGAGGCCGCCGGTGCGGGCAGCTACGACGTCGTCGTCAACGGCAGGCTGTCGACGGCGGGCCTGTGGACCAACGACCTCGGCGCGGGCGCCGATACGGTGTTCGGCTCGGCCTTCGTCGACGGCGGCGCGGTTGAGATCATCGCCGCGCCGCGCGAGCTGCTGACCACCACCGTCGGCGGCGTCACGAACCACGCCGACATAAGCGGCAGCATCCTGGTGAACGGGGCGCGTTCCGCCATCGACGTCTCTTCCGGCGGCTACGTCGCGACGGACGGAAGCCTGGTGCTCGACGCGAAGGGGGGCGACGTCACCCTGACCAGCGACACCACCTATTTCCAGGTCGGCCCGACCTCGACCTATGCCTCGGCCTTCCGGGTCGACGGAGCGGCCGCGGGCGTTCAGGCCAATCCGGACAAGATCACGGCGCGGGTCGCGCTCGGCGACGGCGTCATCAAGGCCCATGGCTTCGCGGGAGGCGGGACCTTCGCCCTGACGACCCCGGCCATCAGCCTGGGCGAAGGCGAGGCCGCCACCGGTACGACCCTGCCGCTCGACTTCTTCTCGGCGGCCGGTTTCTCGGCCTACGCCATCAAGTCCTATGGGACGAACCTCTCTCCCAACGCCTTCGCCAACGGGTTGGGCGGTTACAATGCGGTCCTGGCGACCCAGGTGGTGACGATCGGCGATGGGCAGGTTCTGGACCTGTCGCAGAGCCGCTATCTGCCGCGCCTCGACGGTGAGAAAAGCAGTGCGCTCAGGGCCCTGGGCACGGGCGGCAAGCTGACTTCGGTCCTGACGGCGGGCAAGCCGGCGGAAGCCTGGGACCAGCTGCCCGTCAGCCTGACCTTCGGCGGGCTGGTCGAACTGAAGGTCGAGAAGGGCGGGCTGGTCACCGGAGCGCCGGGCTCGTCCATCGGCGCCGCCCAGATCCTGAACCAGGGGACCATCCGCCTGGCCGGGGGCGCGATCAACCAGGTCAAGGCGCTGCCGTCGCTTTACGGCCCGACGCGCGACGGCGGACGCAGCCCCGTGGTGACCGCGGCCAGCCTCGCCGAGATATTCACGATCAGGCCCGACGGCTCGATCGACCAGAACGCGCCGTCGAGGATCGATCCGTCACGGACCAACGGCCAGGTCGCCGCCCAGTCTCCGATCTACCTGACCGCCGACCTGGGCGCAGACGTGGGCGTGCGTCTCGACGCCGGCAGCGTGACCGATCTTTCCGGGATCAGCGTCCGCAACCCGTACGTCACGGCGACGACCCAGGGCCGTGGGGCGGTGAGCGGGCGCATCTACGGCGGCGGGACGCTGAGCACAGCCTCCACGCGGCAGCTCGACGGCGACCTGGTCGTCCTTTCGCCGTTCTCGACGGGACAGTACGCGACCTTCCTGAGCAGCGCCGAGGCGCTCAGCCTCGCCGACGTCATCCTGAAGACGACGTCCCAGGCCGCCGATCTCATCGCGACGCCAGGCGCGTCCCTGGACCTTTCCGGCGCTTCGGACACCTTCGATCAGCTCCAGGCGGGCGGCCGATACGTGCAGGCGGCCCAGTGGAGCGACGGCGGATCCCTGACCCTGGGCGGCGGCGCCGTCCTGGCGGGTGCGCGGATCAACGCCCGAGGCGGCGCGCCGACGGCGGCGGGGGGCATGCTGACGCTGGTCGACGCGACCCTGGTCCAGACCGATGCTGGCGCTCCGATCCGTAACCGGGTCTCGGCCGACCAGATCCAGGCGGCCGGCTTCGACACCCTGGTGGCGCGCGGAACGCTCAGCACCCAGGGCGATGTCGGCCTGGTGCTCGACGGGGCCTTCGTGCTGGCGTCGAGAGTCTACGACGGCTCCCCCAGGCTGCCGGACGCGGCCTACCGGCAGAGCCTGTCTCCCGTGCTGTCCGCGAGCGGCCGGCTGGACATCGCCGCGTCGTACGTCCGCCTCGACGGCGCCTTCCAGAGCCTGCTCACCCCCGCGGTCGGAACGTCCGGAGCCGGGGAGGTGACCCTTCGCGCCCAGACCATGGACGTGTCGGGCGCGGTGCTGTTCGACCGATCGGTCGCGCGCGCCACCTTCGACGTCGCAGGCGACCTTCGCCTGTCGGGCGTGTCGCCCTATCAGCTTCGCTTCGACCAGGGCGACGCGCCGCCCAGCCTGGTGGGACAACTGGCGGTCAACGGCGACCTGACGCTGAGGGCGGGCCAGGTCTACGCCACGACCGGCTCGACCTTCTCGGTGACGTCGGCGGCGACCAACGGCGTGCTCAGGATCGAGCGCGCGTCGGCGGCCACCCCCGCCACGCCCTATTCCGCGGGCAGCCGCCTGACCCTGCAGGCCGACACCATCGTCCAGAACGGCGTCCTGAGGGCTCCGGTGGGCGCGCTGACCCTCGGTTCGAACACGGCCCTGACGACGAACGGCTCCGTCTTCGCGCCGGTCACCCGTTCGGTGACGCTGGGCGACGGCGGGATCACCTCCGTTTCGGCCGGCGGGCTTTCGATCCCCTACGGCGTGACCACCGACCAGACCGAGTACTTCTTCACGCCGACCAACGGCAGTCCGCTCACCGCGCCGCCGACCGGCGTCCTGACCCTCGCCGGCGGAACGGTCGCGACCACGGCGGGCGCGACGGTGGACCTAAGCGGCGGCGGCGACGTCTACGCCTATGAGTTCATCCCCGGGCCGGGCGGTTCGCGCGACGTTCTCAGCCGCTACAACACCGACGCCTTCAGCAGCAAGAACGGCTACCAGTACGCCGACGGTCGCCAAGTCTACGCCATCGTGCCGGGCCTCTCGAACGCCCCGGTGGCGGCCTACGACCCGCTCTATTCGGCCAACTACGGCGATCTCTATCAGGCCGGGGGCGTGGGACGTCGGGTCTATCTGGACGGCGGCAGCGGGCTGGCGGCGGGCTGGTACACCCTGCTGCCGGCGCAGTACGCCATGCTTCCGGGCGGCATGAGGGTGGTGGAGAACACCGGCGCCGCCAATCCGGCGGCGGGCGGCGTCACCACGCGTCCCGACGGCACGGTGGTGACCACCGGCCGCTACGGCGGCCTGGGCGGCGCGGGGGAGTCGACGGTTCGCGTCTTCGAGGTCCAGAACCAGGCCACCATCCGCGCCAGTTCCAACATCGTGCTGACCTCGGCCAACACGGTGTTCGCGGCGGCGGCCGCCAAGCGCGGCGAAGCCGCGCCCGCCCTGGTCCGCGACGCGGGGCGCCTCGTCCTGGCGCCCCTGGCCTCGATCGACCTGAACGGCCGGTTCCTTGCCGCGCCGGCCGAAGGCGGACGTGGCGGCCAGGCCGACATCAGCGGCCGCGCCATAGAGATCGTCTCGTCCCTGGGGACCCCGGCGGCCGGGGTGGTGCAACTGGACGCCCGCCAGCTCAGCGCTCTTGGCATGGAGAGCCTGCTGATCGGCGGAACCCGCACCGACAAGGCCGACGGCACGACGGCGCTGGAGGTTACCGCCAGCAGTATCACGGTCGCCAACAACGCCGCCGCGCCGCTCTCGGGGCCTGAGATCGTGCTGGCCGTCGACGGGGCGGGCGCGACCATCATCCTCGAGGACGGCGCGACCATCCTCGCCTCGGGCGGACGTTCGGGGCAGCGGACCGGCGACTACGTGATCGACGCTCGGGGCGGGGCGACGGGGC
>LNIY01000079.1 GCA_001449105.1 Caulobacter vibrioides | reverse complement strand
CCAATAGATCCTCCCCCTCTGGGGGAGGTGGCCCGGAGGGCCGGAGGGGGCCGCCGCCAGGCGGCGCTGCGAGAAGACCCGAGCTGAAAACCCTCCCCCTCCGGAGGGCCGCCAGGCCGCCGCTACTCCGCCGCCTGCAGCATCGGCGGCGGCTCGCGTGTTCCGCCGCGCTGGACGGCCAGCGGCAGGCGGACCTGGGCCATCAGGCCCTCGCCGGTGTTGGACAGGCGGATCTCGCCGCCGTGGGCGCGGACGGTGGTGCGCGAGGTGGCCAGGCCCAGGCCGACGCCCTGCTTGGTCGAGGTGCGGGCCGCGACGCTGCGATAGAAGGGGGTGAAGACACGGCCCAGCTCGTCCTCGCTCATGCCCGGACCGCGGTCGCGGATCTCGGTCACGGCCTCGTCGCCATCGACATAGAGGCGCACCCGGGCGCTGTCGCCGTACTTGACGGCGTTGTCCACCAGGTTGGTGAACACCCGTTGCAGGCCCAGCACGTCGATCTCGACCTGCGGCGCGGCGCCGGTTTCCAGCACCACGTCGCCGCCGGTGATCTCGGCGTCGTCGACCACGCATTCGATCAGCGAGCGCAGGTCAACGTGCTGGCGAGCGCCGGCCTCGGCGTTCTCGCGCATGAAGGCCAGCACCGAATTGATCATCGCCTCCATCTGGTCGATGTCCTGGCCGATCTCGCGGCGCAGGGCGGGCGAGGCGCGCTCCAGGCGGAAGCGCATGCGGGTCAGCGGCGTGCGCAGGTCGTGCGATATGGCGCCGATCATCGCCGTGCGGTCGTTGATGAACCGGGTCAGGCGCGCCTGCATCTGGTTGAAGGCGCGGGCGGCGCGGCCGATCTCGGCCGGCCCGTTGGCGGCCAGCACCGGCGAGGACGGGTCGCGGCCCAGGGCCTCGGCGGCGTCGGCGAAGCCGGCCAGCGGCGCCGCCAGGCGGCGGGCGAACAGGTAGCCGACCGGTCCGACGATCGCGAACGAGACCAGGAACCACAGCAGCACGCGGCGCTGCCAGCTGTTGGGGAAACCCTCCGGCTTGGGCTGCAGGGTCACCCAGCGGCCGTCGGCGACGCGCATGGCGGCCACGAAGTCGCCTTCGATATAGGGCGCGGGGGCCAGGCCGAAGAGGCCGCGGGCGACGGGGGCGGGCAGGGCGCGGCCCTGCGGCTGAGGCCTGGCCTCGGCGACGAGGGCGGGCCTGGGCTCTTGCGGCGCGGCCAGGCGCGGGGCGGCGGCCACCGTCTCGACCACGGGCCGGGCCCGGGGCGTCAGGGGCGGCGGCGTGACGATGGTGTGGGTCGCCATGGGCTCGGGCGTGGCGATCGGCTCGGGCGCGGTCACCGGTTCGGACGGCTCGGAGACGGCCACGAAGGCCGAGTTGCGGAACGGCGCGGTGAACAGCGGGTCGGCCGACATCCGCTGCGGCAGGCGGGAGAGGGCGCGCGGCGGGCCGCCGATGGCCGCGCCGCCGCCGCCGGGACGGCCGAAGCCGCCCTGTCCTGGTGCGGCCTGTCCAAGGGCGGACTGGCCGGGGCGCATGGCGGGACGGGCGTCGCCGACCACGCCGCCGGGGCGATAGTCGGTCCGGGTCAGGCCCTGCGGCGCTCGTCCCGAACGCCAGGCGGCGCCGGGCGTCATCGCGCCGGGAAAGCCGCCGGCCGGGAAGGCGTTGGTCGGAAAGCCGGCAGAGCCGGGGCCGGCGGCCGGGCGCATGCCGGGCATGGGGCGGGGCAGGCCGCCGGGGCCGGCCATCGGCTGGGCCTGGGCGTACGAGGTGAACAGCAGGGCGACGGGCGAGGGGCCGGCCTCGGCCCGCTGGCGCAGCGCGCCGCCGCCCGCGCCGGCGAATGGCGGCGGGGCGTAGAACAGCAGCCGCACGTCGTCGGGATCGGCGTTCAGCAGCCGCGCCAGGTCGGCGCTGGAGCGTTCGGAAGCGACCCAGCCGGGGCTGTTGAGGCTCGGCGGCTCCTTCTCGACCGTGCGCACCAGCGGGCGGGTGGCGGCGGTGTCGATCGGCGCGCCCTTCAGGCCGGCGGCGATGTCGGCCAGGCTGTGCTGCTCGGGCGGCTTGGGCGGCAGCAGCAGTGTCAGGGCCAGGGTGGCCAGCTGGGCCACGACCAGGCTGCCGACCAGCAGGCAGACGATGCGCAAAGTGATCGGCGCGTCGGGGCGGCGCAGCTGGGCGATCAGGCGCTTCATTCGATCACCACCTTGGCGTCCAGCACGTAGCCGACGCCGCGATAGGTCTTGATCAGTTCCTGGTCGCACTGGGCCTCGATCTTGCGGCGCAGGCGGCTGATGTGCAGGTCGACGCCACGGCCGACGGTCTCGGCGGCCTCGCCGCGGATGACGGTCAGCAGGTCCTCGCGCGAGACCACCGAGCGGGCGTTGTCGAGAAGGAGGGAAAGGATGGCCAGTTCGCCGCGCGTCAGCAGCAGCAGCATGCCGCCGGGCGCGGTCAGCTGGCGGGCCGACAGGTCCAGGCGAAAGCCGGCGAAGGCGTAGATGTTGCGCTTGGGGTTGCGGCCCTGCGGCCCGGCGGCGGCGCGGCGGCGCATCAGGGCCTTGACCCGGGCCAGCAGCTCGCGCGGCGGGATCGGCTTGACGACATAGTCGTCGGCCCCGAGTTCGAGGCCCAGGATCCGGTCGACGGCCTCGCCCATGGCGCTCAGCATCAGGATCGCCGGGCCGTCGGGGCGGGCCAGCTGGCGGCACAGCGACAGGCCGTCCTCGCCGGGCAGGTTGACGTCCAGCACCACGACGTCGACGGCATGGGCCTCCAGGATCTCGCGGGCGGCCTCGACGGCGCCGGCCTGGCGCACGGCGTAGCCCTGGGCGCCGAGATAGGCGGCCATCTCGCGGCGCAGGACGTCGTCGTCCTCCACGAGCAGGACGGTCGCGGTCTCGGTGATCGAGGCGTCGGGGGTCATCGGCTCCCGGTTATGGCATGGCGAAAGCGCCCGCGTCCCGGTTGCGGGCAGGGCGAGAGGGCGGCGGCGCGCGTCATGACGTCGCGGCGGCGCTTGGGGGGCGCTTGGCGAGGAGACTGTCGCGGGAGGCGGGCTCAAGGTTCCGCTCCATGGTTGCGGCGCGGACATGCCTCGTCGATTCGAACGGCCGGCGCTGGTCGCCGAAAAGTACGGAATCGTTGCGGATCCTGGCCCATGGACCAGCTTTGCAGGCGTAACACGTCTGCAATTTGTCGCTATGTATCCGCCTTGTATCGTTGCGCGCGGCCCTCGATACGCGAGACCCGGCTTGCGGGGAGAACGGCCGGGCCGCTACCACAGGACGTCGCGCGGACTGCCGGGCGCGGAAGGGCCAAGCGGAGCGCATGAGCGACATCACCATCGTCGATATCGCCAAGCAGGCGGGCGTCTCGATCAAGACGGTGTCGCGCGTCATCAACCGCGAGGAAGGCGTCGGGCCGGCCACCCGGGCCCGGGTCGAGGACCTGATCGAGAAGCTCGGCTACCGCCCCAACGTCTCGGCCCGTTCGCTGTCCAGCCGCCGCAGCTACCTGATCGGCGTCGTCTTCATGCGGGTCGGCGCCTATCACTATGTCGGCGAGGTCCAGGTCGGGGCCATGCGCGCCTGCCGCCGGGCGGGCTATCACATGGTCATCGAGCAGGTCGACGATCCGGGGCAGGCGAGGGGGCCGGGCCTGGAGCAGGCCCTGAAGGCCGGCCGCTTCGACGGCCTGGTGCTGCCCCCGCCGGTCTGCGACGACCCCGAGATCCTGGCCATCATCGAGGCCCAGGGCCTGTCCTACGTGCGCGTCGCCCCCGACCGCGACTTCGGCCGTTCGCCCTACGTCTTCATGGACGACCAGCAGGCCGCCCACGACATGACCGCCCGCCTGTGGGACCTCGGCCACCGGCGCATCGGCTTCATCGACGGACCCGCCGACCACGGCTCGGCCCGCCGGCGCCGCGAAGGCTACATGACCGCCATGGCCGAGCGCGGCGTGCGCGTGAAGCCCGAGTGGATCGCCGGCGGCGACTTCATGCCGCTGTCGGGCCTGGAGGCCGGCGACCGGCTGCTGGGCCTGCCCGAGCCGCCCACGGCGATCTTCGCGGCCAACGACTCCATGGCCATGGGGGTGCTGTCGGCGGCCTCCAAGCGCGGGCTTTCCGTCCCGGCCGACCTGTCGGTGGTCGGCTTCGACGACGGCCCTCTGGCGGAGTCGTCCTGGCCGGGCCTGACCACGGTGCACCAGCCGATCGCCGAGATGGCCGAGGCCGCCGCCGAAATGCTGATCGAAGGATTCGGCGACCCCCGCTTCCGCAGCCGGACCGCCGCTCGCCAGCTCGACTACCACATCGTCGAGCGTGGATCCTCGACCTCCCGCTAGCGGTAACTCGCGGGCGGGTTGAGGTTTGTTGTGCGCCATCTGGTGCGCGTTTCTGGTTCTTTGATCCACTGATAACCACCATTTGTAGGTGGAAAATCTAGACAGCGGTGTCTTTTGAAAACGTCATAGACAACGTTGTCGTATCGTGGTGTCAATCTACGACAACGTTGTCGTCATCGGGACATTCCGAGACGAAACGGTGCTCAAACCCCGGGACAAGGGGTGGAGGAAACATCGCCCGGCGTCGGCTGCGACGGCGGGATCCTGGCCGGAACGACGCGTGAGCGCCGTGCTCCGGTCCGCGCAGGAAAGGGGACAGACAATGCGCACTATGCTCTTCGCCTCGGCCGCTCTGGCGGTCGTTTGCATCAACGCGCCCGTGGCCTTCGCCCAGGACGCTCCGGTGGCCCTGGACGAGGTGGTCATCACCGCCCAGCGGCGCAGCGAGAACCTGCAGAAGACCCCGCTGACCGTGTCGGCGGTCACCGGCGACAAGCTGGAATCCCAGGGGGTCAAGACGGTGGTCGACCTGGCCGCCCAGGTGCCGTCGCTGCAGATCACCTCCAGCGGCGCGGGTACGGCGCAGGTCTTCCTGCGCGGCATCGGCAGCACCAACACCACCGAGGTCGGCGACCCGGCCGTGGCCTACCACATCGACGGCATCTACCAGGCCCGCTCCAGCTCGCTGGGCGCGCTGTTCTACGACATCGACCGGGTGGAAGTGCTGCGCGGCCCGCAGGGCACGCTGTACGGCCGCAACGCCACCGCCGGCGCCATCAACGTCATCACCAAGAAGCCGGTGCTCGGCGAGTACCAGGGCTCGGGTTCGCTGGACGTCGGCAACTACAGCGCCATCACCACCTCGGGCATGATCAACGTGCCGGTCGGCGACACCCTGGCCGTGCGCGCCTCGTTCCAGCAAAGCCGCCACGACGGCTACGTGAACGCGATCAACCAGGGGCCGGGCACCGGCGGCAACGACCGTTACGATCAGGACGACAAGTCGGCCCGCGTGCGGGTGCTGTGGAAGCCCAGCGACAACTTCTCGCTGCTGCTGAACGCCGACTACCTGCATCAGGGCGGCGCCGGCGGCGGCGACGGCACCTACGGCACCAGCCGGGTCACCGGCGACCCGTGGACCTGCAACTGCTCGACCAACCTCTATCGCAACAACCGCTTCTTCAGCACCGGCGCCGAGGCCAGCTGGGACCTGGGCTTCGCCAACCTGACCTATCTGGTCGGCTACAACTTCTCCAAGCTCGACCGCACTGGCGAGAACGCCAGCACCGGCGCGCCCAACTACTTCCTGGGCAAGGACTACACCTGGTCGCACGAGCTGCGCCTGGGCGGCGACACGGGCAAGCTGAAGTGGGTGGTCGGCCTCTATCGCTTCACGGAAGACAACAATGTCGACTTCCGGGTCTTCCTGGCGACCAACTCGTACCTGTCGTTCATCCAGCCGGAGATCACGGCCGAGAGCATCGCGGTCTTTGGCCAGACGACCTACGAGGTCACCGACCGGTTCCGGGTCACCGGCGGCCTGCGCTACACCGAGGACAAGAAGGGCCGGATCGGCGGCACCTACCTGACCAACGGCAGCGGCGCGATCGTCTCGACCGTGGTGGCCAATGTCGCCGACGCCAAGTGGGACGCCACCAATTGGAAGCTGGGGGCCGACTTCGACCTGACCTCGACCTCGATGCTCTATGCCAACGTCGCCACCGGCTACAAGGCGGGCGGCTACTACGACGGCATCGCCGACAACGTCTACGCGCCGGAGAAGATCACCTCCTACGAGGCCGGCGTGAAGAACCGCTTCCTCGACAATCGCCTGCAGGTGAACGCCACCGCGTTCCTCTACGACTACCGCGACTTCCAGGTCAGCGCCCTGGGCACCATCGGCGGGCAGGACGCCACGGTCACCCTCAACGCCGACAAGGCCAAGATCTACGGCCTGGAGTTCGAGACCAACCTGGCGCTCACCGAGCATGACCGCATCGACGCCACGCTGGGCTGGCTGCACGCCGAGTACACAGACTTCGTGCTGCCGCGCGGGGACTCGTTCTCGAACAACAACGCCAACGCCGCGGTGGCGGCCTGCTTCACGGCCAACTACGCGGCCGCGGCTCCGCGCTCGACCGACTTCTCGGGCTGCCGCATGGCTCGCACGCCCGAGTGGACCTTCAATCTCGGCTACCAGCACATCTGGGAGCTGGCGATCGGCGGCACCCTGACGGGCCGGATCCAGAGCCACTACGAGAGCAGCAAGAACCTCGAGTACCACGGCTTCGCCGAGAACAAGGAAGGGGCCTTCACCAAGACCGACGTCAGCCTGACCTACGCCAGCGCCGACGACCGGTGGACCCTGCAAGGCTACGTCCGCAACCTCGAGGACGACGACGTGCGCACCGCCTCGGCGCCGAACTCGACCACGGGCTTGGCCACCAACGGCGCCGGCGAATTCTACGCCCCGCCGCGGACCTACGGCCTGCGCCTCGGCGTGACCTTCTAACCCTCCTCACTCCCCCTCGCGCCCGGCGGATCCTGCCCGCCGGGCGCATCTTTATTTTCGTGTAGCCAAGCGAGTTTAGCCGATGATCTTCACACGACGCCTTCTGCTCCTGGCTGCCTCCGCGACAGTGCTCGGCGGCGGCGCCCAGGCCGCGCCGAAGCAGCCCGCGCTGGGCGTACGCGACGGCAAGACGATCACCGTCGACGGCTTGAAGTTCCGCGACCTCGACCGCGACGGAAAGCTCGCTCCCTACGAGGACTGGCGCCTGTCTCCCGATGCTCGCGCCGCCGACCTGACCGCGCGCATGACGCTGGACGAAAAGGCCGGCCAGATGATGCACGGCACGCTGCCGGCCACCGGTCCGATGGGCGTGGCGGGCATCGGCTCGGGCTACGACAT
The DNA here is from genome assembly GCA_001449105.1 of Caulobacter vibrioides. Taxonomy (GTDB): domain Bacteria; phylum Pseudomonadota; class Alphaproteobacteria; order Caulobacterales; family Caulobacteraceae; genus Caulobacter; species Caulobacter vibrioides_C. The sequence continues at coordinate 60,670 of LNIY01000079.1, read as the reverse complement.
GGCCAAGGCCACGCCTTTGGTCGTCGATCGCTACGTCACCACCTTCATCACTCGCCTGGCGGGTGCGCCGAGCTTCCTGGCGGAGCAGAACAACGCCATCCAGGCGATCGCCGAGAAAGGCCGTCTCGGCGTGCCCGCGACGATCAGCACCGACCCGCGCCACCACTTCCAGTTCACGGCCGGCGCCAGCGTCGCGCCCGGCGGCTTCTCACAGTGGCCCGAAGCGCCGGGTCTGGCCGCCATCGGCGATACCGTCCTGACCAGGCGCTTCGGCGACATCGCCCGCCAGGAGTACCGCGCCGTCGGCATCCATCAGGCCCTGTCGCCGATGGCCGACCTGTCGACCGAGCCGCGCTGGTCGCGCACCAACGGGACCTTCGGCGAGGACGCCGACCTCGTGGGCAAGATGACCAAGGCCTACATCCAGGGCTTCCAGGGCGGCGACACGGGTCTTGCGACCGGCGGTGTCTCGGCCGTGGTCAAGCACTGGGTCGGCTACGGCGCCTCGGCCAAGGGCTTCGACGGCCACAACAGCTATGGCCGCTACGCCGTGTTCCCCAAAGGCCAGTTCGATCTGCACGTGAAGCCGTTCGACGAGGCCTTCGCGGCCGGCGTCGTCGGCGTCATGCCCACCTACGCTATTCTCCAGGACGTCGCCCTGGACGGCCAGCCGCTGGAGCCGGTCGCCGCCGGTTTCTCCAAGCAGCTGCTGACCGGCCTGCTGCGCGACAAGCACGGCTTCAAGGGGATCGTGCTGTCGGACTGGGCCATCACCAACGACTGCGGCGACACCTGCCGCAACGGCTTCCCGGCCGGCGTGACGCCCAGCTTCGAGGGTTTCTCCACCGCCTGGGGCGTCGAGGACCTGGCCAAGGTCGACCGCTACGCCAAGGGCGTGAACGCGGGCCTCGATCAGTTCGGCGGCGTCGAGGACACGGCCGAACTGGTCCAGGCCGTGAAGGCCGGCAAGATCACGGAAGCCCGCATCGACGAGTCCGTGAAGCGCATCCTGCTGGTGAAGTTCGAGCAGGGCCTGTTCGAGAACCCCTATGTCGACCCGAAGGCCGCTGATGCGATCGCCGGCGCCAAGGCGTTCGTCGCCGAGGGCCGGGCGGCCCAGAGCGCGGCGCTGACGCTGCTGGAGAACAAGAACGGCCTGCTGCCGCTGAAGGCCGCCGGCCGCAAGGTCTGGCTCAAGGGTGTCTCGCCCGACGTGGCCAAGGCCTACGGCCTGAGGCCCGTGACCGATCTCGCCCAGGCGGATCTGGCCATCATCCGCGTCGAGACGCCGTTCGAGACGCTGCACCCGAACTACACCTTCGGGGTGCGCCAGCACGAGGGCGACCTGTCGTTCAAGGACGGCGCCGCCGACTACGAGGCCATCAAGGCCGCCTCGGCCAAGGTCCCGACCATCGTCAGCGTCTATCTCGACCGCCCGGCGATCCTGACCAACGTTCGCGACAAGGCGGCCGCCCTGATCGGCGACTTCGGCTCCAGCGACGAAGCCCTGCTCGATGCGTTGACCGGCAAGGCCAAGGCGCGGGGCAAGCTGCCCTTCGAGCTGCCCTCGTCGATGGCCGCCGTCGAAGCCCAGGCCGAGGACGCCCCGCACGACAGCGAAAAGCCGCTGTACTCGATCCACTACGGCCTGACCTACTAAGAGGGGACCGCCACCATGATCCGTATGACGACCGCCGCCAGCATCGCGGCCCTCTCGCTGGCCGCCGGCGCGGCCCACGCCCAGACGGCCCAGCCCTGGATGAACACCAAGCTGTCGCCCGACGAGCGCGCGGCCCTGCTCGAGAAGGAAATGACCCTCGACGAGCGCATCGGCCTGGTCCACGGCCCGATGTCGATGCCGATCTTCGGCATCAAGAAGCCCGACGGCGCGATCGGCTCGGCCGGCTACATCCCGGGCATCCCGCGCCTGGGCGTGCCGGCCCTGGAGGAGAGCGACGCCAGCCTGGGCGTGACCAATCCGCTGGGCGTGCGGCCGGGCGACGGGGCCACGGCCCTGGCGTCTGGCCTGTCGCTGGCGGCGACCTTCAACACCAAACTGGCCTATGACGGCGGCGCCGTGGTCGGCCGCGAGGCCCGCGCCAAGGGCTTCAACGTCCAGCTGGCCGGCGGCGTGAACCTGGCCCGCGATCCGCGCAACGGCCGTAATTTCGAGTACCTGGGCGAAGATCCCTGGCTGGCGGCCAATCTCGTCGCGGCCCAGATCAATGGCATCCAGGCCCAGGGCATCGTCTCGACGATCAAGCACTTCTCGCTGAACGGCCAGGAGACCAGCCGCCACTTCGCCAACTCGGTGATCGACGAGGCCGCCCACCGGGAAAGCGACCTGCTGGCCTTCCAGATCGCCATCGAGAAGAGCCAGCCCGGCTCGGTGATGTGCGCCTACAACCTCGTCAACGGCGACTACAGCTGCGGAAACCCGCACCTGCTGAACGACGTGCTGAAGGGCGACTGGGGCTACAAGGGTTGGGTGATGTCGGACTGGGGCGCGGTCCACGCCACCGACTACATCGTCAAGGGCCTGGACCAGCAGTCGGGCGAGCAACTTGACGCCAAGATATGGTTCGGCGAGCCGCTGAAGGCCGCCGTCGAGAAGGGCGAGGTCCCGGCCGCGCGCCTGTCTGACGCCATCCGCCGCATCCTGCGCTCGATGTTCGCCGCCGGCCTGTTCGACAAGCCGGTGACCCCCGGCGGCGCCATCGATTATGACGCAGGCGCCGAGGTCGCCCGCGCGGCGGCGGCCGAAGGCATCGTGCTGCTGAAGAACCGCGAAGGCCTGCTGCCGCTGGCCAGGACCGCCAAGACGATCGCCGTGATCGGCGGCCACGCCGACGCCGGCGTGCTGTCGGGCGGCGGCTCCTCGCAGGTGGTGCCTCCGGGCGGCGCCAAGCGGGTCGTGCCGCTGGGCGGCGAGGGCATGATGGGCGCCTTCCGCAGCCAGTACTTCAACGGCTCCTCGCCGCTGGCCGCCATCCGCAAGGCCGCGCCGGACGCCAAGGTCACCTTCGACGACGGCCGCTACGTCGCCTCGGCCGTCGCCGCCGCCAAGGCCGCCGACGTAGTGGTGGTCATGGGCAACCAGTGGATGGGCGAGGGCGAGGACGCCTTCGACCTTTCCTTGCCCAACGGGCAGGACGAGCTGATCGCCGCCGTGGTCGCCGCCAACCCCAACGCCATCGTCGTGCTGCAGACCGGCGGCCCCGTCTCGATGCCCTGGCTCGACCAGGCCGGCGCGGTGGTCGAGGCCTGGTACGGCGGCGCCAAGGGCGGCGAGGCGATCGCGGACGTGCTGTTCGGCGCCGTCAATCCGTCGGGCCGCCTGCCGGTGACCTTCCCGGCCTCGCTGTCGCAGTACCCGCGCGAGGCCCTGCCGGGCCGCGGCGTGCCGGAGAAGACGAAGTTCGACGTCCACTACACCGAGGGCGCCGACGTCGGTTACCGCCGCTTCGCCGCCACCGGCGACAAGCCGCTGTTTCCGTTCGGCTACGGCCTGTCCTACACCTCGTTCGCCTATTCGAACCTCAAGGTCGAGGGCGGCCAAACCGTCACCGTCAGCTTCGACGTCGCCAACACCGGCAAGGTCGAGGGCAAGGACGCCCCGCAGGTCTATCTGACCGGCGCATCGGGCAAGCCGTTGCAGCGGCTGATCGGGTTCGACAAGCTGTCGCTGAAGCCGGGTGAGACCCGACGAGTGACGCTGACCGCCGATCCGCGGCTGCTGGCCAGCTTCGACGCCAAGGGCCGTCGCTGGGTCGTCACCGGCGGTGAGTATCAGGTGGCGGTGGGCGCCTCGGCTACGGACCTAGCCCTGAAGGGCGGGGCCAAGGTCAAGGCCCGGACGCTGAAGCCGTAAGGGAAGGGCGTGGAAATGAGGTCTTCAGGGAAGTCTCTGGTTTCGGGTCTGGCCCTGGCGCTGGCCGTGGGCCTGCCGGCCCTGGCCGCCGGCCCGGTGGTCAGGACCACCGCCGGCCCCGTCGAGGGCGTCGAGAGCGGAACGGTGGCGGCGTTCAAGGGCGTGCCCTTCGCCGCGCCGCCCGTCGGCCCGCTGCGTTGGCGCGCGCCCCAGGCGCCCACGGCCTGGACCGCCGTTCGCTCGGCCGCCGAATACGGTCCCGACTGCGCGCAGAACCCGTTTCCCGGCGACGCCGCGCCGCTAGGCGTCAAGCCCGCCGAGGACTGCCTCTATGTGAACGTCTGGACGCCCAAGGACGCGATCGCAACCAAGGCCAAGAAGCCGGTCATGGTCTGGATCTATGGCGGCGGCTTCGTCAACGGCGGCTCTTCGCCGTCGGTCTACGCCGGCGACCGCTTCGCCCGCGACGGCGTCGTGCTGGTCAGCTTCAACTACCGCGTCGGCCGCTTCGGCTTCTTCGCCCACCCGGCGCTGTCGGCGCAGAACGCCGACGGCGGCCTGCTGGGCAACTACGCCTTCATGGACCAGATCGCGGCCCTGAAGTGGGTCCAGGCCAACATCGCCGCTTTCGGGGGCGATCCGGACAACGTGACGATCTTCGGGGAGTCGGCCGGCGGCATGTCGGTCAACGCCCTGCTGACCACGCCGCTCGCCAAGGGCCTGTTCCACAAGGCGATCATCCAGTCCGGCGGTGGCCGTCCGCGCCTGCTGCCGTCGCTGCCGATCAAGGCCGCGCCCGGCGAGCGTTCGGCCGAAAGCGTGGGCCTGGCCTTCGCCGCCAAGGCCGGGGTGAGCGGGGAGGGGGCCGAGGCCCTGGCCGCCCTGCGCGCCCTGCCGGCCGACGCGGTGGTCGACGGCCTGAACATGGCCACGTCCGGCGTGCCCACCTGGAACGGCGGCCCGATGGTCGACGGCGCGATCGTCACCAAGCCGGTGCTCGACGCCTTCGCCGCCGGCGAATGGACCAAGATGCCGGTGATGGTCGGGGCCACCGGCGCCGACGGCTTCTTTTTCGGCGGCACGCGCGACCAGGTCTTCGCCCCTTTCGGCGAGCGCCGGGCCGAGGCCGAAAAGCTCTATGATCCGAGCGGCGATGGCGACATCAAGGTCTATGGCTGGAAGGCCGCAGGCGACCGCATGTTCATCGAGCCGGCCCGCGAGGTCGCCCGCACCCTGTCGGCGCAGGGCTCGCCGGTCTGGTCGTTCCGCTTCTCCTACGTGGCCGAAAGCCAGCGCAAGGAATGGTGGGCGGCACCTCACGCCACCGAGATCCCGTTCGTGTTCGACACCGTCGACGCCCGCTATGGCGAGGCCCTGACGCCGGCCGACCAGGCCGCCGCCAAGGCCGCCCACGCCTACTGGATCGCGTTCGCGACCAAGGGCGCGCCGGACGCCGTCGGCCAGCCGGCCTGGCCGAAGTACGATGCGGCGGGCGATGTGATCATCGACTTCACCAACGACGGGGTGAAGACGGGACCGGATCCGCTGAAGGCGCGGCTCGACCTCGTCCAGGCGACCACGCCACAGCCGGCGGGGAAGTGACGTGGCCATCCGGCTGGCGCACGCGGTGATCGACCGCGACACCTTCCAGGCCCTGCGCCGCGCCCTGCCGGCGGCCACCAAGGCCTGCCTGCAGGAGACCTTCGGCATCAGCGAGACCACTTGGGTCAAGCTGCGCGACGGTCGTCCGGTCAAGCAGGCCACGCTGGAGCGGTTGCTGGAGCGCTATCGCCGGGTGTGCGGCGAGATGGAGAGAAGGGCGGCGTAAGTGTTTGGCCCTCATCCTTCGACAAGCTCAGGATGAGGGCCATTGATGCGGCGGTTCACTGGAGAACCTCACCCTGAGCTTGTCGAAGGGCGAGGTTCTCGCTCGGCGCGTCAGCCGCTGATCTTCGGCAGCCCGTCCATGATCGCCGTGAGCGCCAGTACGGTCTGGCCCTCCATGGCGCTGTGGCCGGCGTCGGTCTTGACGTAGCTGGCCGGCGGCGCGCCGATCTCCTCCAGGGCGGCGACCAGGCGCGAGGCCTGCGACAGCGGGCAGACCTGGTCGAAGCGGCCGTGGACGATGTGCAGGTCCAGGCCCTTCAGCGCGTCGACGTTGCGCACGATGTAGTCTGGTTCCAGGAACAGGCCGTTGGCGAAGAAGTGGGCCTCGATCTGAGCGAAGCACAGGGCGAAGTCGGCCTCGCCGAACTTTCCGGCGTCGGCGTTGTCGGGGATCATGTTCGAGATCGTGCCTTCCCAGACCGACCAGGCGACCGCCGCCTCGAGCTGGCGCTGACGTTCGGCGGTGTCGGCCGGGACCATGTCGAAGATCCTCTTGTAGGCGCCCATGATGTCGCCGCGGTCCTCGGGCGCGATCACCTCGACGAAGGCCTTCCACTCGTCGGGATAGGCGATGTAGGCGCCGGGCTCGGTCAGAGCGTAGGGGGTCTTGGTGAACGCCGCCGCATTGCCCTGGTACATGTAGAGCAGGTCCTCGGTCGCCCCCAGGAAGATGCCGCGCAGGATCAGCGAGGCCACCTTGTCGGCGTGACGGATGGCATAGGTCAGGGCCAGGGTGCTGCCCCAGCTGCCGCCGAACACGTGCATCCGGCCGGTGATCCCCAGCGCGTCACGCAGCCTGTTGATGTCGTCGACCAGGTGGTCGGTGGTGTTGTTGGTCAGGGCGACGGCCGGACCGGCCGAGGCGACCGTCGGCTCGCTTTTCCCGCAGCCGCGCTGGTCGAACAGGATCACGCGATAGCGCTTGGGATCGAAGAAGCGGGCCATGGGCGGGGCGCAGGCGCCGCCAGGGCCGCCGTGCAGGAACATCACCGGCTCGCCGTCCGGATTGCCGTACTCTTCCCAATAGAGCTTGTGGTCGGGCGCGGTGTCGACCTGCAGCAGCCCGCTCTTGTTGGCGACGGGCTGATCGTACTTCCATTCGCCGGTGACCTTGCTGGTCGTCCGCAACCGCGAGAAATTCATGACTCGACCTTTCGTGAGGCTGTTCGCCCGTGTCGCTTAGATGCGCTCGCGGCAGCCGGCCGCAAGTCAAAATCGGCCGATCTCGACAGGATCGGGACGGCCGCGTAACTCAGCCGTCCGCCGCGCCCGCAAGGAGGGATCATGGCCAATCCCGTCTCGCTGCTGGCGCCGGCCCTGATCCCGTCGTGGAACTTCTTCGACGTCATCGCCGCCTCGCCGCGTGTCGAGTACGCCCTGGCGGAGGCGCGCGACGCCGTCTTGGACGCCTGGATCGAATTTCGGCCAAGGCCCCAGCGCCTGTCGCCCGCCGCCATGCTGGCGCGCCTGTTCTGGAATCCGCGCTGGAACGAGAGCCTGTTCCTGGTCAGCTGCGCCGAGCGCCTGGTGGAAGAGCCGACGGCCCACGGCGAGGACGAGATATTCCGCCGCATCGCCGCCGATCTCGCCAGCCGACCGGACGCCGCGCCGTGGCTGTCGTTCCGGCTGCTGTTCCTGGATCCGGCGGGCGGGCGCGAGGTGCTGTACCAGGCCGCGCCGCGCCTGCGTTCGGACATCGACGTCGGATGAGCTTCGACCTCGCCCTTCGCCTTACCGAGGCTCTGCTGGCGCTGGCCCTGATCCAGCAGGGGCTGGAACACCTGCGCGCCTTCCGTCGCGAGCGGATCCTGTTCGGCGCGCGCATCGTCCTGTGCCTGCTGGTCCTGGCTGGCGTGGCCCAGCCCTGGCCGCTGGTCGCCCTGGCCGTCCTGTCGCTGCTGATCCTCCAGCGCTTCCAGGGACCCTATAACGGCGGCAGCGACCGGCTGGGCCTGCTGGCCTTGTGGTGCGTGACCCTGGCGCGGGTGCTGCCGGTCGAGGCGTGGCGCGAGCTGGCCTTCGGCTATCTGGGCGTGCAGCTGATGCTGTCCTACTTCATCTCCGGCTGGGTGAAGATCGTGAACCCCGACTGGCGCAAGGGCTTGGCGTTGCGCCAGGTGTTCGCCTTCTCGGCCTATCCTGTGGCCGAGAGCTTGCGTGGCTGGGCGGGCAGGTCGCGCCTGCTGCTGGCCATGTCATGGGCGGTGATGCTGTTCGAGCTGGCCTTTCCGTTGACCATGATCGCGCAGCCCTCGCTGATGGTCGGCCTCGTCGTCGCGGCGACCTTTCACCTGGCCAATGCCTGCCTGTTCGGCCTCAACCGCTTCTTCTGGACCTGGCTGGCGGCCTATCCGGCCATCCTCTGGCTGCAACAGCGCCTGTTCTAGCCCCAGGCCGGGAAGACGATGCAGGTCGGACGATCGGCGGCGATCGACTGGTCGGTGGCGGCGAGACGTCCCGACGACGGATCACGCGCCAGGACCGTCACCGTGTTGGAGCCCTGATTGGCCGCTAGCAGCCAGCGGCCGGAGGGATCGAGGGCGAAGCTCCACGGCGTTTTGCCGCCCGACGGGATGCGCTCGCCCTGCAGCAGGGCGCCGGTCGTCTCGTTGACCGCGTAGGCGCCGATGACGTCCTCGACCCGGATCGAGACATAGACGAAGCGACCGTCGGTGCTGACGGCGACCTCCGCGCCGTTGACGGGCGGCATGCCGCCGGCCGGCAAGGCCTGGACGAGCACGAGCCGGCCGGCCTCCCAGCGATAGGTCCGGATCTCCGGCTCGATCTCGCTGAGCAGATAGACGAAGCGGCCGTTGGGATGGATGGCCAGGTGACGCGGCCCGGTCATGGGCGGCACGTCGGTCGAGGCGTCGCCTGCCGGTCCCAGGCGCCGAGTGGCGGCGTCATAGGGGTGAACGAAGATACGGTCGGCCCCGAGGTCGGCGACCAGGGCGTGACGTCCCGAGGGATCGACCAGCACCGCGTGGGCGTGGGGACCCTGCTGCTGGGGGCCGGGACCCGAACCGGTATTGCCCTGAACCGAGGCCGGCGCCTCCAGCCCGCCGTCGGCGCGCACGGGCAGGGCGGCGACGTGGCCGTCACCGTAGTGCGCGACCAGAAGGCCGCCGGCCTCGCCGTCGAGCGACATGTGCGCTGGGCCGCCGCCGCCCGAGGCGACCGTTGAGATCAAGGTCAGGGCGCCGGTCGCCGGATCGGCCTTCAGCGCATGGACCTTGCCCTGTTCGCCGGGGCCGTAGCCGGTCTCGCTCAAGGCGTAGAGCACGGGCAGGGCTGGATGGGCGACGAGCCAGGTGGGGCGCAGCAGGGGCGCGACGACGCCGATCGGAGTCAGCTTGCCGGTGGCGAGGTGCAGTCGGGCGGCGGAGATCCCCTGGCCGTCCTTGTCGGCCTGGCCGCCGACATAGACCAGCCGCTCGCCTCGCGACGCCGCATGCGCGACGGGCGCGGCCATCAGGCCGAGCGCGCCGGCGGCGACCGTGCGGCGGGTGGGCGAACCGTGTCTGGAATCGTTCATCGGCGTCTCCTCCACCCACGCTTGTCAGGCTTTGGGGGAGGCGTCGATAAGACCACTCGGGTTTCTTCCCCGAAGAAAATCGCGCCGGGTTTGACGGAAGTTTCGCGCCCGTGCATCGCTCCCTCCAGAACAACTCGACCAGAGTGATTGGGGCGGAAACGGTGTCGGAGGGGCGTGCGCGCGTCGTGGCTTGGATAGGGCGGGAAATCCTGCCCCACGAAGCCGACCTGCGCGCCTGGCTGCGGCGGGCCTTCGCCACGGCCGGCGACGTCGACGACATCGTGCAGGAGACCTACTGCCGCCTGGCGGGGCTGGCCCATGTCGACCACATCGGCGAGCCGCGGGCCTATCTCTTCCAGGCCGCCCGCAGCGTCGCGCTCGAGCAGTTGCGACGGGCGCGGGTGGTGCGGATCGATACCGTGACGGAAATCGACGCGCTGAACGTCGAACTGGACGAGCCTTCGCCCGAGCGCATCGCCGGCGGGCGGCGCGAGCTGGAGCGGGTGCGGCGGCTGATCGCCGCCTTGCCCGACCGCTGCCGCCGGATCTTCGAGATGCGCAAGATCGAGGGCCTGCCGCAACGCGAGATCGCCCGCCGCATGGGCGTGACCGAGAACGTGGTCGAGAACGAATCCGTGAGGGGGCTGCGCGCCATCCTCGCCGCCCTCGCCGAGGGTGAAACCGAACAACCCACGGCCGTCAGGAGGCCGAGTACGCATGACCGAACGCGAAAGCGCCGCTGACATCGAGGCGGCCGCCGCCCGATGGGTGGTGCGCGCCGATCGCGGAGACCTGGACCCGGCCGAGCTGGAGGCCTGGCTGGCCGCCGACACGCGCCGCCAGGGCGCCTTCGTCCGCACCCAGGCCGCCTGGGGCCTGCTCGATCGCGGGCGGGTGCTGGGCGCGCAGGAAGGCCAGGACGCGCCGCGCCGTCGCATCGGCCGCCGGGGCCTGCTGGCCGGGCTGGGCGCGGCGGCCGCCGCCTGCGTCGCTGTGGTCGCAGCGCCGCGCCTGCTGTCGGCGCGCTATGGCACCACCGTCGGCGAGATCCGCCGCGTGCCGCTGGCCGACGGCTCGCTGGCCGCCATCAACACCGACACGGCGCTGGAAGTGGCCATGAAGCCGCGCAAGCGCGAGGTGCGCCTCGACCGGGGCGAGGCCTGGTTCCAGGTCGCCAAGGACGCCGAGCGGCCGTTCGTGGTCGAGAGCGGTCCGGTGCGGGTGAGGGCGGTCGGCACGGCCTTTTCCGTTCGCCGCCGCGACGGCGGCTGCGAGGTCCTGGTCACCGAAGGCGTGGTCGAGGTCTGGTCGGAAGGCGCCGGCGAGGCCCCGCGCCGAGTGACCGCGGGGGAACGCGTCTTCGCCTCCGACAGCGCCGGCGCGGCCCGGCCTGTGTCGGCGTCGCTGGAGATCACCCGCGAGCTCGCCTGGCGCGAAGGCCAGATCGTGCTGGACGGCGAGGCCTTCGGCGCGGCGGCCGAGGAGTTCAACCGGTACAACGCCCGCAAGATCGTCATCGCCGATCCGGTCCTGGCCGAGCAGAAGCTGGTCGGCTGGTTCCGCACCAACGAACCCGAAAGCTTCGCGCGCGCCGCGGCCGCCAGCTTCGGGGCGAGGGTGACGGTGCGCGGCGACGCCATCCTCGTGCAGTCGGCCGCACCCCTGGCGGAATAGGGATTTCGCCGTCCACGGAGGATGGCCTTCGAAAAAAGTTCGCGGCGGTCTGACGGAAACCGGTTTCCGGCCCATCGCTCTAGACAGGCGCTCCCAGAAGCGCCGTGCGAAACGACAAGAATAGGGAGGGCGCGGAATGGGTTATCCGCGAGACGTCTACGGAAAATCGGCCCTGATGCTGGCGGCGGGCGCCGCCGCGGTCCTGGCGAGCAGCCAGGCCCAGGCCCAGACGCGCAAGTTCGACGTGCCGGCCCAGGCGGCCGCCACCGGAATTCCCCAGTTCGGCAAGCAGGCCGACCTGCAGATCCTGGCCCCGCAGGCGGCCGTCCAGGGCAAGCGGGTCAACGCCGTACGCGGGGCCTTCACCGTCGCCGAGGGCCTGTCGCGCCTGCTGGACGGCGCCAATCTGACCGTGGTGTCCAACGACGGCCGCACCGCGGTGCTGGGCCAGAAGGGCTCGGTGCAGCTGGCCTCGACCGTGCCCATCGCCCTTCCGCAGCAGTCCGAACCGATCGGCGACACGATCGAGGAGCCCGCCGCCGTAGAGGAGGTGGTGGTCACAGGCTTCCGCGCCAGCCTGGGCAGCGCCCTGAACATCAAGAAGCGCACCAGCGGCGTCGTCGACGTCATCAAGGCCGAGGACATCGCCGACTTCCCGGACGCCAACCTCGCCGAGTCCATCCAGCGCGTGCCGGGCGTTTCGATCGCCCGTGACGCCGGCGAAGGCCGCCAGATCACCGTCCGGGGCCTCGGACCCCAGTTCACCCGCGTGCGCATCAACGGCGTCGAAGGGCAGAGCACGGCCAGCGGCACCGACAGTTCGGGCGGCGCCAACCGCAACCGCGCGTTCGACTTCAACGTCTTCGCCTCCGAGCTCTTCAACAGCATCACCGTGCGCAAGACCGCTTCGGCCTCGACCGAGGAAGGCTCGCTCGGCGCCACGGTCGACCTGCAGACCGGCCGGCCGTTCGACTACAAGGGCGCGACCCTCGTGGTCTCGGCCCAGCAGGGCTACAACGACCTGTCGGAAAGCTGGGACCCGCGCTTTGCCCTGCTGGCCTCCAATACCTGGGCGGACGGCAAGCTCGGCGCCCTGGTCTCGGTGGCCTACACCGAGCGCAACCTGCTGGAAGAAGGCCACGGCTCGGGCGGCTGGCTGAACGGCACCGAGGTCGGCGGCTACAGCCCGGCCTCGACCTTCACCCAGGCCAGCTCGGCCAGCGTTTTCACCCCGCGCTTCCCGCGTTACGGCCGCCTGACCCACGACCAGAAGCGCCTGGGGATCACCAGCTCGCTGCAATTCCGACCCGATGAGAAGACGCTGGTCACGGCCGACTTCCTGTATTCGGACTTCAAGGCTGCCCGCACCGAGAACTGGCTCGAAGCGCTGTCGTTCGCGCGCAACGCCGCCCAGGGCGGCCGGCCCGAGATCATCGTCCGCGACGGCGTCGTCAATTCCAAGGGCGACATGGTCTACGGCCTGTTCGACGACGTCGACGTCGAGAGCGAGACCCGCTTCGACAAGCTTGAGACCAAGTACACCCAGGCCACGTTCACGGCCGAGCACCGCTTCTCGGATCGCTTCAAGGTGACGGGCCTGGTCGGCTTCTCGAAGTCGGACTTCGACAACCCGATCCAGACGACGGTGATCCTCAACCGCGAGAATGCCGACGGCTTCTCCTACGACTATCGGGGCAACGCCAAGCTGCCGGCGATGAACTTCGGTTTCGACGTCACCGACCCGCTGGCCTACAACTTCGGCGCGGCGCGCTCGGAGATCCGCCTGCGGCCGCAGGGCGTGACCAACACCATCCAGACCGCCCAGCTCGACGGCGACTACGAGCTTTCCGACACCTTCCGCCTGAAGGTGGGGGTGAACCTCAAGAAGTACGAGTTCGACTCCTGGGCGCTGGCGCGGGTCAACGAGTCCGTCGTGCCGACCCTGCCGGCCGGCGTGACCCTGGCCAGCCTGACCAACCTGGTCAGCGGCTTCGGCAAGAACCTCGGCGGTTCGGGTTATCCCACCAGCTGGGCCGCCCCGGACCTGAACGCCTTCGCCAAGCTGTTCGACATCTACAGCGGTACAGGCCTGTTCGAGTTGTCCGGCGCCAGCAACGCCAACGCCCGCGGCAACATTCGCAGCGTCGAGGAGAAGGACACCGCTGCCTACGTGCAGCTGGACTTCAACTCCGACCGCTTCGCCTGGCCGATCCGTGGCGACATCGGCGTGCGCTACGTCAAGACCGAACAGAGCTCGACCGGCTACCAACTGGTCTCGGGCGCGGCCCAGCAGGCCACCGTCGATCGCGACTACGAGGACGTGCTGCCGGCCTTGAACCTGACGGCCGAGGTGACGCCCGACTTCCTGCTGCGCTTCGGCGCGGCCAAGGTCATGACCCGTCCGAACCTCGGCAGCCTGACGCCGGGCGGCAGCCTCAGCGTCGTGGGCGTGTTCAGCGTCAGCTCGGGTAATCCCTACCTCGATCCGATCCGGGCCACGACCTACGACCTGTCGGCCGAATGGTACTTCGCCAAGGACGCCCTGCTGTCGGTCGGCCTGTTCTACAAGGACATCGACAGCTACATCCAGACGCAGCGGGTCTCGCAGACCTTCGCCGCCTCGGGCCTGCCGACCAGCCTGCTCGACGGCCTGGCCGGCGTGTCGGCCAACGACGTCTTCCTGTTCAGCAAGCCGGTCAACACCGAGGGCGGACCGCTGAAGGGGATCGAGATCAGCTACCAGCAGCCGTTCAGCTTCCTGCCGGGTCCGCTGCGCCACACCGGGGCGATCTTCAACGTCACGATCGTCGACTCCAAGATCGACTACATCTCGTCGCGCTCGGCCACCGGCTTCGTGCAGAACGACCTGGTCGGCCTGTCGAAGAACGCCTTCAACGCCACCCTCTACTACGAGGACAGCAAGTTCAGCGCCCGGGTCTCCGGCGCCTATCGCGACAAGTACCTGACCGCCGTGCCCAGCGGTACCTCGACCAACGACATCGACGGGGTGCGCGACATCGTCACCGTCGACGCCTCGGCCTCGTACCAGATCAACAAGCGCCTGAAGGTCACCTTCGAGGGCCTGAACCTGACCGACGCCTTCAACGAGCAGTACACCGACAGCGTGCGCGACAGCATCTACGTCTACTCGCACACCGGCCGGCAGTACAATTTCGGCCTGAGGTACGCGTTCTAGGCCGGATCGAACCTTCCTCCTCCCAGGGGAATGTTGGGCGTCGGCCGTCCCTCCCGGCCGGCGCCCGTTCTTTTTGTTTTCGAGGCTTCGATGACGATGGTTTCGCGACGGGCCGTGGCGGCCGGGCTTGTGCTGCTTCCTGGCGTGGCCTCGGCCGCGTCGCGCTACGACGCCGTGCTCAAGCATCCCGACGACCCGCGCCGCTTCTCGGCTCCGACTTTCGAGCGCCTGTCGGCCGCCGTCGCGGCGGCGCCCGCCGATGGGACGCGGCCGTTCCGCATCCTGGTGGCCAAGGGCGTGTTCGACGAGCAGGTGGTCATCGACAAGCCGTTCGTCCACCTGATTGGCGAGAGCCGCACCGGCTCGCTCATCACCCACCTGGCCGCCTCAGGCCTGACCGCACCGGACGGCAAGCGCTGGGGCACGTTCCGCACGCCGACCCTGTTCGTTCGCGCGCCGGACTTCTCGGCCCGCAACCTCACCATCCGCAACGCCTTCGACGGCCTGGCCGAGATGAGCAAGCCGGGCGGACTGCATTCGCACGACGGCGGCGGGCCCCAGGCCGTGGCCCTGATGCTCGACAAGGGCAGCGACCGCGCGCGGTTCACGCAGGTCGACATCCTCAGCTATCAGGACACCCTGTTCCCCGACGCCGGACGGGCCTTGTTCGAGCGCTGCCTGATCGCCGGCAGCTACGACTTCATCTTCGGGGCTGGCAGGGCGTTCTTTCGCGATTGCGAGATCCGCTCGCTGCCGCGTCCGGTCGATCCGGTCGATGGCTACATCGTCGCGCCCAGCACTCCGATCGACCAACCCTTCGGCTTCGTGTTCAAGGACTGCCGTCTGACCAAGGCGGCCGGCACGGCTAGGCGCTCGGTCTATCTGGGGCGGCCCTGGCGGCCGTCGAGCCAGTTTCCGGACGGCCGTTACGGTGACCCGAAGTTCGTCGGGGCCACCGCCTTCATCGAGTGCTGGATGGACGACCACGTCGCGCCCGAGGGCTGGACGCAGATGTGGTACACCGGCAAGGACGGCAATCCGCGCACCATGCTGCAGCCGGAGGACGCCCGCTTCTCGCAGTACGGTTCCAAAGGTCCCGGCGCGGCCGCCTTCCGGCGCGGCCGCACGTTGACCGCCGCCGAGGCCAGGGCGCTCGATGTTCGCGCAGTGTTGGCCGGCTGGACCGTCTGAGCCCTCAGCGGGCGAACGGGAACGGGGTCACCGACTTGCTGGCCTCTTCCACCAGCAAGGTGCGGTTGATCGGGGCGGCGGCGCGCTGGGGGCAGGCCGGCCGCTCGCAAATTCGGCACGAAGGCCCGATCTCCACCGCCAGCGGCGAGGCGATGTCGAGCCCGCGCGAAGCGGCCAGCTTGCCGGCGAACTTCAGCTCGCAGCCCAGGCCGATGACCAGTTCGTCCTCCAGACCCGCCTGCAGGCCCGAGGTCCGCCGCACGGTGCGCGACAGGGTGAAATAGCGCTCGCCGTCGGGCGTCTCGATCACCTGGGTGACGATGCGGCCGGGGGTCTTGAAGCTGTCGTGGACGTTCCAGCGCGGGCAGGCCCCGCCGAAGCGCGAGAACGGGAAGGGGCCGGCGGCGAAGCGCTTGGAGATGTTCCCCGCCGCATCCAGCCGCATCATGAAGAACGGGATCCCGCGCGCGCCGGGGCGGCTGAGCGTGGTCAGGCGCTGGGCGGCCTGCTCGTAGCTGACGCCGAAGCGCGGGCGCACCCGCTCGATGTCGTAGCCGCTGGCCTCCATGGCCGCGTGGAACGGCTCGTAAGGCATCATGATCGCCGCGGCGAGGTAGTTGTCGAGGAACACCTTCAGCAGCTGGCGCGTGGCGCGATCGGGCGCGGTGAAGCGGTCGGCCAGGCGCGACAGCGCCTCGGGCGCCTCCATCAGCCCCAGCTGGTAGCACATGGCGAAGATGCGGCTGGCGGGGGCCAGGGTCTCCGACAGCATCAGCCGCTTGCGGTGGTGGTCGTAGCGGCGCAGCGAGCCCGCCATGACCTCTGTCGGCATCACTCGCGTCTGAATGCCGTGGCGGGCCAGCAGGCGCTCGCGCACGGCGGGTCCCAGGTCCTGCAGGTCGGCGTCCAGCTGAGCGACGATGGCCTCGGCCGCCGTCTCCAGTTCGGCGAAGTGATTGCGCTGCGAGCCGACCAGGTCTCGCACCCAGTCGGTCGGCGACGAGGAGGCCGCCGGTGTTCCGTCCGGGCGTTCGAAGGCGCCCAGGTCGATCATCCGACCGCGATCGAGATAGGCGCGATAGAGGCGGGCCATGGCCTCGGCGAGGCCCGGCGACAGCTCGGCCACCTCGGCCGTCTCGTGACGCCCGATGCCGAGGTCGGAGAACATCTTGTCGGCCAGCACCTCTTCCAGGCCCGCCCCGCCGCCCGGATCGTCGGCCGACAGGGTGCGCAGGTCCAGGTCGTAGGCCTCGGCCAGCCGCAACAGCATCTGGGCCGTGACCGGCCGCTGGTTGCGCTCCAGAAGGTTCAGGTAGCTCGGCGATACGCCCAGTTCGTCGGCCATGCGGCTCTGGGTGACCCCGAGGTCTCGGCGCAGGCGCTTGAGGCGGCCGCCCAGGAACAGCTTTTTGTCGGTCGTGACCATGGTTGTCACATTGTCATAGATTTACAGAATTCACAAAGTCGATTTGTGACAAATCGTCTTCAATAGGTTCGACCGCCTTGCCGCGTCGGCGTTAGCTCCCTGTCACAGCTTACAGCCCGCCTCCCAACAAGCGGGCCCCGATGGGGAAGAACAACGACCATGCGCAAGACCTACGCCGAGCATCGCCAGGACCTTATCGCCCGCTATCCGGAAGGCGTGACGCCCGGCGGCGTCGCCATCGACGACATCATCCAGCTGAAGCTGCAGAACACCTTCAACACCCACCTGGACATCGCTCGCGAGATGGCCGTCGTCATGCGCGCCGACATGGCCGCCTACGACGCCGACGCCAGCCAGTTCACCCAGTCGCTGGGCTGCTGGTCGGGCTTCCACGCCCAGCAGATGATCAAGTCGGTCAAGCGCCTGCGCGGCACGACCAAGGGCGCCTACGTCTACCTGTCGGGCTGGATGGTCGCTGGTCTTCGCAACCGCTTCGGCCACCTGCCGGACCAGTCGATGCACGAGAAGACCTCGGTCGTCGACCTGATCGAGGAGATCTACGTCTCGCTGCGCCAGGCCGATGAAGTGGCGATCAACGACCTGTTCAAGGCCCTGAGCGCGGCCCGCAAGGCCGGCGACCAGGTCGCCGAGCAGGCCGCGATCAAGGCCATCGACGGCTTCGAGACGCATGTCGTTCCGATCATCGCCGACATCGACGCCGGCTTCGGCAACGAGCACGCCACCTATCTGCTGGCCAAGGAGATGATCAAGGCCGGCGCCTGCTGCCTGCAGATCGAGAACCAGGTCTCCGACGCCAAGCAGTGCGGACACCAGGACGGCAAGGTCACCGTGCCGCGCGAGGACTTCATCGAGAAGCTGCGCGCCTGTCGCCTGGCCTTCGAGGAACTGGGCGTCGACCAGGGCGTCATCGTCGCCCGCACCGACAGCCTTGGCGCGGGCCTGACCCAGAAGGTCCCGGTCAGCCAGGGCGAGGGCGACCTCGCGGCCGAATACATCAAGTGGCTGAAGACCGAAGCCATCACGGCCGAGAATCCGCTGCGCGACGGCGAGATCGCGATCATGAAGGACGGCGCCTTCGTCAAGCCGGTGCGCATGGCCAACGGCCTGTTCGCCTTCCAGGAAGGCACGGGCCGCGCCCGGGTCATCGAGGACTGCATCGCCAACCTGACGCAAGGCGGCGCCGACCTGCTGTGGATCGAGACCGACACGCCCAACGTCGACGAGATCGCCTCGATGGTGGCCGAGGTCCGCAAGGCGGTGCCGAACGCCAAGCTGACCTACAACAACTCGCCGTCGTTCAACTGGACCCTGAACCTGCGCAAGCAGGTCCGCGCCCAATGGATCGCCGAGGGCAAGATCCACGAGGACTCCTATCCCGACGGCAACGTCCTGATGTCGGCCGAGTACGACGCCACCGATCTGGGCCGCGAGGCCGACGAGCGGCTGGCCCGCTTCCAGGTCGACATTTCGGCCCGCGCCGGGGTGTTCCATAACCTGATCACCCTGCCGACCTTCCACCTGACCGCCAAGAGCGTCGACGAGCTGTCGCGCGGCTACTTCGGCGAGCAGCGGATGCAGGCCTACGTCAACTCGGTGCAGCGCGAGGAGATCCGCCGCGGGGTCTCGGCCGTGAAGCACCAGCACGAGGTCGGCTCCGACCTCGGCGACACCTTCAAGGAGATGGTCGGCGGCGAGCGGGCCCTGAAGGCTGGCGGTCACGCCAACACCATGAACCAGTTCGCCGCCGAATAGCCCGGCGTCCGAAAACCGAAACTCCCACTTCACCCCCACTGGCGAAAACCTACAGGAGAGAACGCCATGACCAACGTCACGCAATTCGCTCCGGCCGCGATGCCGGATTCGACGGCCCAGGATCGCGCCGTGGACCGCCTCGCCGAGGCTTCGCACCGCCTCAACGAAGCCGTCCGCCGCGCCATCGAGGCCGGCTACTCGGTCGAGCTGGTGCGCACCTCGCGCCACCATGACGGCTCGGGCAACTGGGGCGACCAGATCGTCCCGACCATCCGCGCCAACGACGCCCCCAAGAGCGCTTAAGACGCTCGGGCGCCCGCGGGCGAGGGGAGGCGCCTGCTTCCTCCTCTCGCCCGCGACACTGAAAGATCGCAATCCCGGAGAGCGCCCAGCGCTCGTTCGGGGCCCAGGGGCCGGCGCATGGCGCTAGAGGCTTCTTCGCGGTGGCCGGCGCACTTGTCGGTCCCTGGGTTCCGGTTTTCCCGTCCGCGTCGTCGGGCGGGGCGGCCGAAAAACTTGGGTGCGCAGAAGGCATCCGATACACCCTCCCAAGTCCGCGTCCCCACACCACGGAACACGCCATGCCCCTCGACATCGCCGCCAACGTCCAGATCCTCGGCCCGATCGAGGGTCGTGCGGTAGAGATCCTCACCCCCGAGGCCGTGGCCTTCGTGGCCGACCTGCACCGCCGCTTCGACGGCCGCCGGCGTGAGCTGCTGGCCGCCCGGCAGGCCCGCCAGGCCCGCTTCGACGCCGGCGAGCTGCCGGACTTCCTGACCGAGACCTCGCACGTCCGCGCCGCCGACTGGCGCGTCGCCCCCATTCCGGCCGACCTGCTCGACCGCCGCGTCGAGATCACCGGGCCGGTCGATCGCAAGATGATCATCAACGCCCTGAACTGCGGGGCGAAGGTGTTCATGGCCGACTTCGAGGACGCCACGGCCCCCACCTGGGCCAATGTCGTCGAAGGGCAGGTCAATCTGAAGGACCGCTGGAACGGCGTCTTGGACCACGTCGATCCGAAGTCTGGAAAGGCTTACGCGCTGGGAGCCAACCCGGCCGTCCTGAAGGTCCGCCCCCGTGGCTGGCATCTTCCCGAACGCCACCTCGAAGTCGACGGCGCGCCTGTCGCCGGCGCGCTGTTCGACTTCGGCCTCTATGTCTTCCACAACGCCCGCGCGGCGATCGAGAAGGGCTCGGGCCCGTACTTCTACCTGCCCAAGCTGGAGAGCCACCTGGAGGCTCGTCTCTGGAACGAGGTCTTCGTTCGCGCCCAAGAAGCGCTCGGCCTGCCGGTCGGGACGTTCAAGGCCACGGTGCTGATCGAGACCATCCCGGCCGCCTTCGAGATGGACGAGATCCTGTTCGAGCTGAAGGACCACATCGTCGGTCTGAACTGCGGCCGCTGGGACTACATCTTCTCGTTCATCAAGCGCCTGGGCCGCCGCCCCGAGTTCCTGACGCCGGACCGTTCGGCCATGGTCATGGGCAAGGCGTTCCTAGGCGCCTATTCGCTGAAGCTGGTGCAGACCTGCCACCGCCGCGGCGCGTTCGCGATGGGGGGCATGGCCGCCCAGATCCCGGTCAAGGGCGACGAGGCCGCCAATCAGGCCGCCTTCGCCAAGGTCCGCGCCGACAAGGAGCGCGAGGCCGGCGCCGGCCATGACGGCACCTGGGTGGCCCACCCCGATCTGGTGCCGGTGGCCATGGAGGTCTTCGACCGCCTGATGCCGACGCCCAACCAACTCGACAAGACGCTGGAGGGCCTGGAGATCACGCAGAGCCAGATGCTGGAACTGCACGACGGCGCCCGCACCGAGACCGGCGCGCGCGAGGCGATCCGGGTGGGCGTGCGCTACACCCAGGCCTGGCTGGAAGGCCGGGGCGCGGTGCCGCTCTACAACCTGATGGAGGATGCGGCGACCGCCGAGATCTGCCGCACCCAGCTCTGGCAATGGGTGCGGCTGGACGCCGAGCTCGACGACGGCCGGGTGCTGACCTCCGAGCTGTTCGTCAGCCTGTTCACCCAGGAGATGGCCGACCTGCGCCGCGAATTCGGCTCGCCGCGCCTGGAAGAGGCCGCCCATCTCTTCACCCGCATGGTGCTGTCCGACACGCTGGAGGAATTCCTCACCCTGCCGGCTTACGAACTGATCGGCTGATCGACTGATCGGCCGGTCCCGGCGCGGCGGCGCTCCATCCCCCCGGAGCGTCGCCGCGTTGCGTCGGATCGCTGACACTTAAGGACCGGAAAGGCCGGAGCCATGCGGGCGCCGGCGCGTTTGACGCTCGACCAGTAACGAAGGCGGGCGTCGTCATGACCAGCTTCTCCCTGCGTCGGGATCTTCTCACCCGACCCATCTTCCATTGGGCCCAAGGCGTGCTGCCGGCCCTGTCCCAGACCGAGCGCGACGCGATCGACGCGGGCGATGTCTGGTGGGACGCGGCGCTGTTCACCGGCGACCCCGACTGGAACGAGCTTCTGTCGTTCCCCAAGCCTCAGCTGCGCCCTGACGAACAGGCCTTCATGGACGGCCCCGTTGAAAAGCTCTGCGCCATGGTCGACGAATGGACCATGACCTGGGAGACCCGCGACCTGTCACCCGAGGTCTGGAGCTTCCTGAAGGAAAACAAATTCTTCGGGATGATCATTCCCAAGCAGTACGGCGGCCTGGGCTTCTCGGCCTTCGGCCATGCCGAGGTCGTGCGCCGCATCGCCACCCGCTCGGTGACGACGGCGGTGACCACCATGGTGCCCAACTCGCTCGGCCCGGGCGAGCTGATCATGCGCTTTGGCACGAAGGACCAGCAGGACCACTGGCTGCCGCGCCTGGCCGATGGCCGCGAGATCCCCGCCTTCGGCCTGACCAGTCCCGAAGCCGGCTCTGACGCTTCGGCCATGGTCGACGAGGGCGTGGTCTGCCGCGGAACCTGGGAGGGCAAGGAGGTCCTGGGCATCCGCCTGAACTGGCACAAGCGCTACATCACCCTCGGACCCGTCTGCACGGTGCTGGGTCTGGCCTTCAAGCTGCGCGACCCCGACCACCTGCTGGGCGAGCGCGAGGACATCGGCATCACCTGCGCCCTGGTTCCGACCACGACGCCAGGCGTCGAGATCGGCCGCCGCCACCTGCCGGCCTTCCAGACCTTCCAGAACGGTCCCAACTGGGGCACGGACGTCTTCATTCCCATGGACCTCGTGATCGGCGGCGTCGATCGGGTGGGGCAGGGGTGGAAGATGCTGATGACGGCCCTGGCGGCGGGGCGCGGCATTTCGCTGCCCGCCCTGTCGGGCGCGGCGGCCGCCTTCAGCGCCCTGACCACCGGCAGCTATTCGCGCGTGCGCCAGCAGTTCGGCGTTCCGATCGGCAAGTTCGAGGGCGTGCAGGAGCGCCTGGCCCGCATCGCCGGCAACGCCTATCTCGTCGACGGCGCGCGCCGCCTGACCTGCGCGGGCCTCGACATGGGCAAGCATCCGTCGGTGATCTCGGCCCTGCTGAAGTCCGGCGCGACCGAGCGGATGCGGACCGTGGTCAACGACGCCATGGACGTCCACGGCGGCAAGGCGATCATCGAGGGGCCTCGCAACTACATGGGCGCGCAGTACCGGGCCATCCCGGTCGGCATCACCGTCGAGGGCGCCAACATCCTGACCCGCAGCCTGATGGTCTTCGGCCAGGGGGCGATCCGCGCGCATCCCTACATGCTCAAGGAAATCCTGGCCCTGGGCGACGCCAACGCCCAGCGCGGCCTGGAGCAGTTCGACGAAGCCTTCTGGAGCCACGTCGCCCACGCCCTGCGCAACGGGATCCGCACCTTCGCCCGCAGCTGGACGAACGGCGCCCTGTCGCCGGCCCCGGACGCCGGCCGGGCTACGCGCTTCTATCGCCAGGCCGGTCGCTACAGCGCCGGCTTCGCCCTGGCCTCCGACCTGGCCCTGCTGACCCTGGGCGGTGATCTCAAGCGCAAGGAAATGCTGTCGGCCCGCCTGGGCGACATCCTGTCGGAGCTGTATTTCCTGTCGGGCGCCCTGAAGCGCTGGGAGGACGAGGGCCGCCAGGACGCCGACTTCCCGCTTCTGCAATGGTGCGCCGACACCGCCTTCGCCACCATCGAGCAGCGCTTCGACGAGGTGTTCGCCAACCTGCCCAACCGTCTGGCCGGCTGGCTGTTGCGGGCGGCGATCCTGCCGTTCGGCGCCCGTCGTCGCGGGCCGTCGGACAAGGTCACCCAGGCCTGCGCCGAGCTGCTGCTGCACCCGTCCGAGACCCGCGATCGCCTGGTCGAGAACGTCTATGTCGGCGGCAAGGACCAGGCCGTCGGCCAGCTGATCGACGCCTTCGAACGCGTGGTCGCCACCCAGCCGATCCACGATCGCCTGAAGGCCCAGAAGATCCGCGACTGGAAGATCGCCGCCGAAAAGGGCCTCGTCACGGAGGCCGAGATCGCGCAGCTGGAAGCCGCCGACAAGGCGGTCGCCGAAGTGATCGCCGTCGACGACTTCGCTCACGACGGCCTCGCCACCGAGGTCAAGGCGCAGGCGAGGCCGGACGCCGTCAGCGACAGGCGCGCCAGGGCCCAGGGCGACGGCGAGATCCCGCAGCGACCCGGACAGGGCGAAGCCCGCAGCTTCGAGGTCCGCGCGTGAGCCGGCCGGTCTATGTGGTCGACGGCGCGCGCACGCCGTTCCTGAAGGCGCGAAAGGGGCCGGGGCCGTTCACCCCGGTCGACCTGGCCGTCCAGTGCGGCCGGCCGCTGCTATTGCGCCAGCCCTTCGCGCCAGACGCCTTCGACCAGGTGATCCTCGGCTGCGTGAACGTCATCGCCGACGAGCAGAACCCCGCCCGCGTGGCGGCCCTGCGCCTGGGCTGCGGCCCGGAGATGACGGCCTTCACCGTGGCCATCAACTGCGGCTCGGGCATGCAGTCGATCGACACCGCCTTTCGCTACATCCGCGAGGGTTCGTCCGACCTGATCCTGGCAGGCGGGGCCGAGGCCCTGAGCCACGCGCCCCTGGTGCTCAAGCAGTCGGCGGTCGAGTGGCTGTCGGCCTTCCAGGGCGCGAAGTCGCCGCTCGACAAGGCCAAGGCGGCCACCGCCTTCCGGCCCGACATGCTGCAACCTGTCATCGGCCTCGAGCGAGGCCTAACCGACCCGATCACCGATCTGGGCATGGGCCAGACCGCCGAGGTGCTGGCCCACTATTTCGACATCAGCCGCGAGGCGGCAGACGCCTACGCCGTCGAAAGTCACAAGCGCCTGGCCCGCGCCCAGGCCGAAGGCTGGTTGGCCGGCGAGGTCGAGCCCGCCTTCGCCCGCGACGGCACGGTGTTCGACCACGACGACGGCGTGCGCCCCGACAGCAGCGTTGAAAAGCTGGCGACCTTGAAGCCCGCCTTCGAGCGGCCATTCGGCAAGGTCACCCCCGGCAACAGCTCGCAGATCACCGACGGCGCCTCGTGGGTGATCCTGGCCTCGGAGGAGGCGGTGAAGAAGCACGGGCTCAAACCCCGAGCCGTGATCCTCGACAGCGAATGGGCCGCGCTGGATCCATCGATCATGGGCCTTGGACCTGTGCTGTCGTCCTCGGCCCTGCTGAAGCGCGCGGGCCTGTCGCTGGGCGACGTCGATCTTTGGGAGCTGAACGAGGCCTTCGCCGCCCAGGTGCTGGCCTGCTTGGCCGCCTGGGAAGACGAAGCGTTCGGCCGCGAGATTTTGGGCCTGCCCGGCGCGGCCGGGACCATCGATCGCGAGCGCCTGAACGTCGATGGCGGCGCCGTCAGCCTCGGCCACCCTGTCGGGGCCAGCGGCAACCGCATCGTGCTGCACCTGATCACTGCCCTGGAGCGCCTCGACCTCAAGCGCGGGATCGCCACCGAATGCATCGGCGGCGGCCAGGGCGGCGCCATGCTGATCGAACGGGTCTGAGGAGGGAAACGACCATGCAAGACCGTGTCCTGACCCTGCTCGAAACCCGCGACTTCGATCTTGGTCCCAAGCCGGTGGGCGACAGCCCGTATGAGAACTGGAAGCTGACCCGCGACGTCGACAACGTCGCCTGGGCCGTGCTCGATAAGACCGGCGCCAGCGCCAACACGCTCGACGACGCCGTGCTGGTCGAACTGGACAAGATCCTCGACCGGCTTGAGGCCGACCGCCCCGCAGGCCTCGTCATCCGCTCGGCCAAGGCCTCGGGCTTTATCGCGGGGGCCGACGTCAGCCAGTTTCGCGGCGCGTCCGATGTTTCGGAGGTCGAGCAGCGCATGGCCCGCGCCCACGCCATCACCGATCGGCTGGAGGCGGTGACCTTCCCGACCGTGGCGGTGGTCCATGGCTACGCGCTGGGCGGCGGGCTGGAAGTTGCCCTGGCCTGCCACAGCCGCATCGCCGTCGAGGGGGCCAGGTTCGGCTTTCCCGAGGTGCAGCTGGGTCTGCATCCGGGTCTTGGCGGCACGGCGCGCTTCACGCGGCTGATCGATCCGCTGCAAGCCATGCAGTTCATGCTGACCGGCAAGACGATCCCAGCCCGCAAGGCCAAGAGCCTGGGGCTGGTCGACGCCATCGTGCCCGAGCGCCACGTCCGCGCGGCCGTGCGCGCCGCGGTCAAGGGCGAGCTGAAGCACGACCAGCCCAGCATCCTCGACCGCCTGAAGGACAGCGGCCCGGCCCGTCGCATCGCCGCCAAGCGCATGCGGGAGGAGGCCGCCAGGCAGGCGCCGGGCGAGCACTATCCGGCCCCCGGCGCGCTGATCGACCTGTGGGAGCGCCACGGCGGCGACTTCGAGGCGATGAAGGCCGCCGAGATCGGCTCGTTCGCCAGGCTGATGGTGTCGCAGACCGCCCAGAACCTGATCCGGGTGTTCTTCCTGCGCGAGAAGCTGAAAGGCCTGGCCGGCGGCAAGTCGGGGATCAAGCGGGTCCACGTCATCGGCGCCGGGGCCATGGGCGGCGACATCGCCGCCTGGTGCGCCTGGAGCGGCCTCACCGTCACCCTGACCGACGTCAAGGCCGAGCCGATCAGCGGGGCGATCAAGCGGGCGGCCGCGCTTTACGGCAAGATCGGCCGCGACGACCGCCTCAAGGTGCGCGACGCGCTGGACCGCCTGATCCCGGACCTGAAGGGGCAAGGCGCCAGGCTGGCCGACCTGGTAATCGAGGCCGCGCCCGAGAAGGTCGATCTCAAGAAGGGTCTCTACGCCAAGCTCGAACCGGTGATGAAGCCCGGCGCGATCCTGGCCACCAACACCTCGTCGATTCCACTGGAGACCCTACGCGAAGGGCTGCAGCGTCCTGAACGGCTGGTGGGCGTGCACTTCTTCAACCCGGTTTCGCGCATGCAACTGGTCGAGGTGGTGCGCCATGACCGCCTCGCTCCCGAGGTCGAGACGGCCGCCCGCGCTTTCGTCGGCGCCATCGATCGCCTGCCGGCCCCGGCCAGGAGTGCGCCCGGCTTCATCGTCAACCGCGCCCTGACGCCGTATCTGGCCGAGGCTCTGGTCATGCTCGACGAGGGGGCGTCCAAGGAGACCATCGACAAGGCCGCCGAGGGCTTTGGCATGCCGATGGGACCGATCGAACTGGCCGACCAGGTCGGGCTCGACATCTGCCTGGCCGTGGCCGACATGCTGAAGCGCGAGCTGGGCTGGGCCATTCCCGAGGCGCCGCAATGGCTGCGCGACAAGGTCGAACAGAAGAAGCTCGGCAAGAAGACCGGCGAGGGCCTCTATGTCTGGAAGGAAGGCGAGCCGGTGAAGGCGCACGACGCCGCCAAGCCAGATGCCGACATGGCCGACCGCCTGATCCTGCCGCTGGTCAACACCGCCGCCGCCCTGCTGGGCGAAGGGGTGTCGGACGATCCCGACGTCGTCGACGCGGCGATGATCTTCGGCGCCGGCTTCGCGCCGTTCCGGGGCGGGCCGCTGCACTATGCCCGCCAGCGAGGCGTGGCCGAGGTCAAGACGCGACTGGAGGAACTGGCCGGCAAGTACGGCGAACGCTTCAAGCCGGCGGCGGGATGGTCCAAGCTGGAGGGATGACGCCCCACTTTACCGACCCGGACGCCCTGGCCGACGCGATCGTCGAACGCGTCGGCCGCCGCATCGTGCTGGGCCTGCCGCTGGGCCTGGGCAAGGCCAACCACGTGGTCAACGCCCTGGTGGCGCGGGCCCTGAAGGACCCGTCGGTACACCTGCACGTCTTCACGGCCCTGACCCTGGAGCCGCCGCGCCCCAAGTCGGACCTGGAGAAGCGCTTTCTCGGGCCGATCATCGAGCGCACGCTCGGCGGCTATCCGGCGCTGGCCTATGCCGAGCTGCAGCGACGCGACGCCCTGCCGTCCAACATCGAGGTCGACGAATTCTTCTTCCAGGCCGGCACGCGGCTGAACACGCCCTGCGCCCAGCGCAGCTACATCTCGGCCAACTACACCCACGCCGCCGGCTACCTGCGCGAACGCGGCGTCAATGTCGTCGCCCAACTGGTGGCCAGGCGGGGCGATCGCCTGAGCCTGTCGTGCAATACCGACATCACGCTGGATCTGCTGGCGGCGCGAAGGGCGGGGGAGGCCGACTTCCTGCTGGTCGGCCAGGTCAACGACGAGCTGCCGTTCATGCCCGGCGACGGCGAACTGCCGACCGACGTCTTCAGCCATCTGCTCGACGGACCGGACGTGCAGTTCCCGCTGTTCGCCCCGCCCAAGGAGCCGATCCCGGACGCCTCCTACGCCATCGGCTTCCACGCCGCCTCGCTGGTGCGCGACGGCGGCACGATCCAGATGGGCATCGGCGCGATCAGCGACGCGGTGGCGCAAGGCCTGATCGTGCGTCACCGTCGGCCCGACGTCTTCGTCGACACCGTCCGGCGCCTGTCGCCCGACCAGGCCGCGCCGGTCGCCTGCGGGCCGTTCGAGACGGGCCTCTACGCCGCCACCGAGATGTTCGTCGACTGCCTGCTCGACCTGTGGCGGGCGGGCGTGCTCAAGCGCCAGGTCGATGGCGCGGTGCTGCACGGCGGTTTCTTCCTCGGCCCGCGCGCCTTCTACCGAGCCTTGCGCGAGATGCCGGAGGACGAGCGGGCGAAATTCCAGATGCAGGCCATCTCGGGCATCAACGAGATCTATGGCGACGAAGCGGGGCGCCGCGCCGCCCGGGTCGACGCCCGTTTCGTCAACACCGCCATGATGGCAACCCTGCTGGGCGCGGCTGTCTCCGACGGCCTCGACAACGGGCGCGTGGTCAGCGGGGTGGGCGGGCAGTACAACTTCGTCGCGCAGGCCTTCGCCCTGGAGGGCGCGCGCTCGATCATCACCCTGCCGGCGGTGCGCGGAAGCGGCCGCAAGGCGGCGTCGAACATCCTGTGGTCCTACGCTCACGGCACGATCCCGCGGCACCTGAAGGACGTGGTCGTCACCGAGTACGGCGTCGCCGACCTGCGCGGCCGCACCGATCGCGACACTGTCGTCCGCATGCTGAATATCGCGGACTCCCGCTTCCAGCCGCAGCTGCTGGAAGCCGCCAAGCAGGCGGGAAAGGTCGAGGCCGGCTATGTCATCCCCGAGGCCTTCCGCCGAAATACGCCCGAGCGGATCGCCGAGGCGTTGAAGCCGGCAAAGGACGCGGGTCTGGCGCCGCTGTTGCCGTTCGGCTCGGATTTCGACGCCGTGGAGCAGGGGCTGCTGCCGGTGCTGGGGCGCCTGAAGGCCGCTCAGGGCGATCCGCGCGCGCTGATGGCCTATGTCTGGAAGGGCCTCGGCGCACCGGCGCCCGAGCCAGGCCTTCGCCGGCTGGGCCTTGACGAGCCAAAGACCTTCAGCGAGCGGCTTCTGGCCTTGGCCGTGCGGGGCGCGGCGGCCGCCTGAGGCGTCAGGCGAAGATCTTGATCACCGTCGCCAGGATCTCTTCCTTGGAGCGCACGCCCATCTTGCCGTGAATGTGCTTGATGTGGGTGCGGACGGTGAGGACCGACACGCCCTTGATCTCGGCGATCCTGTCGGCGCTGTGGCCGGCGATGATCTCGGCCAGGATCCGGGCCTCCATGATGCTGAGACCGAACAGCGCGCCCAGGCGGGGCAGGTGGGCCGGGGCGTCGAAGTCCTTGAGCACGATCACCAGCGCCAGCTGGTCGCCGTCCTGCACCGCGCGCATGCGCAGCAGGAAGCGCCGGTCCCCGTCGTCGCTTTCAAGGAACTGGCAGACCTCCTGGCCGGTAAGGGCCTCGGCCATGCGTTCCATCAGGAAGTGATGGGTGCGTCGATCGACGCCGCCGATCTTGCCGCCGCGGTCGACCAGCGGGCTTTGGCCCGACAGCAGGACGGCGGCGGCGCGCGAGCGCCAGAGCACCGTGGCGGTCTGGTCGATGACGATGCGAGCGATCTGGTCTTCGTCGAGACAAAAGCGCACCGCGCTTGTGTCGACGATAGCAGCGGCGTGAGAGCCGTCCATCTTTCCCTCCCTCGCCGGTCTTTTGACCGACGCTGGACCCAACTGCTTTGGCTGAGCCGACTTTGTTATGCAGTTAAAGCCTTCTAAGGATAACTTATCCACAACCTGGGATTACTAGATGTTGCGTAGCGTCGGTTTGTCGCATGATTTTTGAGAATGCTTATCACTGAGGTTTGGATATATACATTTGTATTACTAAGCGCGCTGTAGGCGTCCGTATTTTATTCAAATTC
Source organism: Caulobacter vibrioides (assembly GCA_001449105.1). GTDB lineage: Bacteria > Pseudomonadota > Alphaproteobacteria > Caulobacterales > Caulobacteraceae > Caulobacter > Caulobacter vibrioides_C. The sequence goes on along the minus strand of LNIY01000079.1, from coordinate 31,445 downwards.
TCCTGCTGGGTGAAACTGTACTAGCTACCCAAGCTGGGGGATTTCAGGTCTCCGCTTCTCTGCAATCGTTCTTAAGAACTTGTTAAGAGAAACGGGGTCTGGGACATGGCTGGCAAGCAACTGACGCTTCCTCGCGCCGTGCGCACCCAGCGCAAGCCGTCCTATAGGGACTGGATACTTGGCGGGAGCTTGCTGGCGGGAATGATCCTGGCCGCGAGCGTGACGGAAAGCCGGGCGCAGGTTACGGCCTACGCTGGCGGCTCGCCGTCCAACATCGTCCTGTCCATTCCGGTGACGGCTTCCGTGGGCGGCCGCTGCGGCTTCGCGCCGGGCCAAGCGCCCAGCGGGTCGACCAATGTCGGCGAGGTCAACAACGCCTTCACGGCGGACTTCCCCTTCACTCTGCAATGCACGGTGCCGTTCCGGGCCGCGGTCGTCTCTACCAATGGCGGCCTGCTCGCCTCCAGCGTCACGCCGGCGACCGGCTACACCAATCTCGCGCCCTATCTGGTCGACCTGAACCTGGTCGGCGACGCGGGCGTCGGGACGGCCAGCGCCACCTGCGACACAGGCGACCTGAAGAGCACTTCGGGCGCGACCTGCGGCTTCAAGGGGCCGGCCAGCACCAGCCAGGGCCTGCGCCTGAACGGCTCTTCCTACGACGTTTCCGGCTCGTACCTGCGGATCCATCGCGCGGCGTATGCCGGCGCCCAGATCCTGGCGGCCGCCAACACCTATTCGGACTCGCTCACGGTGACGCTCAGCGTCTCGCCGTGACCCGCCTTCCGGGCCCGCTCCCCCGGCGGATCCGGCGTCCTTTGAAGGGGGAGGGGGTGCAAGCCCCGGAACAATCAGAAGTCGGCCCGTCCGACACAAGACTTTGGGAGTGAAGAGATGAAGAAGACGATCCTTCTCGGCGCCGCCGCCCTGCTCAGCCTGGCGATCGCCCCGGCCGCCATGGCCCAGACGGTCACCGGCACGGTCAACGTCACCGGCAGCGTCGCGGCCAAGTGCGTCGTCATCACCGGCGGCAGCGGCGGCACGTTCTCGGGCTCGATCCCGCTGGGCGAGCTGGCCCAGGCCGACGGCACCCTGTCGACCACCCTGTCGGGCTCGACCAACGCCAGCCCCGGCGGCTCCACCCAGTTCCGGGTGAACTGCAACAGCGCCGCCCCCAAGGTGACCCTGAGCTCGACCCGCCTGGCCCTGACCCCCAGCGCCACCGCGCCGACCGGCTACACCGGCGTCATCGACTACACCGCCGCGCTGGACGCCGCCCTGGCCAACAGCACGACCCAGACCGTCAGCTACGTGACCGCCGCCGCCCTGCCGGCCGCCACGGTCCAGTCGCTGTCGAACAGCCTGGCCAACAGCGCCGGCAACCTGACGGTCAAGGCCTACGCCCTGAACACCGCCTCGGGCGCCCTGCTGATGGCCGGCAACTACTCGAGCACGATCTCGATCACCATCGAGCCTTCGTGAGCGGGCGGAAGAGGGAGGAAGCGCCATGCGTAGCACCTTTCTCCTGACCGTCGCCGCGGCGGGCCTCGCGCTCGCCGCCGCCTCGGGACAGGCCCAGGCCCAGAGCGTGACGGGCACGGTGCAGGTCAACGGCACAGTGGCCAACCGCTGCCTGTTCGTGACCGACAACGTGGTCCTGGATCTGGGCGAACTGTCGCTGCAGACCGGCGACGTCTCGGCCATCGGCCGGCTCGACGCGCCCAAGCTGACCAGCCGTACGGCCACGCTGAACGGCTGGTGCAACGGGGTTTCGGCGACCATGGCCGTCGAGGCCCAGCCGATCTTCAACACCAGCTTCACCAGCACGGCCCCGACCGGGTTCGAGCGGCGGATCGACTACACGGCCACTGCCTCGGCTTCGCCCGCGAGCGGCTCGGTGTCGGCCTCCGACAGCACCCTGGCCTCCGGCGGCGGGGCTGCCAGCACCACCGGCATCTTCGCCAGCGACATCGTCGTCAGCTTCGCCGACGCGGCCACGCCGGCCGGCGGTCGGCTCGTCTCCGGGTCCTATTCGGGCTCGGTGGCGGTGACTTTGGCTCCGGCCACCTGAGGGGAGAAAGGTCGTCATGATCCTGCACCGAACCTGCCTTGTCGGACTCGCGGCGACCGCTCTTCTCGCCCCGCTGGCCGGGGCGACCGGCGCCTGGGCCCAGGATCCCGTCAAGGGAACCGTCGGGCTCGACGCCCAGGTCGCCCAGGTCTGCGTCCTGGGCGCGCCGAATCCCGGCGCCCTGGCCCTGGGCCAGATCTCGGAGAGTTCGGGCGCCCGGGCGGGCCGGCTGGCGAGCATCGCCAACCAGTCGATCCAGCTGCCCGGCACCTTCTGCAATTACGCCGGCGCGGCCCTGGCCATCACGGCCTCGCCGCTGGCGGTGACCGGAACAACGACCCAGCCCGGTTTCGTCGGCTCGGTGGACTACACCTGCACGATCAGCGCCTGGGGCGCGACGTCGGCCACGGTCCGCACCGCCGCCAACAGCACCTCGGGCGTCGGGTCACCCTCGACCAGTAGCGCGCCCAGGGAGACCGACCTGACCCTCGTGGTCTCGGACTTCGCCACGGCCACCGACAGCCAGTTGCAGCCGGGCGCGTACCTGGCGCTCGTCACCATCACCCTCGGGCCCGACGCGGGCCTGGCCGCCTCGGGGAGCTGAACCATGCGGCGCGCACTTTTCCTTATCGCCCTGGCGCCCCTGGCGATCGCCGGCGTCGCTTCGGCCCAGACCTACGGGCCGTCCGACAGCGTCGGGCCGATCCAGATCACCGCCACCGTGCCCGACAACATCTGCACGATCGGCGACCTCAGCGACGGCGACAACCTGTTCGACGTCGGGGTGATGATCGACACCACCACGGGCCTGCTGCTGCCCAGCCTCTCGGCCCCTCCCAAGGTGCTGACCGGAACCCAGTGCGGCGCGCCCAGCCAGCTGAGCATCGCGGCCACCCAGATGACGGCCCAGGCCTTCACGAACGCGCCGCCCTCGGGCTTCTCGCGGGCGGTCGACTACACGGCCACGGCCTCGGGCTGGACGCCGGTGGACGCCAGCTACTCGACGGGCGCGACCGCCAACGCCGGCGCCTCGCAGACCCGCGACAGCGGCGGCTCGGGCCAGATCACGATCAGCCTGTCGAATTTCGCCACGTCCGGCGGCCCCAGCCTGCGGCCGGTCGCCGACGACACCTACCAGGGGGCGATCGTCGTCACCCTGGCGGCGGTCAGCTGAGCGGGGAGGGCGCGATGACCAGAACCAACCGCTTCAAGGCCGCCGTTCTCGCCGGGGCCTCGGCCGTGACCTTGCTGATGCTGGCCCAGATGGCCCGCGCGCAGGAGACCGACAACACTCGCGACTTCGTCGTGCGCGGCCAGGTGCCGAAGGTCTGCACCATCGCCTCGCCGACCATCGGCGCGGGCCAGGTCGTCAACTTCCTGAGCCTGACCGGCGGGACCCTGCAGGTCGACCAGCTGACCGATCCAGTCACCCTGTCGACCCGCGCCGCCTCGGCCCAGGTCAACTTCTCGGCGGTGTGCAACTACGCCCACCAGATCGTGCTGGAGAGCCAGAACAACGGCCTGTGGCGTTCGGAGCTGGGCCTGACCCCGGCGCCGACCGGCTTCAGCGATGCGGTGCCCTACACCGCCACCCTGGCCTGGGGCCCGGTCAATAACCGCTTCGAGGCCGACGCCAGCGCCCGTCGCATCCGCGACAGCGCCCAGCTGGTCGACCAGCCGGTCGTCGGCGACGTGACCCTGCGGCTGGATATCCAGCCCGGCGCCACGAACCTGCAGACCAATGCTCCGCTGGTGTCCGGCGTCTACCGCGACACCCTGCGCCTGACGGTGGAACCCCAATGAAGACCGTCCTTCTCCTTGCCGCCGCCGCGACGCTTGGCGTCGTCGCCGCCGCTTCGGCCCAGACGCTCCCCACGGGCGACGAGGCCTCTAGCCAGCTTCAGCTGATCGGCCAGGCGCCCAGCGCCTGCGTGCTGTCGCCGCCGTCGGCGGCCGCCGGCGCCAACACCAGCTTCGCCGCCCAGGGCGGCCAGGCCGGGGTGGTGCGCTTCACCCAGTTCGTCGATCCCCAGACCGCCCAGCCGCGGGACGCCTCGATCAGCCTGGCCTTCCCCGTGGTCTGCAACTCGGCCCACCGCCTGGTGGTGCGCACCGACGGCACGGGCATGAGCCGTGTCGGCGGCGCCGCGACCGCCCCGGGCTTCCGCGATCGCCTCGACTTCCAGCTGACGGCCGACTGGGCCGGAGCCAGCGCGTCGGGGACGAGCGCGACCACCACCCCGATCAACCTGGCCACCGCCAATGGCGCGGCCGGGCAGATGAACCTCGTCGTCGCCGTCACCGGCGGCGGGACGCCGATGGTCGCCGGCGACTACGCCGGAACCCTCGTCGTCGAGCTCGAGGCCCAGAACTGACCCTGAATTGAACGAACTGAATCCATGAGGAGCGGACACCGAATGACTCGTTCGAAAAACTTCCGAGGGCGCTTGCTGGGGGCGGCGTGCGCCGGTCTCCTGGCGCTCGCGGGACTGGCGGCGCAGGGGGCGCCGGGCCTGGGCGGGGGCGCCCTGGCCATGACCGTCCAGCCGGTCGTCATCGATCTGAAACCGACCGGTCGGGGCATGTCCCAGATCGTCACGGTGCAGAATACCTTCGCCAACCCGCTGCCGGTCGAGCTGCGCGCCGAGGAGCTGTCCTTTGACGACAAGGGCGCGCATCCCAGCGACACCCCCAGCAACGACCTGCTGATCTTTCCGCCCCAGGCGGTGATCCAGCCGGGTGAAACCCAGTCGTTCCGCATCCAGTGGGTCGGCGATCCGGCCCTGGCGCAGAGCAAGCACTACTACGTCACCGTCGCCCAGATGCCGGTGAAGCTGCCGGAGGGCCAGTCGGCCATCCAGATCCTCTACAACTTCCAGGTCCTGGCCAGCGTCGCGCCCTCGGGTGGAAAGCCGGCCCTGGCCCTGTCCAAGAGCGAGATCGGCGCGGACGCCAACGGCAAGCCCGTTCCGATCGTCTACGTCGCCAACACGTCCAACACGCACGGATACCTGTCCCGCGGAAAGCTGCGGATCATCGAGAAGGACGCCGCGGGCAAGGCGGTCTTCACGCGGACCATTCCCGGTCCGGAGATCCAACAGACGATCGGCTTCGGCCTGATCGCCCCCGGCCAGACGCGGCGCATCGCCGTTCCCATCGAACTGCCCTTGACGGCGGCAGCAGGAGGCTCCCTTGAGGCCCAATTCTCGTCAGACGAAGGGCGCTAGGTCGCGCGCCTACCGTCGCTGGCTGATGGCGGGATGCCTGGCCGGCGCGGTCCCCTTCGCCGCCCCCTTGGCCGCTTTGGCCGAGCCCATTCCCTACGCCATGCTGGCGACGACCCAGGAACCGTCCAGCGCGCCCTCGGCCGGCTCGGCCACCGCGGCCGACGCCCGGCGGCAGCTGAACCCCACCGGTCGCGACGTGACCCTGACGGTTCCGCTGAAGGATGGCGAGTTCTATGTCGGCGACATGCCGCTGGCGATCTCGGCCGACGGTCAGCTGTCGATGCCGTCCGACCGGCTGCTCAGCCTGGTCGCGCCGCTGCTCGACGCCCCAGCGGTCGGCGCCCTGCGCACGTCCCTGGCCGGACGCAGCGTGGTCTCGCCCGAGGTGGTCGCCTCGGCTGGCATGACCATGACCTACGATCCCAGGGCGCTCGAGCTGCGGATGAACATTCCGCCGGAGCTCAAGGTCGTGCGCAGCCTACAGGTCACGCCGATGGATCGCATGGGCCTGGGCTCCTACGTCGCCCCGGCCGGCTTCAGCGGCTACCTCAACATCCGGGGCTCGGTCGACTACGTCGAGCAGGGCTTCGACGAGGGGCTCGGCGATCCGACGTTCCTGCTCGACAGCGCCGTGCGCCTGAACGGCGTGGTGTTCGAGAACGAGGCCGTCTGGCAACCGGGCGGGATCGAGGACTTCCAGCGACTGGGCACGCGCTTCGTCTATGACGACGTCAAGAACGTGCTGCGCTGGACCGCCGGCGACCTGCAGGCCGTCGGCCGCGGCTTCCAGTCCGCGCCCGACATGGCGGGTCTGTCGATCTTCCGCTCCTACAGCGTGTTGCAGCCGCAGACGATCGCCCGTCCGCGTGGTCGCGAGAGCTTCACCCTGGCCCGGACCTCCGACGTCAGTGTGATCCTCAACAACCAGCTGACCCGGCGCATCCGCCTGGATCCCGGCCGCTACAACGTGCGCGACTTCCCGTTCGCGCAGGGCGCCAACGACGTGCGCCTGGTCATCGAGGACGACACCGGCCGTCGCGAGACGCTGCAGTTCAACGTCTTCTTCGACCGCTCGCAACTGGACCCCGGGCTGTCGGAGTTCGGCCTGTTCGCCGGTGTGAAAGCGCCGCTGCTGCTCGACGGTCCCGACTATACCGAAGAGTGGACGGTCAGCGGCTTCTATCGCCGCGGCATCACCGACCGGGTGACCCTGGGCGTCAACGGCCAGGCCGACGACACCACCGTCATGATGGGCGCCGAGGGACTCTTCGGCACCAAGGTCGGCACGCTCGGCGTCGATTTCGCGCTGTCGCACATCGACACCTACGGCTCCGGATATGCGGCGATCGTCAGCTTCCAGCGGCTGTTCCAGTTCGCCGGCGGCCGCGCCGACGCCCTGAACCTGTCGTTCGAGACGCGCAGCCGCGAGTTCGGCCCCGTGGGGACCTTCTTCCCCGACAACCGCTACAACTACGAAATCGGGGTCGGCTACTCGCACGCCTTCAGCGACGCGATCTACGCCAGCTTCGACGGACGCTATTCCAGCGGCCGCGACGAGTTCCCCGACGCCAGCGCCTATCGTCTGGGCATGGGTTATCGCCTGACCTCGAACCTCGCGGTCACGGCCAACCTCATGTACGACGACGTGCCCGGGCGCCGCGAGACCTCGGCCCTGATCTCACTGTCCTGGCAGTTCTCGAACAATTCGAGCCTGCGGGCCGAGTACGACGGTCGCGAGGACCGGGCGCGGATCGCCTACCAGACGATCCACGGCCAGGGCGTGGGCTCCTACAACGCCTTCGCCGAGGTTTCCCGCTCGCCCGACGACTCCGCCTTCAACGGCAGCTTCAACTACATCGCCAACCGGGCGGAGCTTGGGGTGTCCCACTTCCAGGCCTTCGAGGGACCGGACAACGGGCGCACTTCGCTGCGGGCCGGAACCTCGATCGGCTTCGCCGACGGCGCGGTCTCGGTGGGGCGGCCGGTCTACGACAGCTTCGCCATCATCAAGGGCCACAAGAGCCTGAAGGGCGCCGACGTCGTCGTGAACCCGACCCCCTTCGGCTACACCTCGAACTCGGGTGAACTGGGCACGGCGCTGGAGACCAATCTGGCGGCCTATGCCGAGCGGACCATCACCGTCGACGCGCCCAACGCGCCGGCCGGATACGACCTCGGTTCCGGTTCGTTCCGCGTGTTCCCGCCTTATCGCTCCGGCTATCGCCTCGAGGTCGGGTCGGACTACTCGATCACCGCCATCGGCCGCATGGTCGACGCGGACGGCCAGCCCCTGGCGCTGGTCTCCGGCCAGGCGGTCGAGATGTCGCCCGGCGCCAAGAGCGAGCCGATCACCATCTTCACCAACCGCGTCGGCCGCTTCGGCGCCTCGGGCCTGCGGCCCGGCCGCTGGCGGCTCGAAATGGGGACGACGCCCCCGACGGTCTACTACCTCGACGTGCCGCAAAGCGCCGAGGGCTTCGTCAAGGCTGGGGACCTCAAGCCCAACGCGTCCGGAGGCTGACATGAAACGCCGATCGCATTCCCTGCTCATCGGACTGGCCGCCGGCGTCGGCGGGATCCTGCTGGCCTCGGGCGCGGCCCAGGCCCAGTGCGTGACCTTCGATCCCGTCGTGCTGTCGGGCACCTTCGACCCGTTCAACCCGAGCGGCACGACGGTGCAGACTCTGAGCATCACCGCCCGGCGGCCGCCGGCGGTGGGCGGCAAGAAGACGCAGGAGGTGAATTTCATCTATCTGCGCCGGCCCGACACGCCGTCCAGCCTGACGATCATCCAGACCTCGACCGGCGGCCACATACTGGAGAACCCGCCAGGCCACGTGCTCGACCCCAACAACGTCAACCCCAACGAGGTCGAGCTGAACTTCGGCGGGGTGGGGCAGCCGGACGTGAAGACGTTCATGGTGACGATCACCGTGCCCAGCGGCGCCGATCTGCCGGCCGGGACGACCGATCTGTTCCTGGACCAGAAATACTACTGCAAGCGCACGGGCGGCGCGGCCGACGAGCAGGGCGTGATCTCCAACTCGCTCGACATTCGCATCAACGTGCTCAGCGCCCTGCAGGCCAGCTTCGTGGGGCCGGCGCTGGACTTCGGCGAGATCGGCGCCCTGGCGACCGCCTCGCTGCCGTCGACGCCGAACTCGGTCAAGCAGCGCACCGGCAACGTGCGGGTGGCCAGCTCGGGGCCCTATTCGGTGGCCCTGACCTCGGCCAATCAGTTCCGGATGACCTATCCGGGCGGCAATCTGGCGACCGCCAACCAGCGGATCCCCTACCAGCTGGACTTCCTGGGGCAGACCAAGACCACGGCCTCGCCGACCTTCAGCACCGTCACCTGCTCCCGGGCCGGCCTGTCGGGCCAGTACCTGGCGGTGACGCCGACCCTGCTGGAAGGCGGGGCGGGCAAGACTCCGGCTCCGAACTACCAGGATATCCTGACCGTCACCGTGACGCCGCTGGCGGTGCCCACGTCGACGACGCCGGTCGCCTGCATGTAACCTCGGCCCAGCCTGAAAAAGCCCCGCCGGCGAGAGCCGACGGGGCTTTCTTTTTGCCGACCGCCCGGGGGGAAGGGCGGAGCAAAAGCGGGGTCAGAGCGCGGTGATGTTCACCGACAGGTCGCCGACCTGGCCGGCGTCGGCGCCGGGGTCCAGGCGCAGGCTGTGGCTCTGCGAAGCCGCGGTGCTCGAGCGGCTGATCAGGGTGACGCCGGTCGAGGACAGCTGGATCTTCTGGCCGTCGACATAGACGGCCGCATCGGTCAGGCCCTGAGCGTGCGACAGGCGCACCTCGTAGCCCGAGGCGCTGTTGCAGAACTCGGTCATCCGGCCGAGCTCGCTCGGTTCGGCGCTCGAGGCGGTGGTGGCGTCCAGGCTGACGCGGCAGATGACCGGCACGTGCCCTTCGAGACGAAGCTCGTAGCTGGCCGGCGCGGCGGAGGCGGTGGTGGCGGCCAGAGCGGTGAAGGCGGCCAGGATCATCGGAAAGCGCATTGCAAACCCCAAGAGTGAGGATGATGGGAGGATCATCGCGAGGGAGGGTTAAGCAGAGCGCCCTAAAGCATGGTAAATGATTTGCATAGTAAGAATGACAGCGTGTCGCACCTAAATATTGTCTATATCAAATGTCTAATTTGATTTGAATAGTACATTCTTACTATATGTGCTCACGCTCATGGTGAGCGCGCGGTGTCGGTCGGGAATGCTGGATTGTGTTTGAGCAAAAGCCCGCGCATGCGCGCGATCGACCGGCGCCGGGTCAAGGACGAGGGGGTGCTGATGTCCTGACCCGGCGCTCGGCGGGCGGGGCGCGCCGCCGAGGATCGCCGATGGCGTTGCGGACAGCCTCGGCGAGCCGGTCATTCGTCGCGGCGGTGACAAAACGGGGGGATTTGTCCTCGCGACCTGTAAATATTAACATATACAGATCGCGCGACAATAACTCAGCCTTACTAACGGTAAGAATAGATGTGTTATTTCATCTCATTCGAGAATGTCGGCTGAAGAGATCACCGAGACCAGTTCGGCCTGGCGGTGCACGCCGACCTTGACCATGGCCGACGCCATCTGCACGCGCAGGGTGTTGATGCTGACATTGCGCTCGGCGGCGATATCGGCCGGTTCGCGGCCCTGGGCCACGCGGGCGACGATCTCGGCCTCGGCCGGCGAGAAGTTGAACATCATCCGCGCGCGCTCGGCGATGTGCGGCGAGGCGCGGCCGACTTCGCGGACCGTGACCAGGGCGCAGCGGAAGCCGCTGTCGTCGGTGCTGAAGGGTTCGATCAGAACCACCAGCGGCTTCTGGCTGCGCGAGCGGTGGATCAGCATGGCGCCCGAGCGCCCCTGGCGCACGGCGGCGGCGATGCGATTGTGCAAGGCCTCGGACTCGAAGCCGTTCTCGGCCATCAACAGGCCGCCCTTTTCGGAGAGCCCGTCGCCTTGGGCGACATAGCTCCAGGCCAGATCGTTGGCGGCGTAGACGCAACCCTCGCTGTCGGCGACGATGACGCCGAAGTTCACTAGGTTGAGGATAGCGTTGGCGACGTGCGACTCGAACACGCCGCGCTCGACTTCCGAATCCACCACCTCGATCATCTTGATCAGTCCCATGTGCGACGCCCCGTATGGATCGCCGCCGGTGCAGGATGAAAGTTCAGGCTTGTTCTCGCGATAAAGCTCTCGATTGCATGTTGTCGCGATTGAAAACCATATTGCTTTATTCTGCCCGCCGACGGCTGGTTTACTCATTGGATATTATTTACGACGGGCTCGCATACCCTCCATTGGGTAGTCGAAATGACTAAGAATGAAAGACAACGCTATCACATATGCGCTAAAGACGTGGTTTTCTCCTGTGGCGAGATAATTGCGCAAATACAGGAAAGCGCCTTTTCTTGCTTTCAAAGTTGTAAGTGGGTCAGGCGCTGGCTGATGGCCAGCATTCCCGTGGTCGTGCCGACGTGCAGGGCGCCGGCCGCGATCGCCACGCCATAAGGAATGCCCGCGCGGGTGCGGATCCAACCGCCGAACGCTCCGGCGTAGGGGCGGGCGGCCAGGGCCACCAGGGCCAGCGCGCCGCCCGCGATCGCGGTGGCCACCAGCAGCAGCAGAAGGTTCTCCATGCCCGCGAACAGCGCCGCCACGGCCAGCAGCTTGACGTCGCCCGCGCCGATCAGCCGCTTGGCGAACATCGGCACGCCGGCCAGCATCACCAGGCCGAAGGCGCAGAAGCTCGACAGCCAGTTGGGCGTCGACCAGGTCAGCAGCTGGGCGAAGAGGAACAGCACGGCCAGGGCCGCGACGGTCCAGTTGGGGATCTTGCGGGTCCAGGCGTCCCAGCCGGCCGCGACGATGAAGAGCGCGGCGTAGGCGACCGAGCCGGTCAGGCGAACGAAGTCGATTTCCATCGGAAGGTCTCCAGGCGGCCCTAGGAGCCGCCGCCAGGCATGGGGACGATCTCGGAAGGCGGTCCGCCGGCCAGGGTCGTTTGTGGCTGGGCCAGGGCCTGCAGTACGCCGACGGCAGGTTCCCGGCCCTGCAGGCGCGCCGAGTAGGCCATGTTGCCGAGCACGATCCGCGAGTGCGGGTCGGTCTCCAGCGCCCGGGCGTAGTAGCGCTCGCTAAGGTCGAAGCGGCCCAGCTTGTCATAGACCACGCCCTGGGCGTTGAGCACTCGCACGTCGGTCGGCGCGCGGGTCGCGGCCAGTTGCAGCAGCTCCATGGCCAGCGCGTAGTCGCGGGCCCTGATGGCCTGCGCCGCGCGGCCGTAGAGCCGGTCCACCGCCGCGGCGGGATCTGGCGGGGGCAGGGCGGCCAGGGCGCGGATCTCGGTCTGCGCCGGCTTGGGGGCCATCATGGCGCTGGCCAGCTGCTTGAGCGTGGCGCAGCCCGACAGCGGGACGAGTAGGGCGCAGACGGCGGAAGCGGCGATGAGCTTGCGCATCTCTAGTGCCTCTTCATGGCGGGCATGAGGTTGTGGACGACGTCGAGGCCGGCCGGCAGCAGCAGCGCGGTGATGATCACCGGCAGGATGCAGGCCACCAGCGGGATGGTCAGCAGCACGGGGATGCGCATGGCCTTCTCCTCGCCCTTCAGGAACCGCTTCTCGCGCAGTTCGCCCGAATAGGAGCGTAGGGTCTGGGTGATGCTGGCCCCCAGGCTGTCGGTCTGGATCATCAGGGCGGCGAAGGCGCGCAGGGCGTCGACATTGACCCGGTCGGCCATCCGCCGCAGGGCGTCGGCGCGGCTGCGGCCGGCCCGCAGCTCCTGCGACACCTGGCTGAACTCGCGAGAAATCTCCGGGTGCGAGGGCTTGATCTCCTGGCTGACGCGGATGAAGGCCGCGTCCACGCCCAGGCCCGCCTCGACGCAGACCACCATCAGGTCCAGGGCGTCCGGGAACTGGTTCTCCAGGCGCTCGCGGCGGCCCGAAGCCTTCAGGTCGACGAAGATCGCCGGCACGACGAGGCCCAGGCCGCACAGCAGCAGCACGCCGGCGATCAGGGGCAGGCCCACCACGGGCTTGGCCGACAGCTTCTGGGCCAGCAGCAGGATGGCCGGCAGGCCGACGGCGCTCAGCACCCGCACCAGGAAGTAGCCGGGCACGGCGGCCGGGCCCTCGAAGCCGGCCTCGGCCAGGGTCCGGGCCAGACCCGTACGCTTCTCGGGGGTGTCGCCGCCCGGCGCCTTGGCCTTCACCCAGTTCATGAACGGCGTCTTGGGCTTGGAGTCCTTGAGCAGGCCGCCGGCGGGGCCGGCCGCCAGGGCCGCGCCGCCCGCCGCCCGCTCGCGCATCCGGCGCTTTAGGGCCGCGCCCGCGTCGACCTGGCGGAAGACCAGCAGGGCCATGGCGCCCACCGCCAGGAAGACGGCGGCCTGGATTCCGACGGAAATGAAAAGGTCCATGGCGAGGCCTCAGTACTTGAAGGTGACGATCCGGCGGATCATCAGCTGGCCGATGAGGTAGAGGACCACGACGCCGCCCACGACGGGCCAGAACGCCGGATCCGAGAACTTGGCGGTGTAAAATTCGGGCCGGAACACGCTGACCACCCCCACGCAGAACAGCGGCAGCAGGCTGAGGATCAGGGCCGACATCCGGCCTTCGCTCGACAGCGCACGGATGCGCTTGGCCAGCGAGGCGCGGCCCCGGATCACCGTGGCCAGGCCGGCCAGGATCTCGGCCAGGTTGCCGCCGGTCTCGCTCTGGATGGCGATGCTGACGGCGAAGAAGGCCACGTCCGGCGAGCCGGTGCGGCGCGACAGGTTGGCCAGGGCGTCGCGGAACTCCACGCCATAGGTCGTCTCGTCCAGCACCAGGCCGAACTCGGTGCCGATCGGGTCGGGCATCTCCTGGGTGACCAGGCCCACCGCCGAGATCACGGGGTGGCCGGCGCGCAGGGCGCGGATCATCACGTCCAGGGCCAGGGGCAGCTGTTCCTCCAGCTTGGCCAGGCGCGCCGCGTGACGCTGGACGACCCACATAGCCGCCACCGCGCCGCTGACGGCGGCCGCGCCCACGGCGGTGACCAGCACTTGCGAGACAGGCGTCTCCACGGGCTGGCCGCGCAGGAAGACCAGCGCCAGCAGCCACAGGCCGCCCGCGGCCGCGGCGACCACGCCCAGCACCTGCAGTGGCCCGGCTGTGATCCCCGCCTGGCGCAGATACAACGCGGCGCGGCCGTGCAGGGCGCCGTAAGGCGTGCGGTCGATCCAGCTGCCGCGCGGATCGCGCACCAGCGACTCGTATACCTTCTCCTGGCTCATGCCGCCGGCCATCAGCGTCAGGCGGCGATTGACCCTCTGGGTCTGCTCGCGGGCCGACAGCAGCAGGTTGAAGAGGGTCTGGCCGGCCAGCACCGCGGCCACGAAGGCCAGCACCAGGGCCATGGGAAAGAGAAGTCCCTGCATGGCGTCACCCCGAAATCCGGCCTGGCGAGAAGAGGCTGGAGGGCAGCTCCACGCCTCGGGCGTGCAGCACCTCCATGAACCGCGGACGCACGCCCGTGGCTTCGTAGGACCCGGCCACCCGGCCGTCGGTGGTCCGGCCGGCCCGGCGGAAGCGGAAAATCTCCTGCATGCAGATGACGTCCTCCTCCATGCCGGTGATCTCCGAGACCGACACGATCCGGCGGTGGCCGTCCTCCATGCGCTCGGCCTGCACCACGACGTGGATGGCCGAGGCGATCTGGCCGCGCACCGAGCGGGCGGGGATGTCGAGGCCGGCCATGCCGACCATCTGCTCAACCCGCGAAAGGGCGTCGCGCGGCGTATTGGCGTGCACAGTGGTCATCGAGCCGTCGTGGCCGGTGTTCATCGCCTGCAGCATGTCGAACGCCTCGCCCGAGCGGACTTCGCCGACGATGATGCGGTCGGGCCGCATGCGCAGGGCGTTGCGGACCAGCTCGCGCTGCTGCACCTCGCCCTGGCCCTCGATGTTGGCGGGCCGGGTCTCCAGGCGGCCGACGTGCGGCTGCTGCAGCTGAAGCTCGGCGGAGTCCTCGATGGTGATGATCCGCTCGCGCTCGTCGATATAGGCCGACATGGCGTTGAGCAGAGTGGTCTTGCCCGAGCCGGTGCCGCCCGAGATCAGCACGTTGCGCCGGGCCTGGACGACGGCCTCCAGCACCATGGCCATCTCCTGGGTGATGCTGCCCAGCTCGACAAGCCGGGTCATGGCCAGCGGCACGCGCGAGAACTTGCGGATCGAGACCAGCGGGCCGTCCACCGCCAGCGGCGGGATGATGGCGTTGACGCGGCTGCCGTCGGCCAGGCGCGCGTCGACCATCGGCTGGCTCTCGTCGATGCGGCGGCCGACGGCGGCGACGATCTTGTTGATGATCCGCACCAGGTGGCGGGTGTCCTGGAAGCGCACGTTGGTGCGGTGCAGGCGGCCCTGCCGCTCGACGTAAACCGTCTCGTGGGTGTTGATCAGGATGTCGGTGACGGTGTCGTCCTTGAGCAGCGGCTCGAGCGGGCCAAGGCCCAGCAGCTCGTCCAGAATCTCGTCGACCAGCTGGTCGGTCTGGGCCGGGGTGAGCAGTCGCTTTTCGTCGGCCAGCAGACCGCTGACCGCGCCGCGGATCTCCTGGCGCAGGGTCTCGCGCGGCGTGCGGTCCAGAAGACTGAGGTTCAGAAGGTCGATCAGCCGCTGGTGCAGCCGGACCTTCAGGCCCAGGGCGTCATCGATCGGCGCGGGCTGGGCGAAATCGGCGGCCGCGGCCTGGCTTTCGATCCGGCGGGTCTCTTCGCTCCAGAGCATGACCTACCTCCCGACCTGAGCGAGGGCGACCGGCTGGGCCGGGACCAGGGTGTCGGCCAGGCGGGCGATCGCCGCTTCCAGCTTGCTGCCCCGGCGCACGGCGTTCAGCGCCACGCCCTGATTGATCGCCTGCTGCATCAGCTTGCGGTCCTCGGGCGCCACCAGGTCGAAGGGGCGGCCGATGGCCTGCTCAGCGGCCTTCAGCGACAGGCCGCTGGCGTTGTCTGGCTCGACCTGGTTGCAGACCAGCGTCAGCGGCACGTCGTCCAGGCGCTGAGCGGCCAGCATGTGCAGCTGGCGGCGCACCAGGTGCACGTGCGGCACCGACAGGTGGGTGACCAGCACGATCCGCTGCGACTGCCGCAGCAGGCGGTTGGTCCAGGCGGTCCAGACCGTGGGCAGGTCGACCAGGGTGGTCTCGAAGTCGCGGCGCAGGGCGGCCATCAGGCCGTCGACCAGCGTAGGGCTCAGGGCCTCGACCGGCATCATCTCCTGGGGCGCGCCCAGCACGGCCACGCCGCTGCGGTGGCAGGGCAGGGAGGTGGCGAAGGGCATTTCCTCCACCGCGCCGCCCGCCGCCAGCACCTGGCCCACCGTCACCGCGTCGCCGACGTCGAGATAGAGGGCCGCGGCCCCCATCTGCACGTCCAGGTCGGCCAGGCAGACGCCCGCGGCGCCGGCGCGGCCGGCCAGCATGACCGCCGCCTGGACCGCCAGCGAGGTCGCGCCGACGCCGCCGCCGGCCTTGAGCACGCTGATGATCTCGCCGCTGCGCTTGTGGGCCCGGCCGGTGTCGAGGCGGCAGAAGATCCGCTCCAGGGCGATGGCCAGGGTCGTATCGCTGACAGGGGCGGGCAGGACGTCGGCCGCGCCCTGGTGAAGCAGGCGGCGGGTCGCTTCGATGTCGGCCCCCCGCATGGCCACCAGCACTTCGAACCGCCCGGCGCTGGCCGCGATCCGCGAGGTCATGCGCTCCAGCTCGGCCGGATCGCCGGCGTCCACGCCCACGATCAGCAGGTCGAAGGCGTGGGCGGCCCGCTCGGGCCAGGCGCAGTCCAGCAGCCGAAAGGTCACGGCCGGGAACATCGCCGACAGCATGGCCACCGGCGGATCCGCGCCCAGGCCAACGCCGCACAGGCCGACGCGCCAGGCCGTGGGACGGCTGGGCTGGGGCGGCGGGGCGACGGTCTTGGGACGGCCGAAATGGAGCAGGCTCATGACAGGCTCTCTCCGCTGAGTGTCGACGTCATGGTCGGCAGGTTGAAGGGGGCGACGCCGAAGATCTGCAGCGCGACGCTCTGGAACGTGAGGTTGGCGACGCTGACGCTGACCAGCGGCTCCATGTCGGGAGCGTAGGGGTTGCCCACCTTGCCGATGCCGACATGGCGATAGGTGATGGTCACGTCCGCCGCGGTGATGTCGGGCTGGTAGGCCTGCATCTTGTTCAGCACGGCGGTGAAGGTGGTGTTGTTGAAGCCGGGCGAGCCGCCGCTGCCTTGCGTCTGGGTGCAGGTCGAGTTCGAGCCGGTGCAGCTGAAGGCCATGTCCGGCACGGTGCCGCCGCCGGCGATGCCCTGGGAGAGGCCGTCGTAGTTGGCCATGTAGGTCGAGACCATCGGGCTGACGACGGCCAGGCGCGCGCCCTCGCGGGTGGCGGTCTTGGCGGTGTTGATGGTCCAGCCCAGCCGGCCCATGTCGATCACGGCCAGCAGCATGGCGATGAAGGCGAAGCAAACCAGGCCGAACTCGGCGGCCGTGGAGGCGTCTTCGTCGCGGGCCAGGCGCCTGAAGAGGGGGGCGAGGCGGGTCATTCGGTCCACGCCTGCTGGGCGCTGACCGTGAACGAGGTCAACGAGATGCCGGTCAGGGGACCGAAGGATTCGATGTAGGGCGGCGTCGCGCTGACCTGCACCCGAGGCACGCCGGTCATGCCGTCATAGCGGCCCGAATAGGCCCCGCCGGCGTTGCTGACGCACGAGACGGTGACGGTCACCGTGGCGTTGCTGGTCCAGGTGGCGATCAGCGGCGAGCCCGAACCGTCCTTGGTGCCGGTGCGGGTCAGGTTCTGGATGTTGGCGACGTCGCCGGCGTTGGTCAGACCAGCGCAGGTCATCGGCAGGCGGGCGGCGTAGCGGGCGGCGTCGCGCACCGACGAGACGGCGATGTGGTAGTTCCAGAACAGCCGTCCCGCGCCGACGAAGGCGAAGCACAGCAGCACCATGAACGGCAGCACCAGGGCGAACTCCACCGCCGCCGAGCCCTCGCGCGCGGCCAGGAACCGATCAAGCAGCCGTCGGGTGAGGGGCGCGGGCCTAGTCATAGAGGCGCACCGAGTAGAGCATGGTCTCCGCGCCCACCGCCGAGGTGTCGGTGGTGGAGCCGATGACCTCGCCGTAGATCGAGTTGCTGACGGCCGGGCCGATCAGGAACAGGTCGACATAGGCGATGACGTGGACGGTCGAGCTGCCGTGGACGTTGTCGGCGTTGCAGTTGACGACGACGGCCGAGATCGTCCGGCGGTCGGGCGACACCTGGGCGCCGCTCTTGTTGCACTGGGGCGCGGCGTAGTCGTGCGAGCCGCTGGTGGCCGTCTGGCTGTCCGAGAAGGCGCCGGCGGGCTTGGCGATGGCGCCGCTCAGCATCGCCAGCTCCCACTTGTAGACCTGGTAGCGCGTGGGGCTGGTGGCGCCGGCCACGGGGGCGGGGCCATAGGCGTTCCAGCCCGTGCCGGTCGCGCCCGCCGGAACCTGCGGCGTATAGGTCGTCGGGTTGATGCCAGAATGGTTGGTGGCGAAGTACTGCGCCTTGTTCCAGACGCCGCTGCCGACCACGCTCGACTGGTTGCAGTCGCGGGGAAAACCCATGCCGGTCGCGACCGCGGCGCTGCTCGAGCAGCTGTTGCTCGGCACGGCGACGGTGGGCGAGCAGGCGCTGTTGCCGGCGTTGGTCTTGGCGCCGACCATGGTGTTCATCGCCGGCAGGTACAGCGGGTCGTTCTTCAGTCCGCTGGCCGAGGACTTGTAGATGTCGAAGCGGACGTTGAAGTAGTCGTCGGCCGAGGCGATGTTGCCGGTCTGGGTCTGGGCCACCGAGCCGAAGCACTCCGTCAGCGGCGGGCTGCGGCCCATGGCGTTCTTCACGTCGGCCGCGCCCGAACCCACCGACAGGAAGCCGAAGTTGCCGGGGCCCCAGGCCCCGTTGCCGCCGGGCGGCGGGGTCAGGACGAAGTTCTTGCCGATGTAGTTGTCGCCGTCGAACACCAGGCTGGTGGCCTCGTTGGGATTGCAGATCATCAGCGGCGGCACCTTGCAGATCGCCGTGCCGTAGCCGGCCACCGCCCGGGCGGTGGCGTTGAAGCCGGTCGCGCCGGTCAGCGCCCCGAAAACCAGGCCCCGCGAGCGCGGCGCCAGGTTGATGCGGATGAACTTGGCGGTGGCGTCGGTGGTCGCGGTGACGTCCGGATCGCGGCTGGAGAGAAAGATGATGTCGCTGGCGGCGACGGCCACGTTGGCCTCGTAGGTGTCGCCCAGGGCCTGGCGGTTGCTGACCAGGCTGCCCATGGCCGCCGTCTGGGCCCGTCCCATCGCCCCGCTCGTGCCGTCCAGCTGGCTGGCGCCGGCCAGGGCGGCGGCGTCGACCGCGTTCTCCAGTTCGGCCCGCAGGGCGAGAGCCCGGCTGACGTCGAAGGCCAGGCCTCCGATGGCGACCAGTCCGATCAGGGCCACCCCGGTGAGGGTGGCCACCGTGCCGGAACGGTCCTGGATGAAGCGCTTGGCGAGGGAAGTGACGGGCGACATGGTCAGTTGGCCGGAGACTTGGCCGCTCCCTTGTTGTCGATGCTGGAGGTGCTGGCCTGGGCGGGCTGGATCACCTGGTTCTTGCCGTAGCGGGTCGCCGCCAGGGCGGCCCGGGTTCCGTCGCCGCCCGGCTGCAGCACGCCTTCGTAGCGGGCTTCCGGATCGGCGATCTGGGCGGCGAGGTTGCTGCGCAGGGCGACGCCGAAGTCCGGCGACAGGTCCTTGCGGGCGTCGGTGCAGCCGGCGAGGGCGGCCCCGGAGGCGGTGAGCGCCACCGCGGTGAACAGGGCCCTATTGAAGGACATGGCCTTGAGGCGCATCGGCCCCTCCCTTGACGGTTGACGGCTGCGAGCTCGACTGGGTCTTGCCCAGCAGGAACAGCTCGGTGTCGGATGGCGGGACGAAGTTGTCGGCGGGCGTGGCCTGCCGGGCCCGGGTCGGCCGCACGAGGTGCGGGGTGACCAGGATCACCAGCTCGGTCTGGTTGCGCTGGTAGCTGGTCGAGCGGAACAGCGAGCCCAGGATCGGCAGGTCGCCGAGCATCGGGAACTGGCGAACCTGGTCCTGGTAGTCGTCGCGGATCAGGCCCGCGATCGTGAAGGACTCGCCGTCGCGCAGCTCGACCGTGGTCTTGGCGCGGCGCACCTTGATGCCGGGGATCCGCAGGCCGTTGCTGACGAACGAGGCGTTGGGGTCGATGCTCGAGACCTCGGGATTGACCACCAGGTTCACCATGCCGTCCTGCAGGACGGTGGGCGTGAAGGCCAGGCCGATGCCGAACTGCTTGAACTCGACCGTGATCGTCGTCTGGCCGCCGCTCTGGTTCTGGGCGACCGGCACGGGGAACTCGCCCCCGGCCAGGAAGTTGGCCGTGTCGCCCGACATCGCCGTCAGGTTCGGCTCGGCCAGGGTCTTGACCAGGCCCTTGGTCTCCAGGGCGTCGAACAGCACGTCGAGGTCGACGTCGCCGGCGCGCAGCGGGAACTTCAGCAGGCCGAAGGTGTCGGTCAGGGTGGAGGCCACCCCGGTGTCGCCGGTGCCGATGACGAAGTTGTGGTAGTTCGGCGAGGCCGGGTTGGCGGTGTTCATGTTCAGCCGCAGGGCCTTGGCCGTGGCGCGCTCCATCTCGACGATGCGCACCGACAGCGTGACCTGCTGGCTGCCCTGCACCGACAGCATGTTGACCACCTGGCCCGGCGCATAGCTTTCGGCCAGGGCCGCCGCGCGGCCGGCGACGGCGCCGCTGCTGGCGGTGCCCGACAGCACGATCGACTGGTTGCCCGAGGCGACCTTGAGGTTCTCCTCGTTGGGCAGGGCGTCGCGCATCCGTTGGCGCAGGGTCTCGACGTCGGCGCCGACCACCACGTTGGCGGCGGCGACCAGCTTGCGGCCGGGGCCGTAGGCGGTCAGCGTCGTGCCGCCCAGCTTCTTGCCGACGACATAGACCGATCGCGAGGTCAGGGGCAGGACGTCGGCGGTGTCGGGGTTGCCGATCATGATGTCCGTGTACGGAGCGGGAAGCTCCAGCACCTGGGCCTTGCCGACGGCGACATTGACCTCAACCTTGCGGACGGCGACGTCCGACAGAGCGGCCGGGGGCTGGGCGAGCGCGGTGGTCGGGGCTGCCGCCAGCAGGGGCAGCAGGCCGGCCGCCGCGGCCAGCAGCGAGTGTTTCAGGGTCATTTGAGCGGATCCTGCGCCGCGCGCCTTGCTGGCGCGCCGGCGGGAGGGAAGGGAAGCGGGCGAGGCCATGGTCACAGCCCCACCCGATAGCCGGTCGTCTCGACGCCGCGGGTCACGCGGACTTCGGTCGAGGACGGCGGCATGAACGAGGAGGCCGGGCGGGGCGCCGACGGTCGGCGGGGCGCGACGGCGCGGACAGGCATCGGCGCCGGGCCGTTGACCTCGGTGGGGCCCATGCTTCGCGACAGGTCCGAAAGCGTCATGGTCCGGCGGCCCAGCGGGGCCTGGTCGGAAATCTGCCGCAGCGACAGCGACACCGCGCCGACCGCCTGGGCCAGGGTGATGGCCTGGGCCTGGTCGGGCGTCACCTCGACGGTGATGGCCTTGACCACCACCGGCTTGTCGGCGCCCTGGTCGTCGGACTGGTCGACGCCGACGACGCGGACGTTCTCGGCCAGAACCTGGGTCAGGCTGGTCTCGGGCTGGTTGTTGTCCTTGCTGCGGGTCAGCAGCACGTCCACCCGGTCGCCCGGCAGCACGAACCCGCCGACGCCGGCGACGTCGTTGGCCCGCAGCGACACCGCCCGCATGCCTTCGCCCAGCGAACTGGCGAGGTTGGAGCGGCCGCCCGAGCCCGACACGCGGTCGGCCAGGATCGGTTCGTTGGCGGCGATGTCCTTCAGCGCGATGCGCGCGCCGCCCGGGCCGGACGCGGCCTCGGGAATGGAGCGGAAGGCGCCCGCCGGCACGGCGTCGGTCGGATAGTGCGCGACCTTGAGCACCGTGGACTGGAGCTTGAAGCCTCTCGCCAGAGGCTGTGTGGCGACGACGACGGGCGTCGAGCCGGTTTCCTTGATCACCGGGGCGTCGACGCGCCCGGCGCTCATATAGACCCGTGCCGCGAGCACGGCGCCCAGGCCCAGCACAGCGGCCGCGCCCAAGGATATGACGGTCTTCGTCTGCATTGTTGCAACCCCCTCCCCACGTCAGCAGGGAGCCTGTCCTGGCTCACCGCCATGGGTCGGCGGCGCGGCTTGCCGCCCCGCGCCGCCGACGACTTGGTTCAGCAGTTGGCGGCCGACGGATTGGCCACGCAGGTGGCGGCGTCCGTGATGGCCGTGCCGATGTTGGTGCCCAGCAGCACCGCCGCGACGGCGATGGCGCTGCCGATGATGGCCAGGATCAGGGCGTATTCGGCCGCGGCCGCACCGTCTTCTTCGAAGATCAGTTCGCGCAGAGTATTCATGACGTATCCTCCTCTAAGTTTTCTCAACCGCGCTGCTTTAGGCGCGGACAAAGAAGAGGTTTCCCCCTTCGTCGTGAATTAGCGGCTTAACGGTTTGGTAAGTAAATACACCGGTCGCTTTAATATGAAATCGGTACGACGGGTGGCTTGGCGTATGTGAAACGCACTATTTTTCAGTATTTGGGGCGCAAACGTCGCGTGTTTGGCGAATATTCTTTTCGGTTCGTAGGGTTTTTAACCGCTGCCAGGTTGTCAATGCGAACTCTTCGCTTGGCGAGCGGCGGCGATGTATCGGCTAAAGGTTGCATTACTCAATTTGGGGGTGCCGAGGTGCTTGCCCCGACCGACCTCCAGCGCAACCGTTCGAAGAGCGTAAAAGGCGCTTAGCGCACGCTCTTCCATATGAATTTGTTGATCTTTTTGTTCTCGTCTGGCCCGGTGGTGCGACAGGATGACGCCCCGGCGCTGTAGCGCTCCGTTGGCGCCATGTGCCGTTTGTCACCGCCGTGTCCGTCAACCCCGGAGAGAAACTGCTGGTTTGTGAACTCGAATATCACCATCCAGTCACGGTTTGACGCCTGGGGGATCGGAACGTGGCGAAGAAGCAAACCATTTCCCGGCTGGCCCAGGCCGCCGCGCTCGTCGACCAGCTGATCCACGCCATCGACACCGAAGGCCTTTCCCGGGGCGAGGCCGCCGCGGCCGCCGCCCAGGTGCTTGGCCTGGTTCAATCCCTTTCCCTGCGCGGGGATCCCGACGCCGCCGCCTTGAAGGGCGCCCTTGGCCGTCTGGCCGAGCGCCTGGCCCAGGCCAAGGACGACCCGGCTGCGCCCGAGGCGCCCGCCGCCGAAGCCGCCGTCGCCGGTTCGCGCTTCGCCAAGCGGCTCAAGCGCCTGGCCATGATCGTCACCGCCGGCGCGGTGCTGTCCGCGCCGATGGCCGCCGCCGCGCGCGAGACGGGCGCGGGCCTGGCTGGGTCTCTGTCGGGCTCGTCGGCCGTGTCGATCGCCCTGATGGGCGCGCTGCCGGTCTATAATGTCGGCGACATGATCGTGAACCCGGTGTCGGGCTCCAGCGAGAAGGTGGTCGAGAAGCTGACCACGGTCGCGGTGCGCACCGAGGCGGGCAACATCATCCTGCTGGCCACCACGGTCGGCGACACCTTCACCGATCCCCAGGACGGCAAGGCCTACGAGGTGACCGCCGTCACCAAGAACGCCGACAACCGCGTGATCGGCGTCACCGTCAAGGAAGCCGTCTCGGGGGCGAGCTCAAGCTTGGTCGTCGTCACCAACAAGTCGACCGACATCGGCAACGTCACCACGCCGCCGGGCACGGGCGGCAGCGGCGCGGGCAGCTTCGCGTTCACGCCGGCCACCGGCGACGTCAACACCTTCGCCGACGCCAAGTTCGGGGCCAATGGCGGGAACGGCCATGACGGCGGCGGGGTCAGCATCTGTATTCCGCTGATCGGCTGCGCCACCATCGCCTACAGCCCCAGCGCCGGCGGCGCCGGCCAGGCGGGGCCCACTGTCAGCCACGACCTGACCGTGGCCAACAACGGAAACATCCAGGTCGTCTCCGACAACCTGCCCGGCGTGGTGGTCTCCAGCGTCGGCGGCAACGGCGGCGAGGGCGGCGACGCCTACGGCAACATCAAGGGCGCGGCAGGCGGTGCGGCCGGTGCCGGCGGCGCGGTGACCCTGAGCAGCGCGGTGACCATCGTCACCGACGGGGTCAAGTCGCACGGCATCTTCGCCCAGAGCCGCAGCGGCCAGGGCGGTCAGGGCGGCACGGGTTACATCGCCGGCAGCGGCGGCACGGGCGGCACGGCGGGCCAGGGCGGCTCGGTCACCGTCACCAACACCGGCGCCATCTACACCGGCAAGGCCGGGGCGATCGGCATCCTGGCCCAGAGCCTGGGCGGCGCGGCCGGCGGCGGCGGCGACAGCTACGGCATCATCGGCGACGCCGGCAGCGGCTCGGTCGGCGGCAACGGCGGCGCGGTGCTGGTCCAGCAGGCCGGCCTGATCCAGACCAAGGGCAAGGACGCCTACGGCGTGCTGGCCCAGTCCATCGGCGGCTCGGGCGGCAATGCCGGCGACGCCGGCGGCATCGTCACCTTCGGCGACAGCGGCCAGGCCGGCGGCAAGGGCGGCTCGGCCCAGATCGTCGCCAAGTCGGGCTCGACCACGATCACCGAAGGCGAGGGCGCCCACGCCCTGTTCGCTCAATCGGTGGGCGGCGGCGGCGGCAACGGCGGAGTGTCCATCGGCCTCGTCGCCCTCGGTTCGGGCGGCGGCGCGGGCGGCGACGGCAGCACGGCCAAGGTGAGCGTCGAGAGCGGCGCGACCGTCGCGACCAAGAACGCCGACGCCCACGCCGTCTTCGCCCAGTCGGTCGGCGGCGGCGGGGGCAGCGCCGGCGTCAGCGGCGGCCTCGTGGCGCTGGGCGCCAAGGCCGACGCCGGCGGCGTCGGCGGGGCGGTCGAGGTCTCCAGCAGTGGGATCGTCTCGACCGACGGCGTCGACTCGCGGGGGATCTTCGCCCAATCGGTGGGCGGCGGCGGCGGCGCGGCCTCCGGCACGGGCGGTCTGGTGTCGCTCGGCGGGGCCGGCGCGCTGGGCGGCGTCGGCGGTTCGGTCACCGTCACGACGGGCGCCGGCGGCTCGGTGAAGACGACCAAGCAGGGCGCCGACGCGATCTTCGCTCAGAGCGTGGGCGGCGGCGGCGGCTCGGGCGCCAGCTCCGGCGGCGTCGTGGCCCTGGGCGGCACGGCCGGCGGCGGCGGCGCGGGCGGTACGGTGATCGTCACCAACGGCGGCGTGGTCGAGACGGCCGGCGACAAGGCGCGCGGCGTCTTCGCCCAGTCGGTGGGCGGCGGCGGCGGTTCGGGCGGCGACGGTGGGGGCCTGGCCACCATCGGCGGCAAGGGCGGCGCGGCCAGCACCGGCGGCGCGGTGACGGTGGCCAACACCGGCGCGATCACCACCAAGGGCAATCTTTCCAGCGCCATCCAGGCCCAGAGCGTGGGCGGCGGCGGCGGCGACGGCGGCAGCACCGGCGGGGGCTTCCTGACCATCGGCGGCGGCGGCAATACCGGCGGCGGCTCGGGCGTCGTGACCGTCAAGCACGCGGGCGACATCTTCACCGGCGGCGACGACTCCCACGGCATCTTCGCCCAGAGCGTCGGCGGCGGCGGCGGCACCGGCGGCTCCAGCGTCTCGGTCAGCGCCTTCGCGGGCGTGGCCATCGGCGGCAATGGTTCGCTGGGCGGCGAGGGCGGCACGGTCTACATCGACCTCAACCAGAGCGCGGTGACCACCGGCGGCTCCACCAGTCTCGTCAACCCGCTGATCGTCACCGACGGCGAGCGCTCGCGCGGGATCTTCGCCCAGAGCGTGGGCGGGGGCGGCGGCTCGGGCGGCTTCGCGGCCCAGGTCTCGGCCGGCTACGGCGTCGGCGCCAGCGCGGCCGTCGGCGGCCGTGGCGGGGCCGGCGGCAAGGGCGGCACGGTCGATATCGACGGCGACGTCCTGATCCTGACCAAGGGCGACTATTCCGAAGGCCTGTTCGCTCAGAGCGTGGGCGGCGGCGGCGGTTCGGGCGGCTTTGCCCTGTCGTTCGCCTTCGCGGCCGGCGAGACGGCGGCGGCCGCCTTCTCGGTGGCCCTGGGCGGCAAGGGGGGCGACGGCGGCGAAGGCGGCTTGGTCGACATCAAGTCGGGCGGCGCGATCCTCACCGAAGGCAAGTTCTCGACCGGCCTCGTCGCCCAGAGCGTGGGCGGCGGCGGCGGCAACGGCGGCTACACCGTGGCGTTCGCGGGTGCGGGGGCCGGCGCGGCCTCGGCCTCGGCGGCCGTGGGCGTCGGCGGCAGCGGCGGCAAGGGCGGCAAGGGCGGCGTGGTCGACGTCGACTTCGACGGCGCCATCACCACCGGCGACGACGACTCCATCGGCGCGCTGATCCAGTCGGTCGGCGGCGGCGGCGGCGGCGGCGGCTTCAATGTCTCGGGCGCGATCGCCGTAGCCGGCACGGCCGGCGTCGGCGCTTCGGCCGGGGTCGGCGGCAGCGGCGGCGACGGCGGCTTCGGCGACGCGGCCACGGGTCGCATCGGCGGCGACGTCAGCACCAGCGGCAAGCGCTCGACGGCCGTGATCATCCAGAGCGTGGGCGGCGGCGGCGGCTCGGGCGGCTTCAACGTCGCCGGTTCGATCGGCGGCGGCGGCACGGCGGGCGTGGGCGTCTCGGTCGGCGTCGGCGGCGCGGGCGGCGGCGGCGGCGACGCCGGGACCGCCACCGGCACGGTCGAGGGCGACATTCACACCAAGGGCGACCAGTCCGGCGGCCTGCTGGTGCAGAGCGTGGGCGGCGGCGGCGGCTCTGGCGGCTTCAACGTCTCCGGCGCGATCGGCGTCGGCCAGACGGCCGGGGCCGGGATCTCGGTCGGCGTCGGCGGCGCTGGCGGCGGCGGCGGCGGCGGCAAGCTGGTGATCGCCAAGATGATCGGCGACACCCTGACCGAGGGCGCGGACGCCGACGGCGTGGTGGCCCAGAGCATCGGCGGCGGCGGCGGGGCCGGCGGCTTCAACGTCGCCGGTTCGATCGGCGGCGCGGCCACGGCGGCCGGCGGCGTCAGCGTGGGCGTCGGCGGCAGCGGCGGCGACGGCGGCAAGGGCGGCGAGGTCCGTCTCGACGTCGTCGGCACGACCGCCACCAAGGGGGCGCACAGCGACGCCATCATCGCCCAGAGCGTGGGCGGCGGCGGCGGTTCGGGCGGCTTCTCGGTCGCGGCCGGCATCGGCCTGTCGGCCAACGGCGCGGGCACGGTCAGCGTCGCCGTGGGCGGCAGCGGCGGCAAGGGCGGCGACGCCGACATCGTTACCCTCAAGGTCAACGACGGCGCGGCCGATCCGCTGGGCGACCTGATCGCGGCGGTCACGCAAGGCGAGGGCGCGCGCGCCATCGTCGCCCAGTCGGTGGGCGGCGGCGGCGGCGCCGGCGGCTTCACCATCGCCGGCGGCTTCTCGGCCGCCAAGAACGGCGCGGGCAACATCGGCGTCGGCGTGGGCGGTGGCGGCGGCGACGGCGGCGACGGCAAGGCCGTGACCGGCAAGGTCACCGGCGACGTCGGCGCCAAGGGCGCGGACGCCTCGGGCGTGCTGGTCCAGAGCGTCGGCGGCGGCGGCGGCAGCGGCGGCTTCAACGTCACCGGCGGGATTTCGGCCTCCAAGACCGTTGCCGGCAACATCCTGGTCGGGGTCGGCGGTTTCGGCGGCAAGGGCGGCGACGCCGGCAAGGTCGACGGCGGCGTCACCGGCGACATCGTCACCCAGGGCGATCGCGCCTTCGGGGCCAGCTACCAGAGCCTGGGCGGCGGCGGCGGCGCGGGCGGCTTCAACATCACCGGCGGCATCAGCCTGGCCGCCAGCGGCGGCGGGACCGGCACGCTCGGCGTCGGGGTCGGCGGCTTCGGCGGCGACGGCGGCAAGGCCGGCGAGGTCGACGCCACGCTGACCGGCAACATCTGGACCAAGGGCGACGACGCCCACGGCGCCCTGCTGCAAAGCGTGGGCGGCGGCGGCGGTTCGGGCGGCTTCAACGTCACCGGCCTGGTCAGCGCCTCGCAAGGGGCCAACGGCGCCATCGGCTTTGGCCTGGGCGGCTTCGGCGGCGGCGGCGGCGACGCCGACATCGTCAAGGGCGTGCTGACCGGTAACGTCACCACCGAGGGCGACGGCTCGTTCGGCGCCATGCTGCAGAGCCTGGGCGGCGGCGGCGGCAATGGCGGCATAAATGTCAGCGGCTCGGTCGCCCTGTCGGCCGGCAGCAACGCCGCGGTGGCCATCGGCCTGGGCGTCGGCGGTTTCGGCGGCGGCGGCGGCGACGCCAAGGACGTGACCGGAACCGTGACCGGCCGCTACCAGAGCTCGGGCGACGAGGCCGACGGCGTGGTGGCCCAGTCGATCGGCGGCGGCGGCGGTTCGGGCGGCCTTAACGTCTCCGGCGCGGTGGCGGTCAGCGCCGGCACGGCCGGGACCGGCTCGGTCGGCATCGGCGGCTTCGGCGGTTCGGGCGGCGATTCCGGCGCTGTGACCCTGACCCGCGTCGGCGACACCCTCACCGACGGCGCCAATTCCGACGGGATCATCGCCCAGAGCGTCGCCGGCGGCGGCGGTCAGGGCGGCATCAATGTCGCCGGCGGCCTGTCGGCGACCACCAAGGGCAGCGCGGGCAGCTTCGGCTTCGGCCTGGGCGGCTTCGGCGGCGACGGCGGCGATGCGGGCGACGTGACCGCCAGCGTCACCGGCAATGTCTGGGCGCAGGGCGTCGGCTCCGACGTCACCACGCCCGAACTGGTGGTCAAGATCCCGCTGCTCGGCTCGGACTTCGAGTTCACCATCCCGGCCGACCGTACGCGTCTCAACGGCTCCAACGGCGTCGTGGCCCAGAGCGTTGGCGGCGGCGGCGGCTCGGGCGGCCTCAACGTCACCGGCCAGCTGTCGCTGACCAAGCCCGGCGGTTCCTCGGCCAGCCGCTCCATCTCGCTCGGCATCGGCGGCTTCGGCGGGGCCGGCGGCGGCGCGGGCGAGGCCAAGCTGACCATCGCGGGCCCCTCCGCCGATTACGTGCAGGTCACCGCTGTCGGCGACGACCGCTACGCGGCGGTCGTCCAGTCGATCGGCGGCGGCGGCGGCGCGGGCGGCATAAACGTCTCCGGCGGGATCGCCATGGACGGCCAGTTGGTCGCAGGCGTCGGGGGCTTCGGCGGCGACGGCGGCGTCGGCAAGGACGTCAAGGCGGATGTCACCGCCAACCTGTTCGCGGCCGGCGACCGGTCGCGCGGCCTGATGGCGCAGTCGATCGGCGGCGGCGGCGGCGCGGGCGGCATCAACATCTCCGGCGGCGTCAGCGCCAGCACTTCCAACGATGAGCCCTTGATCGTCTTCGGCATCGGCGGCTTCGGCGGCGCGGGCAACATCAGCGGCGACGTCACCGTCGCCCAGGACGGTCAGGTCTGGGTCGAGGGCGTCGACGCTATCGGCGTGCTGGTCCAGAGCGTCGCCGGCGGCGGCGGATCGGGCGGCCTCAACGTCGCGGCCGACGTCAACATGGGCAAGTCGACCTCGTCCTCGAACGGCTTCGCCATCGCCGTCGGGGTCGGCGGCAAGGGCGGGACCGGCGCGGATGCGGGCGACGTCTCGCTCGACAGCCTGGGCGACGTGATCATCAATGCCCGCCTGAAGGCCAATCCGGTCGCGGGCGAAGACACGCTCGAGGCCGTCGACTTCACTGGCGGCGCCAAGGGGATTCTCGTCCAGTCGATCGGCGGCGGCGGCGGGGTGGGTGGCGTCAGCGCCACCGGCGCCATCGCGCCTTCCGGCAATCCGGTCGCCCTGGGCATCGGCGGTTCGGGCGGTTCGGGCGGAGACGCCGGGACGGTCACGGTCAAGCGTGGCTACGACGCCGACGGCTCGGTCGACGCCCACCTGATCCGCACCTTCGGCTACGACTCCGACGGCCTCGTCGCCCAGAGCATCGGCGGCGGCGGCGGCTCGGCGGGAATGAATTTCACCATCGCCGCCACCGTGGCCAACAAGACCGACAACCCGGTCGCCGCGATCATCACCGTCGGCGGCGACGGCGCGGGCGCCGGTTCGGGCAAGAAGGTCGACGTCACCCACGCCGGGAACATCGTCACCGACGGCGCCTATAGCGACGGCCTGATCGCCCAGAGCGTGGGCGGGGGCGGCGGCTCGGGCAACTTCAACATCGGCGCGGGCGTGCTCAAGGGCGCCAACGCCCTCAACATGGCCATCGGCGGCGCCACCGGCGCGGCCGGCGACGGCGGCGACGTCGAGGTCGACCACCTGGGCACGATCGTCACCAAGGGCGACAGCTCGGTGGGTCTGCGCGCCCAGTCGATCGGCGGCGGCGGCGGCAACGCCGGCTTCGACATGGCGATGGGGCCCCTGAACAAGAACGCGGTCAGCATCACCATCGGTCGCATCGGCGGCATGGGCGGGCTCGGCGGCGACGTGAAGGTTTCGTCCGATGGGACGATCGACACCACCGGCGCCGACTCCTCGGCCATCTTCGCCCAGAGCATCGGCGGCGGCGGCGGGGCGTCCAGCGCCATCACTGTGGGAGCCAACGGCACGCGTGGCCAGGGCGCCAACGCCGAGTCGTTCAGCGGCTCGCTCAGCATCGGTCTCGACGGCGGCTTCGGGGCCGAGGGCGGCGACGTCACGGTTGGCGCCAAGGGCGCCTTGACCACCCGCGGCGACGACTCTCGCGGCATCTTCGCCCAGAGCGTCGGCGGCGGCGGCGGGTCTGGCGGCTCCGCGGCCACCACCATCGTCCGGGCCTCGGGCGCGGCCGGCGTCGCGGTCGGCGGCAAAGGCGGGGTCGGCGCCCTTTCCGGCAAGGTCACGGTCGACACCGCCGCGACCATCGTCACCGAAGGCGAGCGTTCCGACGGCGTGCTGGCCCAGTCGATCGGCGGCGGCGGCGGCCTGGGCGGCATGGCCCGGACCCTTCAGTTCCAGGTCGGCGGCGCCCCCTCCGGCACGACCACCCGCACCGCGACGGTCAGCGTCGGCGGCTCGGGCGGCTCCGGCGCGGTCGGCGGCGTGGTCGATGTGACCAGCACCGGCGTGATCTACACCAAGGGCGACGAGTCCTTCGGCATTCGCGCCCAGTCGATCGGCGGCGGCGGCGGCATCGGCGGCGCGGTGCTCAACGTCCGCGCCCAGGGCACGAACAGCAACGACTCCTTCGACCTCAACATCGGCGGCTCGGGCGGGACCGGCGGCGCCGGCGGCGCGGTCGAGGTGCTCAACACCGGCCTGATCGTCACCGAGGGGCGCGGCGCTGCCGGCATCTCGGCCAACAGCATCGGCGGCGGCGGCGGCGACGGCGGTATCGTCGTCGACGTGGTCGGCGGCTACACCGGCGCCGACAAGCAGAGCCACCGCTACGTGATGAACATCGGCGGCTCGGGCGGCGACGGCGGCACGGGCGGCGACGTCACCGTGACCAACCGCGCGGTGGCCGGCGTCAAGGACAGCGGCACGATCTCGACCTCGGGCGAGCGCGCCTACGGCGTCTTCGCCCAGAGCCTGGGCGGGGGCGGCGGCAACGGCTCGACCATACTGTCGCTGATGGCGCTGAAGAGCGGCGAGAACAGCGCCTCGGTCGGTCTCAACATCGGCGGGATCGGCGGTACGGGCAATTCCGCGGGCAAGGTCGTGGTCGACAACGCCGGCCTGATCCAGACCACCGGCGCGGACGCCTATGGCGTGCTGGCCCAGTCGATCGGCGGCGGCGGCGGCAACGGCGGCATGGTCATCGCCGCCAACCTGCTGATTGGCGCGCTCGGCAACGCTCCGCTGGTCTCGCTGGGCGGGCTCGGCGGCGACGGCGGAGACGGCGGCGAGGTCATCGTCACCAACAGCGGCCGGATCCTCACCACCGGCGCCCGCGCCCACGGCATTGTCGCCCAGAGCATCGGCGGCGGCGCGGTCGAGGTGCTCAACACCGGCCTGATCGTCACCGAGGGGCGCGGCGCTGCCGGCATCTCGGCCAACAGCATCGGCGGCGGCGGCGGCGACGGCGGTATCGTCGTCGACGTGGTCGGC
>LNIY01000078.1 GCA_001449105.1 Caulobacter vibrioides | reverse complement strand
AGATGTGTATAAGAGACAGTTTCGACCTCGCCCAGGCGGACGTTCTCGGCGACCATCCGGGCCTCGCCCTGGTAGATGCCGAACACCACCTTGCGCTGGCCGTTCTGGACGGTGCTGAAGACCTTGGCGCGGCTGGCCGGCACGACGGTGTTGCGTTCGATCACCGGCGAGAAGATGCCGGCGCGCATCACGCCCATTGGGCCCATCTCGGCGACGTCGACGCCCAGCGAGTAGGGGCAGACGTCGGTCATGACGACGTCCTTCAGCGCGGCGTCGCGGCTCTTGAGGCCGGCCTGGATGGCCGCGCCCATCACCACGGCCTCGTCGGGGTGGACGGCGGTGGAGGGAAAGCGGCCGAACATCCGGGTCACGGTCCGACGCACCACCGGCATGCGCGTGGCGCCGCCCACCAGGACGATCTCCTTGAGGTCGGCCGGGCGCAGGTCGCCGTCGCGCAGGGCGCGGGTCACCGGCTCCTTCAGCCGGGTCAGCAGCGCCGCGGCCGCGGTCTCGAACTCCTCGGCGGTGACCGTCATGGTCAGGGTCTGGTCCTTCCAGGTGACGGCCATCTCGGCGCGGTCGCCGCTGGTCAGCGCCCGGCGGGCCTTTTCGGCGGCCGCCTCCAGTCGGGTGGTCAGGGCCTCGCTCAGGCCGTCGGCCGACAGAGCCTCGCGATGCTCGGCCCTCATCCGGTCGACCAGAACCTTGTTGAAGTCCTCGCCGCCCAGCCGGTTGTCGCCGGTGGAGGCGCGCACCTCGATGACGCCCTCGAATATCTCCAGCACCGATACGTCGAAGGTGCCGCCGCCGAGGTCGAAGACCAGGAAGCGGGTCTCGTCGGCCAGTTCGTGGATGCCGTAGGCGAGGGCGGCGGCGGTGGGCTCGTTCAGCAGCCGCTCGACCTTCAGCCCGGCCAGCTCGCCGGCGCGGCGCGTGGCCTTACGCTGCTTGTCATTGAAATAGGCGGGCACGGTGATCACGGCCTCGCGCACCGGCTCGCCCAGCCAGGCTTCGGCGTCGGCCTTCAGGCGCGCCAGGACCAGGGCCGACAGTTCCTCGGCGCTGTAGGACTTGTCGCCCAGCCGCGTGGCGCGGGTCGTGCCCATGTAGCGCTTGAAGGCCGTGGCCGTCAGGTGCGGGTGGGTCGAGCGACGCTCGCGGGCGGCCAGGCCGACCAGCAGCGAGCCGTCGTCGTCCAGGCCCACCGCCGAAGGGGTGAGCACCGCGCCGAGGCTGTTGGGCACGAGCTCGACCTTTCCATCCCGCCAGACGCCCACGGCGCTGTTGGTGGTTCCCAGATCGATGCCGATGATCACGCCACGCTCCCCCGTACGCAAACTCAAGCTTGGGTTTAGCCTCGCCCGCGTCGAGAACCAAGGGCGCGTGCGTGGTGGAAGCGGGGCTGCGGGCGGACGGGGGATTTCTCCCCTTGCTCCCGCCGTAAAAACGCGCATCTAGGCGCCATGCGCAGGTTCGACTTCTCCAGCCCCGACTTCGCCCAGGCCTTCAAGGCCTTCCTCGACGAGCGCCGCGGTTCGCCCGCCGACGTCGACGCCGCGACCGCGGATGTGCTTGAGGCCGTGCGACATGGCGGCCTGGAGGCCGTGCTCGACTACACCCGCCGCTTCGACAAGGTGGAGCTGACGCCGCAGACCGTGCGCGTCACCGCCGACGAGATCGAGGCCGGCGCGGCCGAGTGCTCGCAAGAGGTGCGCGAGGCCATCGCCTTCGCCGCCGAACGCATCCGCGTCTATCACGCCCGCCAGCGTCCGGCCGACCAGGCCTGGACCGACGAGGCCGGGGTCGAGCTGGGCTGGCGCTGGACGCCGCTGGAGGCCGTGGGCGTCTACGTGCCCGGCGGCCGCGCGGCCTATCCCTCGACCGTGCTGATGAACGCCGTGCCGGCCCAGGTGGCGGGCGTGGACCGCATCGCCATGGTCACCCCGCCCGGCAAGCTTCAACCCGCGGTGCTGGCGGCGGCCAAGGAGGCCGGCGTCACCGAAATCTGGCGCGTGGGCGGGGCCCAGGCCGTGGCCGCCCTGGCCTATGGCGCGGGGCCGATCGAGCCGGTGGACAAGATCGTCGGTCCGGGCAACGCCTATGTCACCGCCGCCAAGCGCCGCCTGTACGGCGTGGTCGGCATCGACGCCCTGGCCGGTCCGTCGGAGATCGTCGTGGTCGCCGACAAGGACAACAATCCCGACTGGATCGCCGCCGACCTGCTCAGCCAGGCCGAGCACGACCCGGCCGCCCAGTCGATCCTGATCACCGACGACGAAGGTTTCGCCGTCGCCGTCGAGGCCGCCGTGGCCGAGCGCCTCAAGACCCTGGCCACCGGCGAGGACGCCGCCGCCTCGTGGCGCGACCACGGCGCGGTGATCATCGCGCCGCTGGACGAGAGCCCGGCCCTGGTCGACGCCATCGCCCCCGAGCACGTCGAGTTCGCCATGGACAACCCCGAAGCCCTGTCGGATCGCGTGCGCCACGCCGGCGCGATCTTCCTGGGCCGCCTGACGCCTGAAGCCATCGGCGACTACGTAGCCGGCTCCAACCACGTGCTGCCCACCAGCCGCGCGGCGCGCTTCCAGTCGGGCCTGTCGATCTACGACTTCATCAAGCGCACCTCGATCGTGAAGTGCGACGCGGCCTCGTTCGGCATCCTGGGTCCGCACACCGCGGCGCTGGCGGAAGCCGAGGGCCTGCCGGCCCACGCCTTGTCGGCATCCATCCGCCTTCCTGGCCGGTTGCCTTCCAAGGGCTGACAGGCAAATCTCGCCATCCGATGTCAGACGCGCCCAAGCACTTCCTGAAGACGATCGCCATCGACGAGGATTCGCTGGCCGCGGCCTCGCGCGACCAGGAGCAGGAGCGCCAGGTCGCGATCTTCGACCTGCTGGACGAGAACTATTTCGAACCGGCCGAGGCGGCCGGCGGGCCCTATGACCTGAAGCTGTCGCTGATCGAGAACCGCCTGGCGCTCGACATCAGCGGCGGCGGCTACGAGAAGCGGCACCTGCTGTCGCTGTCGCCGTTCCGCGGGGTGATCCGCGACTACTTCATGATCTGCGACAGCTACTACCAGGCGATCCGCAACTCGACGCCGCAGCAGATCGAGGCCTTGGACATGGGCCGGCGCGGTTTGCACAACGAGGGCTCGGCCCTGCTGCGCGAACGGCTGGACGGCAAGGTGAAGACCGATCTCGACACGGCCCGGCGGCTTTTCACCCTGATCTGCGCGCTGCACTGGCGGGGCTGATCGTGGTCGATCTGCCCGATGCGGTGCTGTTCACCTGCAACTACAATCGTGTGCGCTCGCCCATGGCCGAGGCGCTGTTCAAGCGCTTTTATGGAACGAGAGCCTATGTCGACTCGTGCGGCCTGAAGCCCGATCCGGCGGGGGAGGGGATCGATCCCTTCGTGGTGGCGGTGATGGACGAGATGGGCGTCGACGTGGCCGCCCATCAGCCCAAGACCTTCGACGAGCTGGAGGATGACAGCTTCGACGTGGTCGTCTCGCTGACGCCCGAGGCCCAGCACCGGGCGGTGGAGCTGTCGCGCGATCGCTCGGTCGAGATCGAGTACTGGCCGACCCACGACCCGACCCTGGTGACGGAAGGTTCTCGGGACGCGATGCTGGCGGCCTACCGCGAGGTTCGCGACACGCTTTCGGCCGCGATCCGCGCGCGTTTCGGGACACCATCGACGTTTGGGGGGTGAATGCGCTATAAGCCCCGCCTCGCAGCCGCGGCTCGCGTCACGACTCGCCCGCGGGTCGCGCGGGCCGCGTTGCTATTGAACCCCAGTTGAGAGGCCTGATGGCTAAGGAAGAACTGCTCGAGTTTCCCGGCACGGTCAGCGAACTGCTGCCCAACGCCACGTTCCGCGTGAAGCTCGAGAACGATCACGAGATCATCGCCCACACCGCCGGCAAGATGCGCAAGAACCGCATCCGCGTGCTGGCCGGCGACAAGGTGCTCGTGGAAATGACGCCCTACGACCTGACCAAGGGCCGTATCACCTACCGCTTCAAGTAAGCCGGGCGCGCACATGACGGTCGCCCAGCCTTCGCTGGTCCTGGCCAGTGCGAGCCCTCGGCGCTTGGACCTGTTGGCCCAGGTCGGCGTAACGCCCGACCGGGTCGATCCCGCCGACATCGACGAGTCGCCCCTGCGCGACGAGACCCCGCGCCGCCATGCCCTGCGCCTGGCGCAGGAAAAGGCGCGCGCCGTGGCCGCGCGCTCGCCGGGCGATTTCGTACTCGCCGCCGACACCGTGGTGGCCGTCGGCCGCCGCATCCTGCCCAAGGCCGAAACCGAGGCCGACGTCCGCTACTGCCTGAAGCTGCTGACCGGCCGCGCCCACAAGGTGCTGACGGGCGTGGCGCTGATCGGGCCCGACGGGGCCCTGAGCTCGCGGGTGATCGAGACCCGGGTGGTGTTCAAGCGCCTTTCCGATCCCGAGTTCGAATCCTACGTCGCGGGCGGGCAGTGGCGCGGCAAGGCCGGCGGCTACGGCGTGCAGGGCGTGGCGGGGGGCTTCATCGTCGACCTGCAGGGCTCCTATCCCAGCGTGGTCGGCCTGCCGCTGTACGAGACCCTGTGCATGCTGGAAGGCAAGGGCTGGACCCGCCGCGAGGTCGCCGCATGAGCGAGCGTCGCGCATACCTCTACAAGGGCGTCGGCGAGACCGTCGGCGTCGTCACCCTGGACGGCCGGCCCGAGCGGCTGATCGTGCAGTGGCCGGGCGATGATCCGCTGGACGCCGAGGGCGTGCGGGGCGTGGCCCGGGTGAAATCCATCGAGCGCGCCTTCGGGTCCGCCTTCGTGGCCCTGCCGGGCGGCGCCGACGTGCTGCTGCCGCTCAAGCCGGACATGCCCAAGCTGGTGCAGGGCGGTCTGGTCGAGATCGAGATCCGCACCGCTTCGCGCGCCGACAAGGCCGCCGTGGCCCGCTTCATCGGCGAAGGCGAGGGGGAGCCGCGCGTGCTGGCCGCCGCCCCGACGCTCGATGAGCAGCTGCGCCACTATGTGAAGGCTGGCTCGCCGACGACGGGCGAGCGCGCCCTCGAGGCGGTGGAAGCCGCCGAGGCCGACATTCTGGAAACGGTCTTCGCCCTGCCGGGCGGCGGCGACGTGGCCATCGAGACCACGCGGGCCCTGACCTCGGTCGACGTCGACCTGGGCGGCCGGGAAGGCGACGCCAAGCGCGCCGCCCGCCAGGCCAACATGGCCGCGATCGGCGTCTGCGCCAGGGTGCTGCGCCTGAAGGGCCTGGGGGGGCTGGTGGTGTTCGACCTGGTGGGGCGCGGCCATGACGGCCAGGCCCTGACCGTGGCGGCCCGCAACGCCTTCGCGCCGGACAATCCCGGCGTGGCCATCGGGGCGATCAGCAAGTTCGGGGCGCTGGAGATGGCCCTGCCGCGCCGCGCCCGGCCGGTCATGGAGCGTCTGGTCGACGCCAAGGGCGCCTGGACCGCGCCTTACGCCGCGCGTCGCCTGGCGCGGGCCCTGGAGCGGGAAGGGCGGGCCGATCCCGGCGGCCGCCTGGCGGCGCACTGCGCCCCGGCCGTGCTGGAGGCCTTCGCCGAGCTCGACGCCGGTCTGGCCGAGCGCCTGGGCCGTCGTTTCACCGTTTCGGCCGAGCCCGGCTGGAGCAACGACCGTATCGAGGTGTCCGCGGCATGAGCGCCTGTCCCATCTGCGGCAAGCCCGCCCAGGACGCTACGCGTCCGTTCTGCTCCAAGCGCTGCGCGGACGTGGACCTGCAGCGCTGGCTGTCGGATCGCTATGTCGTGCCGGGCGGCCAGGACGACGAGGAAAACCCTCCATCCACAGACTTCGACAATTAGTCGAAAAGGGCGCTGGACAAGCCCTGCGGGCTCTCCTATAGACCCCCTCCTCGCCGCCGGGCGAGGCCAGAAGCGGCCTTCACCGCTTCAAGGTCCGATGGGCCTGGGTAGCTCAGTTGGTAGAGCAGCGGATTGAAAATCCGCGTGTCGCTGGTTCGATTCCGGCCCCAGGCACCACCTCCCTTTCATGTCGCTCCAGGTCGTCGTCGCGATGAGCGGCCGAAGCTTCGTGCCGTCCTGCGATCGGGGAGCGTCCGGCCCGACGCCTTCCGCCCAAGCTTTCGACTAAGTCGGCCGGGCGACGGATTCTTGTCCTTAGAGGACATTTGCGTGCGGTCGCAGAGATTCTGAGGCGCCTCGTTTCAGGGACATCTGACCACCTCGCGCGCACTCAGCGGAAGATCGCTGTTTTGTCGTTATGCTGCGCTGCGGCGCCAATATTCCCTTTGGCAGGGAAAAACCGCTCCGAAATCCTGATTTGCCATTTGTGCAATGCAGCAAAGGGCGTTCATCGGGGGTGACTGTCGTAAATTTATGCCCAAGCGGCCCCCTTGACGGTGCGAAAAGGGGTTGCCAAAGGACCCATGCCGCAATTCTAACATTGCGGTAAGGCCCGGGCTTCGAGAGGAGCTCTGGTCACTCGCGCTTCGAAACGATCCTTCACGGCGGGCATGAGCCTTCCGCGGCGGGCGTAACGGGTCGAGCGCAGCGAAGCGGGTTCGCCCACCTTCCGAGAGATCGGATGGGAAAGCGGGCTTTTCAAGTTAGGGTGGAGACGCTCTCGCGCGACGACCCTCGGTCCAAACGTGCTAGACCAATCAGGAACTGGCGACAGATGCTCGACATTAAACGGAAGACCCCCCTCATCGCTCTCGTCGGCGCCATGGCGCTGATGGCGAGCGCCCCGGCCTTCGCTCAGGACGCCGCCGCTCCCGCGCCGGCCACCACCGAAGCCGCCGCTCCGGCCGCCACCCCGGCTGCTGAAACCCCGGCCCCGGCCGCTGACGCCGCTCCCGCCGAGGACGCCGGTGAAGCCGCCACCGAAAAGATGAAGTCGCACTCGCTGACCCCGGTCGGCATGTTCCTGGCCGCCGGCATCGTCGTTAAGGTCGTCATGATCGGCCTGATCCTGGCCTCGATCTTCTCGTGGGTGCTGCTGATCACCAAGCTCCTCGAGTTCGCCAGCCTGAACAAGCAGACCGACCAGTTCCTGGAAGCCTTCCGCGGCGCCCGTTCGATCTCGGACATCGCCCGCATCGGCTCGTCGGAAGAATTCGAAGGCAACCCGCTGGCCGACATGGCCGCCGCGGCCGCCCAAGAAGTCGAACTGTCGCGTCAAGCCGGTCTGCAAGTCGGCGGCGAGCACCGCGACTCGACCCTGGCCCGCGCCACCTACGCCATCAACGCCGTGCAAGCCTCGCTCGCCAAGCGTCTGTCGGGCGGCATGGTGTTCCTGGCCTCGGTCGGTTCGGGTGGTCCGTTCATCGGTCTGTTCGGTACCGTTTACGGCATCATGACCTCGTTCATCAGCATCGCGAACACCAACACGACCAACCTCGCCGTCGTGGCCCCGGGTATCGCTGAAGCCCTGCTCGCCACCGGTATCGGTCTGTTCGCCGCTATCCCGGCCGTTATCTTCTACAACTACTTCCAAACCCGCATCTCGGCTTTCGGCACCCGCTCGGAAGGCTTCGTTGCTGAACTGATGAACGCTATCTCGCGTCAGCTCGACAAGGGGGCGTAAGACCGATGGCCGCCAAACTTTCGGGCGGCGGCGGCGACAGGTTCAACGTCGAACAGAACAGCGAGATCAACGTTACGCCCTTCGTGGACGTCATGCTGGTCCTCCTGATCATCTTCATGGTGGCGGCCCCGCTGGCCTCCGTGTCGATCGAAGTGAACCTGCCGCCGGCGGTAGCGAAAGCATCGCCTAACCCGCCGAAACCGGTCTACATCTCCATCAAGTCAAACGGTCAGCTGTACATCGGCGACGATCGCACTTCGATTGACACGATGGGTGAAGACCTGACGAAGAACATCGGCAGACGCGACCCTTCGAAGGAGCGCATCTTCATCCGTGCTGACGAAAAGACGCGCTACGGCTCGTTCATGGAGGTGATGAACACTCTCCAGGACAACGGGTTCTACAGCGTGGCTCTCGTGGGCCGTGATGAGAACAGCTGAGGGGTGATGCATGGCTGAACAACAAGCGCCCGAGCATCGCCACTACGATCCGCTGACTTCGGAAGGCCCGCGCCGGAAGAAGGGCATCGGCACCTTCGGCGTCGCGACGATCATCGTGATCGGCCTGCACGCGGCTCTCTTCGCCTACCTGGCGAAGCAGAAGTTCGAGGCAGTGCTGAAGGAGTACAGCGACGAAGCCGTGGACGTGGAGCTGCCTCCGCCTCCGCCGCCTCCGCCGCCGCCTCCTCCGCCGCCGCCGCCGCCGCCGACCAACGCTCCGCCTCCGCCTCCCGCGGTGGTGCAGCCGAGGCCGCCGATCGCGCCGCCGCCGGACGTGACGCCGCCGCCGCCGCTCCCGATCCCGCCCGTCAAGGAGCGGGTCGAGCAGACGGCGCCGCCGATCATCTCGTCGGCTCCGCCGGCGCCGGTGACGGCTCCGCCGGCCCGCGCTTCGGTCGTGACGCGTCCCGACTGGGCGCGCAAGCCGAACGCGGACGACATGGCCCGGTACTATCCGGACCGTGCGCAGCGGATGGAAGTCGGTGGTCGTGCGACGATCCGTTGCACGGTGAACGCCAAGGGTTCGCTCGAGAACTGCTCGGTCGTGTCGGAATCTCCGGCCGACTACGGTTTCGGCGACGCGGCCCTGAAGCTGTCGCGCCTCTTCCGCATGAAGCCGAAGACCCTCGACGGGGCTCCGGTGGACGGCGGCGAGATCACGGTGCCGATCACCTTCCAGGTCCCGCAATAGCGACAGACCTGGGACGATCCCAAGAAGACGCCTCGGAACCTCGGTTCCGGGGCGTTTTTCTTTGCGCCAAGGGGCGGGCGAAGGCGCGGCGTCTTCAAGGCCCCTTTCGGGTGCGAGATTTTCTTTCCGAGGGGCTTTTCGCCGCTTGATCCGGCGGGCGGGTCCGACTAAGAACACGCCTCTCGCGGAGCCGCCTTAGCTCAGTTGGTTAGAGCGCTAGATTGTGGATCTAGAGGTCCTCGGTTCGAGCCCGAGAGGTGGTACCACGAGACGATGAAAAGGCCCGGCGGCGACGCCGGGCCTTTTTCGTTTCTCGCCGTCCGCCAGTGCCGCCGTCGAACGGGGCGGGCGCGCCGAACGGTCGCGGCGGCGAACCGCCACATGGCCCGGCGCCAGGGCGCGTGGGAGCTTTCCCGGGCGCGGCGGCCGGCGCTCTGGGACGGATCGTCGCGCACTTGCACGGACCATAGCCAAGTCGCGTGGAACGAGCGTACGGTGGTGTTCACGACACCGCCGCTTGAGCGGGCCCGCGTCACGGCGCGGAGCAAGATCGGGGAAGAAACAATGGCTGACGGGGCTATGGGAACCGTTCCGACCGAAGAGCAATTGGCGGC
The DNA here is from genome assembly GCA_001449105.1 of Caulobacter vibrioides. Taxonomy (GTDB): domain Bacteria; phylum Pseudomonadota; class Alphaproteobacteria; order Caulobacterales; family Caulobacteraceae; genus Caulobacter; species Caulobacter vibrioides_C. The sequence continues at coordinate 60,349 of LNIY01000078.1, read as the reverse complement.
CGCCGCGCTGGACGTGGCGGGCCTGCTGGGGTTCGCCGACCTGCTGCCCGCCCATGCTGAGGCGCAAGGCGGCGAGAAGCTGGACGTGCTGGGCGCGATCGTGCGCGTGATCGCCGCCGACGTGCTGGGCGTGGAGCCGGGCACGGACCGCATCAGCCCCGAATCGGCGCTTTTCCTGGACTGAGATCGGGCGCTCGCATCCCGTGATCGGGACGCCAGGCAATCAAGAGCGTATCACGACCGCCCTCCGGACTTCGGGGGCCGCGCGATCGCGGACAGTGAAATCGGCCACGCATTGAAGTTTGCTGACAAGTCGCCGGCCGCCAAGGCGAATGGCGGCGCGGCCAGATCAATGGTCCGTTTGCGTCCAGCCGCCGCCCAGCGCCTGATAGAGCGCTACGGCGTTGAGCAGGCGAGCTTCGCGCACCTGCGACAGGGCCAGTTCCGTGGCCAGCAGGCTGCGCTGGGCGTCCAGTTCCTCCAGATAGGCCACATAGCCGGCCTGGTAGCGCTTGTGGGCGTGCTGTAGGGCGCTGGCGGCGGCCGCGCGTTGCAGGCGGGCGTGGTCCTCCTGCTCGGCCAGTCGCTCCTGGCCCTCCAGCGCGCTCTCGACCTCGTTGAAAGCCGTGAGAGCCGCCTTGCGATAGGCGAAGGCGGCCTGGTCGCGTCGGGCGGCTGCGGCGTCCGAGGCGCCGCGCAGGCGACCGCCGTCGAAGATCGGGGCCAGCACGCTGCCGCCCACGCTCCAGGTGGTCAGCGGGTCGATATGCAGCACCTTCAGCCCGCCGGCCGCGGCCGACAGCCTGACCTGCGGCAGGAACGCGGCCCGGGCGGCCGCCAGGCTGGCGTCGGCGCCGGCGAGGCCGGCCTCGGCCTGGGCGATGTCGGGTCGGCGGACCAGCAGGGCCGAGGGCAGGGGGGCGGCGGGCTGCGGCACGGCCAGGGCGTCGAGGCCGCCCCGGGCGATCGGTCCGGCGCCGTCCTCGCCGGCCAGCAGGGCCAGCCCCGCCTCCTGGCGACGGACGGCCAGCTCCAGGGCCGGCACGCGCTGGGCGGCGGCCTCCAGTTCGCCTTCGGCCTGGCGCAGTTCGAGATTGGAGGTGACGCCCCGCTGGGCCCGTCGGCGGGCGCGGTCGGTCGCTTCCCGGCGCGAGACCAGGGTGGCGCGGGCCGTGGCCAGCTGGGCGTCCAGCGAGGTCAGCGAGACATAGGCGCGGGCCACCGCGGCCGAGACGGACAGGCGCGCGGCGTCGCGACCGTAGAGGCTGGCTTGCAGGCTGGCGCGTGCGGCGGCGTCGCCCGCGCGCAGGCGGCCCCACAGGTCGATCTCGTAGGCGGCCTGAAGCTGGCCCTGGGCGGCCAGCGGCTCGGCCGGCGTGCCGAAGGCCGACAGCTCGCGCTGCTTTTGCAGCCCGCCGGTGGCGTTGAGCGTGGGCAGCAAGGCGGCGCGGGCCTGGGCGGCCAGGGCCTCGGCCTCGCGCACTCGGGCCTCGGCTATCCCCAGGTCGGCGTTGCGGACGAGGGCGGCGGCGACGAGGTCGGAGAGGCGCGGGTCGCCGAAGGCCTTCCACCAGTCGGCGCTCGCCGCCTCCTGTCCGGCGGGCGAGGCGGCACGCCACGCCGGGCGCGGAGTCAGGGTCGCTTGGGACGGCGGAGCGGTCCTGGGGCCGGGCGTCGCGCAGCCGACCAGAAGCAGCGCCGTCGCCAGGACGCGAAGGGGCGGGCGCATCAGCGGCGGCCCTCGTCCCGGGCGCGGACCGCCAGGTCGACCTGTGCCTCCACCGACATGCCGGGACGCAGGCGGGCCAGGTCCGGCTGGCCGGCGTCGAGCACGATGCGCACGGGCAGGCGCTGGGCGATCTTGGTGAAGTTTCCGGTGGCGTTCTGGGCCGGGAGGATGCTGAACTCCGAGCCGGTGGCCGGCGAAATCTGCTCGATGCGGCCCTGGAAGCGCCGGTCGCCCAGGGCGTCGACCGTAATGCTGGCGGCCTGGCCCGGGCGCATCCGGCCCGCCTGGCGCTCCTTGAAGTTGGCGATGATCCAGCGCTGCGGCGGCACCAGCGAGACCAGCTGCGTGCCGGCGGTGACGAACTGGCCCTGGCGCACGCCGATCTGGCCCAGCTGGCCGTCGGTGGGGGCCAGCACCAGGGTGTTGTCCATGTCGATCTCGGCGAGGCGCAGGGCGGCGCGGGCGGCGGCCACGGCGGCCTCCAGCCCCTGTCGCGAGACGCCGACCGAGCGGACGTCCTGGCGGGCGATGTCGCGACCGGCCTGGGCGGCCACGACCTGGGCCTCGGCGGCGCGCAGGGCGGCGCGGGCCTGGTCGCGCTCGCGAAGCGACACCGAGCCGTCGGTGGCGAGGTCGGCCACCCGGGCCATGTCGGCGCGGGCGCGCTCCAGCTGGGCCTGGGCCGAGCCGATGTCGGCGTGGCGGGCGGCCAGGGCGGCCTCGCGCGAGGCCCGGGCTTGGGTCGAGTTGGCCAGATCCGCCTCGCGGGCGGCCAGGGTGGCGCGCGCCTGGTCGAGGCGCTGGCCGTAGATGCGGCGGTCGATCTCGACCAGCGGCTGGCCGGCGCGCACGGTCTGGAAGTCCTGCACCAGCACCTTGGTGACGTAACCGCTGAGCTGGGGCGCGATCACCGTCACCTGACCGCGCACATAGGCGTTGTCGGTGCGCTGCACCGAGCCGGCGAAGGGCGGCAGCTTCCACAGGAAGAGGATCAGCAGAACCACGACCAGGGTGACCAAGGCGGTCAGCACGATGGCGCGTACGCCCGGCGGCTTGGGCCGGGCCGGAGGCGGCGCGGCCGAGGCGGCGCGGTCCTCGGGCTGAGGAGAAGGCTGGGGCGGCGAGCCGGCGGGCGGCGGGGCGGCGGCGTCGGTCATGCGGGTTCCGAGGCGGGCTTGGACGGTGTGGGGGACGGTGTGGGGGATGGTGTCGGGGCGGCGGCGGCGACCTGGCGCTTCATGCGCACGGCCAGCAGCACGAACAGCAGGGCGGCGTAGAAGAACTGGGCGACGGCGATGACGCCGATCACCCGGAAGACGTCGTTGAAGGCCAGGATGTTGGCCTGCTGGATCAGTTGCTGGGTAAGCAGAGCCACGCCGTCGGCGGCGCGGAAGGCCGGATCGGCCTGGGTCGAGGCGTAGGCCCCGCCATAGGCCTGCAAGGTCGCGGCGACGGCCGGGTCCGATCCGGTCAGGTGCTCGGCCAGATAGACCGCGTGGTGCTGGGCGCGCACGGTCTGCAGCGTGCCCAGCAGCGAGGCGCCGAACAGGCCGCCCAGGTTCTGGGCGACGCCGAACATCACCGAGAAGGTGATGATCGAGCCCAGGCCCCGGGTCAGCAGCTGGCCGATGCCGAACATGAAGGCCGGCCCCAGGAACATGGCCGCGGCGAAGGCCAGCAGGGCCTGGCTGAGATAGAGGTTCACCGGCGCGGTCAGCACGGTGGCGCGGGCGTCGAGGAAGGCGCCGAGCGCGATCAGCAGGATCGAACCGAGGAACTGCGGGGCCAGGGTCTTCTGGTTGAGGGTGGCGGCGCTGACCACGACCCCGGCGATGGTGGCCACGAGGACCACGCCATAGAGCAGGCGCTGCTGCTCGGCGGCCAGGCCCAGGGCGTTCATCAGGCCGGCGGCGCCGACGCTTTGTTCGGAGAGGATCAGCCGCACCAGGGCTATGTTCAGGCAAAAGCGCAGGAAGGCGCCGGTGGCCACCCAGCGGGTGTCGATCAGCGGGTGGATCCGGCCGTGCTCGACCAGCGAGGCGATGGCGATCATCACCACGGCGGCGGCCAGACACCAGCCGAGCCAGGGGGCCTCGAACCACCAGACGATGCGGCCAAGGCCCAGCACCGCGACGACCAGGCCAAGGCCCCCGCCCAGCAGGCCGAAGGTCAGGAGATCGGTCTTCTCGAAGACGTGGATGCGCACGCCGTGCGGCAGGCGAAACAGCAGCACGGCGGCCAGGCAGGCGGCGGCCAGGCACGCCTCCAGGGCATAGAGGCCATGCCAGTAGGCCGCATCCAGCAGGCCCGTGGAGATCACCCGGGCCAGCGGCGCGCCCAACTGCGAGACGCCGACGCCCAGCACCAGCGCTCCCATGCGGAACGAGGCCGGGAAGGCCTGCAGCATGTAGAACATCGCTAGGGCGCTGAGGGCGGCGGCGCCGACGCCGCTGATCGCCCGCAGGGCCAGGGCCATCGGATAGTTGTCGAGGAACAGGTGGGCGAAGGCGGCCACCGTGTAGAGGCTGAGGAACACCAGGGTGAACCGGCGGATGCCGAACTGCTGGCGGTACTTCACCAGCAGCAGGTTCATCGAGATGTTGGTCATGATGTAGATCGTGGTCAGCCAGGCGCCTTGCGTGGGGGTGAGGCCCAGCGAGCCCTGGATGGCCGGCAGGTTGACCGAGATCAGGGCCGTGCCCAGTGAGCCGGTGACGCCGATCAGGACCGAGATCAGGGCGTGGACGACGCGGAAGGGCAGGGGGAAGTCCGGCGTCGAAGGCGAGCCGGGCATCATCGGCCGCTCGTGCGGCAGCCAATCCGGGGTCTGGCCGATCGTCTCGCCGTGCCGGGGCATCGCGCCTCTTGGTGCTGACGACGTCACTGTGGGATGCGCCGCGTCGTCGGTCAAATGTCGTCGATGACGCAGGCTGGAGGGCGTGGCCGTCGTGCGTCTTGAACGAAATTCCTCAGACATCGGCGCATCTTGACGCTTGCGCCAAATTCGAACGCTTGTAAGGGTTCCCTAGGGGTAAAGGGGATTGAAGTCTTGAGTTCGACCACCGAGATCGCCGCAGGCCAGGACGCCGAGGCGCAGGAAACCGAAGCCGTCACCAAGAACCTGGTGTTCACGGCGGCCGAGCGGCTGTTCGCCCTGCACGGCTTCCAGAACGTGTCGGTGCGCGACATCACCGCCGCGGCGGGCGTGAATCTGGCGTCGGTGAACTATCACTTCGGCTCCAAGGACGCCTTGCTGTTCGAGATTTTCAAGCGCCGCACGGCCGAGCTCAACCGCGAGCGGGCCCGGATGCTGCACGAGGCCAACGACCGCAACGAGGGCGCCCCGCCGGTGCGCGAGATCCTGGCCGCGCTGCTGACCCCGCCGCTGCGCTGGCTGGCCCCCGACCACGAGCGCCGCATCTCGCTGCAGTTCCTGATCCGCGCCCGCAGCGAGGGAACCGACGAGATCCGCCAGGTGCTGAAGACCGACGTCTCGCACCTGCGCCGCTTCTCCGACGCCCTGTTGAAGGCCCGTCCCGACCTGTCGCCGGAAGACGTCTATTGGCGGCTGCACTTCACCCTGGGCATGCTGCACAACAACCGTTTCGCCGAGTTCGACCGCCTGAACGTGCTGTCGGAAGGCCAGACCAGCGAGGCCGACGTCGTGTCGCTGCTGGAGCGGATGCTGGCCTTCGCCGAGGCCGGGTTCGCGGCTTGAAGCCAGATGCTCCCCCTCTGGGGAAGCTGTCGCGGAGCGACTGAGGGGGACTGCTCGGCATTAGGCCGCGCTACCCCCTCCGGCCCTCTGGGCCACCTCCCCCAGAGGGGGAGGATCTGGTTTGATCGAACGCGCACCAACTCCGCTTCCGATCACCTGCACGAATCACCGGCATGTGAGGAACGATCGCGGGATCCGGGGGTTAAGGTGGCCCCATGGCTCGGCTCGGCATCACCCACGAGACCCGTTACAGCTACGAACGCCCGGTGGCGTTCGGGCCGCACCGGCTGCTGATCCGGCCGCGCGACAGCCACGCCATTCGCATCGTCGAGGCCTCGCTGGCCACCTCGCTGCCCGGCCAGACGCGCTGGAGCTACGACGCCAGCGGCAATTGCGTCTGCACCTTCCAGCCGGAGGGGCGGGTTGATCACCTGACCATCACCAGCCGCCTGGTTATCGACCGCTTTCCCGCCCCGCTGACCGACGACGCGGTGGCCGATCCGCATACCGTCTCGCCGATCGTCTACGCCCGCGAGGATCGGGCGGTGCTGGACCCGTTCATCCGTCCCGCCACCGAAGACGCCGACCGGGTGATGCTGCGCTGGCTGCGCGAGCAGATGGAGCGGCCGGACGAGCCGGCGCTGGACTTCCTGCTGCGTCTGAACGCCACGATCCACGACCAGTTCGAGTATCAGGCGCGGTCGGCCGAGGGCACGCAGAGCCCGGCCCTGACCGTGGCGCGCGGGGCGGGCACCTGTCGCGACTTCGCCTGGCTGATGGTCGAGGCGCTGCGCCGGCTGGGCTACGCGGCGATGTTCGCCAGCGGCTACATCTATAGTCCTTCCCATGGCGGCATACGGGGCGCGGGAGCGACCCACGCCTGGTGCGAGGTTTTCCTGCCGGACCTGGGCTGGACCGAATTCGATCCGACCAATGGGCTGGCCGAGTCCGAGGACCTGATCCGCGTGGCCGCCACCCGCACGCCCGCCGAGGCGCTGCCGGTGTCGGGGACGGTGATCGGCGATCCGGGCCTGTCCGAACTCAGCGTCGTCGTCGACGTGCAGCAGATGGACGCGCTGTGCGAGGCGGCTTGAGCCGGATCAACGAGAGGCGCCGCAAAGGCGCGTAGAGTGATGTTCAGACGGGAGGCGCCGCCATGATGACCAAGCCGTTCCAGCACCAGAACCCGATGACCAACTTCTGCGTTCCGAAGTCGGAGCCCAAGGCCCAGCACGGCCAGAAGCCCGATAAGGAATGCGTCGAGTTGAAGGACGAGAAGCGCTCTTTCGAGCCGCGTCCGGGGCACTGAGGGTTCTACCCAAGCTCGTCATCCCGGCCGGAGGCCCGCGTGGCGGGCCGTAGAGCCGGGACCCAGGGCCGCCGCATTGCGATGGCTGCCGTTGGCGGCGCCCAGTCCATCCACAGAGCCCAGCCTCCTGGGTCCCGGCTCTTCGCTTCGCTGCGGCCGGGATGACGAGCGAAGGGGAATAGAGGAAGAGCGTCCCTCACCCCCGCCGCAGGATGAACTCCAGGTCCTGGATCTCGCCCACGGGGAAGAAGTATTCGCCCACCTTCGCAAAGCCCATGCGGCCGTAGAGGCGCTGGGCGCCGTGGTTCTCGGACCAGACGCCGATCCACAGGGGGCGCGGGCCGTCCCGTTCCAGCCAGTCCAGCGCGGTGTTCAGCAGCAGCGAGCCGCGGCCGCCGCCCTGGTGTTCCTTCAGCACGTAGATTCGCTTCAGCTCGCCGTGGTCCGGCTCCACGTCGGGGTGGGGCAGGTCGCACGGGCCGGCCAGGGCGTAGCCGACGGCCTGGCCGTCGAGCTCGAGGATCCAGGTCGCCTTGTCGGGATGGGCCAGGTCGGCGCGGGTGCGCTCCAGGCCGTAGGCGTAGGCCAGGAACGTCTCCAGATCCTTGGGCGGATAGAGGTGCGCGAAGGTCTCGGTGAAGGTGCGCGCCCCCAGGGCGGACAGGGTCTCGGCGTCGTCCGTGACGGCGCGGCGCAGGGTCGTGCTCATGGGCAGGTGATGCCCCGAAAAAGACGGTGCGGACAAGCTTTGTCACGCGTTTTGGAAAAGCGATTGGTCTTATGGCGACCGGCCGACAAAGGGCCTAGGTAGGGGCCGCACCGGCGGTCGCGACGGGCCTGGGTCGACCGTGTGCTTGCCAAGCACGAACGGGCGTGTCATGACAACGTTGTCATAGGGTGGACGAAATTGACCAAGAAAAAAGCCGATAACGGTGAGACGGGCCGCGACGTCCTGGTGCTCCTCGGGGGCGCCGGCGACCTGGCCCTGCGGATGCTTCTGCCGTCGCTGTATTTCCTGGAAGTCGACCGGCTGCTGCCGCGCGACCTGCGCATCTTCGGCGTCGCTCGCGGCGACCTGGACGGCGCGGGCTATCGCAAGCTGGTGCGCGAGCACCTGGGCAAGCGCGCCAACGTCGAAGAGGCCGCCTGGGAGCGCCTGGCCGCCCGCCTCGACTATCTCTCGATCGACATCACCAAGGAGGAGGGGGCCAAGGCCCTCGCCGACAAGATCGGCGGCCATGACTCGCTGACGGTGTTCTTCGCCGTTTCGCCCAGCCTCTATCCGTCCGCCTGCCAGGCCCTGCAGGCCGCCGGCCTGACCGGCCCGTCGACGCGCCTGGTGCTGGAAAAGCCGATCGGCCGCGACCTCGAAAGCTCCAGGATCACCAACGCCGCCGTCGGCGCCGTGGTCGACGAGAGCCAGATTTTCCGCATCGACCACTACCTGGGCAAGGAGACGGTCCAGAACCTGACGGCCCTGCGGTTCGCCAACGTGCTGTTCGAGCCGCTGTGGGACCACAAGTCGATCGACCACGTCCAGATCACCATCGCCGAGACCGAGAAGGTCGGCGATCGCTGGCACTATTACGACGAGTACGGCGCCCTGCGCGACATGCTGCAGAACCACCTGCTGCAGCTGTTGTGCCTGGTCGCGATGGAGGCCCCGTCGGGCTTCGATCCCGACGCCGTCCGCGACGAGAAGGTCAAGGTGCTGCGGTCCCTGCGTCCCTTCACCAAGGACAACGTGGCGCACGACACCGTCCGCGGCCAGTACGTGGCGGGCGTGGTCGAGGGCACCGCCCGCGCCGGCTATGCCGAGGAAGTCGGCCAGCCGTCGAAGACCGAGACCTTCGTGGCCATGAAGGTGGCGATCGACAACTGGCGCTGGGCGGGCGTTCCGTTCTTCCTGCGCACCGGCAAGAACCTGCCCGACCGCCGCACCCAGATCGTCGTGCAGTTCAAGCCCGTGCCGCACAACATCTTCGGCGCCGTGACCCAGGGTGAGATGCAGGCCAATCGCCTGGTCATCGACCTGCAGCCGGAAGAAGACATCTCGCTGTCGGTGATGACCAAGCGTCCGGGCCTGTCGGAAGAGGGCATGCGGCTGCAGTCGCTGCCGCTGTCGCTGAACATGGCCGCGCCGGGCGCCCGCCGCCGCATCGCTTACGAAAAGCTGCTGCTGGACGCGTTCCGCGGCGACCGCACCCTGTTCGTCCGTCGCGACGAGGTCGAGGCCGCCTGGCGGTTCGTCGACGGCGTGGCCAAGGCCTGGGCCGACGCGGGCATCGAGCCGGCGACCTACGCCGCCGGCACCTGGGGCCCGCCCAGCGCCGCCTCGCTGATCGCGCCGCAAGGCCGCGGCTGGAAGTCGTAAAAGGGTACCCGCAACATGCCCAAGCTTGAAGTTTTCCCGACCCGCGAGGCGCTGTACGACGCGGCCGCCTCGACCATCGCCGGCGCCCTGACCACGACCGTGGCCAGCCACGGCAAGGCCGGCTTCGCCGCCACCGGCGGCACGACGCCGGCGCCGGTCTACGATCGCCTGGCGACTCTGACCGTCCCCTGGGACAAGGTCACCGTCACGCTCAGCGACGACCGCTTCGTGCCGCCCGATCATCCGGGCAGCAACGAGGGCCTGGTGCGCCGTCACCTGCTGGTCGGCGAGGCCGCCAAGGCGAGCTTCGCGCCGCTCTATTTCGAGGGCGTCGACCAGCAGACCTCGGCCGACAAGGCGCAGGAGGGCGTGGCCCAGGCCCTGCCGTTCGGCGTGGCGCTGCTGGGCGTCGGCGCCGACGGCCACTTCGCCTCGCTGTTCCCTGGCAACCCGGCCCTGGCCGTGGGCCTGGACCCCGACACCGATCGCCTGGTCGTGGCCGCGCCCAAGGGCGAGCCGGCCCCCGACCTGCCGCGGATCAGCTTGACCTTCCAGGCGTTGATTCAGTCGTCGCTGATCGTGCTGCTGGTCACCGGCCAGGCCAAGCGCGAGCTCCTGGAAGGGCAGATCGATCCCGACCTGCCGATCGCCAGGATCCTGAAGCAGGACCGCGCCCCGGTCCGCATCCTCTGGGCGGAGTAGTTTCTGATGGCCCTCAATCCCGTCATCGCCGCGATCACCCAGCGGATCATCGAGCGCAGCCGTCCGACCCGCGAGGCCTATCTGGCCCAGATGGACGCCGCCGCCCTGGCCCAGCCGGGCCGCGCCAAGCTGTCGTGCGCCAACTGGGCCCACGCCTTCGCCGCCTCGCCCGCCGCCGACAAGGTGCGGGCGCTGGATCCGAACGCGCCGAACCTCGGCATCGTCTCGGCCTATAACGACATGCTGTCGGCCCACCAGCCGCTGGAAGAGTATCCGGCGCTGATCAAGGAAGCCGCCCGCGAGGCCGGCGCCACGGCCCAGTTCGCCGGCGGCGTGCCGGCCATGTGCGACGGCGTCACCCAGGGCCGTCCGGGCATGGAGCTGTCGCTGTTCTCGCGCGACGTCATCGCCATGGCCACGGCCGTGGCCCTGACCCACGACGCCTTCGACGCGGCCATGTACCTGGGCGTCTGCGACAAGATCGTGCCGGGTCTGGTGATCGGCGCCCTGGCCTTCAGCCACCTGCCGGCGGTGTTCGTGCCGGCCGGTCCGATGACCTCGGGCCTGCCCAACTCGGAGAAGGCCCGCATCCGCGCGCTGTACGCCGAGGGCAAGGTCGGTCGCGACGAGCTGCTGGCCGCCGAGAGCGCCAGCTATCACGGCCCGGGCACCTGCACCTTCTACGGCACGGCCAACACCAACCAGATGCTTATGGAGCTGATGGGCCTGCACCTGCCGGGCTCGGCCTTCGTGCATCCCAACACCCCGCTGCGCAGCGCGCTGGTCAAGGAGGCCGCCCGCCGCGTCGCCGCCGTCACCCACAAGGGCAACGAGTGGATCCCGGTCGGCCGCGTCATCGACGAGAAGGCCGTGGTCAACGGCGTCGTGGGCCTGATGGCCACCGGCGGCTCGACGAACCTGGCCCTGCACATCGTGGCCATGGCCCGCGCGGCCGGGATCATCCTGACGCTGGAAGACCTGGACGACATCTCCAAGGCCGTGCCGCTGCTGGCCAAGGTCTATCCGAACGGCTCGGCCGACGTGAACCACTTCCAGGCCGCCGGCGGCATGGCCTTCGTGGTGCGCGAACTGCTGAAGGCCGGCATGGCCCACGAGGACGTGCTGACCATCGCCGGCCCCGGCCTGTCGAACTACCATCGGGAGCCCTACCTCGAGGACGGCGAGCTGAAGTGGCGCGAAGGCCCGGAAACCTCGCTGGACGAGGCCATTCTGCGCCCGGTCGAGAACCCCTTCAGCAAGGAAGGCGGCCTGAAGCTTCTGGCCGGCAACCTGGGTCGCGGCGTGATCAAGATTTCGGCCGTGAAGCCCGAGCACCACGTGATCACCGCCCCGGCTGTGGTGTTCCAGGAGCAGGAAGACTTCATCGCCGCCTTCAAGCGCGGCGAACTCGACCGCGACGTCGTGGTGGTGGTGCGCTTCCAGGGGCCGTCGGCCAACGGCATGCCCGAGCTGCACAACCTGTCGCCGTCGATCTCGGTGCTGCTGGACCGCGGACACAAGGTGGCCCTGGTCACCGACGGCCGCATGTCGGGCGCCTCGGGCAAGACGCCGGCCGCCATCCACGTGACGCCGGAAGCCGCCAAGGGCGGGCCGCTGGCCTATGTCCAGGACGGCGACGTGATCACCATGAACGCCGACACCGGCGAACTCTTCATCCATGTGGACGAGGCGGAACTCCTCGCCCGCACGCCTGCACCAGTCCCGGCGTCCAAGCCGGGCTTCGGGCGCGAACTGTTCGGCTGGATGCGACACGGAGTCGGCGCCGCCGACGCCGGCGCGTCCGTGCTGTTTGCTTAAAGGGAACGGGAAACCCATGAACGGCGCCAACGCACACGGGCTTGCCCAAGGAAAGGGATTGGGCCTGGTCGGCGACATCGGCGGCACCAACGCCCGCTTCGCCCTGGTCGATTTCGACGGTCCGGATCCTCGCCTGATCGAGCCCACCGCCTACAGGGGCGAGGACTACGACACGGCCGAGGACGCCATCGAGGACTATCTGGCCAAGGTGGGGGTCAAGCACCCCGACCAGGCCGTGGTCGCGGTGGCGGGCCCGATCGAGCACGGCGCCGTTCACTTCACCAACATCGACTGGCGTCTGTCGGAAGACAGCCTGCGCCGCGCGGGCGGCTTCCGTAACGCCCGCCTGATCAACGACTTCACGGCCCAGGCCCTGGCTGCGCCGCGCCTGAGCCCCAAGGACCTGCGCCAGATCGGCCCGCTGCCGACCTCGGGCGAGGGGGACCTGGCGATCATCGGGCCGGGCACCGGCTTCGGCGCCGCCGGCATGGTGCGTCGCCACGGCTGCGACACGCCGCTGACCACCGAGGGCGGCCACATCTCGTTCGCCCCGGTCGACGAGATCGAGATCGAGATCCTGCGCGGCCTGCAGGCCAAGTACGGCCGCGTGTCGGTCGAACGGATCCTGGCCGGTCCGGGCATGGAGGACCTGCACGTCCTGTTGGCCCAGATCGAGGGGCGTCCGGTCGAGGAACTGGCCGCCAAGGCCATCACCGAAGGCGCCGTCGCCGGTCGCGAATGCTGCAAGACCACCGTGGAGCGCTTCTGCGCCATCCTCGGCTCGACGGCGGGCGACCTGGCCCTGGCCCTGGGCGCGCGCGGCGGCGTGTTCATCGCCGGCGGCATCGCGCCCCGGATCATCGATCTGCTGGAAGCCAGCGCCTTCCGCGAGCGCTTCGAGGCCAAGGGCCGGCTGAGCGACTACGTGAAGGACATACCGACCCACGTGATCCTGCACCCGCACACCGCCCTGATCGGGGCTGCGGTGGCGATGACGCCGGACGGCCAGGCTTCGATTTCGTAGGGCTGGTTTTCCTGGCGCCGGTGCGTGGTCCTCGTCCTTCGACGAGCTCAGGATGAGGACCATGGCCGGCGTTCGGGACGTATAGAAACCTCATCCTGAGCCTGTCGAAGGACGAGGTTTCCGCCGCGGAAGTCGCCGGTAGGACCCGCTTTCAGCCCCTTCGTTCAAAAAGGGGTCGCCTTGACAAGGTTGTCATGGCTTGTTGTCTCGCTTGAAGGCTGAATCAACGCCGCGCGAGGCCCATTCTTGAACGCCAAGGTTACGATCCACGACGTCGCCCGCATGTCGGGCGTTTCGATCAAGACCGTGTCGCGGGTGCTGAACCGCGAGCCCAACGTCAAGGCCGCCACCCGCGACCGGGTGCAGGAGGCCGTGGCGGCGCTGAACTACCGGCCCAACATCTCGGCCCGCAGCCTGGCGGGCTCCAAGGCCTATCTGATCGGCGTGTTCTTCGACAACCCGAGCCCCGCCTACGTCACCGACGTGCAGCTGGGGGCCATCGGCCGTTGCCGCACCGAGGGCTATCACCTGATCGTCGAGCCGCTGGATTCCGAGGGCGACGTCGAGGAGCAGGTGGCGCCGATGCTGGCCACGCTGCGGATGGACGGGGTGATCCTGACCCCGCCGGTCTGCGACGACGCCCGGGTGCTGGCGGTGCTGGACGCCGAGGGCGTGCCGTATGTGCGGCTGTCGCCCGACCGCGATCTCGACCGCTCGGCCTATGTGCGGATGGACGACGTGGCCGCCGCCTACGAGATGACCGCCCACCTGATCAAGCTGGGTCACAAGGACATCGCCTTCATCAAGGGCCACCCCGACCACGGCGCGGCCCACCTGCGCTACGACGGCTACGCCAAGGCCATGGCCGAGCACGGCCTGGCGGTGCGCGAGGACCGCGTGGCCCAGGGCTGGTTTTCGTTCCGCTCGGGCTTCGAGGCGGCCGAGACCCTGCTGGCGGGCGAGGATCGGCCGACGGCGATCTTCGCCTCCAACGACGACATGGCGCTTGGCGTGATGGCGGTGGCTAACCGCCTGCGCCTGAACGTGCCCGAGACCCTGTCGGTGGCCGGCTTCGACGACACGCCCGGCGCCAAGGTCGTCTGGCCGCAGCTGACCACGGTGCGCCAGCCGATCCAGGCCATGGCCGCGGCCGCCGCCGACCTGCTGCTGAGCGGCGACCTGAAGGGGGAGGACGGCGCCGCGCCGCCATCGCGCCTGCTGGACTTCGAACTGGTGGTGCGGGAGTCGACCGGGCCGGCGGCGGGGTAGGGGACGACTATCGCTCCCCTTTTCGCTTCCGAGACATAATCTTCCTGTCGTCGTCGACGGTGGGGTTGAATACCGCGATCGGTTCACCATATGAGCGTCAGAGCTGATCGCCCCCTGCCTGTCAGGCCGGCTGTGCGATGCGCTTCATCGCCCACTTCGCGCGGCGTTTCGAACGCCGCCTTCGGGCTTTCCACCCTCTGTTGAACTTTTGGCCCGGCGACGCGCCGAGCCCTGTCTGGAACTTTATGAATACCAATCTTATCCGCGCGGCGGCCCTTCAGCGGAAGCCTCGCATCAAACCGCATTCGCGCGCCGTGACGCCGCCGACCCGCACCGAGTGGGCCTGGCCGGGACTCACCCGCGCCGAACTGCGTGAACACATCATCGAACAGATCGGCTGATCACGGCCTTGCGGCCGGTGGTTCGCCGCGCCGCCCTGCTGTTTCCGCGAAGCCTTCTCCCGCAAGGCTTCGCGGCTTTCAGCCGATAAATCACACAAATAGCTTCAGAGAATTTTGTTACGCGATTGACAGCGTTGTCCATTGACAGCGCTGTCGCGTTACTCATAGGTTGCAGTCGCCGACCCCCGAGAAGGGCCGGAGCACAAGGGAGGATGCGCAAGGCATCCCGAAAAACTGGCGAACTTACTCACGTCGACCCTGTCGGCGGAGATCGGCTCTCTGCGGCCGTAACCTAGGGGAATGCTCATGATTTCGAAGACTTACGCGACCCGGTACGCGCTGATGGCGGCGGCGTCCTCGGTCGTTCTGCTGGGCGCGGGCCAAGCCCTGGCCCAGACCGCCGCGACCGACGCGGCGGCGCCCGCCTCGGCCCAGGAACCATCCTCGGTTGAGGAGGTGATCGTCACCGGTTTCCGCGCCTCGCTGCAGAGCGCGCTGTCGGCCAAGAAGAACTCGAACCTGATCATCGAGTCGGTCACCGCCGAGGACATGGGCAAGTTCCCCGACCAGAACATCGCCGAGTCGCTGCAGCGCCTGCCCGGCGTGCAGATCGACCGCGAGAACGGCCAGGGCACCCGGGTGCGCATCCGCGGCCTCGACCAGAACGTCACCGTCCTGAACAACGACATCTTCGTCTCGGGCATGGAGCTGTTCCGCCTGGGCGAAGGCAAGATCAACCAGACCAACTCGCTGGAAGGCATTCCGTCCGAACTGATCGGCGGCGTCGACGTCTACAAGTCGCCGGACGCCTCGCTGCTGGAAGGCGGCCTCGGTGGCATCATCAACCTGAAGACCCGCAACGCCCGGTCCCTGCGCGACGACATCACGATCGCCGGCGACCTGCGCGGCAACAAGGCCGGCGACACCGACTGGAATCCGACCGGCTCGCTGGTGCTGGGCTACAAGTTCAGCGACCGCTTCGCCGTACTGGGCACGCTGTCCTACGACAAGACCGAGATCCACACCGACGTGCTGGGCGGCGAGAACCGCGGCGGCTGGGCGTTCAACGACCGTCCGGTGGTCGGCGGCGGAACCCTCGACGTGTGGTCGCCCGAGTATCGCTACGCCACCTATCGCGACCAGGAGCGCAAGCGCCTCGGCGCCTCGCTGAATCTCGACTTCGCCCTGACCGAGTCGCTGCAGCTGACCGGCGACTGGTTCCACTCGGACCTGAAGATCAAGACCAGCGAAGCCTCGATCAAGTTCCCGTTCGCCAACGAGAACGCCACCTACGCGGCCGGCGCCAGCGTCGACGGCAACGGCGTGGTGCAGAGCGGCACGGTCACGGCCAACTCGGCCGAGGGCACCTCTTACCTGCAGGACTCGCAGGCCAAGACCGACAACTTCCAGGTCGCCCTGAACTGGGACAACGGCGGGCGGGTGACGGGCAGCGTGCGCGCGGCCTATTCCACCGCCGACTACGAGAGCGCCAGCGCCAACAACGACGTGCGCTACACTCAGTACACCGTGCGCAACGGCACGGCCGCGGGCCTGACGCCTAACGCCACGGCGCCGGCGACCTTCACCTACAGCTACGCCAACGGCGACAATCCCAAGTTCACCCCGGCCAACGCCGCGCAGTTCACCACGCCTTCGAGCGTGTTCGCCAAGTCGCACTGGGTGTTCGGCGAGGACACCCAGATCGACAACACCTCGATCCGCGGCGACCTGAAGTTCCGGCCCGAGTTCGGCGAGAGCGGCGACCTCGTGCTGACCGCCGGCGTCCGCTACGCCGAACGCAAGATCGACTCCGAGTTCTGGCAGCTGCTGGCCGACTATTCCGGCAAGGGCGAGCTGAACGGCCGGACCTTCGGCCAGGACTGGACCCCGTACGGCTACTTCCAGGACGGCGCCATCGGCTTCAAGTCGTGCGGCCTGCCGGCCGGCACGCCGGGCCGTCCCAACTGCGGCCAGACGGCCACCGACGACGGCCGCTTCGGCGCCTCGCCGGCCCTGATCACGCCCTACCAGACGGCGGCCTCGAACCCCGAGCGGTTCGAGACCCTGCGGGTGGGCGGCATCACCGCGCTGTTCCAGAACCGCAGCCAGATGGAGAACCCGGTCGCCTGGCTGTCGAACCTCTATTCCTCGACGCCGTTCAAGAAGTTCGCCGATCCGATCCAGTCGTTCCGGATCAAGGAAAAGACCACCACCGGCTACGCCATGGCCGACCTGGGCGGCTCGGACGATCGCTATCACGTCAACGCCGGCGTCCGCGTGGTCCGCACCGAGCTGACCATCGACTCCAGCGGCACGCCGACCTCGCCCTGGTACTGGGGCACCGACAGCTGGAACGGCGTCATCGGCAACCCGGACGCCATCAAGACCACTCGCGAATATACCGACGTCCTGCCCAGCGCGAGCGCGGTGTTCGACATCAACGAAACCGACAAGGTGCGCGTGTCGGCCGCCCGGGTCGTGTCGCGTCAGGACCTGTTCCAGCTGGGCCAGGGCTCGGCCTTCAACTTCACCCGCAGCTCGACCCCGGGCCCGAACCTCAACCGCTTCCTGTACACCAACGGCAGCGGCGGCAACCCGGACCTCGACCCGTACCGCGCCTCGCAGTTCGACATCGCCTACGAGCGCTATCTGGGACGTAGCGGCATCGTCTCGGGGGCGTTCTTCTACAAGAGCGTCGACTCGTTCATCCAGACCGACACCGTGCCGCGCACCGTGGCCGACGGCTCGGTCGAGGGGGCGACCCTGGGCGTCTACACCGCGCCGGTGAACGGCGACGGCGGCAGCATCAAGGGCATCGAACTGGCGGCGCAGTACGCCTTCGAGAACGGGTTCGGCTTCAACGCCAACTACACCTACTCCGACTCCGAGACCTCGAAGTCGAACGACTATGACGACAACCTGCCGATCCCGGGCGTGGCCAAGCACGCCTTCAACCTGCAGGGCTTTTACGAGGGTCACGGCTTCGAGGCCCGCGTCTCCTACGCCTGGCGCGACAAGAGCTACCAGGGCGACTTCTCGTTCGGCTCGGGCACGGATCGCCACAGCCTGGGCACGTGGGAGCGGGCCTATGGCCAGCTCGACGCCCAGGTCGGCTACCAGGTGACCCCGGCGATCAAGATCGTGCTGGAGGGCATCAACCTCACCGAGGAGCCCACCGGTCGCTACCTGCAGTGGGAGAACCTGCCGTTCCGCTACGCCACCGCCGATCGCCGGATCGTGCTGGGCGCGCGGTTCAAGCTGGGGATGTAAGTCCTCTGACGCCGGCGGCGGCGATCTGCGAGCCCGCCGCCGGCTCTTTTCCTGAAAAGCGCCCCTTCGAGAGGGCGCGAACGGGAGGAAACGCCATGGATCGCGTCATCGGTTCGATCGCCATCCTGGGCGGCGGAACGGCCGGCTGGATGGCCGCCGCCTTGCTGGCCCGGGTGCTGGCCGGGACGCCAACGACCATCACCCTGGTCGAGAGCGCCGAGATCCCCACCGTCGGCGTGGGCGAGGCCACCATCCCGCCGATCGTCGACTTCCTGCGGCTGCTGGAGATCGACCAGGGCCAGTTCATGGCCGCCACCGAGGCCAGCTTCAAGCTGGGCATCCGCTTCGACGACTGGGGCGCGATCGGCGAGCGTTACTGGCATCCGTTCGGAACCTTCGGGCCGTCGGTCGACCGGCGTCCGTTCCATCACATCTGGCATCGCCTCCGGGCGGCGGGCGACGATCCTCGCGTCGAGGCCTACAGCCTGGCGACGGCGCTGGGCGATGCCGGCCGCATGGCCTTCGCCGACTCGCCGGGTCATGGACAAGGGCAGGGGCCTTTGGGCGGCCTGCGCCACGCCCTGCATTTCGACGCGGGCCTGGTGGCCAAGTTCCTGCGCACCTGGTCCGAACAGCGCGGCGTGCGCCGGCTGGAGCGCCGGGTCGAGGGCGCAAGCCTGCGCGACGACGGCTTCGTCGAGGCCCTGGTGCTGGACGGCGGCGAGCGGCTGGCGGCCGATCTCTTCATCGACTGCTCGGGTTTCCGGGGCGTGCTGATCGAGGGCGCGCTGAGCACCGGCTACGAGGACTGGAGCGCCTTCCTGCCCTGCGACCGGGCGGTGGCGGGCCTGACCGTGCGCGACGCCAACCCGCCGCCGTTCACCCAGGCCGCCGCGCGACCGGCCGGCTGGCGCTGGCGGATTCCGCTGCGCCATCGCACCGGCAACGGCTACGTCTATTCCAGCGCTCATGTCAGCGACGACGAGGCGTTGGCCGACCTGGAGCGCGAGGCCGGCAAGCTGCTGACCGAGCCGCGCGTGCTGAAGTTCACCGGCGGACGGCGCAAGGCGTTCTGGAACCGCAATGTCGTGGCGCTGGGTCTGTCCTCCGGCTTCATCGAGCCCCTGGAGTCGACCAGCATCCATTTCGTGACCAGCGGCCTGATGAAGCTGCTCGACCACTTCCCGGACAAGGGGTTCGATGCGGCCAACATCGCCGACTACAACAACGCCCTGATCGCCGAGTACGAGGCGGCGCGCGACTTCATCGTGCTGCACTACCAGCCCACCCGGCGCGACGAGCCGTTCTGGCGCGAGCGGGCCGCCGCGGCCCTGCCGCCCGACCTGGCCGAACGGCTGGCGCTCTATCGCGGCACGGGCCGCATTCCGCACCGGCCGACCGAACTCTTCACCGAGCTTTCGTGGTTCTACGTGCTGGAGGGCATGGGCGTGCGGCCCGCCGCCCATGACCCGCTGGTCGATCTGTCGAACCTCTCGCAGGTGCGTGAGGGACTGGCCGGCTGGCGACAGCGCGTGGCCGAGACGGTGCGGTCCGCGCCTTCGCACGACGCGGCGCTGGATCGGGTGGCGGGCCGGGCGCGGCCGGCGGCCTGAAGGGTCGGGGCGGCAGGAAACGAAACGATACAAAAAGAGGATAGACAGCGCTGTCAATAAATGGTGTCTGATCGATGTGACCGCTATCGCCACGCGCCTCGAAGGGCGGCGGGCGGGGCGGTCGCGGAACGAAACCAGGGAAGGAAACCGTTCGGGCCGATCGGCGCGCGACCGCGCCGGGGCCTCGTCGTCACGCATCGCCATTCATCCCGCTCCAGCGTCGACGGCTCGCCGTCGATGGGATGCCGCTTTCGGTCGTCGGCCCCCCTCCGGCCGCGGGCGTCAGCTGGAGGCCCCTCCTGCAAGGGGTTGCTCCCACTCCGGCGCGGCGGGCTCGCCGCGCCGATCTTTTCCGGTTTTCTCGCTTTCAAGGGCCCCGTCATGAAGCTTCGCCGTCCGCTCCTTCGCGCCTCGTCGCTGGCCTTGACCGTGGGCCTGGCCCTGCCGGCGCTGGCGGCCGAGCCGAGCCTGATCGCGACGACCCCGCAGACGACCGCCCACCCGGAGCTGTGGCCCGCGGCCAAGAGCCCCGCCAGCCTGACCGACGCCAAGACCGAGGCCTTCATCACCGATCTGATGAAGAAGATGACGGTGGAGGAGAAGGTCGGCCAGACGATCCAGGGCGATATCGCCTCGATGACCCCGGCGGACCTGGCGACCTATCCGCTGGGCTCGATCCTGGCCGGCGGCAACTCGGCCCCCGACGGCAACGACCGAGCCACGCCCAAGGCCTGGACCGACCTCGTCGACGCCTATCGCAAGGAGGCCCTGGCCAAGCGTCCGGGTCGCACGCCGATCCCGCTGATGTTCGGCATCGACGCCGTGCACGGCCACAACAACATCGTCGGCGCGACCATCTTCCCGCACAATGTGGGCCTGGGCGCGATGCGCGACCCGGCGCTGATCGAGCGCATCGGCCGGGCGACCGGCGAAGAGGTGGCGGTGGTCGGCGGCGACTGGACCTTCGGCCCGACGGTGGCCGTGCCCCGCGACGACCGCTGGGGCCGCTCGTATGAAGGCTACGGCGAGGATCCCGAGATCGTCGCCAGCTATTCGGGCCCGATGACGCTCGGCCTGCAAGGCAGGCTTGAGGCCGGCAAGCCGATCGCGGCGGGCCGCATCGCCGGCAGCGCCAAGCACTTCCTCGCGGACGGCGGCACCCAGGACGGCCGCGACCAGGGCAATGCGGTGATCTCCGAGCAGGAGCTCGTCGCCGTTCACGCTCAGGGCTATCCGCCCAGCATCGACGCCGGCATCCTGACGGTGATGGCCTCGTTCTCCAGCTGGAACGGCCAGAAGATCACCGGCAACAAGACCCTGATCACCGACGTGCTGAAGAAGCGGATGGGCTTTACGGGCTTCGTGGTCAGCGACTGGAACGCCCACGGCCAGCTTCAGGGCTGCTCCAACGTCTCGTGCCCGCAGGCCATGAACGCGGGCCTCGACATGTATATGGCCCCCGACAGCTGGAAGGGCCTCTACGAGAACACCGTCAAGCAGGTGAAGTCGGGCGAGATCCCGATGGATCGCCTGGACGATGCCGTGCGCCGCATCCTGCGGGTCAAGGTCAAGACCGGCCTGTTCGACCGCGTGGCGCCGCAGGTTCAGGGCAAGTTCGACCGCCTGGGCTCGGCCGATCACCGCGCCATCGCCCGCGAGGCCGTCTCCAAGTCGCTGGTGCTGCTGAAGAACGACGGCGTTCTGCCGATCAAGGCCGGCGCGAAGGTGCTGGTGGCCGGAGACGCCGACGACATCGGCAAGGCCTCGGGCGGCTGGACCCTGACCTGGCAGGGCACGGGCAACAAGAACAGCGACTTCCCCAACGGCCAGTCGATCTGGGGCGGCCTGAAGGAAGCGGTCGAGGCCGCCGGCGGCAAGGCGATCCTGGCCAAGGACGGCAGGTTCACGGGCGAGAAGCCGGACGTCGCCATCGTGGTGTTCGGCGAGGATCCCTATGCCGAGTTCCAGGGCGACGTGGCCAATCTCGCCTACCAGCCGAACGGCAAGACCGACATCGAGCTGCTGAAGAAACTGAAGGCCCAAGGCGTTCCCGTCGTGGCGGTGTTCCTGTCGGGCCGCCCTTTGTGGGTGAACCCCGAGATCAACGCTTCGGACGCCTTCGTCGCCGCCTGGCTGCCGGGCTCGGAAGGCGCGGGCGTGGCCGACGTGCTGGTGGCCGGCAAGGACGGCAAGTCCAGGCGCGACTTCACCGGCAAGCTGTCGTTCAGCTGGCCCAAGCGCGCCGACCAGGGCCCGCTGAACCGGGGTGATGCGGGCTACGATCCGCAGTTCGCCTACGGTTATGGCCTGAGCTACGCCAAGCCGGCCAAGGTCGGTCCGCTGTCGGAGAGCGCCGGCGATCTCGGAACCGCCGCCAGCGTCGACCGCTATTTCGTCGCCGGTCGCGTGCCGGCGCCGTGGATGCTGAGCTTCTCGGGCGCGGGGGCGGTCAAGACGATCGACGCCGGCGCCCAGGAGAACGGCCGTCAGGCGACCTGGAGCGGGGAGGGCGAAGGCCTTCTGGCCGTGCAGGGGCCGCCGGTCGACCTGTCGCGCCAGACGACGGGCGACATGGCGGTGCTCGTGAGGTGGCGAGTCGACAAGGCGCCGGTTGCGCCGGTTTATCTGACTGTCGGTTGTGGCGAATCCTGCGGTGGGAGGCTAGACGTAACGTCAACGTTGTCAGGCTCGAAAATCGGCGAATGGCGTTCAGCCAAGATCAAACTTTCCTGTTTCCAGGCGGCGGGCGCCCAAATGGCGCACGTTTCGTCTCCATTCGGCCTGAGCACCTCGGGGCCGCTGACGATTTCGCTTACCGAAATCCAGTTGGCGTCCAACGAGGGCGACGCTTTCTGTCCCAAATAATCCCCCAAACTGACAAAGGAGCGGCCGCATGATCCGCGCGCGTCGTTCCCGCATCGTCGCCACCATCGGCCCGGCTTCGGGTTCGCCGGAAATGATCGTCAAGCTGGCCAAGGCCGGCGCCGACGTCTTCCGCCTGAACTTCAGCCACGGCGCCCACGAGACCCACGCCGCCGTCTACGCCGCCATCCGCGCGGCGGAGGCGGTGGTCGGCCGTCCGCTGGGCATCCTGGCCGACCTTCAAGGGCCCAAGCTGCGCGTCGGCAAGTTCGCCGACGGTCCGGTGCAGCTGAAGCCCGGCCAGGCCTTCCGGTTCGATTCCGATCCGACCCCGGGCGACGAAACGCGGGTTCATCTTCCCCATCCCGAAATCCTGACCGCGATGAAGCCGGGCGCGACCCTGCTGCTCGACGACGGCAAGCTGCGGATGACCGTGACCGAGGCCGGCCCCGGCTACGCCAACACCACGGTCGTCAACGGCGGCAAGCTGTCGGAGCGCAAGGGCGTGGCCGTGCCGGACGTCATCATCCCGATGTCGCCGCTGACCCCGAAGGACCGCGAGGACCTTGCCTTCGCCCTGCGCCTGGGCGTCGACTGGATCGCCCTGTCGTTCGTGCAGGCGCCGGAGGACATGGCCGAGCTGCGTCGCATCGTCGAAGGCCGGGCCGCGGTCCTGGCCAAGATCGAAAAGCCGCAGGCGCTTCAGACGCTGGGTCCGATCCTCGACCTCTGCGACGGCGTCATGGTGGCCCGTGGCGACCTCGGCGTCGAGATGGCGCCCGAAGAGGTGCCGGTGGCGCAGAAGGAAATCCTGCGCGCCGCCCGTGAACGCGGGATCCCGGTCATCGTCGCCACCCAGATGCTGGAGTCGATGACCAGCTCGCCGACCCCGACCCGCGCCGAGGCCTCCGACGTGGCCAACGCCGTCTACGAGGGCGCGGACGCGGTGATGCTGTCGGCCGAAAGCGCGGCCGGCGACTATCCCGAAGAGTCGGTGGCGATGATGAACCGCATCATCGAGCGCGTCGAACGCGACCCGCGCTGGCCCGAGCTGATGCAGGCCGAGCAGCCGCATGTCGACGAGGACGCCGACGTGCTGGTGGTCGCCGCCGCCGGCGCGGCCAAGTCGGGCTCGACCAAGTGCCTGGTGGCCTTCACCACCACGGGCGCCACGGCTCGCCGTCTGGCCCGCGAGCGGCCGCTGCAGCCGGTGCTGGCCCTGTCGCCGAAGATCGAGGCCGTGCGGCGCATGGCCCTGGTCTGGGGCGTCGAGCCGCGCGTCAGCGCCCAGCCCGACAGCCTGGAGGTCGTCACCACCGACGCCGCCGCCCGGGCCCTGGAACTGGACCTGGCCAAGCCCGGCGAGCGCATCCTGATCGTCGCCGGCACGCCCTTCGGCGCCCCCGGCGCGGCCAACCTGCTGCGCCTGGCGCACGCGCCGTTCCCGGTGAGGAAGCGGTAGGGTCCTGATCGCGGACACCGAAAAGGCCATCGCTTCGCGGCGATGGCCTTTTTGCTATGAGGGAGGCGCCTGCGGCGACCCCCTCAGTCGCTCCGCGACAGCTCCCCCAGAGGGGGAGCATCTTGCTGGCCCGGCGCTTCCAGATCCTCCCCCTCTGGGGGAGGTGGCCCGGAGGGACGGAGGGGGTCTTCAGGATCCGAACGGTTCCGGCAGCAGCCGCTCGTACCCCTTGCGCACCGCGCCGTAGCATTCGCAGGCGATGGCCTCGAGGCCCGCTCGGTCAAGGATGTCGACGACGCCGCGGCGATAGCGGATCAGGCCCTTGGCCTGCAGGGCGCCGGCCACGGCGGTGACCGTGGTGCGCTGGACGCCCAGCATGTCGGCCAGGAATTCCTGGGTCAGGCTGATGGTGTCGACGTCTATGCGGTCGCGGAAGCCCAGCAGCCAGCGGCAGAAGCGGGCCTCCACCGCGTGCAGGGCGTTGCAGGCCACCGACTGGATGGCGTGGCCGAACAGGGCCTCGTTGTGGCGCTCGATCAGGTCGCGCAGCACCGCGCTGCGCTCGGCGCCTTCGCGCAGGGCCGCGGCGCTGATGCGCGAGGCCCCGCCCGGGGCCTGGACGATGGCGCGCGACAGCGACTGCCGCGGCGAGATCGCGGCCATCAGGCCGAGACCGCCCTCGCGACCGATGGTGGCCGACTCGATGGCCGCGCCGTTCTCCATCAGCGTCATCAGCGAGATGACGCAGTCGTGCGGGAAGTAGACCGTGTCGATCTGATCGCCGGGATCGTACAGCAGCTTCCCCTTCTCCAGGTCCTGATGGGACAGCTGGGCGGCGATGTAGCCGAAATCCTCGGGGGGCAGGGAAGCGAGCAGACGGTTCTTCAAGGGATGTAGAGGCCCTGTCATGGCGAATCGAACGCCGGCTTGCGGCAAGGGTTGCAAGCTATAGGCAGGACTGGGGTGCGGCGCTGTCAGGTAGCCGACGCAATGCAGGCGCTGTCAGGGCTAAATCGAGTCGAGGCTATATTGAGGTTCTCGTTCTGGGAAAATCTCGCGATTTCGGAACTATGTCGGGTTCCCGACAAAGAGTGTTTCTCCGGCGCGAAACTAGAAAGAAATCAACGGTGGACGGTCGTGTCGGCGGGGCTATGCAACCGGTGACCGCGCCGACGGGAAGCCGGCGCGGCTTAGGACATCGTACCGTCAGTGGGCCGACTTTTCAGCGATGCCCAGATGGGCGCGGTCGCCCAGGTCGGGTTTGCGGTCGGTGAGGTTGGCCTTGGCGATCTCCCAGGCGAAGCGCACCGCCCCGCCCTTGGAGATCCACAGGTCGGCGTCGCGGGCGTCGAGGCGGAGCAAGGTCAGGTGCGGGTCGTCCTTGCCGTCCGGGTACCAGGCCGCGACGATCGGCGACCACCAGCGCTGGATGCGGGCGGTGTCGTGGTCGCGGCTCAGGCGTCCGCCGATGCAGGCCTGGAAGTCGCCGTCCTTGGCCTGGACCACGAACATCGCATCGCCGCCGTCGGCGGTGACGGCCTGGGCGAGATCGGTGTCGTCACGGGTGAAGAACCAGATCTGTCCCGTCTCCGGCTCGGCGAAGGCGGTCATCGGCTGGAAGTGCTGGTGGGAACCAACCAGGCCCAGCATGCCGAAGCGGGCGTCCTCGACCTCTTTCCAGAGGCGCTTTTCGACGTCGGCCTTGTCGTGGGGATCGGTGCTCATGGGGTGTCTCCTGCCTTCACGGATGAGGGCAGGAGAACCGGTCGCGAGGGGGGCGGTTCCTAGGGCGAAGCTCCGCCTCGTCCCTTAGAAGCCCATCAGCCGGGCATAGCGGTCGCGGTGGAACGATGCCCCGCCTAACAGGGCCTCGGCCACGCGGGCGCGCTTCATGTAGAGGCCGGAGTCGTGCTCGTCGGTCATGCCGATGCCGCCGTGCATCTGGACCATCTCGTTGGAGGCCAGGTGCAGCACCTCGCTGGCCTTGGCCTTGGCGAGGGACGCGAGAGCACGGGCGTCGGCGCCGGCGTCCAGGGCCTCCAGCGCGGCCTCGACGCAGGAGCGGGTGGTCTCCAGATCCGTGAACCACTTGGCGGCGCGGTGCTGCAGGGCCTGGAACGTACCGATCACCTGGCCGAACTGGGTGCGGGTCTTCAGGTAGTCCAGCGTGATCTCGAAGGCGGCGGTCGCCGTACCCAGCATCTCGGCGGCCAGGCTGGCATAGGCGCGGTCGAGCACCGGTTCCAGGATCGCCCAGCCCTTGCCGGCTTCGCCCAGCACCGCCTCGGCGCCGACCTCGACGCCGTCGAAGGCGATGGCGGCCGCACCGCGGCTGTCGGCCAGCGACAGATGCGTGCGGACGACGCCCGGCGCGTCGCCGGGCACGAGGAACAGGGTGATTCCGTCGGTTTCGCCGCTCTTGCCGCCGGTGCGGGCGGCGACGATCAGCAGGTCGGCGGCCTCGCCGTCGAGGACGAAGGTCTTGGTCCCGTTCAGCGCGTAGCCGTCGCCGCTCGTGGTCGCCGTCAGCGCGATGCGCGTCGGGTTGTGATGGGCGGTCTCGTCGACGGCCAGGGTGGCGACGGCCTCGCCCGTGGCGATCCTGGGCAGCCAGGCCGCCTTCTGGGCGTCGGAGCCGCCGAGCTCCAGCGCCGAGGCGGCGATCAGGGCGGTGGAGAGGAGGGGAGAGGCCGCCAGGGTCTTGCCGGTCTCCTCCAGGATCAGGCCAAGGCCCAGATAGCCGAAGCCCGAGCCCTCATAGGCTTCCGGCACGACCACGCCGGCCCAGCCCATCTGGCTCATCTCGCTCCAGGCGGCCGGGTCGAAGCTCTGCTTCGAGCCCTCGTTGCGCAAGCGCCGAAGGGCCGAGACCGGGGCGCTCTCCTGCGACCAGGCCTTGGCGGCGTCGCGCAGCATCGTCTGTTCTTCGGTCAGGACGGCCATGTCAGGCTTGCTCCAGGTCTTGATGGCGGGCGGCCCATTCGAGGGCCTGTTCGAGACGGTCGTTGCCCCAGAAGAGCTCGCCGTCGGCGGTGACGAAGGAAGGGGCGCCGAACAGGCCGCGCTCGCGGGCCTGGCGCACATGGTCTTTCAGCCGGTCCTTCACCGGCGCCGACTGGGCGGCGGCCAGCACGTGCTCCGGGCCGGCCCCGACGCCGGCGATCAGCGGGGCCAGGACCGCGGGGCTGCCGATGTCGAGGTCGTCGACGAAGTTGGCCTGGTAGACGGCGCGGCTGAAGGCGGGCGTCCAGCCGTCTTCCAGCCCGCAGATCGCCACGCGCGCCGCCAGCAGGCTGTTGCGGGGGAACTGGCTGGGATGGTGCAGCGGCAGGCCCTCGCGGTCGCAGACCCGCTGCAGGTCGCGCCACATGTAGTCGCCCTTCACCGGGAAGGCGTTGAACGGGCTGTCTGTCAGGCCCTGCTGCTCGTTGAACAGCGGGCCGACGATGAACGGCCGCCACAGCACCGCCACCCCGGCCTGGGCGGCCAGGTGCTCCACCCGCATGGCGGCGGGATAGGAGTAGGTGGAGGCGAACTCGTACCAGAACTCGATCATGGCTGGATCCCGATCACGGCTGCGCAGCCCATTTCTACACTTCTCCCATGGGGAGAAGGAGGGGCCCGCGCCGTAGGCGTGGGAGGATGAGGGGGGAAGGCGGCATGAGGTGTAACCCCTCACCCTCCCATCGCTTCGCGACGGGCCCCTCCCTCTCCCTCTGGGAGAGGTTGACCATTATTGGTGATCGAGCAGGCCAAGCACGCGCTTGGCGACGACGTTGAGATTGACCTCGCTGGTGCCGCCCTCGATCGAATTGCCCTTGGCGCGCAGCATGGCGCGCAGGGCGGCGATCTCGTCGGGGGTAAAGCCTTCGCCTTCCCAGCCCAGGCCTTGGAGGCCCAGGGCCTCGACCAGCAGTTCGGTGCGCTCCTGGTTCATCTTGGCGGCGGCGTACTTGATGATCGAGACGGCGGCGCTGGGGCCCGAGCCGGTCTTGGACTCCGCTTCGGCGCGGCGCACGGTCAGCAGGAAGGCGTGGGCGTCCATCTTGTGGGCGGCGATGCGGGTGCGCAGGTCGCCGTCGGCGATGCGGCCCTGGTCGTCGGTTCCGACATGGGTCTTGGCCGCCTCGACCACGTCCAGGCCCGCGCCGCCGCCAAAGCCCGAGGCCGAGATGTTCTGGCGCTCGTACTGGAGGAGCCGCTTGGCGATCTCCCAGCCGCCGTTGACCTTGCCGACCAGCTGTTCCTTGGAGACCTTCACATTGTCGAAGAAGGTCTCGCAGAACGGCGAGGAGCCGCTGATCAGCTTGATCGGCCGGGCCTCGACGCCGGGCGAGGTCATGTCGAACAGCACGAACGAGATGCCCTCGTGCTTCTTGGAGGTGTCGGTGCGCACCAGGCAGAAGATCCAGTCGGCCTGGTCGGCGTAGCTGGTCCACACCTTCTGGCCGTTGATCAGCCAATGGTCGCCCTTGTCTTCACATTTGGTCTGGAGGCTGGCGAGGTCGGAGCCGGCGCCGGGTTCGCTATAGCCTTGGCACCAGCGGGTCTCGCCGCGCACGATCGACGGCAGGAAGCGCTGTTTCTGCTCCTCGGTGGCGTACTCCAGCAGCACGGGGCCCAGCATCCAGACGCCGAAGCTCATCAGGGCGGGGCGCGCCTTGATGCGGCGCAGCTCCTGCTCCAGCACCTTGTTCTCGGCTTTCGAGAGACCGCCGCCGCCGTACTGCTTGGGCCACATCGGCGCGGTCCAGCCCTTGTCGGCCATGCGGTCGAGCCAGAGCTTGGCCTCGGGGTTCTTCCACTGCGCCTTGGCGCCGCCCCAGGGGGCTTCCTTCTCGTCCGTCATCGGCGTGCGCATGGACGGCGGGCAGTTGGCCTCCAGCCAGGCGCGCGTCTCGGCGCGGAAGGTGTCGAGTTCGGTGGCGCCGAAGTCGGCCATGGCGGGCTCTCCCTGGATCGTACCGGGCGCTTGGCGGCCCGCTTCGGCAGGCAGACTACGCCACGGAACGCTGGGAGCAAGTCGATTCAAACGATCGTTCGCATCGCCATGCGCGACGAGAACGTCCTGGACGCGTTATAGAAGCGCCGATGACGTTTCCCGGTCCGGGATTCGCCGTTCAGGGGTCTTGATGTCCGCGCCAGAACTGAGACCCGCCGCCCTGGCGGTCGCCCCGACTCTCGCGGCCATCCTGGCCGCCTCGGCCGGCGTGCTGCTGCTGGCGTCGGGCGCGACGCCGTCGGAACCGACGCGTTTCGCCATTCTGCTGGCCTTCGCCCCCTCGGCCCTGATCGAGATCAGCCACTTCGTCTCGTCGATCATCGGCCTTGTCCTGGTGCTGCTGGCCTTCGGCCTGCGCGCGCGTCTCGACGCGGCTTGGTGGGCGAGCCTGGTGATGCTGGCGGCCGGCGCGATCCTGGCGATCTTCAAGGGCCTGAACTGGGAGGAGACGGCGACCCTGACCGCCTTCTTCGTGGCCATCCTGCCGTTCCACGAGGCCTTCCCGCGCAAGGCGGCCCTGTCGCGCATGGAGATCACGCCCGGCTGGCTGCTGTCGGCGGCCGCGGCCATTGGCGGTGCGGCGTTCCTGGGCTGGTGGATGTTCAACCACGTCGAGTACGCCGACCGCTCGTGGATGCGGATCATGGGCGACCGCGAGGCCGCGCGCGCCATCCGCTCGTCGATCGCCGCGGCGGTGGTGCTGATGGGCATCGGCGTCTGGCGCCTGATCGCCACCCCGGCCACGCCCCCGGTCGTCGACGACACCGACCCCGACTTCGACCGCGTGCGCGCCATCCTGGCCAAGGCCGAAGCCGCCGAGCCGGCCTCGAACCTGGCCCTGCTGGGCGACAAGCGCTTCCTGTTCTCGGCCTCGGGCGAGAGCTTCCTGATGTTCGGCGTGCGCCGCCGCTCCTGGATCGCGCTCGGCCCGCCGATCGGCCGCCACGACGAGCGCATGGAGCTGTTCTGGCGCTTCCGCGAACTGGCCGACGCCCACGCGGCCCGCGCCGGCTTCTACGCCCTGGGTCCCGAGGACCTGCCCGACACAGTCGACCTGGGCCTGGCCATCCAGAAGACCGGCGAGAGCGCCATCGTGCCGCTGGAGAGCTTCTCCCTGGCCGGCCGCCGCCGCGAGGTCCTGCGCCGCAACTGGCGCAAGGCCGGCGAGGGCGGGGCGGCGTTCGAGGTGCTGCCGGCCGGCGCGGCCATGACCGTGATGGCCGAACTGCGGGTGATCTCCGACGCCTGGCTGGGCCACCACGCCGGCGGCGAGAAAAGCTTTTCCATGGGCGGGTTCGACCCGCGCTACGTGGCCGAGTTCCCGGTCGCCCTGGTGCGCTCGGAAGGCCGCATCGTCGCCTTCGCCACGCTGTGGACCACGGCCCACAAGGCCTCGTTCTCGATGGATCTGATGCGCTACTCCGACGAGGCGCCCAAGAACATCATGGACTACCTGTTCGTCGAGCTCCTGCAGTGGGGCAAGGCGGAGGGCTATACGGCGTTCGAGTTCGGCATGGCCCCTCTGGCGGGCCTGGACGACCGGCCGCTGGCCCCGATCATGTCGCGCGTGGGCCGCCTGCTCTACGAGCGCGGCGAGGGAATCTACAATTTCCAGGGCGTGCGGCGCTACAAGGACAAGTACGACCCCGTCTGGCAGCCGCGCTACATTGCCGCGCCTCGCCGCTGGGCCATTCCTTTCCTGCTCGCCGACATCGGCCTGCTGTCGTCCGGCGGCATGTCGGGCCTGACCAAGCGGCCGCGGCCTAATAGCGCGGGTCGCCCGTCTTAAAGCCCAGCAGATTGAGTGCGTGAGCGGCCAGAAGCAGGGTCGCCACCGCCGTCGCCATCATCAGCGGACGCCATGGCGCCATGCGCGGACCCTTTGCGGGGTTAGAAGGACGCGCGCCCAGCCAGCCGAACAGGACGGTGAGGGCGATCGTCGTCGCGCCCGCGATCAGGGTCGTCGTCATTTCCATGGGGCGCAGATGGCCTGCGACAATCGGCCTGGCAATAGGTTAATACGTATTAACACATGGGAACCAAATCATCTGTACATACCTTGGTAACTGTGTCTGTTAACCTGTCCACAGGAACGCTAAATCTAGCGTTTCCCGTCGCGTTTACACGCTAGGAATCGGTGACTAGCGTGGGTCCCCAGGTGCGGGGAGAGCGATTCGCATGACTGCTGCAGCGCCATGGAGCGTAAAGGGAATTGACCCGAAGGCACGGGAGGTCGCTAAGGACCTCGCCCGTCGCTCGGGCATGACCCTTGGCGAGTGGTTGAACCGGATGATCATCGAGGGCGATTCCGCCGGTTTCGATGCGCCTCCCGCCGATCCCGTTAACGATACCGGCCGTTCGAACGGCCGATCTGTTTACCTTGAGGCCGACCGCGCCGAGGCGCCGCCGCGCATCGAGGCGCCCGAGCATCCCGCCGACGAGGTGGGCCGCATGGCGTCGGCGCTCGATCGCCTGACCCAGCGCATCGAGGCCGCCGAGGCCCGCTCGGCCCAGGCCATCACCGGTATCGACCAGTCCGTGCGCGGCGCGCTGCAGCGCCTGTCGCATTCCGAACGCGAGCAGATCGCCGTCGCCGCCCGCTTCGAAGGCCTGGCCGACGAGATCAAGACCGAGCAGACCCGCAACGCCGAACGCCTGCGCCGCGTCGAGAACGAGGCCGCCGGCCCGCGCTCGGCCGAGGCCCTGCGCGCGCTGGAAAGCGCGGTCGGCCGCGTGGCCAACCACCTCTACGAAGGCGAGGGCCGCACCCGCGAGACCCTGGCCGCCCTGGAAGCCAAGATCGCCGCCCGCGACGCCGCCCCCGCGGCCCCGGTCGAGACCGCCGGCCTGGTCGACGAGGTCGTCGCCCGCCTGCAGGAGCGTCTGGAAGCTGCCGAGGCCCGCACCGCGCAGGCGCTGCAGCAGCTGGGCGGTTCGTTCCAGGCCCTGGACACCCGCCTGTCGGCCGTCGAGGGCGACGGCGGCAGCGCCCAGAAGCGTCTCGAGGAGCTGGCCGGCAGCCTGTCGGCCAAGATGGAGGCCGCTCGCGTCGAGATGGCCGCCAAGCTGCGCGACACCGCCGACGGCCGTTTCGACCGCATGGAGCGCAAGCTGGGCGAGATGACCGCCCACATCCAGGCCGCCGAGCAGCGCTCGGCCCAGGCGATCGAACGCATGGGCCGCGAGGTCGTGGGCCTGGCCGACGCCTTCACCCGCCGCATCCAGACCTCCGAAGCCCGCCAGGCCAACGCCATCGAGCAGGTCGGCGGCGAGGTGGCCCGCATCGCCTCCAGCGTTGAGCACAAGCTCAATCGCGCCGACAGCGTCCAGGCCCAGGCCCTCGAGAAGCTGGGCGTCGAGATCGCCCGCATCACCGAGAAGCTGGCCGAGCGCATCAGCGCCTCGGAGCGTCGCAACGCCCTGGCCATCGACGACGTCGGCGACCAGGTGGTCAGGGTTACCGACCGCCTGAACCAGCGCGCCGAGCGCAGCTCGCAGGAGCTGATCGACCGCATCCGCCAGTCGGAAGAGCGCACCGCGCGCCTGCTGGACGAGGCCCGCGAGAAGATCGACACCCGCCTGGCCGACGCCCAGCGCCGCCTGGCCGAGACGCCGGCCGCCGCGCCGGTCCCGGCCCGCCAGGCTGCGCCCGCGCCGTCGCCCTTCGACACCGACCGCTTCTCGTTCGGCGGCGAGGCCGTCTCCGAAGACGTGTTCGACCAGCCGGCCTTCCCGCAGCCCGGCTTCGCCGCGCCCGCCGCGCCGGCTCCTGCTCAAGTCCAGGCCCAGGCCCCGACCGTCGACACCGGCTGGTCGGCCTCGGGCGGCTTCGACGCCGGCTTCCCGGTCGAGGAGCCGGAAGCCCCGGGCTTCGCCGACGAGGACTTCGAGGCCGCCGACGGCTTCACCGCGACCCCGCAGGTCGAGGCCCCGTCGTTCGAGGCCGACGCCTTCGATCCCGAGCCCGAACTGCCGATGGCCCCGGCCCGCGCGCTGTCGACCCGCGAGGTCATCGAGCAGGCCCGCGCCGCCGCCCGCGCCGCGGCCGCCGGCGCCGAAACCAAGGCCAAGGCGAAGACCAAGGCCGACAAGGCCGCGGCCAAGTCGCTGTTTTCCGGCTTCGGCAAGGCGCTGCAGAAGAAGGACAAGCGCGGCGCGTCCTCGACCCTGGTCACCGCTCTGCTGGTCTCGGCCGGCGCCGCGGCGCTGGGCGTCGGCACCGCCGGCCTGACCCTGCTGCCGCGCGACGGCGAGGGCCAGCTGAACGACCGCGTGGCCCGGGCCATCGCCGGCCGCGCGACCGACGTCGAGATCAAGACCGGCGAGGCCGACACCAGCCCGGCCCAGCCGCGCGTGGCCATGGCCGTCGTCACTCCGGCCGCCCAGACCAACGCGGCCCAGGCCAACGCCGCCCAGGCCAATGCAGGGTCGGTCGAAGCCGACGCGCCGGCCCCGGCCGCCGTTGACGAGGGCTCGGCCCTGTTCGCCGAAGCCGTCGGCCGCCTTGAGGCCAAGGATCGTGGTGGCCTTGTTCCGCTGCGCAAGGCCGCCAATCTGGGCCAGCCCAAGGCCCAGTTCCTGCTCGCCAAGATGGCCGAGATGGGCGAGGGCGGGGTCAAGAAGGACCTCGGCGAAGCCCGTCGCTGGTACGAGCGCGCGGCCCAGGGCGGCGATCCCAGCGCCATGCACAACATCGCCCTGTTCGCCTATCGCGGCGACGGCGGCGCCAAGAACCTGACCACGGCGGCCAACTGGTTCCGCAAGGCGGCCGAGACCGGCCTCGTCGACAGCCAGTTCAACCTGGCCCAGCTGTACGAGAACGGCCGCGGCGTCGCCCAGAACCCGGCCGAGGCCTATCGCTGGTATCTGATCGCGGCCCGCGCCGGCGATGCCGACGCCCGCGCCCGCGCCACCCAGCTGCGCGGCCAGCTGACGCCGGAAAGCCAGCGCATCGCCGAGCGGTCGGCCGAGGCCTTCCGTTCGCGCCTGGCCGCCGCGCCGCGCACGACCCAGGTGGCGACCGCCGCCGCCCCGGTCGCCGGCGTGGCCACCGCCCAGCGCGCCCTGTCCAGCCTCGGCTACTACCAGGGCCCCAAGGACGGCGTGTCGTCGCCCGCCCTGCGCATGGCCGTCCAGGCCTATCAGCGCGACCAGAACCTGCCGGCCTCCGGCGCCCTGGACGGCGAGACCCTGAACCGCCTGTCGGCCTTCGCCCGCTAGGCGAGACCAGGCCCTTCGAACCACCGCAACGCCCTCGGAGCCCGCTCCGGGGGCGTTTTGCCGTCCACTTCCGGCGTGGACCTGGGCGCCGACCTCGGTAATAGTCACCGTTTCGACGCAAACCGGGCCGGATGACACAATCCAAGGCCGGGTTTGGACTAGGGTTTACGCGGTCGCCCGGGACGCCGGCGGCCGTGAACGGGGCGGGGGAAGGCTTTCGGGCCTGCCGAAGGAGTTACGCAACGATGACGGACCACGTGAGCGAACGCGTGCCGGTTCCCCGCGCCGTATGGGTGTTCGGCCTCTTCACCCTTGCGCCCTTCGTCGTCGCCTCCGGCCTGTTCTGCTACGGCCCTCAGGGCCAGCGCGGTCCGGCCCTGGTGGCGCTGCTGGCCTATTCGACGGCGATGCTGTCCTATCTCGGCGGCGTGCGTTGCGGCCTGGAGATCGACCACGTCCGCCCGCGCTGGGCCACGCTGGGCCTGTCGCTGCTGCCGCCGCTGGCCGGGGTGGCGCTGATGCTGGGGGCCGAGCGCTTCGGCCCGGCCTGGCAGCTTTCCGGCTTCCTGTTCGTGTTCCTGCTGCAATGGCTGTGGGACGTCACCAGCCACGAGGGTCCCGCCTGGCGGCCCCGCCTGCGCACCCTGCTGACCACCGGCGCGGCGCTGTCGCTGGCCTTCGCCCTGGAGCAGGCGCTGGCGCTCTAGCGCGTCGCCACGGCCTTGCGGGCCAGCGGGTCGTCCAGGCAGGCCCTGGCCACCGCGTGGTTCAGCTTGGCCTTCTTCTTTTCCAGTCTCTGGGTCAGCGCGCCGCCCGCCGCCGCGCCGGCGAAGGGCATGACCACGTTGCCGCCGACGCCGACCACGGCGCGGACGATGCGGTGCTCGTTATACTGTTCGGCCTCCGCGCGAGCCTTGCGGCACTTGGCGCTGTCGTAGCGTGGATTGCTGGCGTCGAGCCTGGCGACGGTGTCGCGCGGGGCCGGATGGGTGGCGCAGGCCGACAGGACCAGAAGGGCGGCGACGCTCGGGATCAGCGGGCGCATGTGGCGGGGGCTCCCGGGGGGGTGTTTCCGGGCAAACGCCGCCGGGCGCTTCGGCGATCCCTGGGCGAAGCTTGCCGTCAGTCCGGTCGCAGCGAGCGCGGCCCCACCGCGTGCACCCGCTTGCCGCCCAGCGCGCCGGCCAGGGGCGGGGCGGCGAACAGGTTCGAGAAGGCCTGGTCGAGGATGTTGAGGCCCCCGGTATAGGCGCCGAAGGCCG
Source organism: Caulobacter vibrioides (assembly GCA_001449105.1). Taxonomy (GTDB): domain Bacteria; phylum Pseudomonadota; class Alphaproteobacteria; order Caulobacterales; family Caulobacteraceae; genus Caulobacter; species Caulobacter vibrioides_C. Next base: position 25,314 of record LNIY01000078.1, on the reverse strand, counting down.
GCAGGATCAGCCGCTGGCCGTCGGTGACGAAGCAGCGCTTGCGCACGCTGCCGCGCCCGCTGGAGACGCGGGCCGCCGGGTGCAGGTGGCCGGCCACCTCGCCGGGCTGCACGCCGGGCTCGGGCTCGTGGCGCAGGATCAGCCCGCCGATCGAGAGCTCGTCGATGACCTGGCCGGGCAGGGCGCGCGGGCCGTCGGCGTCGTGGTTGCCCACCGCCCAGATCAGGTCGCGGCCCACCGAGAGGGCGCGCAGGCGATCGGCGTCGTCGGCGGCCAGCCGGTCTTCCGCCGCGCCGTCGTGGAAGCTGTCGCCCAGGAAGATCAGCGTCGCCGGCGCCAGCGCCGCCACCTCCGCCTCCAGCCGGCTCAGGGTCTCGCGGGTGTCGTAGGGCGGCAGCATCTGGCCGAAGCGCGCGGCGTAGGACGAGCCCTTCTCGAAGTGCAGGTCGGCGACCACCAGGGCGCGCTCGGCCTCCAGCCACAGGGCGCCGGAGCCGCGCAGCAGCACCAGGCGCTCGGACACCATGACCGCCAGGCCGCCGCAGTCGCTGAGCTGGAATCTCGTCGTCAAGCCGAACACCTCAAGCCAAACACCTCAGGACAGCGCTTCCGCGATCAGGTCTTCCTCGGCCTCGGCCAGGATCATGTCGCTGGCCGCGTCGCCCGGCGCGCGCTCGCGGCCGATCTCCAGCATGATCGGCACGGCGAAGGGCGAAACCTTGTCCAGCGCCGCGTGCCGGATGCGGCCCTTGATGCGAGCCAGTAAATCCCCGAGGCGCGCCACGTCCAGCTGACCGGTCGCCGCATCGGCGCGGGCGCAGCGCAGCAGCAGGTGGTCGGGCTGGTGCTTGCGCAGAACGTCGTAGATCAGGTCGGTCGAGAAGGTGACCTGCCGGCCCGACTTCTCCTCGCCCGGATAGCGCCGCTCGATCAGCCCGCCGACCAGGGCGCAGGCCTTGAAGGCCCGCTTCATCAGGAAGCTCTCGTTGAGCCAGTCCTCCAGGTCGTCGCCGAGCATGTCCTGGTCGAACAGGTCATTGAGATCCAGCTCGTCCATCGGCTTCAGCGACCAGATGTTGAGCGCATAGTCGTTGCAGACGAAACCCAGCGGCCCGACGCCCAGCCGGTCGAGCCGCCGGGTCAGCAGCATGGCCAGGGTGGTGTGGGCCAGCCGCCCCTCGAACGGATACATGACCATGTGGAACCGCTTCCCGCGCGGGAAGGTCTCCAGCAGCATCTCGTCCTCGTCGGGGATCAGCGAGCGGGCCTTCTGGTAGGCCATCCATTCCTGGACGTCGGGCGGCAGGGCCAGCCACTCGGCCTCGTCGTGCATCATCTTGCGCACGCGGCCGGCCAGATAGGTCGACAGCGGGAACTTCGACCCGCCCCAGCTGGGCATCTTGGGGTCCTTGTCCGGCGCGGGGGTCACGAAGGCGTCGGCGCCCACCAGGCTGTTGAACCGCCAGACCTGGCCGGCGAAGACGAAGGTGTCGCCCGGCGTCAGCTGCTCGAAATAGCCTTCCTCGGCCTCGCCGATCTTGCGCCCGCCCATGGGACGGCGCCCGCCGCCGATGCGGACGTTGACGACGGCGGGCGAGACGATGGCGCCGACGTTCATCCGGTGGCGCTGGACGGCCTGGGCGTTGCGGGCCTTCCAGAAGCCGTCCTTGTCCTCGACGATCCGGCGGAAGCGATCGTAGGTTCTCAGGGCGTAGCCGCCGGTGGAGACGAAATCGACGACGGTCTCGAAGTCTTCCCATGACAGGTCGGCATACGGCCCGGCCGTGCGGACCTCGTCATAGAGGTCGACCAGCTTGAAGGGCTCGGAGCAGGCGCAGCCCATGACGTGCTGGGCCAGGACGTCGAGGGCGCCGATCCGGGCCGGCTCGCCGTCGAGGTGGTTCTCCAGGATGGCGTCGGCGGCGGCGCGGCACTCCAGCATCTCGAAGCGGCTGGCGGGCACGAACAGGGCGCGGCTGGGCTCGTCCAGACGATGGTTGGCGCGGCCGATCCGCTGCACCATCCGCGAGGCTCCCTTGGGCGCGGCCAGCTGGATGACCAGATCGACGTCGCCCCAGTCGATGCCCATGTCCAGCGTCGAGGTGCAGACCACGGCCCGCAGCTCGCCCCGGGCCATGGCCGCCTCGACCTTGCGCCGCTGCTCGGCCGACAGGCTGCCGTGGTGCAGGGCGATCGGCAGGCCCTCGTCGTTGAGCTTCCACAGCTCCTGGAACGCGAACTCGGCCTGAAAGCGCGTGTTGACGAACACCAGCGCCGTGCGGCTGGCGGCGATGATGTCATAGACCTCGGCCATGGCGTGCTGGGCCGTGTGGCCCGCCCACGGCACACGGCCGCCGGAGACCAGGACCTCGACGACCGGCTGTGCGCCGCCGGAGCCGAGGACGAGGTCGACACTCAGACCCTCCCCCTGAAGGGGGAGGTGGCCCGGAGGGCCGGAGGGGGAAGAGGCTGTTGAGGTGGGCTTACTTCCCTCTCCGTCGCCTTCGGCGACACCTCCCCCTTCAGGGGGAGGATCTTGGTTCTTACCCAGCCACCGCCGCACCAGGTCAGGGTCGTCCACCGTCGCCGACAGCCCCACCCGGCGCATGCGCGGGGCGAAGGTCTGCAGCCGCGCGATACCCAGCGCCAGCAGGTCGCCGCGCTTGGAGGGCCACATGGCGTGGGCCTCGTCGATGATCACGCAGGAGAGGTCGGCGAAGTATTCCCGCGCGCCTTCCCAGGCGCAGAACAAAGCAAGCTGTTCGGGCGTGGTCAGCAGGATGTCGGGCGGGCGGATGCGCTGACGGGCCTTGCGGGCCTCGCCGGTGTCGCCGGTGCGGCTTTCGGCGACGATCGACAGGCCCATCTCGCGGATGGGCGTCATCAGGTTGCGCTCGACGTCGACGGCCAGGGCCTTGAGCGGCGAGATGTAGAGGGTGTGCACCCCGGCCGGGGCGTTGCGCGGCGGGCGCTCGTAGAGTTCGATCAGGCTGGGCAGGAAGCCGGCCAGGGTCTTGCCGCCGCCGGTCGGCGCGATCAGCAGGGCGTCGCGGCCGGCCTTGGCCTTCTCGATCATCGCCAGCTGGTGGGCGCGCGGAGACCAGCCACGGGCGGCGAACCACTCGGAAAGGCGCTGGGGAAGCAGGTCGGCCGGAACCATCGCGGTGGCTATAGCATGTTCCTGTTCTGTTTCTGGCGGGGAATCGACACTAGCAGCGCGCGACAGCCGAAAATGGTCGCCGGTTTCGGCGCCCGTCGCGCGCCAAGCGTAGACAGAACGGCGTGCGAAGTTTGCGTATCCCGGCGGAGCTTTCTACGGTCGCGCCTGAAATTTCCCGGAGTTCGCCCATGTCCCGCCGCGCCGCCCTTCTGCTGACCGCCGCCCTGGCCCTGCCGGCCCTGGCCCACGCGCAGGACGCCAAGGTCGACAGCGGCCCGATCGATCCCGCCAAGCTGTCGGAGATCACCCGCGTGCTGGCGTCGGACGAGTTCCTGGGCCGCGCGCCGGGCGGTCCGGCCGAACAGAAGACCACCGACTACATCGCCGGCCAGTTCAAGGCGCTTGGCCTGGAGCCGGCGGGCGACGCCGGCAGCTACACCCAGAAGGTGCCGCTGGTGCACACCCGCATCGACGGCCCGGTGGCCATGAGCTTCGCCACCGCCGGCGGCCCGGTGGCCCTGGCTCAGGGCGAGCAGGCCCAGGTCATGACCCTGCTGCCCATCGACAAGGTGGCGATCAAGGACGCCCCGCTGGTGTTCGTCGGCTACGGCGTCAGCGCGCCCGAGCGGGGCTGGGACGACTTCAAGGGCGCGGACCTGAAGGGCAAGGTCGCCGTCTTCCTGATCAGCGATCCCGACCTGGAAGCCGAGGCCGGCGAGCCTGCCTACGACAAGTTCGGCGGCAAGGCGGCCACCTACTACGCCCGCTGGACCTACAAGTACGAGGAGGCCGTGCGGCGCGGGGCGGTCGGCGCCCTGATCGTCCACGAGACCCTCGGCGCCGGCTATGGCTGGAGCACGGTCAAGGCCTCGAACGGCGAGGGCTACGACATCCAGCGCGCCGACCCGGCCAAGGAGAAGCTGCAACTGCAAGGCTGGATCCAGCGCGATGTGGCCGTCGATCTCTTCAAGCGCTCGGGCCTGGATTTCGAGGCGCTGAAGCGCTCGGCCCGCGATCCGTCGTTCAAGCCGGTGGTCCTGAAGGGCGCGGCCTTCTCGGCCGTCTACAAGGTGGCCCACGAACCGATGGTCAGCCACAACGTGGTCGCCAGGCTGCCGGGCTCGACCCACGCCGACGAGAGCATCATGTACGCCGCCCACTGGGACGCCTACGGCGTGGGCGCGCCGGACGCTCAGGGCAAGACCATCCGTCCGGGCGCGGCCGACGACGCCATCGGCGTGGCCGGGGTGATCGAGGTGGCGCGCGCCTTCAAGCAGGGCCCGGCGCCGCAACGCTCGATCGTCTTCGCCGCCTGGACCGGCGAGGAGCGCGGCCTCCTGGGCTCGGAATACTACGCCGTGAAGGCCGGCGACGCGGCGCTCGGCAAGATGGCCGCCAACTACACCCTCGACGTCCTCCAGACCGCGGGGCCCGCCAAGGACATCGTGCTGGTCGGCGCCGGCCAGAACGAGCTGGAGCAGGGCCTGGCCAAGGCCGCCGCCGCGCAAGGCCGCACCGTGACGCCGGACGCCAAGCCGGAGCGGGCGCTGTTCTACCGCGCCGACCACTTCTCGCTGGCCAAGCGCGGCGTGCCGGTGCTGCTGGTCATGGGCCTGGGCGGCGGGGCCGACCTGCTGAACGGCGGCCGCGCGGCCGGCGACGCCTGGGTCGCCGACTACACCGCCCGCTGCTACCACCAGCCCTGCGACGCCTGGAGCGCCGACTGGGACCTGCGCGGCGCGGCCCAGGACGTCGCTTTGGTCTACGAGGCCGGCAAGGCGATCGCCAACTCGCGCGTCTGGCCGGACTGGAACGCGGGCTCGGAGTTCAAGCCCGTGCGCGCGGCGAGCGCGGCGGCGCGGAAGTAAGACTGTCCAAACTCCGTAAAATCCCCGCGAAGGCGGGGACCCAGGTGTTTTATCGTCGAGCGCCGTGCGTTGCAGAAAAAGCCTGGGTCCCCGCTTTCGCGGGGATTGGTCGGATGAAGGGGCTGGATTTTACGGGGGAGAGCGCAGGAGCGCCGAGTTCCCCGTTCGTTTCCCCGCTCCGAAGTGTTAATCCACGCTCGTGAGCGCGCTTCCTCCGAGTCTTGATCTTGCCCCGGCCCTGGTGGTTCTGCCCGGCCCGCGCGCCGGGCTGGCCGACGGTTCGGGCGAGGGCCGGGTGATCCGGCCGCCGGACGCGCGCGACCTGTTCGAGCACGGGCCGGTGCTGGTGGCCCACGCGGCCATGACCGCCAAGCGCCTGAACCTGCACGCGCCGCTGCGCTATCCCGGCATCTTCGACGTGCTGGAGCTCTACGCCTTCACCCGGCCGGCGACCTTCTGCGCGCCGTCGGCGGTGGGCCTGGCCATGGCGCTGGGTCTGGTCGAGCCGCGAGGCCCCGCCGCCCAGGCCCAGACCCTGCGCGAGGCCGCCGATTTCCTGCTGCGCGAGCTAGCCCTGACGCCCCGCCCCTCGCGGGAGGAGGCCCTGGCCGTGGCCGAGACCCTGGCGCGCGCCGGCTGGTCCTGGGGTCCCGCGGTGGTCGGCGCCCTGCGCTCGGTCCCGGTCGGTAACCAGTTCAGGAGCTCCGGCCTCGACGTCTGGAGCCGTCTGGTCGAATGGGAGGACCAGGCGCCGCTGGGCGAGCCGCTGTCGCGTCCCATCGAGCCGGAAGCCGCCTCCGAGCGCCTGAAGTCGCTGCTGACCCGCGCGGGCCTGGACGAGGTGCGCGAGGCTCAGGACACCTACGCCCGCGAGGCCTCGTTCGCCTTCCAGCCGCGCGAGCGGGAAGGCGAGCCCCGGATGATGCTGGCCGAGGCCGGCACGGGCGTCGGCAAGACGCTGGGCTATCTGGCGCCCGCCAGCGTCTGGGCCGAGGCCAACGGCCCGTCGGTGTGGATCAGCACCTACACCCGCGCCCTGCAGCGCCAGATCGAGCGCGAAAGCGCCGCCATCTATCCCGACCCGCAGCTGCGCGCCCGCAAGGCGGTGGTGCGCAAGGGCCGGGAGAACTACCTCTGCCTGCTGAACCTGCAGGAGCAGGTCAACAGCGCCCAGCTGGGCAACGGCGACCTGGTGGGCCTGGCGCTCGCCGCGCGCTGGGCGCGGGTCAGCCGCGACGGCGACATGACCGGCGGCGACTATCCGGCCTGGTTGCCGACCCTGTTCGCCGTGCAGCCGTCGGCCCAGGCCAGCGCCGCCAACCTGGTCGACCGCCGGGGCGAGTGCATACACGCCGGCTGCCAGCACTATCGCGTCTGCTTCATCGAGAAGGCCGTGCGGGCCTCCAAGCGCGCCGACATCGTCATCGCCAACCACGCCCTGGTCATGACCCAGGCCGCCTTCGACGGGGCGCGCACGGCGCGCGGCCTGAAGGGCGACAACGAGACCACGGCGGTCAAGCGCGTGGTGTTCGACGAGGGCCACCACCTGTTCGACGCCGCCGACAGCGCCTTTTCCGCCGCCCTGTCGGGCGCCGAGGCCGCCGAGCTGCGCCGCTGGATCCGGGGTCCCGAAGGTCGTGGTCGGCGGGGCAGGGGGCTGGAGGCCCGGCTGCTCGACATCCTGGGCGACAAGGAAAGCGCTCGTCAGGCCCTCAGCGCGGTGATCCAGGCCGCCACCGCCCTGCCGGGCGAGGGCTGGTCGGGCCGCATCGCGCCGCCGGACGGCCAGGTCAATCCGATCGGGCCGATCGAGAACTACCTTGTGGCCGTCATCGAGCAGCTGCGGGCGCGGTCGAGCGAGCGTGGCGGGGCCGAGCAGGGCCTGCAATGCGCCGCCCGTCCGGCGGTGGACCTGGTGCGCGAGCGCGCCGACGAGGCCGCCCGGGCCCTGGCCGGGGTCGAGGCGCCGCTGCTGGCCCTGGCTCGGCAGCTGGAAGACGTGCTCGACGAGGACGCCGAGCACCTGGGGCCGTCCGAACGGGCCCGCATCGAAGGGGCGCTGCGGGGCCTGGACCGCCGGGCGCGGATGACCCTGCCGGCCTGGCGCTCGATCCTCAAGGCCATCGACGAGGACGCCGAGGACGATCCCGACTTCGTCGACTGGTTCGAGGCCACCTTCCTCTATGGCCGCGTCGTCGACGCCGCCTGCCGCCGCCACTGGGTGGACCCGACCGAGCCGCTGCGCGCGGCTGTGCTCAGCCCCGCTCACGGCGTGCTGGTGACCAGCGCCACCCTGGTGGATCCGGCGCTGGAGGATCCCTTCGCCCTGGCCGAGATGCGCACCGGCGCGGCCCGCCTGCCGCAGCCGCCCAAGGTGCTGCGCCTGGTTTCGCCCTTCGACTACGAGAAGAACGCTCGCGCCTTCGTCGTCACCGACGTCAACAAGGAGGACGCGCGCCAGGTCTCGGCCGCCATGCGCGAGCTGTTCCTGGCCGCGAACGGCGGGGCTCTGGGCCTGTTCACGGCCATCCGCCGGCTCAAGGCCGTGCACGAGCGCATCGCCGCCCCCCTGGCCGACAGGGGCCTGCCGCTCTACGCTCAGCACGTCGACTCGCTGGAGGCCGGGGCCCTGGTCGATATCTTCCGCGCGGAAGAGGACGCCTGCCTTCTGGGGACCGACGCCATTCGTGACGGCGTGGACGTGCCGGGCCGCTCGCTGCGCCTGCTGGTCTTCGACCGCGTGCCCTGGCCGCGCCCGGACATCCTGCACAAGGCTCGCCGGACCAAGTTCGGCGGCAAGGGCTATGACGACTCCATCGCCCGCGCCCGGATCAGCCAGGCCTTCGGACGCCTGATCCGCCGGGCCGACGATCGCGGGGTCTTCGTCATGCTCGATGCGGCCGCACCCACGAGGCTCTTTTCAAGCCTGCCGGAAGGGGTGACCATAGAGCGACTCACGCTCGTGGAAGTCATTGAAGCGACGGCCGCATTTCTGTCCGAAGCGCGCGATTAAACGAGCCGTGAGCATCCTCCGTGGGGGGAGGATTCCAGGAGGAAGACTTGGCGTTTCGTTTGGGGGCGACGGCCCTGTTGTGCGCCGGCCTGATGGCCGGCTCCGCGTCCGCGCAGGAGTTCGTGCGCGGTGATTGCCTCAACGTGGTCCAGCCCACGCGCGGCCTGCGTTTCGAGAACGACGACCACGCCCGCTGGTACAAGCGGTTCTGGACCGGCAACTGCCAGGACCTGAACCTGTGCTTCCCCGGCTCGCCCAACTGGAACGACATCGTCACCAAGCTGCTGGTCAAGGGCGGTCCGGCCGAGAAGCCCGCGCTGCTGCCGAAGGCCTGCCGCCTGGGCCAGCTGATCGGCATGGAGTGGGCGCGTGATCGCCGCATCAAGCGGATCTCGACCCAGGACCTCAAGCGCTTCTCCAACATTCTCGACGACGCCGGCGACCCGCTGAAGGGCGTGGAGGCGGTCGAGACCAAGGCGCGCGCCCTGCTGGCCAAGCCCCAGGGCTGAAGCTTCAGGCCAAGCCGCCGCCGAACCGTCGTATTGGCGACGTCGCGCCGTCGAATTTGTGCAATCGAACGCGTATAGAGGAGCGGTCGGGGAGAAGAGCAGCGAAGGGAGAGATCCTATGGCCGCAGCGCGCCTGACCACGACCGACATCGCCATCGACGACCGGGCCGCGCCCAGCGAGGTCCGCTCGTCCCGCGCCCTCGTGCAGGCGGTGCGCTGGCGCAGCGGCCTCTCCCAGGCCGAGTTCTCCCGCGCCTTCGCCATCCCCCTGCCGGTGTTGAGCGAGCTCGAGCACGGCGAGGCCCGCCCGGACGCGGCCATGCTGGCCTATCTGCGGGTCATCGACCACGCGCCCGACGTGGTCCGCGAGGCCCTGACGCGGGCGGGGCTCTAGGCCCTAGGCGCTTGGCCGTGGATGCTCCAGAAGGGGAGCAGTTCCTCCGTCAGCGGATTTCGAGATGTCCGACCCCGAAGACTACAGCCGCGGCTTCGGCGGCGAGGCCCTGGCGGCCCGCTTGCGGCGCGCTTCCGAGCGGCTTGATCGCGACGGGGCCCGGGTCTACGCGGCCAGGGGGATCCGGTTCGAGCAGCGCTGGTACGGCGTGCTGCGCCAGCTTGTGGAGCACGACCGCCCGATGGGCGTCGGCGAGATCGCCGCGATCCTGCGCATCACCCATGTCTCGGTCAGCGAGGCCAGCCGCTCGATGGAGAAGGTCGGGCTGATCGTCTCCCGGGCTTCGGCCGAGGACGGCCGGCGCAGGCTGGTGGAGCTGACCGAGCAGGGGCGGGCGATGGTCGCCGAGCTGACCCCGCTGTGGGAGGCGTTCAACGCCGCCGCGCGCGAGCTCGACGTCGAGGCCGGCGAGATCGTGCGTCTGCTCGACCGGCTCGACGACGCCCTGGACCGCCGCTCGATGTTCGAGCGGATCATGGCGGGAATTTAATTGGACGGCGGGACCGATCGTGAAGATATGTAGGGGCCTACATATATCATCGAGGGACCCATGAGCACCACGCGTCGCATCTTCCTGGGAACGGCGGCTTCGGCGCTGGCGGCCTGCGCGTCCGGAGCGGCGATGGCCGCCGGCAAGGCTCCGGCCTTCACGATCAACGGCAACCTGATGCTGCCCATTGATCCGGAAAAGCCGCTGGATCGTGAGACGCGCGACATGGTCAAGGCCTCGGGCCTGACGGCGGCCAAACAGACCATCGGCGGGGCGGGGACCGAGACCCGGGCCGAGACCGCCCAGTCCATCGCCGACCTCGACAAGGCCGTGGCGCTCAATCCCGACGTCTATCTGAAGGTCGCGTCGGTCGCCGACTTCGCCCGCGCCAAGGCCACGGGGCGCCTGGGGATCATCTACTCGTTCGAGGCCTCGGAGATGCTGGAGGGAGACCTTGCCGCCATCGACCAGTTCCGCACGGCCGGCGTGCTGGTGATGGGGCTGAGCTACAACCGCACCACGCCCTTCGCATCCGGCACGATGTCGTCGCCGTCCACGGGCCTGACCGAGCTGGGCCGCCGCGCCGTCGAACGGATGAACGCCCTGGGCGTGACCATCGACGTCAGCCACAGCGACGAGCCCTCAAGCCTCGGCGCCGTGGCGGCGTCGAGCAAGCCCGTCCTGATCACGCACGCGGGGGCGGCCGCCGTCCACGCCCACCCGCGCAACAAGTCCGACCGGCTGATGCGCGCCTTGGCGCAGCGCGGCGGGGTGATGGGAATCTACGAGTTGTCCTATCTGACGACTCCGCCGGCCCAGCCCTCGCTGGACGTCTACTTCGCCCACCTGGAACACGCCCTCAAGGTGTGCGGGGAGGACCATGTCGGGATCGGCAGCGACGCCCTGCTGTGGCCGTTCGACACCTCGCCTGAAAGCATGGCCGAGTGGAACAGGAGCCTGGAGGAGCGCAAGGCCGCGGGCGTGGCCGCGCCGGGCGAAGGACCGCCTCCGTTCGTGACCGGACTGAACCGTCCCGATCGCTGCGCCGTCGTCGCCGACGAACTGCGGCGGCGAGGACATTCGGCGCGGGTGGTCGACAAGGTGCTGGGCGGCAACTTCCAGCGGGTCTTCACCGAGACCTGGAAGGCGTAGGCAGGGCTCTGGACCGTATCGACATTCGGCAATTCTGACCTTTGCTCCGAGCATCCCCGCGAAGGCGGGGATTCAAGCCGAGGTCGGAGATGATCCAAGGCTTAGCCACGGCCTGAAAGCCGGCTTGGGTCCACGCCTTCGCGGGGATTGGGCGGGTTGGGAGCGACATTCAATATCCGAGACGAAAACCTCGTCCTTCGACAGGCTCAGGATGAGGTTTTTCTACGATCCGGGCCTGTAAATGGTCCTCATCCTGAGCCTGTCGAAGGACCAGGACCACGCTCGAACCTTGAACGTCGATCCGACCTAGCCCTTCTTGCGCTTCTGCGAGAACAGCCAGGCCCGCCAGGCGTCGTCGTGCACCATGTCGGGCGGCACCAGGTGGGCCATGCCCGAATAGGAGACGAAGCGCACGTGGCCGCCGGCGTCGGCCAGGGCGCCGGCCCAGGCCAGGTCCGGGGCGTAGGGGTTTTCGCGGTCCTTGTCGCCGTGAACGATCAGCACCGGGGTCGGGGCGACCTTGGCGGCCAGGGCGCGCTCGGGCGGCACGCCTGAGAAGGCGGCGACGGCGGCGAACTTGCCCGGCTCCAGCACCGCGGCGTTCATCGCCGCCGAACCGCCCATCGAGAAGCCGACCAGGTAGATGCGGTCGGTGTCGATCGGCAGGCGGGCCGACAGGTCATCGATCAGGGCCAGGATGGCCGGCAGGCTGGCCCCCGGGCGCGAGGCCATCAGGCGGTCGGCGCCCTTGGCGTAGTTGGCGGTGCGGAGCGGGGCCTGGGGCGCCAGCACGAAGGCGGGGAAGGTCTTGGCGGTGCCCGGGCGGGCCCAGCTGCGCACGAACGGACCCATCTGGGAGGTGTTGTCATGGCCAACCGCCCCCGAGCCGTGCAGCACGACCACCAGCGGCAGCTTCTCCTTGGTCGCCGGCGACAGCAGGCGATAGGGCAGGCGCACGCCGTTCGGCGCGGTGAAGCTGGCGGGGGCGAAGGCCTCGACCGGCGGCAGGTCGGAGGGCGTCGGAGCCAGGGGCGTGGTGGCGTAGCTGCGCGTCTCGACCGCCAGCTTGGGCGCAGGCTCCCGCGCGGGTCCCGGCGCGGGCGTCGAAGCGCAGGCGCCGAGCAAAAGGCAGGCGAGCAAAGTGAGCGGTTTCCGCATGGCGTTTGCATAGCCTGCTTCGCGCCGCTTGTCTGGAGGCGGAGCAACCCTGGCCGCTGCCTGGGGGTTTATCTCCCGACGCCCTCATGGGTGAAGCACGGGAGAAGCCGGTCATGATCGGTCAAAGGCATCACAAGGAAGACGGCCGCCACTTCACGCACGGCACCTCGGCGACCACCGCCGACTGCGCGTCCGAAGGCAAGCTGCGGCCGGAAGACCGCCACATCGAGTCCCCCCACTCGAAGGTGGCCGACAGGCCGCTGGCCGAGAACGAAAAGCACGACCAGCTGGCCGAGAAGGTCGAGTGCTCGGAAAGCCGCCAGGAGGCCCTGCTGGACGAGGGCCTGGAAGAGAGCTTCCCGGGCAGCGACCCGGTCAGCGTCAAGCGGATCACCTGAAGACGCGCGGGTTCGAAACCCCACCCTTCGATAGGCTCAGGGTGAGGTTTCTGATGCGATCGCGCTCATGGTCCTCATCCTGAGCTTGTCGAAGGAGAGGACCACGCAAGGCGTTTGAAGGATCAGGCCTCACGCGGGAAGCGCGAAGCGGCGCGGGAGGCGAAGCTGCCGCGTGCGGTTTCGCCTTCGGCGGCGACCGAGGCGGCCGGCATGACCACGCTGCTCTTGCGGCGACGGCGGCGCTGACGCTGGGCCGAGATATCGGAGAAGCGCATGGCCCCGCGCTCGCGGGCGTCGCGGCGGACGGCCTCGATATGGCTGGCCAGGTAGACGACGGCGATGCCGGCGACGTCGGCGGCCAGGTCGGTGAAGCTGGCGCTGCGATGGGCGAACAGCTGGGCGATCTCGGCGCTGGCGCCCAGCAGGATCGCGGCGATCGCTAGGTCGTTGCGGCGCATCTTCGGGAAGGCCAGGAAGGCCACGGCCGTCAGGCCGCCGAAGGCCAGGGCGTGGGCGGCCTTGTCGCTGAGACCGAAGGCCTGTTCCAGGCCCTGGAACGGGCCGAGCATCAAGGTCACGGCCGCGGCCGCTCCCAGGAACAGCACGGCCTTGGCGGCGGTAACGACATGGTTGGGCGTCAGCATGGGCTCGGCTCGCGGTGGAGCCCTGAGTCCTAAGCCCGCATGCCTCGCAAACCGTGAAGGAACACGGTCAACGGAAGATGACTATTTCCGGGTTCCGGCCGCCTGGGCCTTGGCCCGGGCGGTGGTGTCCCTGGCCGTCTTCCAGGCGTGATAGGCCTCCAGGTAAGGTTGCCGGCGAAGGATCTTCGAGGCGGGGTCGACGATCACCGGCGCGGCGTTGCCCACCTTCACGCGGCCCGTGCCGTCGACCATCGGCAGGGTGACGATCTTGCCGCCCATCTTGACTTCAACCGGCATCGGGAAGCGGCCGGCCGGGGTCTTCCAGGCCAGCGTCAGGTCCTCGCCCTCGCGGGTCTCGACCAGTTCGGGCAGTTCGGCGTGACGCAGATAGGCGTCGAAGAACCAGCCGTAGTCGGCGCCGGTCGCCTCGTTCACCGCCGTGACGAAGTCGCCGGTCACCGCGTAGCGCGGCGCGAAGTTGCCGGGCCTGGGATCGGGCCGGCCATAGACCAGCACGCGGGTCGCCTTGAAGAACGCCTCGTCGCCGATCAGGGCGCGAAGCGTGTGCAGCATGTTGGCGCCCTTGTAGTAGATGTCGGTGCCCGGCCCGACCTTGGCGTCGTAGACGGCTTCTTCCTCCATCGGCTTGCCCGACACGATCGGGAAGCGGTTGAAGCTCTTCACCCGCATCTCGTTGAGGCGGAACATGTATTCCATGTCGCCGTGCAGCCACTGCGAATAGAGCGGCTGCATGTAGGTGCCGAAGGCCTCGTGCAGCCACATGTCGTCCCAGTCGACATTGGTCATCTGGTTGCCGAACCACTCGTGGGCCAGTTCGTGGTTCAGCAGCCAGTCGAAGCCGTAGATCTCCTGGGCGTAGCCGGCGCCGTAGGCGTTCAGCGTCTGGTGCTCCATGCCCAGGTGCGGGGTCTCGACCGCGCCCATCTTCTCGGACCGGAACGGGTAGGGGCCGATCATCGCCTCGTAGAAGTCGAGCATGGGCGCGAACTGGGCGAACAGGCCCTTGCCCTTGGCCTCGTTGCCCTCGATGGCCCAGAACTCGATCGGGAAGCTGTCGCCGAAACGGCTCCGGTAAGTGTCCTTCAGCTGGACATAGGGGCCGATGTTCAGCGCGACAGCGTAGGTGTTGGGCTGCGTCATCCGCCAGTGGAAGGTGCGCTTGCCGGCCTCCTCGCGCACGTCGACCAGCACCCCGCCGGACGGGGCCGACAGCGGGGCGGGCACGGTGATCCGCAGGTCGACGAGGTCGGGCTCGCCGGTCGGGTGGTCGATGCACGGCCAGAACAGGTCGCAGCCCTCGCCCTGCACGGCGGTGGCGATCCACGGGCGGCCGTCGGGCGTCCTGGTCCAGACGAAGCCGCCGTCCCAGGGGGCGCGCTTGGCCTCGACCGGCGCGCCGGCGTAGCGGATGCGCACGGCGGTGGTGTGGCCGGCCGGGATCGGCGCGGGCGGAGTGATGGAAAGACGGCCGTCGGGATTGCGCCAGGCCGTGGCCGCCAGCTCGCGACCGTCCAGCGACACCGCCGAGACCGGCAGCTCGCGGTCGAGATCAAGGACGATCACCGGCAGGTCGCGGTCGGCGCGCAGGGCCAGCACCGCCTCGCCGGCGATGGTCTTGCGCTGCGGGAACACCTCGATCGACAGGTCGACGTGCTCGATATGCAGGCCGGCCTGGTCGGGCTTCAGCGCCCCGCCGGTGGCCAGGGTCTGGGCGGTGGGCGCGGCGCGCGCGGGCCTGGAAGCCTTGCCGGTCTTCTGCGCGGGCGCGGCGGCGATCAGCAGCGGCAGGGCGGCGGCGAGGGCCAGAAGCTGAACTCGTGAAACGGACATGCGACTCCCCCGAGGGCGAACCACCATCGGTAAGGGAGGGGGAGGCCCATTGAAACCCTCTCTCATGGAGAGAGGGAGGGGCCCGCCGCGAAGCGGTGGGAGGGTGAGAGGTTACAAACTTTCCGAACGCGACCCGTGGCAGGATCTGGGATTTATCGCGCCTTGCGGAAGGACCAGAGGTTTTAGTCGAAGGCGAAACCTCTCACCCTCCCACGCCTTACGGCGTGGGCCCCTCCCTCTCTCTTTGAGAGAGGGGTTTCTAAAGCTTCTCGCTGATCTTGATCGCCACCTTGCAGCCGGTCTGGATGACGGCGCTGAGCAGGGGGTAGGCCGTGGCCTCGTGGGCGCCTTCCTCGATGGCCAGGTCGCGGTGCATCAGTTCGTCGTCGCGGAACTTGGACAGTTCGGCGGCCAGGGCCGGGTCGCGGTCCTTCAGCTCGTCGATCTGGCCGGCATAGTGCTTCTCGATCACCGACTCGACGGCCTCGGTGCAGGCGTGGGCCGCCTTGTCGCCGATCAGGGCGGTGCCGGCGCCCAGGGTGAAGGCCGCCAGCCGCCAGAGGGGCGACATCAGGGTCGGCCGCACCTTGCGCTCGGACAGCAGCTCGTCGAAGCGGCTGAGGTGGACCTGCTCGTGGCCCTCCATCTCCTTGAGCTGCTCGGCTATGCGCTCGCGGCCGCGGGCGTGCTTCATCACCGCCTGCTGGCCGCGATAGATGTGGACGGCGGCCAGTTCGCCGGCCTGGTCGACGCGCAGGATCTCGGCCAGGCGGGCGGCCTGGGCGCCGCGGCCGGGACGGGGCGGAACGGCCTTCTGTTCGGCGGCGCTCATCCTCAGGCCTCCTTCGACCGCAGGGCGCTGAAGGCCGAGACGACGGCCAGGCCCAGCGAGACCAGGGCGTTCCAGCCGGCCATCGACAGGCCCAGGAACACCCAGGCGGCCTTGTCGCACATCGGCGGGGCGATCTTGGCGCCTTTCAGCATGGCCACCAGGTCGTCGGCCTTGGCGAGGCCGCCGCCGGTGCAGGTGGTGGGGCCGGGCCACCACTTCCATTCGACGCCGGCGTGGAAGGCCGCCAGGCCCGCGCCGTAGAGGAAGATCGCGCCCAGCAGCCACAGGGCCGGCGCGCGCAGGCGGGCCCAAAGGGGCGTGCGCTGCAGGATGGTCGCGATCAGCCCGACCGTTCCGGCAACCCAGTAGACCTCGCGCTGCTTCAGGCACAGGTGGCACGGCGCCAGGCCCCCGAAGCTCTCGAAGGCATGGGCCGCGCCGAGCATGATCGCGCTGGCGGCGAAGGCCAGGACCGGCCAGTGCCTGGCGATCCAGTCCAGGGGCGGACGCTTGGGAACGAGGGGACCGGTGGTCACGGCCGGGGTGTCGGTGGTCATACGGCGCACGCGCCTCCGCTGCTTCCTCCCAGGAAATGGCTCGCGGCGAGGCCGATGACAAGGAGCAGGATCAAACCGCCGGCCACCAGGGCCAGTCGACGCTCGATCACCGGCAGCAGGGTCGGGCCGAACTTCTTGACCACGAAGGCGACGAGGAAGAAGCGCGCGCCCCGGGTGACGACCGAGGCGAAGATGAACATCGGGAAGCTGAAGGCCGCCAGGCCAGAGGCGATGGTCACCAGCTTGTAGGGGATGGGGGTCAGGCCCTTGGCCAGGATCACCCAGACGCCGTACTTGTCGTACCAGCACTTGAACTCGGCCAGGCCCCCGGCGTGACCGGTGGCGGCCATCATCCATTGGCCCACCGGCGTCAGGAAGTAGCCGATGGCGTAGCCGAGGATGCCGCCCAGCACCGAGGCCAGGGTGCAGATGGCCGCGTAGCGCCAGGCGCGCTCGGGGCGGGCCAGCACCATCGGGGCCAGCATCACGTCGGGCGGGACGGGGAAGAACGAGCTCTCCGCGAAGGAGACGGCGAACAGGCTCGTGGGAGCGTGACGCGAGGCGGCCAGGCCCATGACCCAGTCGTAGAGGCGGCGCAGCATGCGAACTCCCGTTTGCGGATGCGCCGTTGCTAGCAGGGGTCGGCGCGCTTGTCCCGGGCGATGCGACGACGTTTTCCGGTTCTTTTCGTGACGCCGGAAAGGCGGGCGCTGAGGGGCGTTCCAGACAATAAAACGCCCCGTCCTCCAGGCGCCGGGCCGACATGGCGCGGAGGAGGACGGGGCCACGCGGTCGCCGCAACATTACGACCGCGTGTCTCGGTTAGGACCTTGCGGGTCCTAGAATTTGACCGCCAGCGAGACGCTGTAGTTGCGTCCCGGAGCGGTGTAGCCGTCGACCACGAGCGGCGTGCCCGCAGGGTTCGTCAGCGACGGCGGGATGGCGACGGCCGACTGGCCGCGAACGTCCGACCACCACCAGTACTTCTCGTCGGTGATGTTGAAGACGCCGCCGCGCAGGGTGACCGCGTCGGTGATGTTGAAATAGGCCGTGCCGTCGAGGGTGGTGAACGACGGCGGCGCGAAGCAGCCGCCCGTGCAGGTCACGCCCACGCGGCCCAGCGACTTCTTGTTGGCGTGGACGGCGCTCAACTGGCCGCCGAAGCGGCCTTCCGGATCGCGCCAGGCCAGGCCGGCGGTGAACTTGGCCGGGTCGATGGTCTGCAGCGGGGTGTTGACGCCGTTGGTGGTCGAGTGGCCGCGGGCGTAGGAGGCCGCGCCCATCAGGGCGAAGCCGCCGCCCAGCGAGACTTCGCCGCGCGCCTCGGCGCCGCTGATCTCGGCCTCGGCCAGGTTGACGAACTGGTAGACCGCCGGGTTGGCGGCGGTGAAGGCGCCGCCGATCTGCACCTGCTCGATGAAGTTCTTGTACTTGCCGGTGAAGCCCGTGACGCTGATCGACCAGGTCGGCTGCACAAGGCGGATGCCGGCCTCGAAGGAGCGGCTGGTCTCGGGCTTCAGGTCGGGATTGGAGATCGACTTGTAGTTCGAGACGACGTTGGCGAAGCCGGTGTTGACCTGCGACGGGGCCGGGGCCTTGAAGCCGGCGGCGGCGTTGGCGAAGAAGCTGACCAGGTCGGTGGCCTGCCACACTGCCGACAGCTTGGGCGAGAAGCGCGAGTCGCTCTGGCCCTGCGGCACGTTGGCCGTGAACAGCGGGTCGTTCTTGGGCTCGAGCTTGTAATAGTCGTAGCGCAGGGCCGGATAGAAGGTGACCTGGCCGACCGCGAACTCGTCCTGCACATAGCCGCCCACCAGGGTGTAGTCGGTGTTGGGGAAGGCGCGGCTGGGGAAGGTCTCGCCGGCCGGCGGCACGGTGCCGTCGCGCAGGCCTTCCTGGCGGGTCAGCGAGGCGTCGCCGCCCCAGACGATCGTGTGGTCGACGCCGGCGAAGCTGGCCTTGCTGGTCAGCTCGACCGCGCCGCCGAACACCTCGTTGTCGAACTTGGCGTCGCGGGTGCGGTCGGCGGCCGTGTAGCGGTCCTCGGCCGAGAACTGCCGGGTGGTGCTGTTCTGGTAGTAGAGGGTCGAGCGGGCGCTCTGGATCAGGCCTTGGCCGCCGGTGAAGACGTGGGCCAGGCTGACGCGGTCGCGGCGCAGCTTGTCGAAGGCGGTCAGGCCGACGACGGCGGTCGAGGCCGGGGTGACCCCTGTCACGACGATGGCGCGGCCCGACAGCACGTTCCAGTCGACGTCGCGGTCCAGGTGGTCGAGCGTCAGGGTGAACTTGTTGCGGTCGTCGAGGTTGAAGGCCAGCTTGGCCAGGACGGCGTTGGAGCTGTTGTCCTCGGGGTTGGCGACCGTGCGGCTGATATTGGCCGAGGCGTTCGTGCCTTGCGTCTCGGTCTCGTGGCCGTCGCGGCGGGTGTAGGCCAGCAGGCCTTCCCAGCGGCCCGACGCGCCGGCGACCAGGGCGCTTTCGCTCCAGCTCTCGTCGGCCGAGTTGTAGCCGACGCGGGCGCGGCCGGCGAAGCTCTTGCCCTTCAGGACGTCGGACGGATCCTTGGTGAAGAAGTTGACCGAACCGGCCAGGCCGTCGCTGCCGTAGAGGGCCGAGGCGGGGCCGCGCACGATCTCGACCGACTTCAGCACGTCCAGGTCGACATAGTCGCCGCGACCGGCCGATTGGGCGCCGAAGGCGTAGCCGTCGGGAACGCGCACGCCGTCGACCAGCACCAGCACGCGGTTGCCTTCCAGGCCGCGGATGTTGAAGCCGGCGTTGCCGTCGCGGCCCGTCGAGGCGCCGGCGGCGGTGAAGCGGGCGGGCGCGCTGCGCACCGACACGCCGGGCTCGAAGCGGACGAGGTCCTTGATGTCGGCGATCAGGCCGTCCTCGATCTCGCGATCGGTGACCACGCTGACGGTGGCCGGCACGGCCAGCACCGACTTTTCGCTGCGGGTGGCGGTGACGGTGACCTTGTCCAGCTCGGCCGCGCCGTCGGCGGCGGGCGCGTCGGCCGCGAAGGCCGCCGTGGCGGAGAGAAGGGCGCCCGCCGATGCGGCGGCGAAGCAGACAAGTTTGTTGCGCGACAAAAGAAGTAACCCCCGGTTTTCGGCCTCAGATGCGAATTGTTCGCATTCGTTGGATGGGGAGCTACGACCGTCTGGCGGCTTGGTCAAGTTATTTGCAATTGATTCTTAGATTCATCCGCAATAGGAGCCTTGGCACGCACCGATCGTCCTTGAGGGGGATTCCGATGAAGACCATGCTCGCTTCGGCGGCGCTGCTGGCGGGCCTGGGCCTGTCCGGCCTGGCGCACGCCCATTCGCCCTACATGCTGCCCAGCACCTTCGACGTCTCCGACCGCAAGGTCGTGACCGTCCAAGGCTCGTTCACCGAGAGCTTCTTCACGCCCGAAGTGGTGATGAAGTCCGACACCTACGCGGTGGTCGGTCCCGACGGCGTCCGCAAGCCCCTGACCCCGACCTACCTGCGCGAACTGGCGCTGGTCGAGGTCCCGGTCGAGGCGACCGGCACCTATCGCATCACCACCGGCCAGCGCGCCGGCCGCGTCGGCAAGGCCACGCTGGTCAACGGCGAATGGGAGTTCCTGGAACCGGGCAAGGCCCCGGCCGGCGCCCAGGTGGTCGACATGCAGAGCATCACCACCGCCGACGTCTACGTCACCCGCGGCGCGCCCAGCGCCGGCGCCCTGGCCCCGGTCGGCAAGGGCCTGGAGTTCCAGGCGGTCACCCACCCCAGCGACATCACCACCGGCCAGCCGGCCAAGTTCGTGGTGCTGTACGACGGCAAGCCCGTGGCCGGCCAGGAGGTCACCCTGACCCTCGGCGGCGACCGCTACGCCGACGCCAAGGCCGCCCCGGTCACCGTCAAGAGCGACGCCCAGGGCCGCTTCGAGATCAAGCCGGAACGCTCGGGCGCCTACCAGATGCAGGCCCGCTACCGCGTCGCTCCGGCGGCCGAAGGCCAGCCCGGCCAGAGCCACACCTACTCCCTGACCTTCGAATCCCTGCGCTGAGAACCCAGATGATCCGCAACACCCTGATCCTGGCCGCCCTCCTGGCCGCCGTTTCCGCCCCGGCCCTGGCCGCCTCGCACGCCCGCGACACCTTCATCAAGGAGCAGGACGTCAACGGCGACGGCATCGTCACCAAGGAAGAGTTCGTCATCACCCGCGACCAGCTCTTCACGGCCATCGACGCCGACAAGAACGGCGTGTTGTCCAAGGAAGAGTACGTCGGCGAGTTCAAGGTGCGCCTTGAAAAGCGCCTCGCCGCCTCGACCGAGAGCGCCGAGAAGAAGGAAGAGGAACGCGTTCGCCAGATGCGCCAGGCCGACGTGCGCTTCGGCGTCCTCGACAGCGACAAGAGCGGCGGCATCACCCCGGCCGAGTTCGCCTATTCGGGCTGGCGGATGTTCGTGACCCACGACACCAACAAGGACGGCGTGGTTTCGGCCGCCGACCCGGTGGCCGCGGACACGAACTAAATCCGCCAAACCTCGCCCTTGGGGGGGCGCGCCCTCGGCTTCTTGATCCCCTTCTGGAGCCGGGGGCGCTTGCCCGCCGCCTAGTCTTCCGGCGCGTAGACGCGCACCCAGTCGACCAGCAGGCTCTCGGGCAGGACCGCGTCGTCCACGCCGCGCCGGCCGGTCGTCTCCGCCCACCGCCCGCCGACCGCCAGGTTGAGGATCAGGTGGAAGCGCTCGTCGAAGGGCCTGCCGCCCGCGCGGGTGAAATAGGGCTTGCCGTCGAGCAGCCAGGTCAGCCGTTTTGGCGTCCATTCCAGCGCGAACACGTGAAAGGCCGTCAGGTCGCCCAGCGCGGCGTCGGCGCTGTCGCTGCGGTTGGCCTGCAGCGTCGGCCCGTGATGCACCGCCGCCCGCACCCGGTCGCGGCACGATCGGCATCGCACCCCCAGGTTCACGGCCTCGGCGATGTCGATCTCGCCCGACAGCGGGTAGGGGCCGTAGTTGTCGTGTTCGGGCAGCATCCAGATCGCCGGCCATAGCCCCTGGCCCAGCGGCAGCTTGGCGCGCACCTCGATGCGGCCGTAGCGGAACGAGGCCAGGCCCTTGGTGCTGACGCCGCCCGAGGCGTAGTCGCGGGTCACGCGCGGGCCGCCGTCGCGGCGGGCCGAGCCGGATGCGCGCTCCTTGCGGGCGTTGAGCCGCAACACCCCGCCCGAGACGGTGACGGCGCCGGGCGAATAGCACTGCCGCTCCTCATTGCCGCCGCCCCAGCAGTCGCTCGCCGCCGTCCATTTGGACGCGTCGAGGCGATCGCCGTCGAACTCGTCCGACCAGATCAGTCTGGGCGCGGCGACCGCCGGCGAGGCGAGGGCGACCAGCAGCAGAGCGAGGGCCGGGCGCCTCAAGGGATCACCGTGGTCGAGCGCCCTCCCGCCGGCAGGCGCAGGACGACGCCGCTCTTCGCGGCCTTGGGCAGGATGATCTCGACGTCCGAGGCGCCCCTGGGGGCGCTGGCGACCAGGATCCAGCCGCCGCCGCGCGGCTGGATGTCGAGGTCCAGGGCGTCGCGCGCCGTCCACCAGTCGCCGAAGGCCTGGGTTGAGCCCATCCAGGCCCGTCCTTTCCAGCGGTCGGCCAGGGCTTCCTCGAACTTCAGCTTGTCGCCGACGGTGTTGGGGTGGATCAGCACCGTGACTATGCCCTTGTCCCGGGCCACGCGCGTCACCAGGGCGTCGGCCGCGTCGAGCCGCTGCAATAGAGGCGGGGCCTCTTCGTCCTCGATGGCCACCGGGAACTCGAACACCGGCTGCAGGGCGCCGTCGGCCCGCCCGTCCGTCAGCTGGAAGGGCAGGTGGGTCAGCACCGTGTTGGCGGTGATCGACGAGGAATAGCGGTAGCCGGTCGCGTCCAGCGCCTGGGGCAGGGTGAAGGGATAGGCCAGCCGGCCTGGCCGGAACGACACGACCTTCGCGCCCGCCAGCCGCTCGAGCAGGAACTTCGACACCCGCAGCTCGCCCAGGATCGTGGCGTCGCGCACCTTGGTGTCGGTCTCCACGAACGGGCGGTAGCGCGGATAGCGCTCGCGGCCGCTGCCCAGGTCCATCCGCTCGAACTCGCGCGAGTGGGCGACGGTGTGGCTGCCCACCTCCTGTCCGCGCGCCAGCAGGCCTTTGACGTCGGCCACCGCAGCGTCGTCGAAGAAGACCTTGTCGTTATAGTCCTTCATGTACTTGGTCTGGACGAAGAAGGTCCCACGGATGTCCCGCGCCTTCAGGGCGTCGGCATAGGCCAGGGCGTTGCGCACCGACGGGCCGTAGTCGACGTCGTGGGTGAACAGGATCGAGACCTCGCGGCCGGCCGGGGCGGTGGAGACCAGCCAGGGCATCGGCTCGCCGGCCACGTACAGGTCGCGGACCCAGCGAAACAGGCTGTCCAGCGACGGCTCGTAGCCGTTGACGTAGCGCCGGGCCAGGGCCTCGGCCCGGCCGTTCATCGACCGCTGGGCCAGCGAGCCGAGATCCACGCCCAGCACGCAGGCCTGGCCGCCCACCTGGCGGCAGGCGGCGGCGATCGAGCCGTCGTCGAAGCGGGCGGCGACCTCCGCCGTTCCGGAGGCGTAGCCGACGCTGGCGACCTTGGCCTCGCCGGTGGAGGAGACGACGATCTCGTCGGTCTCGGCCTCGCCGGTGGCTTTCGTCCAGCGCATGCGCAGGCGGGACGAGGCCTCGGTTCCCTCGCCGACGCCGAACAGCTCGCCAAGGCCTCCGCCGGCCAGGTTGAAGGCCAGCACCGTGCCGCCTTCGCGCACGTGCCGGGCCAGGGCCCGCAACTGTTCGGCGCTCAGCACCCGGCCCGAGACGATCGGATAGACCAGCACCACCTTGTGGGTCATGGCCCTGGCGGGATCCTGGGTGACGGTGATCGGCACGCCGTGGGCGCGAAAGCCGCGCACCAGGCCCAGCCACCCCGATTGGGGGTCGGTGACCAGGATCGCCAGCCGGTGCGGTCCGCCCTTGTCGAACTGCGCGATGCGCGTGCGCGGCGGCTCGACGATCTTGGAGGTCCCGGCGGGGCCCCGCACGCCGGGAAAGACGTGCATGACCGACGGATCGGGCCGCTCGCGCCACCACCACCAGCCGCCGGCCAGCAGGACGGCGAGGACGACGAGCAGCAGCGGCAGTCGACGGCGGATCATGGGGCCTCCAGTCCAGCGCCGGCCATCCAAACCCGAAAACGTCCGCCGCGCGAGCCCGCGATTTCGCGATCCCGCCGGTTGCGCGAGAGCCGCGGCGCTTTCCCTCCGGCGCGTGGCCTTCTATATGCGGACGCCTCCTGTTTCTTGTTCGTCCCCGGAAAGACGCCCCGTCCCATGGCCCGCATCCTGATCACCTCGGCCCTGCCGTACATCAACGGCATCAAGCACCTGGGGAACCTCGCGGGCTCGATGCTGCCGGCCGACGTCTATGCGCGCTTCCAGCGGGCCCGGGGCCACGACACCCTCTATATCTGCGCCACCGACGAGCACGGCACCCCGGCCGAACTGGCCGCCGCCGCCGCCGGCCAGGACGTGGCCACCTACTGCGAGGAGCAGCACGTGCTGCAGCATGACGTGGGCCGCGCCTTCGGCCTGTCGTGGGACCACTTCGGCCGCTCGTCCTCGCCGCAGAACCATCGCCTGACCCAGCACTTCGCGCAGGTGCTGGAAGCCCAGGGCCTGATCGAGGAACGGGTCGACCAGATGGTCTACTCGATCGACGACCGCCGCTTCCTGCCCGACCGCTACATCGAGGGCACCTGCCCGCACTGCGGCTTCGAGAAGGCCCGCGGCGACCAGTGCGACAACTGCGGCAACCTCTTGGACCCGACCGACCTGAAGGATCCGTACTCGGTGATCTCGGGCTCGCGGAACCTGGAGGTGCGCGACACCAAGCACCTCTACCTGCTCCAGACCAAGATGGCCGAGCGCATCCGCGCCTGGGTCGACAGCCATCCCGACTGGCCGACCCTGGCCAAGTCGATCGCCTACAAGCACCTGGACGAAGGCCTGATCGATCGCGGCATCACCCGCGACCTGGCCTGGGGCGTGCCGGTGACCAAGGACGGCCTGCCGCGTCCGGGCATGGAGGAGAAGGTCTTCTACGTCTGGTTCGACGCCCCGATCGAGTACATCGCCGCCACCCAGGAATGGGCGGAAGGCGGCGCCGATCGCGACTGGCGCTCGTGGTGGCGCACCGACGCCGGCGCCGACGACGTCCGCTACGTCCAGTTCATGGGCAAGGACAACGTGGCGTTCCACACCGTCAGCTTCCCCGCGACGATCCTCGGCTCCGAAGAGCCGTGGAAGAGCGTCGACATGCTCAAGGCCTTCAACTGGCTGAACTGGTATGGCGGCAAGTTCTCGACGTCGAATAAGCGCGGCGTGTTCATGGACGCGGCGCTCGACATCCTGCCGCCCGACCTGTGGCGCTGGTACCTGACCTCGAACTCGCCGGAAGGCAGCGACACGGCTTTCACCTGGGAGCAGTTCGCCAGCGCCGTGAACCGCGACCTGGCCGACGTGCTGGGCAACTTCGTCAACCGCATCCTGAAGTTCACCGAGAGCAAGTTCGACGGCGTCGTGCCGGAAGGTGGTGAGATCGGTCCGCTGGAGGAGAAGCTCTACGCCGACGTCGCCGAGCGCCTGGCCGACCTGGCCGAGCAGATGGACGCCATCGAGATCCGCAAGAGCGCCCAGGCGCTGCGGGCCCTGTGGGTGGTCGGCAACGAGTACCTGCAGGAAGCCGCTCCCTGGACGGCGATCAAGACCGACCGCGACCGCGCCGCCGTCATCGTCCGCACGGCCCTGAACCTGGCGGCCCTCTACGCCCGCATCTCGGCCCCGTTCATCCCGTTCGCCGCCGAGAAGATCGGCGAGGCGTTCGGGCAGGCCTGGCCGCCGGCCTGGCCGTCGTCGGATGTCGCCGCCGAGCTTTCGACCGTGCCCGCCGGCCAGGCCGTGCGCGCGCCCGAGGTCCTGTTCAAGAAGATCGACGACGACATGATCGCCGAATGGGCCGCGCGGTTTGGGGGCGCGGAGTAAAAGATCCAAAGCTCCTCCCCCGTGAAACGGGGGAGGGGGACCACGAAGTGGTGGAGGGGGCGAGACTGGGCGCTGTGCCGGCGGGGGGCGGCGCCGGCCCGCGCGGGCGGCGGCCCGCGCCGCCCCCCCCCCCCCCCGCGGGCGGGGGGGGGGGGGGG
>LNIY01000077.1 GCA_001449105.1 Caulobacter vibrioides | reverse complement strand
AGATGTGTATAAGAGACAGCCCTCCACCACTTCGTGGTCCCCCTCCCCCGTTTCACGGAGGAGGAGTTAAGGCCGCATCCCCTCCGGCGGCCCGAGATAGCTCCCCGCCACCGCGCCGCGCGAAATCACCAGGCGCTGGAACACCACGCCCGGATCCACCCGCCACAGCCGCACCCGATGCGCCCCTGCCGACGGGACCGCCAGCGATGTCGTCAGTGAACGGATGTTATCGGCCACCGCCTTGTCCCAGGCCTTCTCCGACGGGTCGGGGATGGTGTCGACCACCACCGGCGGCGCATCGTCGATCGATACGGCGAAGCGAGGGCCCGTCCCGCCCGTGACGTCCAGGCCCGGCGAGACCAGCACGGTCACATCCACCGGCCCGGCCGTCTCGAAATCGACCAGATAGTCGAGCACCGGCCCCTTGCCTGGAACGCTGGCCGGCGCCGTGGTCGGATAGCTCGCCACGCCCGACAGGGTGCGGCCGAGGTTGGGGATGGTCTTCCAGGAGACGCCATCGACCGAGGTCGCCTTGGCGTGATGCTCGGCCTCGATGGCCAGCGGCCCGCCGGCCTCGACGAAGGCGCCCCTGGCGGGCTTGCGGGGCGTGTTGTCGACCACCGCCGTCACCACGACCGCCTGCCCGCCCGGTCCCTTGAGCGTGATCGGCGCGCGATGGACGCCCCTGGGCGCCCTGGCCCAGTCGACCGAGACCTCCAGCCGCGTATCGCCCCAGTCGCCGGCCGGTCCGCGCGACAGCTTCAGCCAGGCCGCGCCGGAACTGGCCTCGAACGCCATCTGCGACGGGCCGCGATTGAACACGTCGATCCAGCGCGACGGCGGGCCCCAGCGGGTCAGCGGCGGCAGGTCGGCGCCGCGCTCGGCGTCCACGCGCGCCTCGCGCCCCTCGACGGCGACGCCCATCAGCGCGCCGCGGTAGACGACGTTGCGAGCCAGGACGGGCAAGGCGTTCTGCTCGGGCTGCTGCCAGCCCGTATAGCCGATATGGGTCTGGTCCATCATGTGGACCCACTTGCCGCCGCCGATCGCGTGGTACTGGCCGGTCAGCTCGGCGTCGCGGGCGAACAGACGCTCGGCCAGGTCGGCCTGGCCCTGCGAGGCGGCCCTGCCCTGCTGGTCATAGAGCCGGTTGCGGCCGACGGCGATGTAGAGCCGGGTGTGGTTGGCGCTGGCCATGATCGGGAACCAGACCAGCTGGAAGAAGGCGTCGTCCTGGGCCTTCGGCAGCGCCTTGCGCACCGCGTCGGCGCGGCGCTCCAGCTCGGCCCACTCGGCCTCCACCCGCTCGGCCTCGCGGTCATTGACTAGGCTGAAGGTCGCCGCGTCGATCAGTTCGGGTTTCCGCCGCGCGTTCAGCCTCGTGTAGCCGTCCAGCAGGGCGGCGATCTCGGCCGCGTGCTCGGGGCCGAACTGCGCCGCCGCCCAATCGCGGGTGTAGGTCGACAGCCTTTCCACCGGCATGGCGTCGGGGTTCCAGGCCAGGTCGAGGAAGAACTCGGTCGGCAGCTCCATGGGCTTGAGGTCGCCGACATTGACGATCCACAGCCGGTCAGCGCCGTGGTCGTCGGCGCGCTTCATCTGCTCCCAGGCGCGCTCGATCTGGTTGGTGTTGAGCCACTTGTAGTTCCGCGGCCCGCCCACATAGTCGAAGTGGTAGTAGACGCCGTAGCCGCCCGGCCGGGTCTCGCCGGGCTTCGGCAGGCGGCGGATGTTGCCCCAGTTGTCGTCGGCGAACAGCAGGGTCACGTCGCCCGGAACCCGCATCCCGGCGTCGTAATAGTCCTGCACCTCCTTGTAGAGCGCCCAGACCTGCGGGGTCGCCGACGGGTCCTTGCCCGTGACCTCGCCGATGATCGCGCGCTGGTCGGCGACGATAGTCTCCAGCAGCTTGGTGGCGGTCCCTTGCGTCATCGGCTCGTCGCCGTCGCCGCGCATGCCGACCGTGACCAGGCTCTCGTTGGCGCCCATCCGCTCGACGCCTTCGCGCCAGAAGCGACGAAGAGCCTCGGGATTCCTCGAATAGTCCCACGGGCCCTGGCCGTAACGCTCCCACTCCACGTGCGCCCGCATCATCGGCTCGTGGTGCGAGGTTCCGATCACCACGCCCATCTCGTCGGCCAGCACCGCGTTCAGCGGGTCGTCGTCATAGAGCGCCTTGCCCCACATGGCCGGCCACAGGTAGTCGCCCTTCAGCCGCAGCACGAGCTCGTAGACCCGCTCGTAGAAGGCGTGGTTGAAGCCGCCGAACGTCGCGTTGGCCCAGCCGTAGAGCGCGGGGTTCTCGTCGTTGAGGAAGATGCCCCGGTACTTGACCTTGGGCGCCTGCAGGTTGGCGCCCGGCGCGACGGACAGGTCGCGGCGCACCAGCACGGGCACGTCGGCCCACCAGGTCCAGGGCGAGACGCCGGCCCGCTCCGACAGGTCGTAGGCCCCGAAGATCGCGCCGCGCTTGTCGGCGCCGACAATGACCAGGGCGCGGGCGACGCCCGGGCGCGGGCTCTCCACCACCTGCTGGATGAAGCCCTCCCAGCGGCCCTTCAGCGCCGAGACGTCGAGCTTGCCCGAGGCGACCAGGGCGTCGATCTGGGCGCTCTTGCCCAGCGTGCCGACGATGACCAGCGGCGCGTCCTTGGCCGGCGCCGCGCCGCCCGACAGCCTGGAGAGGTCGCCGCGCAGGCCCTGCACCGCGCGCAGCACGCCGGGCCAGTCGGTGACGTCGGCCTCGACCCGGGCGGGCTGGCCGCCCTGGATCAGCGGAAAGCCGCCCGCGACAGGCTTCTCCGATACGGCGGCGGGCTTGGCGGCCAATGGGGCCGACCGCGCGGCGGTGGGCGCCGCCAGAGCCGCCGCTGCCGCCACGGCGGCGGCCAGCGCCAGGGCCGAGACGGCCGTGCGCAGGCCCGTGACGCCCTTGCTCACGGACCGACCGCGATCTCGAACGGACCCAGCGGCAGGCCGGCCATGTCGAAGACGTTGAAGGTCGGCGCATCGGCCCAGGCGAACCGCGCCTTGCTCGGGCTCATGCCGGCGGGGATGGCGACCACCGCCTTGTCGCCCTCGACCCGGGCGTCGGCGAACCGGCAGCTGGCCGCGTCGCACAGCTCGAAGCCGATGGCCTTGTCAGAACCCCGCGTCGCCAGGCGCTCGGCGACCTGCTCGAAGCGGACCTCGACCGCATCGCCGACCCGGCGAGCCGAGACCGGCGACGGACCGGTGGTCACCGCCTGGCCCGCCAGGCGGCGCGCGCCCCGGGCTAGGCGCTTGCCGACGTCCTGCTTGTTGGTCGGGTGGATGTCGGACGGGTCGCCGATGTCGGTGATGACGGCCAGGGCCGCGCGGCCGTCCTTGGCGACGGCGACGCGCTGGGCCTCGCGCAGCTGGGCCCAGCCGGACTCTTCCGGCGCCAGCTGCGGCTTGCCGTAATTGGCCAGTTGCACCACCAGCGCCGGCATGTCGGCGGCCTGGCCCACGCGACGCTCGGCCAGCAGTTCGCGCAGCAGCGCCTGATAGGTCTGCGGGCGGCCGGTGTTGCTCTCGCCCTGGTACCAGGCGAAGCCCTTGAAGGCGTAAGGCCCCATCGGCGCCAGCATGCCGTTGTACAGCGTCGAGACGCCCGACAGCGTGTCCCACGGCGCGCGCGGCGGTTCGCCGGTGGTCTTGGGCTCGACCTGGTAGCGCCAGGCGGTCAGCGGGATCCGCGTCCCGTCGGCCAGCACCAGGGCGCGGGCGGCGTCGCCGTACATGCCGCCGTTGGCGTAGGTGTCGAGCGCCGAGACGACGATGCGGTTGGCGCCGGCCTTCAGGGTCCCGGCCGCCACCGGATAGACCCGCACCGTGCCCGCCCCCGAGGTAGAGCCGACCCCGACGCCGTTGACGAAGGTGGTGTCGACCTCGTCGACCATGCCGATCTCGAGGCTGGCCGCGCCCCCCTTTGCATGAGCTTGGGCCTGCGCCGCCGTCAGCGTCACGGACGTGTCGAACCAGACCATGCCGTTGAAATCGGCCAGGGCCGGCACGCCCCAGCCTTCCCAGACGCCCAGGCCCTGCGGCGCGGCCGTCCAGGCCCCGTCGCCCCGCCACGGTCCACCGTCGGCGCCGTTGTGGCGCAGGCTCCACCAGGCCTTGATCGTCTCGCCCCAGCGGCGGTCGGCGGCCGGGCGGTCCTTCAGCGACAGCTGCAGGGTGGCGATGTCGTTGTCGTAGTCGCCGGCCTTGCGCAGCGCGGCCGGGCTCAGCCAGGCCTCGATGGCCGAACCGCCCCACGAGGCGTGGACGAGGCCCAGCGGCGTCTTGTCAGTCTTCCGCAGTTCGCGGGCCATGTAGTAGCAGGCGGCCGAGAACGACCCGACCGCGTCCGGCCTGGCGGCTTTCCACGACGGGGGCTTGATGAAGTCGGCGCGCGCGGCCCGGCTGTCGGCGTGGTCGACATAGGCCATGCGCAGGCCGTCGTCGGCGGCCGACCGGATCTCCGACCAGCTGTTGTTGCCGCGCTCGACCGGCAGCTCCATGTTCGACTGGCCCGAGCACAGCCAGACGTCGCCGACCAGCACGTCGGCGACCGTCTGGCTCGCGCCCGACGCGGCCCTGGCCTCCAGGGTGTAGGGGCCGCCCGCCGCCAGAGCCGGCAGGTCGACGCGCCAGGCGCCGTCGGGACCGGCCGCGGCGGTCGCCGACTTGCCGCCTAGGGTGACGGTCACCGCCTCGCCAGGCCTGGCGGCGCCGAACACCGGCAGCGGCCGATCGCGCTGCACCACCGCATGGTCGGCGAACAGGCCGTTCAGCAACGGCCCCTGGGCGGCGGCGGGCGTGGCCATCACGGCGGCCAGCAGGATCGGCGCGACACGGCGCATGTGAGTGCTCCCTAATCCAAGACCCTCCCCCTCCTGGGGGAGGTGGCCCAGAGGGCCGGAGGGGGGCCGTTTTCAGCCTCCGCGACCTTGGCCGCTTCGGCAACGACTTCCCCCTCAGTCGGCTTCGCCGACAGCTCCCCCTTCAGGGGGAGCATCTTCAAGCCACCGTCAGTTTCGCCGACTTCAGGTCCACCGAGTTCGGCCCCACCAGGATCGAGAAGTCGCCCGGCTCGACCACGCGCTTCATCTCCAGGTTCCACATCCACAGATCCGACGGCTTCACCTCGAAGGTCACCGTCTTCTTCTCGCCGGGGGCCAGGGTGACGCGCTTGAAGTGCTTCAGCTCCAGCACCGGACGGGTCACCGAGGCGGCCTCGTCGTGGATGTAGAGCTGCACCACCTCGTCGCCGGCCACCTTGCCGGTGTTGGTCACCTCGACCGACACCGTCGTGCTCTCGCCCTGGCCGATACGGGCCTTGGACAGGCGCGGCGCGGCGATGTCGAAGCTGGTGTAGGACAGCCCGAAGCCGAACGGATAGAGCGGGCTTGTGGCGCGGTCGAACAGGTAGCCGCGGCGGGCCGTGGGCTTGCGGTTGTAGTAGATCGGCAGCTGGCCCACGTCGCGGGCGATGCTGACCGGCAGCTTGCCGCCCGGATTGGCCCGACCGAACAACACGTCGGCGGCGGCGTTGCCGGTCTCCTGGCCCAGGTACCAGCCCTCGACCAGGGCGTCGGCCTTTTCCGCCAGCAGGTTCACCGACAGCGGGCGGCCGTTGAGCAGCAGCACCACGGTCGGCTTGCCCAGGGCGAAGATCGCGCGGGCCAGGTCGTTCTGCTGGCCGACCAGATCCAGGTCATCGCGGTCGCCCAGGTGGTTGTCAGCCCAGGCCTCGCGGCTGGTCTGCTCGTTGTCGCCCAGCACCATGACCACGACGTCGGCCTTTTTCGCCACCTCGACGGCTTCGGCGATCAGTTTGGCGTTCACGGCCGGGTCGACCAGCTTGACCTCGTCGGCGGCCCAGATGCGCTTTTCGGTGATCCGCACGGCCTCGGCGTAGTCGAGGGCGAACCCTTGCGCCTTGGCCTCGGCCGTCAGCCCCTCCAGCACCGAGACCACGTGGCGCGGCTCGTCGGAATAGCCGCCGATCGGGGTGTCCTTGGCGTGCGTGCCCAGGAGGGCCAGCCGCTTGATCTTCCTGCCGTCCAGCGGCAGCAGGCCCTTGTCGTTCTTCAGCAGCACCACCGCCTTGCGGGCGGCTTCGCGGGCCAGGGCGAGCGCTTGCGGCGTCGCGGTCTTGGCGTCGGCGGACTTTTCATCCGCATACGGATTTTCGAACAGCCCGCCCTCGAACTTGATCTTCAGCACCCGCGCCACGGCCGCGTCGACGGCGGCCTCGGGGATGCGCCCGGCGCGCACCAGCTGGGGCAGCAGCACATAGGCCTCGCCGTCGGGCAGCTCGACGTCGACGCCGGCGTTCATGGCCATCACCGCCGTGTCGGCCAGCTGGTCGGTCAGCTTGTGGCGGGTGATGATCTCCTTGATGGCGAAGTAGTCGCTCATCGTGGCGCCCTCGAAGCCCCACTCGCCGCGCAGCACGTCGGTCAGCAGCCAGCGGTTGGCGTGCGAGGGCACCCCGTCGATCTCGTTGTAGCTGGGCATGACCGAGCGGACGGGCAGCTCCTTCACCGCCCGCTCGAACGGCGGGAAGAAGTTCTCGCGCAGGGTGCGCTCGGCGATCTGGGCCGGGCCGACATTGGTGCCGTTCTCGGGCTGGCCGTGGCCGGTCATGTGCTTGAGGGTGACGAACACCTTGTCGGGCGCCAGCGGCAGGGTCTTGCCCTGGAAGCCGCGGATGGCGGCCAGGCCCATCTCGGCGCAGACGTGCGGATCCTCGCCGTAGGTCTCCTCGATGCGGCCCCAGCGCGGGTCGCGGGCCACGTCGACCACCGGGGCCAGGGCGATGTTCGAGCCCCGGGCCCGCATCTCCTTGGCGGCGACCGAGAACACCTGCTCGACCAGCTCCGGATCGAAGGTCGAGGCCAGGGCGATCGATTGGGGGAAGCTGGTCGCATCACGCGCGACGTAGCCGTGCAGGGCCTCGTCGTGCATCAGCATCGGGATGCCCAGGCGCGTCTTCTCCATCGCCCATTTCTGGGCGGCGTTGACGTATTTGGCGGTCTGCGGGGCGTTGCGGCCGACCGAGCCGTCCTCGGCCCCGGCGGCGGCGTTGACCTCCTTGGCGGGCTTGAGGCCCCGGCGGTCGGTCGGGCGCGATATCTGGCCCAGGCCGTTGGGGAAGTTCCTGGTCGCGGTCTCGGGCGAGAAGTCGCCCTCGGGGGTCTGGATCGCCGCCTTGGTCAGCCAGATGCCGATCAGCTGGGCGGCCTTCTCCTCCAGCGTCATCCGCGCCAGCAGGTCCTTGACCCGCGCGTCGACCGGCTGGGCGGCGTCCTTGTAGATCGCCTTGTCGCCCCCGGCTTTCGGCGCGGCGCGGACCACCGGCGCCATGGCGGCGCCGAGAGCGGCCAGGCTGACGCCCAGCGTGCGGCGGGTGAGGGTCGTGGTCATCCTTGCGTTTCCCCAGCGTCTGTCACGGCGGCTTCGCGCCGTCTTGCCTGACACTATGAGAGAGCTTGTCAGACCACTCAAGCCCAAATGTTACCGGTCACTTTTATTACTCCCTCTCCTTGAGGGAGAGGGAGGGGCCCGCGCCGACAGGCGTGGGAGGGTGAGGGGTTAAACGGCCAACGGCGTACCCCCCCCCCTCCCCGCCGCAAGCGGCGGGTCCCCTCCTCTCCCCATGGGAGAGGAAGGCTCAGGTCACCCCTGCCAGGCGTCGACCACGCTCTCCAGCACGGTCAGCGGGGTCGGGCCGACCAGCAGGGCGGTGTCGTGGTACTTGCGGATGTCGAACTTGGCGCCCAGCCGCTGCTTGGTCCGCTCGCGCAGAGCCGCCCAGACGGTGTGGCCCACCTTGTAGGAGCAGGCCTGGGCGGGGTTGGCGCAATAGCGCTCGACCTCGCGGGTGATGCGGCCCTCGTCGTCGCCGCCGGTCTCGACCATGTAGGCGATGGCCTTCTCGCGGCTCCAGCCCTTGGCGTGGATGCCGGTGTCGACCACGCAGCGCGAGGCCCGGAACAGCCGGGCCTGGTACATGCCCAGCAGGCCCAGGTCGTCGGTCTCGTAGAGGCCCATCTCCATGGCCACCTGCTCGGCGTAGAGCGCCCAGCCCTCGGTGTTGGCCGAGAAGAACATGTTCTGGCGCAGGCGCGGCAGGCTGCCCTCGGCGGTCAGGGCCAGTTGGAAGTGATGGCCCGGCGCGGCCTCGTGATAGGTCAGGGTCGGCAGGGCGTAGCGGGGACGCTCTGCCGTGTCGCGCAGGTTGATGTAGAAGGCGCCCGGGCGCGAGCCGTCCAGCGGCGGACGCTCGTAATAGCCGCCCGACGAGCCGTTCTCGGTGTAGGCCGGGATGCGGCGCACCTCGACCGGGATCTTTGGCGTGATGCCGAACCACTGCGGCAGCTTGGGCTGCATTTCCGCGATCAGGCGATTGCAGTAGGCCAGGATCTGGGCGCGGCCCTCGTCGGTGTTGGGATAGCTCTCGCCCGGCAGGTCCTTCAGGGCGGCCATGCGCTGGCCGACCGAGCCTTGCGTGAAGCCGCGCTTCTTCAGGATCTCGTCCATCCGCGCCTGGATCTGCGCGCCCTCCTCCAGGCCGAGGCGATGGACCTCGTCGGGGGTCTTCTCGGTGGTGGTGTAGATGCGCAGCAAGGCCGCATAGAACGCGTCGCCGTCCTTGAAGCGGTTCATGCCGGCCTCGTGCACGGCCTTGGCGCGGACGGCGGTCAGGGTCTCGATCTGGCGGTCCAGCGCCGGGTGGACCGCCCTTGCCAGCAGAGCGGCGGCCTTGGCGTCGTAGTCGCCATAGGCCTTGGCGCGACGGGCCATCGAGGCGACCAGCACGTTCTTTTCAGGGGGCAGGGCGCGGAACTGCTTCAACTGGCCGATGGCCTTGTCGAGGATGAAGTCCGACGGGATCACGCCCTTGGCCGCATCGGCCCGCACCCGCTCGCTCTCCTGGTCCAGCACGCCGGCGAAACCGGCCATGCGCTCCAGGTAGCTGTCGGCGTCGGCGGCCGACTTCACCTCGTGCTTGTTGTCGAGGAAGCTGGGGACCGACGAATAGCCGCCATAGAACTGGGTCACCACGAACGGCCGCGACACCGCGCCGTAGTCGAAGCCCGAGGCCTTGTCGCGCGCCCCGTAATAGTAGGCGGCGGTGTCGTAGTTGACGGCGTCCTCGCCGGTCAGGGCCCTGCGGTCGACGGCCTTCAGGCGCGCAAGACGCTGGGCCGGCTCGCGGCGCTCCTTGATCCAGGCGGCGATCGAGCGGTCGCCCAGCCGGGTGCGGGCGCCGGCATGGACGCCGTTGTCGAGGCCCAGATTGGTGGCCTGCTCGGGGCTCTCGGTCAGGTCTTCGTCGAAGAAGGCGTCGAACAGGGCGTAGAGCTTGGTCGCCTCACCTTTCCCAACCGCTTTCTGGGGCGCGGCCATGGCCGGCAGGGCCGTGGAGACGGCGGCGGCGGTGGCGCCGACCAACAGCTGGCGACGCTCGAACTTCGTGGAATCGGACATGTGTTCTTCCAGGACAGGCGCGGCCGCGCGTCTGGGAGAACAAGCCGTCCGGCGCCTCGCGGCCCCGGGCGCCGGACGGCTCTGGCGGTTACTTGCGGGCTGCCAGGATGTCGTCCAGGCGTGCCGGCGTGCCGGCGATGCGCTCCAGGCGCGGGTAGCGCAGGCCGCCGCTGTAATCGAGCTTCACGCTACGGTAGCGCGAGCCTTCCTTGACCAGCAGCTCGACCGGAACGCCCTTGGCGGTGGCCTTCACCGCCGCCTTCAGCTTCTCGGCGTCGTAGGTGTCGCCGTTGACGGCCACGATGGTCAGGCCCTGGGTCAGGCCGGCCTTGAAGGCGGGACCGTCCCACTGCACGTCGGTCAGCACCGCGTCCGAGCCCACCGTCAGGCCGATCGAATAGGCCAGGTTGGTGTTCTTGGCGCGGGTCTCGGAGACCTTGAAGTAGTCGGTCGGGGTGTCGGTGTAGACCAGCTTGTAGCCGCCGCGCGCCAGGCCATCGAGCGGGGCCTTGGGGTTCACGCCCTCGATGCGGTCCTTCAGGAAGCCGGCCCAGTCGTAGGGAACCACGCCGTTCAGCGCCGCCACCACGTCGTCGAAGGTGTAGGTGTGCGACACGTACGAGCCGTCGGCGATGCCGAAGAAGGCCTTGGCGAAGTCGTCGAGCGACTTCTTGCCGCCGGTCTTCTCGCGGATCAGCGTGTCGGCGTCGAGCCACACCAGCTGGCCTTCCGAGTAGTAGTCCTCGCTACGCTGGTAGGAGAGCCACGACAGCGGCTTGCGGCTGGCGATGATCGGGTCGTTGGTGGTGTCCTGCACCGGACGCCAGTCGCGGCCGCGGCGGTTGTCATACAGCGCCGCCGTCATGGCGATGGAATCGAGCGTCTGCTCCTTGGACAGCAGGGTCGAGCGCGCCGACAGCACGAAGCCCCAGTACTGAGTCTGGCCCTCGTAGACCCACATCAGGCTGTCGCGCATCGGGGTGTTGAGGGTCGGGGTCCACAGGTCCGCGCCACGGCGGAACTTGCCGTTCCACGAGTGGGTGAACTCGTGGGGCAGCAGGTCGCGGCCGACGTACGACTTCTCCCAGTCGGTGAAGTACTTGGGCGCGACGCGGTTCTCGCTCGACCGGTGGTGCTCCAGGCCGATGCCGCCGATCTGGTCCGACAGGGCGACCAGGAAGTCGTAGTGGTCGTAGTGGTGCGAGCCGTACAGCTTGTAGGCCTGCTGCACGAGGTTCTTGTGGGCCTGCAACTGCTCGGGCTTGTACTCGAGCAGTTCGGGCTTGTCGGCGATCATGTTCAGGCGCACCGGCGCGGGGCCGCCCGGATCCAGCTCGACCGACTTGAAGTAGCGGCCGGCGAACATCGGCGAGTCCACCAGGGTCTCGACGCTGGTCGGCTTGAAGCTGGTGACCTGGCCCTCGGTCTTGGCCACTTCCAGGGCCGAGGCGAACTGGAAGCCTTCCGGCAGCTTGACGGTCGGCTCGACCGTGATGCGGCGGGTGAAGTGGCCGGCCGGGTACATGGTCATCTGCAGCCACTGCAGGTTCAGCATGTCCGGGGTCATGACCATGCGGCCGACCTTGGTCTCGACCGGCGACAGGAACTTGTAGGCGACGGAGAGTTCGGTGACGCCGGCCGGCACGTCGATGTGGAAGGCGTTGACCTCGACCACGTCGCGCTTCCACGCGATCGTCTTGCCGCCCGCGGTGATCACCAGGCCCGCCAGCTTGTCGATGTCGTTACGCGGCGAGTGGCCGCCCGGAACCCACTGCGGATAGTACAGGGTCATCGGACCCGGCTTGGCGACCGGCAGGGTCAGCTTGACGTCGAAAATCTTGCGCTCGAGGTCGGTGGCGTCGACATAGAGCTTCAGCACGCCCGGATAGGCCACGTCCTGCGGGGCGACGATCGGCGGCGTCGGCGCGGCTGGTTGCGGCAGGTAGTCCTGGGCGAGAGCGGCGCCGCCCACCAGCGACAGAAGCGAGACCGAGAAGAAAAGCGCTTTCAAGAAACGACCCCAATGCAGCCCGCGAACGTCCCCTCGCGGTGAGAAGCCTGGATGTTTCTTTTGTTAAGGCCCGCTTGTCGAGACCAACTTGACCGGACAGCGTTATCACGACGCCGGTCGGTCAGCCCTTCGCCGGCCGCCGGATCAACCGCAGGCAAAGATAGGCCAGCGCGGCGACCGCGAGCGCCGGCAGGGTCGCGCCCCACTGCGGCGCCAGGCGGCTGAAGCCCTGATAGGCCGCGATCCCGGCCGCCCAGGCCAGCAGTCCCGGCAGGTTCAGCCCCCAGGCGAAGGCGCCGGCGGCCTGCGCCTGGCGGCGGCGCACGACGAAGTGGTCGGTCAGCAGCACCCCGAACAGCGGCGCGAACACCGAGCCGATCAGCAGCAGGAAGCCTTCGTAGCGGGCAAGCGGCGCCAGCAGGGCGATCAGGGTGCACAGCGCGCCGAAGGCCAGGGCCAGATGCGCCGGGCGCACCGGCGCCAGGATGGCGGTCGAGACGGCGGCCGAATGGATGTCGGCGAAGGCGTTGTCGGTCTCGTCGACCACGATCAGCAGCAGGGCGATGCCGCCCCCCGCCGCCGCCAGGGCGGTCAGCAAAAGCCCCTCTCCGCCTCCGGCCGCCAGGGCGTAGCAGGCGCCCAGGCCCATGAACCAGATGTTGGCCAGCAGGTAGCCGGCCGCGCTGCCACGGAACATCCGGCCGGGCGAGCGGCCAAAACGCGTGTAGTCGGCGATCAGCGGCAGCCACGACAGCGGCATGGCCACCACCAGGTCGACGCCGGCGCCGAAGCTGGTCTCGCCGGTCCCGGCCCTGGCGAACAGGGCGGCCAGGTCGTGCTGCGACAGCAGCCGCCAGGTCAGCCAGCCCGCCCCGCCCAGCAGCAGCCACAGGCCCCAGGCGCGCAGGAACCGCCGCACGAACGACACCGGCCCCATGAAAGCGAGCCACGTCGCCAGCGCGCCGAACAGCACGGTCCAGGCCAGCGGGTTGGAAAGGCCGAAGGTCTGCCGGGCCAGGGCGTCGGCGGCGTCGCGCATGGCGATGATCTCGAACGCGCCCCAGCCGACCAGCTGCACCGCGTTGAGCACCGCCGGCACGGCCGCGCCGCGCGCGCCCAGGGCCAGCCGCAGCGTACCCATGGCCGAAAGTCCGGTGTCGGCCCCGACCACGCCGGCGGCCGCCAGCAGCAGCGCGCCCAGCACCGAGCCGGTGACGATCGCCGCCAGCGCCATGCCAAGACTGAGGCCCGGGACCAGGAAAGCCCCGGCCTGCAGCACCAGCAGGCCGATGCCCAGGCTGAACCACAGCGAGAAGGCGTCGCGCGTCCCGAACACCCGGCGGTCGGCCGGAACGGGGGTCAGCGGATCATAGGTGTCGTCGAGCTTGGCCATGGTGGGGAGGCATAGCAGCTTGGCGCCGCTGCGCCTCTCCCCCTCCCCGTAAAATCCCCATCTCGTTGAACGGAATGCGCCGCTCCGAGGCGAGATAGGCCGCGATCCTGGGCAGGTCCGCCACCCGATCGCGCAGCGCGACCACCTTCGGAATGTCCGGCTCCAGCCGCGCCATGGCGTTGGGGAAGGCGTAGCGCAGCCCCTCCACCGCCTGGAACAGCGACAGGTCGGCGTAGCAGACCGCGCCCCCGGCCAGCCAGGCGTCGCCGCCGCCCTCTTCCCGGGCAAGCGCCCGCTCGAACCAGCCCATGAACTTGGGAATCCGCTGGCCGCGGAATTCCTCCGAGCGCCGCGCGGCCTCGTCCTTCTGGTCCTCGTAATAGAGGCCCATGCCGACCGGATGGTGGGTGTCGTGGGCCTCGGTCACCAGGTCGGCGATGGTCAGCTGCAGTTGGTTGACCCACAGCCGCCCGCTCTCGGCGGCCGGCGCGAGATCGTGCCTGGATCCCAGGTAGAGAAGGATGTTCGCCGTCTGGCCGATGACCAGGTCGCCGTCGACCAGGAACGGCGGCGCGAAGGCCGCGCGGGACCCGCCCAGTTCGGCCAGGTCGTCCATCAGGGCGTCTTCGCCGCCGCCCTCGTCCGGATCCCGGCGGGCGACATCGACATAGTCCGCACCGGCCGCTTCCAGCGCCAGGCGGACGAATTCACCGCGGCCCTGGATGCCCGGCCAATAATGCAGCTGATAGGTCATGCGCTCTGAACCGATCCGTGACCAAATGTTTCCAAGCGAGGCCGGATCGCGATCGGCTCTTGTAATTGCAAGTCGCTCTCAAGTATGGACGGCGGCAGTGAAGCTCGCCGTACCGAAAGCACCGTGAAAGCCGCCGCCGAACAGAACCGCCGCTCCTTCTGGCTGAAGCAGCTGCACCAGTGGCACTGGATCAGCGCGGCGATCAGCCTGGTGGGCATGCTGCTGTTCGCCATCACCGGCTTCACCCTCAACCACGCGGGCTCGATCGAAGCCGAGCCCAAGGTCGTCAGCAAGAAGGCCACCCTGCCGCCCGAGCTGATCGCCGAGCTGGCTTCGGGCCCGACCGAGGGCAAGCGCCCCCTGCCGATCAAGGTCGAGACCTGGCTCGACAAGGCCGTCGACGCCGACATCGCCCGCCGCGTCGGCGAATGGTCCGACGCCGAGGTCTATCTGGCCCTGGCCCGCCCCGGCGGCGACGCCTGGATCGCCATCGACCGCGAAACCGGCGCCGTCGAGCACGAAAAGACCACCCGCGGTTCGATCAGCCTGCTCAACGACCTGCACAAGGGCCGCAACACCGGCAAGGCCTGGAGCTGGTTCATCGACATCTTCGCCGGCGCCTGCGTGATCTTCACGGTCACCGGCCTGATCCTGCTTCAGTTCCACGCCCGCGGGCGGCCGATGACCTGGCCGCTGACCGCCGCGGGCCTGGCCATTCCGCTCCTGATCATCATCCTGTTCGTCCACCTCTAGAGAAAGGCCGCCTTCCGTGAAGCGCACCGTCTCCCTGCTGACCTTCGCCGGCGCCGCCGTCGGCGCTCCGGCGATGGCCGCCGACCTCAACGTCACCGTCGAGATCCCGCGCCTTTCGGTAGCCGAGTACCACAAGCCCTACGTGGCCATCTGGGTCGAGGCCCCCGACGCCACCGCCGCCGCCACCCTGGCCGTCTGGTACGATCCGGACTCCAAGGAGGACAAGGGCGAGAAGTGGCTGAAGGACATGCGCCAGTGGTGGCGCAAGGCCGGCCGCACCATGAGCTTCCCGGCCGACGGCATCTCCTCGGCCACGCGCGCCCCGGGCCCGCAGAAGCTGACCTTCAGCGGCGCCAAGAGCCAGCTGTCGAAGCTGAAGCCGGGCGCCTACACCCTGGTGGTCGAAGCCGCCCGCGAGGTCGGCGGCCACGAGGCCGTGCGCGTCCCCTTCACCTGGGGCAAGCCCGGCGCGACCGCCTCCGCCAAGGGGACGGCCGAACTCGGCGCCGTCTCGGTCACCGTCAAATAAGCAAGAGAGAAACGCCATGATCCTTCGCAAGCGCCTTCTCGCCCTCACGGCGGCGACCGTCGCCCTGACCCTGCCGCTGGCGGCCCACGCCCACCGCGCCTGGCTCGTCCCCTCGGCCACCGTGCTGTCGGGCGACGGCGCCTGGGTGACCGTCGACGCGGCCATCTCCAACGAGCTGTTCTACCCCGACCACCGCGCCATGCGCGTGGACGGCGTGGTCATCACCACCCCGGACGGCGCGACCGAGCCGCTGAAGAACGCCTCGACCGGCCAGTACCGCTCGGTGTTCGACGTCGAGCTGGCCAAGGCCGGCACCTACAAGATCGGCACCGCCTCCAGCAGCGTCATGGCCAGCTGGACCGAGAACGGCGAGGTCAAGCGCTTCCGCGGCAGCGCCGACGACTTCGCCAAGCAGGTTCCGGCCAATGCCGCCGACCTGAAGACCATCAAGAGCTTCAACCGCAACGAAACCTTCGTCACGCGCGGCGCGCCCACCGACACCGTCCTGAAGCCGACCGGCAAGGGCCTGGAACTGGTTCCGGTCACCCACCCCAACGACGTGGTGGCCACCGAAGCGGCGACCTTCAAGTTCCTGATCGACGGCAAGCCCGCCGCCGACCTGGAAGTGACGATCGTGCCGGGCGCCTCGCGCTACCGGGCCTCGCCGGGCGAGATCAAGGTCAAGACCGGCCCCGACGGCGCGGCCAAGTTCACCCTGCCGGAAGCCGGCATGTACTGGCTGAACGCCAGCGTCCGCACCGGCGAGACCGGCCGCGGCGGCATGGGCGGTCCTCCGGGCGGCGGCCAAGGCGGTCCGGGCGGTCCCGGTGGTCCGGCTGGTCCGGGCGGTCCCGGCGGCGGCCAAGGCGGCGCCCCGACGGCCCTGGCCGGCAACGGCTTCAGCGCCAGCTACACCGCGACGTTCGAAGCCCAGCGTCCGTAATTCAGCGGCATAGCTCCTCCCCTGTGCAAACGGGGGAGGTGGCGCGGTGCGAATACGCGCCGCGACGGAGGGGGCGAGTGACGGAGCGCCGTGCGCGCCGCCGTCCCCTCCACCGCTTCGCGGTCCCCCTCCCCCACCTTGCGGGGGAGGAGTTTGGAAGACCTCCCCCATGACCCGCGTCCTCGTTCCCATGCTCAGCGAACCGCCGGCCCGGCCGGTGGGCGGGGTCGTGCGCGCGTTCGACGGCCAGACCATGGGCACGACCTGGTCGGTCAAGGCCGTGCTGCCCGTCGCCACCGACCTTGCGGCCATGACCGCCATGGTCCAGCGCGCGCTGGACAGGGTGGTGGCCGAGATGAGCGCCTGGGACCCGATGTCGGCGCTGTCCCGCTTCAACCGCTCGCCCGCCGGAACCTGGACCGCCCTGCCCGCGGGCTTTTCGACCGTCCTGCGCCGCGCCCTCGAGGTGGCCGAAGGCAGCGACGGCGCCTTCGACCCGACGCTTGGCGCGGTCACCGATCTCTGGGGCTTCGGCCCCCGCCCGTTCTCCGGCGAGCCGCCCAGCGCCGACGCGCTGGACGCCGCCCGCGCGCCCATGGGCTGGCGCCGCGTGACGCTGGACGGCGACGCGCTCTTTCAGCCGGGGGGGCTCCATATCGACCTCAACGGCATCGCCAAGGGCTTCGGCGTCGACGAGGCCGCCCGCGCCCTCGACCGGGCCGGCGTGCGCTCCTACCTCGTCGAGGTCGGCGGCGAGTTGCGCGGCACGGGCGCCAAGCCCGACGGCCAGCCCTGGTGGGTCGAGCTGGAGCGCCCGCCGGTCGCCTCCGCCAACGACGAGGCCTCGCCCCGCACCCTGCTGGCCCTGCACGGCCTGTCGGTGGCGACCTCGGGGGACTACCGCCGCTTCTTCGACCATGCGGGCAAGCGCTACGCCCACACGCTGGACCCGGCCTCTGGCGCGCCGTGCGACGCCGGCGTGGTCAGCGTCACCGTGCTGCACCCCGAGTGCATGACCGCCGACGCCCTGGCCACCGCCCTCACCGTGATGGGCCCCGAGGCCGCCATCGCCTTCGCTACGGCCCGAAGCCTGCCGGCCCTGGTCGTCACGCGCGGCCACAACGGCTTGCAGGAGCGCCTGTCGCCGGCCTTGCAGGCGATGCTCGACGAATGACCGAACTGCTCTCCAGCCTGCCGCCGGACGCGCGTCGCCTGGCCCTGGCCGCGATCGTCGTCGGCCTCTACGTCCTGCTGTGCGCCGGGATCGCGCTGAAGGTCGCCCTGCGCAAGAGGAAGGCCACCCGCGAGGAGGCCGCCCTGGCCGCCGGCGCCGGCGAGCCGGTGCTCGTGGCCTTCGCCAGCCAGACCGGCTTCGCCGAGGAACTGGCCATGGCCACGGCCAAGGCCCTGCAGGCGGCGAACCTGCCGGTGCGGCTGCGCGAACTGGCCGCCGTCGAGCCCGCCGACCTGACCGGCCGCGCCCTCTTCATCGTCAGCACCACGGGCGAGGGCGACGCCCCCGACAACGCCCGCCGCTTCATCCGCGACGTGATGAGCACCGAGCCCGACCTGGCCAAGCTGTCCTACGCCGTGCTGGCCCTGGGCGACTCGACCTACGCCCAGTACTGCGCCTTCGGCCGCAGCCTGGACGCCTGGCTGGCCCGCAACGGCGGATCGCGCCTGTTCGACACCGTCGAGGTCGACGACGGCGAAGCCGCCGCCCTGCGTCACTGGCAGTCGCAGCTTTCGGTGCTCACCGGCTCCACCGACGCTCCCGACTGGAGCCGTCCCGCCTACGGCCGCTGGAAACTGGCCGACCGCCGCCTGCTCAATCCCGGCTCGGCCGGCGAAGGCGCCTTCCATGTGCGGCTTGAACCGCTGGACGGCGGCGCGACCTGGCAGGCCGGCGACATCGTCGAGATCGGCCCCCGCAACGCCCCCGCCGAGGTCGCCGACCTGCTCTCGCGCCTGTCGCTGGGCGCCGACGCGCCGGTGAAGTCCGACGAGGCCGGCACGCTGGGCGAGGCCCTGTCCTGGCGGCGGCTGCCGCACGAGGACGCGGCCATCAAGGCGCTGGCGGGCGCGACGCCCCAGGCCTTGGTCGACACCCTGCCCGCCCTGCCCCATCGCGAATACTCGATCGCCTCGCTGCCGACCGACGGCGGGGTCGAGCTGGTCGTGCGCCTGATGCGCCGCGCCGACGGCAAGCCGGGCCTGGGCTCGGGCTGGCTGGTCGAGCATGCGGCGGCGGGCGGCGAGATCGCCGGCCGCGTGCGCTCCAACCGCAGCTTCCACGCGCCGCAAGACGACCGGCCGATGATCCTGATCGGCGCCGGCACGGGCCTGGCGGGCCTGCGCAGCCACCTGAAGGCCCGCGCCGCGCTGGGCCGCGGACGCAACTGGCTGGTGTTCGGCGAGCGCTCGTCCGCCCACGACTTCTTCCATCGCGACGAGATCGAGGCCTGGGTCGCCTCGGGCGTGCTGGCGCGCCTGGATCTCGCCTTCTCCCGCGACCAGGCCGACAAGGTCTATGTCCAGCACCGCCTGAGCGCGGCCGCCGACGAGGTTCGGGCCTGGGTGGCGAACGGCGCGGCTATCTATGTCTGCGGCTCGCTGGAAGGCATGTCGCGCGAGGTCCACACGGCGCTGGGCGAGATCCTGGGCGTCGAGGCGCTGGAGGATCTGGCCGACCAGGGCCGTTATCGGCGGGACGTGTACTGAGGCGGCGTAGCCCCTCACCCTCCCACGCCTTCGGCGCGGGCCCCTCCCTCTCCCCATGGGAGAGGTTGAAGAAAGGCCGGCTCGCTCTGAAAACACCTCTCCCAGAGGGAGAGGGAGGGGCCCATTGCGCAGCAATGGGAGGGTGAGGGGCTAGGGCCTCAACCGATCACGCTCCTCTGGCGTATTGGCCCCCAGGATCCGCGCCCGCGCTTCCTCCGGACAAGGCAGCACCGCCAGCCCCGCCCGCTCCACCAGCCGGCGCAACGGCCAGCCCGGCAAGGCGTCTCCAGGCACGCTGCCCAAAGGTAGCACCATCGGCACGGGCGAAACCTCGAACGTCGCGCCGTTGTCCGCCGCCAGAAGCGGCGCCAGGTCGTCCACCGTCAGGGTCGGCGCATCGACCGCCAGCACCAGCGCCCGCGCGCAGCCGCGCGCCCGCAGCGCCGCCGCCCCGGCCAGCACGCCGCCGACCGGCCCCGCGCCCTCCTCCGGATCGGGAACCCAGTCCAGGCCGTAGTCGCGCCCAGCGGTCAGCACGACCCGCGCCCCGGCGGCCCTGGCCAGCGCCGCCACGCGATCGACGGCGCGCACGCCGCCCCAGTCCAGCAAGGCCTTGTCCTGGCCCATCCGGGTCGAGCCGCCGCCGCAGAGAATGACGGCGCCGAGGGGCTTGGAGAGGTCGCTCATGCCCCCTTCCCTACGCCCGACGAGCAGCCTCGACCAAGGCCCCGCTTCCCCCTGGCGCGAGAAACGGTCTAGACTCGCCCAAAAGGGACGGACTTCAGAGTATGAACGAACGCACCGAGCGCACGCGGCGGCGCAGCAGCCAGAGCGCCACGATCCGCGACGTCGCCGCGCGCGCGGGCGTCTCGCCGATGACCGTCTCGCGGGTCATCAACCGCGAGGCCACCGTCAAGGAAGAGACCCGGGCGCTGGTCGAGCAGGCC
Source organism: Caulobacter vibrioides (assembly GCA_001449105.1). GTDB lineage: Bacteria > Pseudomonadota > Alphaproteobacteria > Caulobacterales > Caulobacteraceae > Caulobacter > Caulobacter vibrioides_C. Next base: position 50,575 of record LNIY01000077.1, on the reverse strand, counting down.
ATCGCCGAGCTGAACTACGCCCCCAACCCCGCCGCCCGCAGCCTGGCGGGCAGCGCCCCGTTCCGCATCGGCCTGCTCTACGACAACCCCTCGACCGGCTACCTGTCGGAGTTCCTGGTCGGGGCGCTGGACGAGAGCAGCCGCACCGGCTCGCAGATCGTCATCGAGAAATGCGCCGAGCCCGAACTGGCCGGCGCCACCCTGGCCCGCCTGCTGAAGACCGGCGTCGATGGCCTGATCCTGCCGCCGCCGCTGTGCGAGTCCCAGACGGTCCTGGCCGAGGTTAAGGCCGCCGGCGCGGCCGCCGTGGCCGTCGCGCCCGGCACGGCCAGCAGCGACATGGCCACCATCCGCATCGACAACGAGGCCGCCGCCTTCGAGCTGACCCAGCACCTGCTGGCCCTGGGCCACAAGCGCTTCGGCTTCATCAAGGGCCACCCCAACCAGACGGTCAGCCAGCAGCGGATGGACGGCTTCATGACCGCCCTGAAGTCGGCCGGCATCCCGCAGGAGGACGTCCGGGTCGAGCAGGGCTACTTCACCTATCGCTCGGGCCTGGAGGCGGCCGAGCGGCTGCTGAACGTCAAGGAGCGCCCGACCGCCATCTTCGCCGCAAACGACGACATGGCCGCAGCCACGGCGGGCCTCGCGCACCGCCTGGGCCTGGACGTGCCGGGCGACGTCTCGATCGTCGGCTTCGACGACACCTCGATCGCCGCCAACATCTGGCCGGCCCTGACCACCGTCCACCAGCCCATCGCCGCCATGGCCCGCGCCGCCGTCGACCTGGTGCTGGAAGAAATCCGCCGCCATCGCGACGGAACCGGGGAGCCGCGGCAGCTGATGCATCCGCACACCCTGATCGTCCGGGACTCGACGGGCCCGGCGCCGCAGTAGGCGCCTCTCCCACCCCAGAAACACCTCTCCCACAGGGAGAGGGAGGGGCCCAGGCGACAGCCTGGGAGGGTGAGGGGTTACACGGCTGGCCGTTGCTCCCCTCGCCAAAACCTTCGACGTCTTACCCCCTCACCCTCCCACGCCTTCGGCGCGGGCCCCTCCCTCTCCCCTTGGGAGAGGTGTTGGAGCCACGTGGCAGACGTGAGTTTCCAGTTGTCAGACAACTCCCTTGCGCCCCTCCACATGTTAGCGCTAACAAGACAGGGAGTTACGAAGCGTAGCGGGCGGTGTCGAACATCCTCCCGCGCGAAAGGGAGAAAACGCGGTGGGCGTGACGCAATACCTTCCCGAGGACTGGCGGGAAGCGACCCTTCTGGGCCGCATCGACTTCGGCCAGGGTCCGACTCCGGTCCTGATCCGCGGCGGCCACGTCGAGGACGTCAGCAAGATCGCCCCCACCGTCGCCGATCTGATGAACGCCTACGCCCCGGGCGACGCGATCCCGCGCGGCCTCGACAAGGGTCCGCTCGAAAAGCTCGACCTGCGCCCGGTCTGGGATGATCCGCAAGGCAATGCGCCCGCCAAGCTGCTCGCGCCCGTCGACCTGCAGTGCCTGAAGGCCGCCGGCGTCACCTTCGCCGTCTCGACCCTGGAGCGGGTGATCGAGGAGCGCGCCCGCGGCGACGCCGCCAAGGCCCTGGAAATCCGCCAGCAGCTGTCCGACCGCATGGGCGGCGACCTCAAGAGCGTCGAGCCCGGCTCCGAGGGCGCGGCCCGCCTGAAGGAGGCTTTGGTCGCCGACGGCCTGTGGTCGCAGTACCTGGAAGTGGCCATCGGCCCCGACGCCGAGATCTTCACCAAGGGCCCGACGCTGTCGTCGATGGGCTGGGGCGACCAGGTCGGCGTCCGCAGCGACAGCCACTGGAACAACCCCGAGCCGGAAGTCGTGCTGCTGTGCGACGGCAAGGGCGAGATCCGCGGCGCCTCGCTGGGCAACGACGTCAACCTGCGCGACTTCGAGGGCCGCTCGGCCCTGCTGCTCAGCAAGGCCAAGGACAACAACGCCTCCTGCTCGATCGGCCCGTTCTTCCGCCTGTTCGACGCCGCGTTCTCGCTGGACGACGTGCGCACCGCCGAGGTCGAGCTGAAGATCACCGGCCGCGACAACTTCGTGCTCGACGGCAAGTCGAACATGAGCCTGATCAGCCGCGACCCGGCCGTGCTGGCCGGCCAGGCCTACGGCAAGCAGCACCAGTATCCGGACGGCTTCGTGCTGTTCCTGGGCACGATGTTCGCCCCGATCCAGGACCGCGACACCGCCGGCCAGGGCTTCACCCACAAGGTCGGCGACCGCGTCCGCGTGTCGACCCCCAAGCTGGGCGTGCTCGAGAACGAGGTGACCACCTGCGACCAGGCCAAGCCCTGGACCTTCGGCATCTCGGCCCTGATCCGCAATCTGGCCGGCCGCGGCCTGCTGTGATCCTCACCTTCCAAGTCCAGGCGTAAGCGCATGTCCTCAGCCATCTATCCCAGCCTCAAGGGCAAGCGCGTCGTCGTCACCGGCGGCGGCTCCGGCATCGGCGCCGGCCTCACCACCGCCTTCGCCAACCAGGGCGCCGAGGTGATCTTCGTCGACATCGCCGTCGAGGACTCGCAGGCCCTGGTCGCCGAACTGGCCGGCAGCGCCATCAAGCCGGTGTTCAAGCCGATCGACCTGACCGACCTCGACGCGGTGAAGACCTTCTTCGCCGAAATCGGCCCCATAGACGTGCTGGTCAACAACGCCGGCAACGACGACCGTCACAGCCTGGCCGAAGTGACCCCGGCCTACTGGGACAACCGCATGAACGTGAATCTGCGCCACATGCTGTTCTGCGCCCAGGCCGCGGCCCCGGGCATGAAGGCGCGCGGCGGCGGCGCGATCATCAACTTCGGCTCGATCAGCTGGCACCTGGGCCTGGAAGAGCTGGTGCTCTACGAGACCGCCAAGGCCGGCATCGAGGGCATGACCCGCGCCCTGGCCCGGGAACTGGGCCCCGACGACATCCGCGTCACCTGCGTGGTGCCCGGCAACGTCAAGACCAAGCGCCAGGAGAAGTGGTACACGCCCGAAGGCGAGGCCGAGATCGTCAAGGCCCAGTGCCTGAAGGGCCGCATCCTGCCGGCCAACGTGGCCTCGCTGGTGCTGTTCCTGGCCTCGGACGACGGCAATCTCTGCACCGGCCACGAATACTGGATCGACGCCGGCTGGCGATAAGATAGGTCGGCGAAGGACCCCCTCCGGCCCTCCGGGCCACCTCCCCCAGAGGGGGAGGATCAAGAAGCGCCGAGCAAGATGCTCCCCCTCTGGGGGAGCTGTCGCGAAGCGACTGAGGGGGCCAGCGCCGTAGGAGGAGACGAAGCGCAATGACTGCCCCCACCTGCGTCTGGGACCTGAAGGCCACGCTCGGCGAAGGGCCGATCTGGCATGGCGACGCCGTCTGGTTTGTCGACATCAAGGGCCATCGCGTCCACCGCTACACCCCCGCCACCGGGCAGACCGACAGCTGGGACGCGCCCGACCAGGTGACCTTCGTCGCCCCGCGCGTCGGCGGCGGCTTCGTCGCGGGCCTGAAAAGCGGCCTGCATCACTTCACGCCGGAGCTGGGCTTCACCTTCATCTCGGAGATCGAGGACGCGGGCCTCGACAACCGCCCCAACGACTCCACGGTCGACGCGCAGGGCCGCCTGTGGTTCGGCACCATGCACGACGCCGAGGAAGCCGACAGCGGCGCCCTTTACCGGCTGGAGGCCGACGGCTCGCTGACGAAGCACGACGCCGGGATCTGCATCACCAACGGCCCGGCCGTCAGCCCGGACGGCAAGACCTTCTACCACACCGACACCCTCGGAAAGGTGATCTGGGCCTTCGACATCGGGGCCGACGGCGCGCTTTCCAACAAGCGCGAGTTCTTCCGCCTGGAGATCGAGGACGCCTGGCCCGACGGCTCGGTAGTCGACGCCGAGGGCTTCGTCTGGACGGCCCTGTGGGGCGGTCGCGGCGCCATCCGCATCTCGCCGGAAGGCCAGATCGTCCGGCGCGTCGAGCTGCCGGCCATCAACGTCACCAAGCCGTGTTTTGGCGGACCGGACCTGAAGACCCTCTACTTCACCACCGCCCGCAAGGGCCTGAGCGACGAGCAGCTCGCCGCCGCGCCGCTGTGCGGGGGCCTGTTCGCCCTGCCCGTCGACGTCGCCGGGCAGCCGCAATACGAGGTGCGCCTTGACCTCCGCCAATAACGTTTCGAGCCGCCAACCCCGCCGGTTCCGCTCGCGCGACTGGTTCGACAATCCCGATCACATCGACATGACCGCGCTCTATCTGGAGCGCTTCATGAACTACGGGATCACGCCCGAGGAGCTTCGCAGCGGCAAGCCGATCATCGGCATCGCCCAGACCGGCAGCGACATCTCGCCGTGCAACCGCATCCACCTGGACCTGGTCACCCGCGTCCGCGACGGGATCCGCGACGCCGGCGGCATTCCGATGGAGTTCCCGGTCCACCCGATCTTCGAGAACTGCCGTCGCCCGACCGCGGCGCTGGACCGGAACCTGTCATACCTGGGCCTGGTCGAGACCCTGCACGGCTATCCGATAGACGCCGTGGTGCTGACCACCGGCTGCGACAAGACCACGCCGGCCGGCATCATGGCGGCCACCACGGTCAACATCCCGGCCATCGTGCTCTCCGGCGGTCCGATGCTGGACGGCTGGCACGAGGGCGAGCTGGTCGGCTCGGGCACGGTGATCTGGCGCTCGCGCCGCAAGCTGGCGGCCGGCGAGATCGACGAGGCCGAGTTCATCGAGCGCGCGGCGTCTTCCGCCCCCTCGGCCGGCCACTGCAACACCATGGGCACGGCTTCGACCATGAACGCGGTCGCCGAGGCCCTGGGCCTGTCGCTGACCGGCTGCGCGGCGATCCCCGCCCCTTACCGCGAGCGCGGCCAGATGGCCTACAAGACCGGCCAGCGGATCGTGGATCTCGCCTATGAGGACATCAAGCCCAAGGACATCCTGACCAGGAAGGCCTTCGAGAACGCCATCGCCCTGGTGGCGGCGGCCGGCGGCTCGACCAACGCCCAGCCCCACATCGCCGCCATGGCGCGGCATGCGGGCCTGGAGATCACCGCCGACGACTGGCGGGCGGCCTACGACATCCCGCTAATCGTAAACATGCAGCCGGCCGGCAAGTACCTGGGCGAGCGCTTCCACCGGGCCGGCGGCGCGCCGGCGGTGCTGTGGGAGCTGTTGCAGCAGGGCCGACTGCATGGCGACGTCCTGACCGTCACCGGCAAAACCATGGGCGAGAACCTCCAGGGCCGCGAGACCAATGACCGCGAGGTGATCTTCCCCTACGCCGAGCCCTTGGCTGAAAAGGCGGGTTTCCTCGTTTTGCGCGGCAACCTGTTCGACTTCGCGATCATGAAGGCCAGCGTCATCGGCGCCGACTTCCGCGAGCGCTACCTGTCCAAGCCCGGCCAGGAAGGCGTGTTCGAGGCCCGGGCCATCGTCTTCGACGGCTCGGACGACTACCACGCCCGCATCAACGACCCGGCCCTGAACATCGACGAGAGCTGCATCCTGGTGATCCGCGGCGCGGGTCCGATCGGCTGGCCGGGCTCGGCCGAGGTGGTCAACATGCAGCCGCCGGATCACCTGCTGAAGAAGGGTATCATGAGCCTGCCGACCCTGGGCGACGGGCGCCAATCGGGCACCGCCGACAGCCCCTCGATCCTCAACGCCTCGCCCGAGAGCGCGGTGGGCGGCGGCCTGTCGTGGCTGCGCACGGGCGACGTGATCCGCATCGATATCAACACCGGTCGCTGCGACGCCCTGGTGGACGAGGCGGTGATCGCCGAGCGCCGCAAGGAAGGGATCCCGGCCGTGCCGGAGACCATGACCCCCTGGCAGGAGCTCTATCGCGCCCACGCCAGCCAGCTCGACACCGGCGGCGTGCTGGAGTTCGCCGTGAAGTACCAGGACCTGGCAGCCAAGCTGCCCAGGCACAATCACTGAGCCAATAGACACCCCCCAAGGATCGTCATCCCGGAAAGCCCGCAGGGCTTATCCGGGACCCAGGGGCCGGCGCACTGCGGCTACCCCTGGGTCCCGGCTCTTCGCTTCGCTGCGGCCGGGATGACGACTTGAGGGGGAGCAAGCAGGAAGAGGAAACGAAGCCATGTTCTCGCGCCGCCGCCTGATGGTCGCCGCCGCCAGCCTGACAGCGCTGCCGGCCCTGCCCGCCTTCGCCGCCTCCGAAAAGCGCGCCATCGCGCTGGACCTCGCCAAGGCCGCCCAGCCCGTCGACCGCTTCTTCGACCTGTCGATCGGCTCGGACTATCCGGGCACCCTGCTGCGCGAGGACAGCCTGGCCCAGCTGAAGACGGCGTCCGACGAGCTGAAGTTCCGCTACATCCGCTTCCACGCCATCTTCCACGACGTGCTGGGCACGGTGAAGAAAGGCCCCGACGGCAAGATCGTCTACGACTGGACCAAGATCGACCAGCTGTACGACCGCCTGCTGGCCATGGGGCTGAAGCCCTTCATCGAGCTGGGCTTCACGCCCGAGGCGATGAAGACCTCGGACCTGACGATCTTCTGGTGGAAGGGCAACACCTCCCACCCGCAGTTCGAGCCGTGGGCGCACCTGATCGACGCGTTCGTGACGCACCTGCGCAAGCGCTACGGCGAGGCCGAGGTTCGCACCTGGTTCTTCGAGGTCTGGAACGAGCCCAATCTCGACGGCTTCTGGGAGAAGGCGGATCAAAAGGTCTATTTCGACCTCTACGCCCTCACCGCCAAGACCATCAAGGCGATCGACCCCACCTTGCGCGTCGGCGGTCCGTCGACGGCGGGCGCTGCCTGGGTTCCGGAATTCCTGGCCTACTGCAAGGCCAAGGGCGCGGCGGTCGACTTCGTCACCACCCACACCTACGGCGTCGAGGGCGGCTTCCTCGACGAGAACGGCAAGGACGACACCAAGCTGTCGGCCAATCCCGACGCCGTCATCGGCGACGTGCGCAAGGTCCGCGCCGAGATCGAGGCCTCGGCCTTCCCGGGCCTGCCGCTCTACTTCACCGAATGGAGCACCAGCTACACGCCGCGCGATCCGGTGCACGACAGCTATCACAGCGCCGCCTACATCCTGGCCAAGCTGAAGGGCGTCAAGGGCATCGTCCAGGGCATGAGCTACTGGACCTACAGCGACCTCTTCGAGGAGCCCGGCCCGCCCACCGCGCCGTTCCAGGGCGGCTTTGGCCTGATGAACCCGGAAGGGATCCGCAAGCCCTCGTGGTTCGCCTACAAGTACCTGGCGGCCCTGCGTGGAAAGGAAATTCCGTCTACGGACAATTCGGTTCTGGCCAGCCTCGATGGCGGCAGGATCGCCGCCCTGGTCTGGGACTTCAGCCAGCCGGTGCAGCCGACCAGCAACCGCTCCTACTTCACCAAGGTCCAGCCCGCCGCCGACGCGCCCGGCGCGGCCCTGTCGGTCGCCGGCCTCAAGCCGGGCCGCTACCGCCTGCGCACCCAGCGCACCGGCTTCCGCGCCAACGACGCCTACACCGCCTATATCGAGCTGGGCATGCCGAAGAGCCTGACGCCCGAGCAGGTCGGCCAGCTGCAGGCCCTCACCGCCGACAAGCCGGAGGTCGACAAAACGATCACCGTCGCCAAGGACGGCGTGGCGAAGATCGACGTCGCGCTGCGCCAGAACGACCTGGTGCTGGTGACGCTGGAGCGGATCTGACCTGCAAGATACTCCCCCTGAAAGGGGAGCTGTCGCGAAGCAACTGAGGGGGAAGCGACTGCGACGTCTGCGGCGGCTGCTGGCTCACAGGATACTTCCCCCTCCGGCCCTTCGGGCCACCTCCCCTTTCAGGGGGAGGATCAGGCTCTTGCCCCCGCGCGCCGTTCACGCCATCTGCGAACCTGCAACGCAGGAGCCCTCATGAGCGTCGTCGCCGCCTATGCCTATGTCGACGGAAAGCGGGCGCGGGAGATCCGGCTCGACGATCCGGCCAGCCTGGCGGCGCGCGACGGCGAGTTCGTGTGGATCGGGCTGGTCGACCCCACCGAGGACGAACTGCGCATCCTGCAGGAGCGGTTTGAGCTGCACCCGCTGGCGGTCGAGGACGCCCTGCACGCACGGCAGATGCCCAAGGTCGACGTCTATGGCGGCCAGCTGTTCGTCGTCGCCAAGACCGCCCAGATGGTCGAGGGCCGCATCGTCTTCGGCGAGACCGACATCTTCGTCGGCCCCCACTTCCTGATCAGCGTACGGCACGGCTCGGCCCGGGCGCACCTGGAGCTGCGCGCCCACCTGGAGGCCTCGCCGGCCCTGCTGGCCCACGGCGGCGACTACGTGCTGCACGCGGTGCTCGACTTCATCGTCGACGGCTACCTGCCGGTGGTCGACGCCATCGAAGAGGAGCTGGCCGAAATGGAGCGGCGGGCGCTGGACGCCTTCCTCAGCCGCGCCGAGATCACCCGCCTGTTCTCGCTGCGCCGGGAGCTGACCAAGTTCCTGCGGCTGCTCGGCCCCATGGCCCAGGTCGCCGGCTATCTGGAGCACCACGAGACGCCGTGCATCGACGCCGAGGTGAAGCCCTACTTCCGCGACATCCGCGACCACATCGCCCGCGTCGACCTGTTCATCGCGGGCCTGGGCGAGGTGCTCAATTCCGTGTTCGAGGTCAGCTCGCTGCTGGAGCAGCAGCGCCAGGGCGTCATCACCCGCCAGCTGGCCGCCTGGGCCGCCATCCTGGCCGTGCCCACCGCCGTCGCCGGCGTCTACGGCATGAACTTCGAGCACATGCCGGAACTGAAGTGGACCTTCGGCTATCCGCTGGTCCTGGGCATGATCGTGGTGGTCTGTCTTCTGCTTCGCCACCGGTTCAAGCAGGCGGGCTGGCTTTGAGATGCTCCCCCTGAAGGGGGAGCTGTCGCGAAGCGACTGAGGGGGAAGTAGCTGCGAAGCTGGCAAAGGCCTCGACTTGCGCAAACACTTCCCCCTCCGGCCCTTTGGGCCACCTCCCCCTTCAGGGGGAGGACCTGAAATCGATCACCCCCCGACCGCGCCCGAGCCGAAGTCGAACTGTTCCGGCCGCGGCTTGCCGCCGCCGAAGTTCCAGGTGAAGCCGAAGAAGATCGCCCGCACGTTGGCCGTGCGCAGGGTGACGTCCTTCAGGGTCGGCGTGTCGGTGACGGCCTTGTCCTCGAAGCTATCCAGGGCGTCCTGCACGGTGACGACGAACGACAGCTTGTCGTTGACCTTCCGGCGATAGCCCAGATTGACCATCTGGAACGGCTCGCGGTGACCCTGCGGGGTCAGCCGCTTGCCCGAGGTGAAGGCGTTGATCTGGAAGAAGTCCTTTGGGGTCGCCTGCCAGTTCAGGTTGGCGCGGCCCGACACCGTGGTCGCCGAGCGCGTGCCGGAGAAGCCCAGGTTGCCCGCGTCGATCTCGTTCCAGAAGGCGTTGGCGCTGACGTTGTAGGTGATCTTCGGCGTCAGGCGGCCGTTGGCCACCAGCTCCAGGCCGCCGTTGCGGCTCTTGTTGAGGTTCTCGCGGGTGGTCAGCAGCACGCCGTCGCCCAGGTCGCGGACCACGTCGGTGACCACGCCCTCGCTGCTGCGGTAGTAGGCCGTGGCCAGGTAGTAGGCCGGACCCTTGCGGTACTGCCAGCCCAGTTCGAACGAGTCGGTGACCTGCGGCTTCAGGAAGGGGTTGCCCGCCCGGTAGTTCTGCGGGTCCTGGTAGACGCGATAGGGGTTCAGGTCCTGCACCTGCGGGCGCTGGACGCGACGGCTGTAGCTGCCCTTGAAGGTGTTGTTCTGGTTGACCGTGTAGCCCAGGTGCAGGCTCGGATAGACCTTGAAGTAGTCGTTCTCGAAGGTCTGGCCGCCGGTGACCTGGTCGCCGTTGATCTGCACCTGCTCGGCGCGCAGGCCGCCCTGGGCGGTGAAGTCGCCGAACGCCTTCTCGTAGGTGACGTAGCCGGCATAGACGTCCTGGTCGAACAGGAAGCGGTTGGTGCGGGCCGGGTCGACCGTCAGGTTGCTCCACGACGGACCGGCCTCACCGTGGTTGTCGTAGTCGTTCTTGGTCCATTCGAAATCCAGGCCCGTCTTCAGCGTGCCGCCGCCGACATTGGGCCGGACGTAGTCGGTCTTGAAGTTGGTGCGCTCCTGGTCGGCGCCGAAGCCGAAGCGCTCATAGAGGCTGGCCGTGGCGTCGGCATAGTCGGTCAGGGCGCGGGAATTGCGCGAGAAGTCCGTCTGCTCGTACTCCAGGTGCGCGGTCAGCTGGTGCTCGGAGCCCTTGAACTGGTGACGCCAGTCGGCGCTGACGCCCTTGTTGGCGCGCTTCATGGCCGCGTCGGTGTCGCGGACGTAGTCGGGGAAGACGCCGGTGGTCTCGTAGGTCTCGCCGCCCGTGGTGTCGAACTTCATGCGGCGATAGCGGACCTCGCCGCTCAGGCGGTCCTTCGGGGTCAGGTCGTAGTCGATCCCGCCGCGCAGGTTGACCATGTCGCCCTCGTTCCTGAAGGCGCCGTCCTGGCTGCTGGTCCCGGCCGCCGTGGTGCGGTCGATGGTCTGCCAGGCTTCCTGCTTCTCGTGGCGCAGGCCGGCGTCGCCCGACAGGGTCAGCTTGCCGTTGACGTAGTTGCCGCTGATCCCGCCGTTGTAGCGGCCGTCGGTGCTGGCGTTGGCCCGCAGCGTGCCGGTGGCGCCCGGTTTGCGGGTCTGCTTGGTGACCAGGTTGATGATCCCGGCCGTGCCGTCGGGACGGAAGGCCGCCGACGGGTTGGTCATTACCTCGACGCGGTCGATCTGGTCGGCCGGCATGGCCTGCAGGGCGTCGCCGCGGCCGTCGCCGTTGAACATGCCCGAGGGCTTGCCGTCGATCAGGATGGTGACGTTGCTGTCGCCGCGCAGGCTGACATTGCCCTGCACGTCGACCTCGACCGAGGGGATGTTGCGCAGCGCGTCGGCGATCGAGCCGGTACGGGCCGACAGGTCGTTGGAGACGCTGTAGCTGCGGCGGTCGATCGAGCTGCGCATGGCGGTGTTGTCGCCGGTGACGGTGACGCCCTCGACGGCGGCGGGCGCGCCCGGGGCGGCCTTCGGCGCGGCGGCCGCACCGCCCTGGGCCGGAGCCTGGGCGGCCGTCTGGGCGCTCCCTTGAGCCAAGGCCAGGCAAGGCGTCGCGACGATGGCGGCGGCGGAGAAAAGGATGGTCTTCAGGCGCAAGGCGCGTCCCCCGAGGCAGGCTCGTCGAGGCGCCGCGAGCGGACGGTCCGCGCTGGTCTCGACCTCCAGCGGTAAAGCGCGGCCGCTTCCCCGGGGCAAATTTCTTTTCGGCAATGTTGCATTGGCGCCCCTCGCCGTGGCGCCGGCGCAACGCTGCACTGATCGGCTCCCATCCGCAGGATGAACCGGCGAATGACAACGTTGCCATCGCCCCTTGCGAGCGCCGCCGGACCTGACACTATCGGCTCGAAGAAGCGACGGTGGTCAGGGCGGAATCCCGCAAAAACGGCCGCTTGCGCGCTGATACCGGTAACACTAAGGTCGCCGGCAACTAGGGTCCCCTCGGGGGCGCGTTAGGGATCAAAGCAGGCCCCTCAAGGGTCAGTTCGGGGAGGAACCCAGTGGCATCAGTTTCCAGCGCCGGGCCAAGCGCCGGCATGAGCGCCGACGGCGCGAAGGTGAACATGGCCTTCGTCGCCGCCATCGTGGCCGTGGCCACCATCGGCGGCTTCATGTTCGGCTACGACAGCGGCGTCATCAACGGCACGCAGGAAGGCCTCAACAGCGCCTTCAAGCTGACCGAGTTCGGCACCGGCCTGAACGTGGCGGCCATCCTGATCGGCTGCGCCATCGGCGCTTTCGCCGCCGGCCGCCTGGCCGACGTGTGGGGCCGCCGCACCGTGATGATCATCTCGGCCCTGCTGTTCGTGATCAGCGCCCTGGGCACGGGCGCCGCCCACACCTCGACCATCTTCGTGATCTTCCGCCTGATCGGCGGCCTGGGCGTCGGCGCCGCCAGCGTGCTGTGCCCAGTCTACATCTCCGAAGTGACGCCCGCCAACATCCGCGGCCGCCTGTCGTCGGTGCAGCAGATCATGATCATCACCGGCCTGACCGGCGCGTTCGTGGCCAACTACGTGCTGGCCCACACCGCCGGCAGCTCGACCGCCGACTTCTGGCTGGGCCTGCCCGCCTGGCGCTGGATGTTCTGGATGCAGGTCATCCCGGCCGGCGTGTTCTTCTTCGCCCTGCTGACCATTCCGGAAAGCCCGCGCTACCTGGTGGCCAAGGGCAAGGACGCCCAGGCCGAAGCCATCCTCTCGCGCCTGTTCGGCCCGGGCACGGGCGCGGCCAAGGTCGCCGAGATCCGCGCCTCGCTGAGCGCCGACCACAAGCCGAAGTTCTCCGACCTGCTCGACCCGGTGACCCGGAAGATCCGTCCGATCCTGTGGGCCGGCCTGGTCCTGGCGATCTTCCAGCAGTTCGTCGGCATCAACATCGTCTTCTACTACGGCTCGGTGCTGTGGCAGTCGGTGGGCTTCACCGAGGACGACAGCCTGAAGATCAACATCCTGTCGGGCGCCCTGTCGATCCTGGCCTGCCTCGCCGCCATCGCCCTGATCGACCGCATCGGCCGCAAGCCGCTGCTGCTGATCGGCTCGGCCGGCATGGCCGTGACCCTGGGCGTCCTGACCTGGTGCTTCTCGACCGCCACCACGGTCAACGGCGCCCTGCACCTGGACGGCAGCGTCGGCCCGATCGCCCTGGTCGCCGCCAACCTCTACGTGATCTTCTTCAACCTCTCCTGGGGTCCGGTCATGTGGGTGATGCTGGGCGAGATGTTCCCCAACCAGATGCGCGGTTCGGCCCTGGCCGTCGCCGGCTTCGCCCAATGGATGGCCAACTTCGCCATCTCGTTCAGCTTCCCGGCCATGGCCAAGCTCAGCCTGTCGGCGACCTACGGCTTCTACGCGGCCAGCGCCGTGGTCTCGTTCTTCCTCGTCCAGAAGCTGATCCACGAGACCCGTGGCAAGGAACTGGAAGCGATGGAGGGGTGAGGCTCCAGACCCTCCCCCTGAAGGGGGAGGCGTCGGCGAAGCCGACGGAGGGGGACGTGACTGCTTCCTCCAAAGCCGCTTCGACCTCAACAGCGACTTCCCCCTCCGGCCCTTCGGGCCACCTTCCCCCTTCAGGGGGAGGGTCTGGGAAATCTAGAAACGCCCGGGAGCCCCGCTCCCGGGCGTTTTCTTTTGCCCCCGACCCTGACAGCGTTATCGTCGGAAAATGGACTATGACACCGGTAGACAAAGCGGCGATCCGCCGCTTAAGTGACCGGTAACAAGCCGACGCGGCGTCAGTTCGCGCGGCCAGTACCCGGGAAGGAATATCGATGGCCGACCTCAGCCGACGCGGAGCCCTGTTGCTGACGGGGGGCTCGCTTCTGACTGGAGCGGCCGCCGCCGCCCTGCCCTCCGCCGCGACCGCCGAAGGCGTCGGATCCCTGCCCGCCAAGGCCAAGACCGGCGCGACCTGGACCAAGGGCGTCGAGGGCCAGCGCAAGGCCGATCTCGGCGACGGAACATTCCTCAACCCGATCCTGGCCGGCGACCGGCCCGACCCGTCGATCCTCAAGGACGGCGACGACTACTACATGACCCACTCGTCGTTCGACGCCTATCCGGGCCTCTTGATCTGGCATTCGAAGGACCTGGTGAACTGGGCGCCGGTGGGTCCGGCCCTGAAGACCAACATCGGCTCGGTCTGGGCGCCGGAGCTGTGCAAGCACAAGGGCCGCTACTACCTCTACATCCCGGCCAAGTTCCCCAAGAACAACACCAGCTACGTGATCTGGGCCGACAGGATCGAAGGCCCGTGGTCCGAGCCGATCGACCTGAAGCTGCCCGGCTATATCGACCCCGGCCACATCGTCGACGAGAACGGCGAGCGCTGGCTGTTCCTGTCGGGCGGCGACCGCATCAAGCTGGCGCCCGACGGCCTGTCGACCGTGGGCAAGCCCGAGCACGTCTACGATCCCTGGCGCTATCCGGACGACTGGGACGTCGAGGGCTTCTCGCCCGAAGGCCCCAAGGTCATGAAGAAGGGCGGCTGGTTCTACATGATCACCGCCGTGGGCGGCACGGCCGGCCCGCCGACCGGGCACATGGTCATCGCCGCGCGCGCGAAATCGCTGGGCGGCCCCTGGGAGAACCACCCGAAGAACCCGCTGGTGCGCACCGTCGACAACGCCGAAAAATGGTGGTCGCGCGGCCACGCCACCCTGGTCGAGGGGTCGGGCGGCGAATGGTGGACGGTCTACCACGGCTACGAGAACGGCTTCTGGACCCTGGGCCGCCAGACCCTGCTGGCCCCTGTGACCTGGACCAGGGACGGCTGGTTCGACATCGGCGGCGGCGATCTCGCCAAGCCCATCAAGAAGCCCAAAGGCGGCAAGGCCTTGCCGCACGGCATGGCGCTGTCGGACGACTTCAGCACCGACAAGTACGGCGTGCAGTGGAACTTCTTCGATCCCAAGCCGGGCGAGCAGGATCGCATCAAGCGCGAGAACGGCGTGCTGACCCTGAAGGGCGCGGGCGAGGCCCCCTCGACGGGCTCGCCGCTGATCTTCGTAAACGGCGACCAGGCCTACGAGATCGAGTGCGAGGTCGAGATCGATCCGGAGACCCGGGCCGGCGTGATCCTGTTCTACGACCGCCAGCTCTATTGCGGCCTGGGCTTCGACGCCAAGAACTTCGTCACCCACCAGTACGGCATCGAGCGCGGGCGGCCGGCGAACCCGCATGGCTCGAAGATGCTCATGCGCCTGCGCAACAACCGCCACATCGTCGCCTTCCACACCAGCGGCGACGGCGGAAGGACCTGGAAGCGGTTCGACCGCGGCATGGAGGTCAGCGGCTACCACCACAATGTGCGCGGCGGCTTCCTGATGCTGAAGCCGGGCATCTACGCCGCCGGCAAGGGCTCGGCGCGGTTCAGGAACTTCAAGTACCGGGCGCTGGACTGATTGCTGCGTCAGATCCTCCCCCTCTGGGGGAGGTGGCCCAGAGGGCCGGAGGGGGCCGCCCGCAGGGCGGCTTCCCCCTCAGTCGCTCCGCGACAGCTCCCCCAGTGGGGGAGCATCTTTCTCCTCAGACCTCGGAGCCGATCATGCGCCTGAAGTCCCTCCTCCTCGCCGCCGCCCTCGCGACCGCACCCATGGCCGCCCACGCCCAGGCCCAGGCCCAGGCCCAGGCCGAAGCCGAGCCGCCGATGTTCCGCGCCGTGAAGATCGTGCTGATCGGCGACTCGACCACCGCCGTGATCGGCGGCTGGGGGCCCAGCTTCTGCGCCCAGCACGTCACCTCGTTCGCCGCCTGCATCAACCTGGCGCGCGGCGGCCGCTCCAGCGGCAACTATCGCACCGAGGGCTCGTGGCGGCTGGCGATGAAGGAGATCGGGTCGGGCGGCTTCACCGACACCTACGTGCTGATCCAGTTCGGCCACAACGACCAGCCGGGCAAGCCGGGTCGCTCGACCGACCTGGCCACCGAGTTCCCGGCCAACCTGAAACGTTATGTCGAGGAGGTGCGGGCCGCCGGCGGCAAGCCCGTCCTGGTCACGCCCCTGACCCGCCGCCAGTTCAAGGACGGCAAGCTGATCGACGACCTGGCCCCCTGGGCCGAGGCCACGCGCAAGGTCGCCGCCGAGACCAAAACGCCGCTCGCCGACCTGCACGCCAAGTCCTACGCCGCCGTCCAGGCCATGGGCGCGGCCGAAGCCACGCGCTTCGCCCAGCAGGCGCCGCCGCCCGAGGTGCTGGCCGCCGCCAGGACCGGCACCACCATCAGCGCCCAGCCGGCGGCGACTTCGCCCGCCCCTGGGACCGCTCTTGGGGCCGCCCCGGCCCAGCAGGCCCAGAACAACGCCGCCGTCGAGCCCATGGGCCAGGCCAAGCTGTCGTTCGACTACACCCACCTGGGCCGTGAAGGCGCCGACTATTTCTCCAAGATCGTGACCGACGAACTGGCGCTCGCCGTGCCGCCCCTGCGCCGTTACCTGGTGCCGTAGGCCAGAGCTGGCGCTTTTCTGTTACGCGCGTAATCTGGACCAATGATCCGGTTTCTCGCCGTCCTGACGATCGCGCTCGGCCTGCCCGCCCTGGCCGGCGCCGCCGCCCCAGCTTCGGCCGAGGAGAACCCCGCCTGCGCGGCGGCCATGCCCCTGCTCGACGAGGCGGCGCGTGGCGAGGCCCAGGGTCGCGCGGCCCTGCGGCCGCCGCCTTCGGCTTCGCGGATGCTGACTTTCACGGGTCCCGATGGCGCGCTGCTGACCGCCCCCGGTGACGACGGCCGCTCTGGCTGGTTCACGATCGAGAGCGATCTCCCCGTCGAGGTCGCCCCGCCCGCCTTGGCCACCATCAGGGCCTTCACGGGCGCTTCCCCAGCCAGCGCGACAGACTGTGCGGACTTCCTGCGCGAAGCCCTGGCCCGAGGCCTGCGTCTCGTCCGCGAGACTGAAAAGCCGCGCCTGCGGGGCGGCCTCTATGCGGTCAGGATACAGACCGTCGGCCTGCCGGTGGTCTCTCCGGACGGCGCCGAGGCCCTGGCCTATGTCGACTCGACCGCGGGACCACTGGCCGGCGGCGGCAATCTGGTGCTGCTGCGGCGCGCAGCCGACGGCGGCTGGACGATCGCCGGCCGCCTGGTCCTCTGGATCTCTTGAGGCCGCGCGGCCGCGTCGAGGAAACCGCTTACCCCAGAAGGCAGGTCAAGACCGACTTCATCACCGTGGCCATGGCCTGGCGGTCCTGCTCGGGGTGGTTGACGCTGCGGATGACCAGGCCGTCGAACATCGCGCCGATCATCTCGGTGCGGGCGGCGAACTCCTCGTCGCTCCATTCGGGCTTGCGGCTGCGCTCCAGCATCTGGCTGGCCAGGGCGCGTTCCTGGTCGTCGGCGGCGCGGACGATGGCGGCGACCTTGGGATTGCGCGAGGCCTCGGCCATCACCTCCAGCACCAGCGGCGCGCGGCGCGGGTCGTAGCACTTGCTGACCGCCTCATCGATGTGGTCGAGCATGGCGTCCAGCAGCGTGCCCGGCCGGCTTTCCAGCTCGGCGAACTTCTCGCGCATCTCGGCCAGGTCCTGGGCGACGATCGCCGCGACCATGGCTTCCTTGTTCTCGAAGTAGCGATAGATCTGGCCCACGCTGAGGCCGGCGGCCTTGGCGATCTCGGCCATGCTGGCGCCATGGAAGCCGGCCTGGCGCACGACGTCGCAGGCCGCATCCAGGATCTGTTGCCGCCGCGCTTCGGGCGTCGGCTTGGCGCTTGAACTCACGTCGACCATCGAGCGGTCCCGTTCTCCATTACATTTCCGTCAGGTCAACCGAGCCGGCAGGACGGGGTGTTGACTTCGCCTTACCCCGGGCCTATGTCCAGCGCAATTGAGAATGAACGTTCATTCTCAAATTGTTCATCATAGGCGCGTCGTCAAGGGGACCTCCCCCCCTGCGGCAGCCTGTCGCTCCGGGGATATCCATGGCTATCAAACGTCCGCTCGCCGCTTCGGCGGTTCTTCTGGCGGCTGTCTCGCTCACCCTCGTCGCCTGCGGGCAAGGCAAGGGCGGAGCCGCGGGCGGCATGGGCGCGGGCGGTCCCACGCCCGTGGGCGTGGTGGTCGTGAAGACCGAGCCGGTGACCCTGACCAGCGAACTGCAGGGCCGCACCTCGGCCTACCTGGTCTCGGAAGTGCGTCCGCAGGTCGGCGGCATCGTCAAGGCGCGCCTGTTCCAGGAAGGCTCGTACGTCCGCGCCGGCCAGCCGCTCTACCAGATCGAGCCGGCGACCTTCCAGGCCCAGGTCAACAGCGCCCAGGCGGGCCTGGCCCAGGCCCAGGCGACCTACACCGCCGCCAAGCTGAAGGCCGACCGCTACAAGGAGCTGGTCGCCGTCAACGCCGTCTCCAAGCAGGACAACGACGACGCCCAGGCCGCCGCCCAGCAGGCGTCCGCGAACGTCGCCGCCCAGAAGGCCGCGGTCGAGACCGCCCGCATCAACCTGGGCTGGACCCGCGTGGTCGCCCCGATCTCGGGCCGCATCGGCAAGAGCTCGGTGACCCCCGGCGCCCTGGTCACCGCCACCCAGACCACGGCCCTGGCCACCATCCAGAACCTCGACAAGATCTATGTCGACCTGACCCAGTCGTCGGCCGAGTTGCTGCAGCTGCAGCGCGACCTGGCCGGCGGCCAGCTGGGCCGCTCGGGCTCGACCCAGGTCAGCCTGAAGCTTGAAGACGGCTCGACCTACCCGACCCAGGGCCGCCTGGAGTTCGCCGACGTCACCGTCGACCAGACCACCGGCTCGTTCGGCCTGCGCGCCACCTTCGACAACCCCAACGGCGCCCTGCTGCCGGGCATGTACGTCCGCGCCACCCTCGGCAAGGGCGTGGCCTCCAACGGCGTGCTGATCCCGCAGGCCGGCGTCAGCCGCGACCCGAAGGGCAACGCCACGGTCACCGTGGTCGGCGCCAAGGGCGTGGCCGAGATCCGTCCGATCACCGTCGGCCAGACGGTCGGCGACAAGTGGCTGGTCACCTCCGGCCTGAAGGTCGGCGACCAGGTCATCGTCGAAGGCCTGCAGAAGGTCCGTCCCGGCGCGCCCGTGAAGGCCGCCGTCATCACCGCTCAACGCTAAGGCCGGCCCCCAATGCTGTCCCGTTTCTTCATCGACAGGCCCATCTTCGCATGGGTCGTCGCGATCGTGATCATGCTGGCGGGGGCGCTCGCCATCCGCACGCTGCCGATCGCCCAGTATCCCGAGATCGCCCTGCCGCAGGTCTCGGTCTCCGCCAACTATCCGGGCGCCTCGGCCAAGACGGTCGAGGACAGCGTCACCCAGGTCATCGAACAGAAGATGAAGGGCCTCGACGGCCTGGATTACATGTCGTCGACCAGCGACAGCTCGGGCTCGGCCACGGTCACCCTGACCTTCAAGGCCGGCACCGACATCGACATCGCCCAGGTGCAGGTCCAGAACAAGCTGCAGACCGCCACCGCCCTGCTGCCGCAGGAAGTGCAGCAGCAAGGCCTGACGGTCGCCAAGTCGGCCCGTAACTTCATGATGGTCGTCGGCCTCTATTCGGAGAGCGACGCCACCACCAACACCGACCTGGCCGACTACATCGCGTCCAACATCCAGGACCCGCTGAGCCGCGTCGACGGCGTGGGCGAAGTGCAGCTGTTCGGCGCCCAGTACGCCATGCGCATCTGGCTCGACCCGAACAAGCTGTCGTCCTACAGCCTGACGCCTTCGGACGTGTCGGCGGCCATCCAGGCCCAGAACGCGCAGGTCTCGGCCGGCCAGCTGGGCGGCACGCCCAACCTGCCGGGCACGGGCCTGAACGCCACGATCACGGCCCAGTCACGCCTGCAGACGCCCGAAGAGTTCGAGAACATCATCGTCAAGAACAGCACGGGCGGGGCTCTGGTCCGCCTGCGCGACGTCGCCCGCGTCGAGCTGGGCGCCGAAAGCTACGTCTCGACCGCGAAGTTCAACGGCCGTCCGGCCGCGGGCCTGGCCATCCGCCTGGCCCCGGGCGCCAACGCTCTGGACACCGCCAAGGCGGTCAAGGCGCAGATGGCCACGCTCGAGAAGAGCTTCCCGGCCGGCTACAAGTACGTGGTGCCCTACGACTCCACGCCGTTCGTGGAGCTGTCGATCCACGAAGTGATCAAGACGCTGATCGAAGCCATCATCCTGGTCTTCATCGTCATGTTCCTGTTCCTGCAGAACTGGCGCGCGACCCTGATCCCGACCATCGCCGTCCCGGTCGTCCTGCTGGGCACCTTCGGCATCCTCGCGGCCTTCGGCTACTCCATCAACACCCTGACCATGTTCGGCCTCGTGCTGGCCATCGGCCTGCTCGTCGACGACGCCATCGTCGTGGTCGAGAACGTCGAGCGGGTGATGAGCGAGGAGGGTCTTTCCCCCGTCGAGGCCACCCGCAAGTCGATGGGCGAGATCACCGGCGCCCTGATCGGCATCGCCCTGGTGCTGTCGGCGGTGTTCGTGCCGATGGCCTTCTTCAGCGGTTCGCAAGGCGTCATCTACCGCCAGTTCTCGATCACCATCGTCTCGGCGATGATGCTGTCGGTCGTGGTCGCCCTGGTGCTGACGCCGGCGCTCTGCGCCACCATGCTGAAGCCGCATGACCGCGCCCACGGCGAGGCTCTGCGCACCGATCATCCGGGCGCGCTCGGTGCGGTGATCAACTTCTTCAACCGCTTCTTCAACTGGTTCAACCGCAGCTTCAACGACGTATCGGGCCGCTACCAGGGCGGGGTTCGCAAGATCCTCGGCCGGAGTGTCCGCTGGATGGCCATCTACGGCGTCATCATCCTGGTCATGGGCCTGCTGTTCGTCCGCCTGCCCAGCGCCTTCCTGCCGGAAGAAGACCAGGGGATCATGATCACCCTCGTCCAGCTGCCGCCGGGCGCCACCGAGGAACGCACCCTGGGCGTCCTCGACCAGGTCCGCAGCCACTTCATGGACGAAGAGAAGGACGCCGTGCAGTCGGTGTTCACCGTCTCGGGCTTCAGCTTCAGCGGCGCCGGCCAGAACGCGGGTCTCGCCTTCGTCCGCCTGAAGGACTTCGACGAGCGCAAGGCCGCCAATCTGAAGGCTCCGGCCGTCGCCGGCCGCGCCATGGGCAAGTTCCTGCAGATCCGCGATGCGATGGTGTTCGCCGTCGTGCCGCCGGCCGTGCCGGAACTGGGCACCTCGTCGGGCTTCGACTTCCAGCTGCAGGACATCGGCGGCGTGGGCCATGACGCCCTCACCGCGGCCCGCAACCAGGTCCTGGGCATGGCTGGCCAGGATCCCAACCTGGTCGGCGTGCGTCCCAACGGCCAGGAAGACACCCCGCAGCTGAAGATCGACATCGACCAGGCCAAGGCCGGCTCGATGGGCCTGACCACGGCCGACATCAACGCCGCGCTCAGCGCCGCGTGGGGCGGTTCGTACGTCAACGACTTCATCGACCGCGGCCGGGTGAAGAAGGTCTACATGCAGGCCGACGCGCCCTACCGCATGAAGCCCGAAGACCTGAACAACTGGTACGTCCGCAACAGCAGCGGCCAGATGGTGCCCTTCTCGGCCTTCGCCACGACCCGCTGGGTCTACGGCTCGCCGCGTCTGGAGCGCTACAACGGTCTGTCGTCGATGAACATCCAGGGCGCTCCGGCCCCGGGCAAGAGCTCGGGCGACGCGATGGCGGCCATGGAGAAGATCGCCGCCCAGCTGCCGGCCGGCATCGGCTTCGAATGGACCGGTCTGTCGGCCCAGGAACGTGAAGCGGGCAACCAGGCTCCGGCCCTGTACGCGATCTCGATCCTGGTGGTGTTCCTGCTGCTGGCGGCCCTCTACGAGAGCTGGTCGATCCCGCTGTCGGTCATCATGGTCATCCCGCTCGGCATCGTCGGCGCCCTGCTGGCGACCACCCTGCGCGGCCTGTCCAACGACATCTACTTCCAGGTGGGCCTGCTCACGACCATGGGCCTGGCGGCCAAGAACGCCATCCTGATCGTCGAGTTCGCCAAGGAGATCTTCGAGCGCACCGGCGACCTTGTGGAAGCCACGCTGGAAGCCGTCCGCATCCGTCTGCGTCCGATCATCATGACCTCGCTGGCCTTCGTCTTCGGCGTTCTGCCGCTCGCGATCTCCAACGGGGCCGGTTCGGGCAGCCAGCACGCGATCGGCACGGGCGTCATCGGCGGCATGCTGTCGGCGACCATCCTGGCGATCTTCTTCGTCCCGCTGTTCTTCGTGATCGTCGAACGGATCTTCAAGCCCAAGCCCCGTCACCACGACGAGGCCCCCGCCGCTCCGGTCGAGAGCCCCAAAAATGCTTAAGCCGATGATGCTTCGTAATCTGACCCTCACCCTGCTGGCGGCCAGCGCGCTGACCGCCTGCACCATGGCCCCCAAGTACGAGCGACCGGCCCTGCCGGTCGCCACGACCTGGCCCACGGCTTCGGCCAACGGCCAGACGGCCTCGGCCGGCGACCTCGCCTGGAAGCAGGTGTTCGAAGACCCCCGCCTGGCGGGGACCATCGACCTGGCCCTGGCCAACAACCGCGACCTGCGGGTCGCGGTGCTCAACATCGAGCAGGCCCGCGCCACCTACCGCATCCAGCGCGCGGCCCTGCTGCCGACCGTCAACGGCACGCTCTCGGGCACCAAGAGCGAGACCCCGACGGCGGCCTCGGGCTTCGGCTCGGCCATCGGCGGCTCCGGCTCGCTGGAGATCGAGAACTACAGCGCCACGGTCGGCGTCACCTCGTACGAGCTCGACATCTTCGGGCGCGTGCGCAGCCTCAAGGACCAGGCGCTGCAGAGCTATCTGTCGACCGAGCAGACCGCCCGGGCGACCCAGATCAGCCTGATCGCCGAGACCGCCAACGCCTGGCTGACCCTGGCCGCCGACCAGGACCTGCTGGCCCTGGCCAAGGACACGCTGAAGAGCCGTGAAGACAGCCTCGCGCTGGCCCAGCGCCAGTTCGACGTCGGCGCGGCCTCGCAGCTGGACCTGCGCACCTCGCAGACCCTGGCCGAGACCGCCCGTTCGGACGTCGCCACCTACTCGGCCCAGGTCGAGCGCGACAAGAACGCCCTGCGCCTGCTGGTCGGGACCGAGGTTTCGGCCGACCTGCTGCCGGCCGGCGGCCTGATCACCGCCCAGATCCTTCCGGACCTGCCGGCGGGCGTGGCTTCGGACGTGCTGACCCGTCGTCCCGACGTTCTGGCGGCCGAGCACACGCTGATGGGCGCCAACGCCAACATCGGCGCGGCCCGCGCGGCCTTCTTCCCGCGCATCAGCCTGACCGGCTCGTACGGCAGCGCCAGCGCCGATCTCGACGGCCTGTTCAAGGGCGGCACCAAGAGCTGGAGCTTCGCCCCCAGCATCAGCCTGCCGATCTTCGCCGGCGGGGCCAACAAGGCCGGGCTCGACAGCGCCAAGGCCGGCCAGAAGATCGCCGTGGCCAACTACGAGAAGGCCGTGCAGACGGCGTTCCGCGAAGTGGCCGACGCGCTTGCGACCCAGGCCACCATCGGCGACCGCCTGGCCGCCCAGGAACGCCTGGCCGCCGCGGCCGCCGACACCACGCGCCTGACCAAGCTGCGCTACGACCGCGGCGTGGACAGCTCGCTCGTCCTGCTCGACGCCCAGCGCACGCAGTATTCGGCCCAGCAAGGCCTGATCAACGCGCGCCTGGCCCGGGCCAGCAACCTGGTCACCCTCTACAAGGTCCTCGGCGGCGGCGCCCCTCAAGCCGCCGGCAAGGGGGCCTGACTGATCGGGGAGGGTCCCGGCCCTCCCCCACTCGATCCCCGCGCGACGGTGCGGGGCTGATCGCGGCGGCATCCCCCCGGACACGCCGCGACCGGAAGGGGCGCATCACCCCCCCAATCCCAGATGCGCCCCTTCCACCCTTATCTCCCCTGACAATCTGTCCGGCGCCCTGCGTGGTCCTCGTCCTTCGACAAGCTCAGGATGAGAACCAAGGCCAAGGCCGCTCGTTCGACAACCTCACCCTGAGCTTGTCGAAGGGCCGCCCGACGCCGCCTCCAGCCGCGCGTGCAAACCGTCCAGCCGGGCCTCGCAGGCCGCGCGGATCGCCGGATCGACCGCCGCCCTCTTCCCCGCCCCGTCAGGCCGGAAGGCCTGCCCCGGCGCCTTGGCGTCGATCAGCGCCGCCGCCGCCATCGCCTCGGATTCCGCCGCGTCGGGAGCCCAGCCGAAGTGCGGCAGCACCCGTTCTCCCACCACGCCCGGCAGGGCCTCGTAGTTCACCAGCAATCCCGCGCCGTCGGCTGCGAGCGCCGCCAGCATCGCCTCGCCGATCGCCGCCAGCACCGCGGCCTGGTAGTCGGCGTCGGGAACCAGCGGCTCGGCCAGGCCGAACACGCCCGGCGCCACCACCTGCGGGACCATCTGCATGCCGATCGAGCGGGCGTGCGAGACCAGCACCTCCTCCGGCGCCCGGTAGAGGTGGATCCACGGCGCATCCGGGAACGCCTCGCGGAACAGGTCGAAGGCCAGGGCGTGCCAGCAGTCCAGCTTGAGAAACAGGCGCTCGTCCCCCGCGCCGCGCGCGCGGCCCAGGGCCGCTGTCACGCCGCGCAGCAGCGCGACCTTCCGCGCCCGAGGCAGGCCCGCGCGCACCACCTGGTCGATCGGCGCGGCCTCCGACAGCACGCTCGCCCCCGCCGGCGCGCCCAGCATCCGGCCAAGCAAGGTCGAGCCGCAGCGCGACATGTGGAAGATCAGACCGTCCGGCGCCGGTCCCGCCAGGCCGTCCAGCGCCGCCAGCGGCGTGCGCAGCCGCAGCAGCCGGTTCAGCGGCGAGAAGCGCACGGCCTCGATGCTGTCGGCGAAGAACGACTCGTCCAGCCGCCGCGCGCCGAAGAAGGCCCAGTCGGCGGCGTCCTCGCCGGGCAGGATGGCGATCGGCAGCCAGCCGGCCAGCGGCGCGGCCTGCCGATGGACGAGGCGACGCTCGGCCAGCCGCTCGCCCAGCCCGGCGGACGACAGCCCCCACGCGGCCGCGACCGCCTCGGCGGCGGCCGTGAAGTCCTCGTCGCGGAAGTGATCGGCCAGGGCCGCGCAGGCCGGCGCGTCGTCGGCCAGCCGCGTCAGCAGCCCGTCGAGATCCCGCGCCCTGTCCGCCTGAAGTTGCATGCCCGCCCCCGGCCCTTGTCGGTTGAAGGGCGGCACAATAGGCTCGGGCGATGGGATTTCCAGACCGCCTGAAGCTGCCGTTCGCCTTCGACCCGGCTCGCCTGCGCGCCGACCTTACGGCGCTGGCCGCGTCCGCCGACTGGATCGCCCACTTCGTGAAGCAGAACTACGAGGGCGACTGGAGCGTCATCCCGCTGCGCGCCCAGGCCGGCGCGACCCATCCGGTGATGATGATCTATTCGGACCCCGGCGCGACGGCCTTCGAGGACACGCCGTTCCTGGCCCCCTGCCCCTACTTCCGCGAAGTGATCGCCGCCTTCCCGTTCCAGGCCACCAGCGCCCGCCTGATGAAGCTGGCTCCCGGCTCGGTGATCAAGACCCACCACGACGAGGACCTCGACGCCGGCTCGCTGCTGGTGCGCTTCCACGTGCCGGTGGTGACCAATCCGGACGTCGACTTCCGCCTCAACGGTCGCCGCGTGGTGATGGAGGCCGGCAGCGCCTGGTACCTCAAGCTCACCGACCCCCACAGCGTCGCCAACCACGGGACCGAGGACCGCGTGCACCTGGTGATCGACGGCTACGTCAACGACTGGGTGCGGGGGCTGTTCGCCGAAGAGATCACGCCCCCAGCAGCGTGAACTGGGCGTTCAGCCCGTCGACCGCGCTGCTCGCCACCCAGACGTCGAACACGCCCGGCTCGGCGACCCAGCGGTCGCCGTCGCCGAAGAAGGTCAGGCTGCCGCGTTCCAGCTCGAAGGTGATGTCCCGGCTCTCGCCCGGCTTCAGGCTCACCCGCAGGAACCGCTTGAGCTCGCGCACCGGCCGGGTGCGGCTGGCCACCCGGTCGCGGGTGTAGAGCTGCACCACGTGCACCCCCTCGCGCTTGCCGGTGTTGGTCACCCGGGCGCTGACCTGAAGCTTGCCGTTCCAGGCCAGGGTCGGCGAGGACAGCTTCAGGTTCGAGAGGGCGAAGGTGGTGTAGGCCAGTCCGTAGCCGAACGGATACAGCGCCTCGTTCTTCACCGTCCGCCAGCGGGCCTTGTACTCCTGGATCTCGCTGTCGGCCGGAGCCGGACGGCCCGTGGAACGGTGATTGTAGGCGTAGGGCTGCTGGCCGCTCTCGTACGGGAAGCTGACCGGCAGGCGGCCCGAGGGGTTCACCGAGCCGAACACCACGTCGGCCACCGCGTGGCCGGTCTCGGTGCCCAGGAACCAGGTGGCCAGGATCGCCGGGGCGTTCTTCACCGCGCCGTCCAGGACCAGCGCCCGGCCGTGGCGCAGCAGCACGACGGTGGGGCGGCCGACGGCGGCGACCGCCTCCGCCAGCATCATCTGCGGCCTGGGAATGCCGATCTCGGTGCGCGACTGGGCCTCGCCCGACATGTTCTGGCCCTCGCCGATCGCCAGCACGACGATGTCGGCGGCCTTGGCGGCGGCCACGGCGGCCTCGACGCCGCCCGGGATCGAGCTCTCGACGTCGCTGCCCTTGACGGTCTGCAGCAGGTTCGGGTCGGCCATGGCCTGGCGGAAACCGGTGGCCAGATCCACGCCCAGGCTCTTGTCGCCGAAGAAGGCCCACGGCCCCAGGATGTTGTCGCGGTCGTCCGCGAAGGGGCCGATCAGCGCGATGCGCTTGCCCGAGCGGGGCAGCGGCAAGAGGTTGCCGTCGTTCTTCAGCAGCACGATCGAGCGCGACCCCGCCTCGCGGCTCAGCGCGCGCATGGCCGGCGTCGCCGTGCGGGCGGCCTGGGCCTTGGGGTCGATCGAGCGGAACGGCTGCTCGAACAGGCCGATGGCCTCCTTCAGCATCAGCACCCGGCGCACGGCCTGGTCGACCACCGCCATCGGCACCGCGCCGCTTTTCACCAGTTCGGGAAGGTAGCGGCTGTAGAGGCCGCTCTGCATGCTGATGTCGACGCCCGCCAGGATCGCCAGGCACGCGGCGTCGCGATCGTCGGCGGCGTAGCCGTGGGCCACCAGCTCCTGGTCGGCGGTGTAGTCGGAGATGACCACGCCCCTGAAGCCCCACTCGGTGCGCAGCAGGTCGGTCAGCAGGCGCTTGTTGGCCGTGGCCGGCACGCCGTTGATGTCGTTGAACGCCGACATCACCGTCAGGCACCCGGCCTCGAAGGCGGCCTGGAACGGCGGCAGGTGCACCTCGCGCAGCGTGGCTTCCGACAGCTCGACGGTGTTGTAGTCCATGCCCGCCGCCACCGCGCCATAGGCGGCGAAGTGCTTGGCGCAGGCCAGCATCGAGTCCGGAGCCTTCAGGTTCGGGCCCTGGAAGCCGCGCACCCGGGCCTGGGCCAGCGCCTCGCCCAGGAACACGTCCTCGCCCGAGCCCTCGGCCACCCGGCCCCAGCGCTCGTCGCGGGCCACGTCGACCATCGGCGCGAAGGTCCAGTGCAGGCCGTGGGCGGTGGCCTCCTCGGCCGCCGCGCGGGCGGTGCGGTAGGCCAGCGGCGGGTCGAAGCTGGCGGCCTCGGCCAGCGGGATCGGATAGACGGTCTTGAAGCCGTGGATGACGTCGGCGGCCAGCAGCAGCGGGACGCCCAGGCGCGAATGCTCCACCGCCGCGGTCTGGGCCAGCAGGGCTCCCTCGACGCCGACGCCGTTCATCAGCGTGCCGATCTTCCCCGCGCGGGTCTCGGCCAGCAGCTGCTGGGTGTTGCGCAGGTTGATGGCCGGGTTCATGTCGCCAACCGGCGGGCGGATCATGTCGGCGTAGCACGACAGCTGGCCGGCCTTCTCGTCGATGGTCATCTGGGCGATCAACGCCTCGACCCGATCCGAGCCCCGGCCCTGCGCCGCCGCCCGGCCGGCGACCGCCAGCCCTGCGAGGCCCGCCGCTCCGGCCACCAGTCCGCGACGGCTGATCCCTTCAAGCCGAGCTTGCCGACGCTGCATAGAATCCCTTCCGACTGTCTCGCGGCCGGCAACCTCGCCGACGACGGCCGATCGCGCAACGCCCCGCACGGGGCAAGCGAACCACGACAGGCCGCTTGCGTTATCAGTCTGGCTGAAGGGAGACCCGACCATGTCCGCTCAATGGCGCATCGAGATCCGGCTGGGCGACGGCCACGCCCCGCTGCGCAGCGTGCTTGTCGAGGCCGACACCGAGGTGGACGCCCTGCGGCAGGTGCTCGAAGAGGCCGAACGCGACCATGTGGCCGCCGAGGAACTGCTGCTGGACGGCCAGGAAGAGGTGTTCTCACGCACCGAGGTGCTCGACGGCCACGTGGAGCATCAGGCCCAGGCCTGACGCCTCGCCCGCCAACCGGGCCTGTGCTAGGCCCGGTGCATGGCTGGAGAACGCATCCTCTTCGTCGTCAACGCCGGCCCCAGCGTCGGCGGCGGCCACTTCATGCGCGGCCTGAACCTGGCGCGGGCGCTGGAGGCCAGGGGCGCGACCTTCGCCTTCGCCGGGCCACCGGCCATCGCCGGCCTTTCCGAGACCTTCGCCTCGCCCGCCATCTGCGCCGGGACCTTCGAGGCCGACGACCTGGTCGCCGGCGCCGCCGCCCTCGCGGCCGACCACGACGCCCTGGTGTTCGACCACTACGGCCTGGACGCCGATGACCATCGTCGTATCGCCGCCGGCCGCCCCGCCCTCGTCGTCGACGATCTGGCCGACCGGCCGCTGGCCGCCGACCTGCTGCTCGACGCCGGCGTCGCCCGCCAGGCCGGCGACTACGAGGGTCTGGTCCCGGCTCACGCGCAACTGCTGCTCGGCCCGAACAACGCCGCCCTGTCGCCCGCCTTCGCCGCCCTGCGCGACGCGGCCCTGGCCCGCCGCGCCGCCACGGCGCGGGTCGAGCGGGTGCTGGTGTCGCTGGGGCTGACGGACGTGGGCGGAATCACCGCCGCGACCGTCCGCGCCCTGCTGCCGGTGCTCGGCGAGCGGCGTCTCGAGGTCGTGGTCGGCGGCCAGGCGCCCAGCCTGCCGGCCCTGCGCGATCTCGCCGCCGCCGACCCGCGCCTGGCCCTGCATGTCGACAGCCGCGACATGCCCCGCCTGACCGCCCAGGCCGATCTCGCCATCGGCGCGGCCGGATCCAGCAGCTGGGAGCGCTGCGTGCTGGGCCTGCCGACCGTGTCGCTGGTGCTGGCCGACAACCAGCGCGAGGCCGCCCAGGCGCTGTCGGCGCTGGGCGCCCACCGGTCGCTGAACGCCGAGCCCCTGTCCCCCGAGGACCTGCGGCGAGCCTTCGCGACGCTGGCTGACGACTTGGGCGCCTGGCGGGCCATGTCCGCCGCCGCCGCGAAGGTCTGCGACGGCCTGGGGGCCCAGCGCACGGCCGATCGGTTCATCGCCCTGATTTCGCCTCGTTTCGGAAACAATCACGCGACGACAACCTGACACTTACCCGCGCGTAAGCCAGTCGAGCGTCGAGATCCCCCCAGTCATGCCCAAAGTCACTCTGCGCGCCGTCGCGGCGCACGATCAGGAGCGGCTGCTGGAGTGGCGCAATTCCGACGCCGTCGCCCCCTACATGTACAGCGACCACCTGATCTCCGAGGGCGAGCACGCCGCGTGGTTCTCCCGTCTGGAGACCAATCCGGCCGTCCGCTACTGGATCATCGAGCTGGACGGCCATCCGGTAGGCCTGGCCAACCTCGCCGACATCGACCTGAAGAACAGCCGCTGCGCCTGGGCCTACTACCTGGCCGACCCGTCGGTGCGCGGCCTGGGCGTCGGCAGCTTCGTAGAATACTGGGTGATCGAGCACGTCTTCGGCGTGCTGGGCCTGACCAAGCTGTGGTGCGAGGTCATCGAGAGCAACAAGGCCGTCTGGCGCCTGCACGAGGGCTTCGGCTTCACCCGCGAGGCGGTGTTCCGCAACCACGTGGTCAAGGGCGGCGAGCCGGTGGACGTGATCGGCCTGGGCCTGCTGGAAAGCGAATGGCGCGGGACGGCCCGCGACGCCGCCCGCGAGCGGCTGATCGCCAAGGGCTTCGACCTGTCGGATATCCCCGTCGGCTAGAGCCGGGGCAGGTCACCCAGGGTGGCAAGGTCCGGCCGGCTGCGCACCAGCGCCCGGACGTCGTCCGAGGTGAAGGCGGATTTTCCCGGATAGAGCGCCTCGTACACCGCCCGCACGAACTCCAGGTCCGACGGCAGATCGACGGTCCAGCGCACCTGGCTCTCGTCGCGGTCCTGGGTCAGGCCGCCCAGGGCGAAGCGTTCGGGCCGGCGATAGACGAAGGGCGTGACGTGCTCGCGCTCGTAGGGATCGCTTGCCTCGCCGGCCATCAGCCGCAGCAGGCCGACGCCGAGGATCTCGGCGTCCAGGCCGATCGGATAGGTCCGGTGCGGCAGGGTGGTGGCCGAATAGTCCGCGCCGCCGGCCAGGTGGCGGGCGATCAGCGCCTCGATCAGCACCGGGTCGGCCAGCGGGCAGTCGGCCGTCAGGCGCAGCATCAGATCCTCGTCCGCAAGGCCCGCCACCGCGCCCGCGAACCGGCCCAGCACGTCGTCCAGCGAGCCGCGGAACACCCCCACGCCCGCCGCCTCCAGCGCCCGGGCCAGGGGATCGTCGCTCGCCTGGTCCGAGGTCGCCGCGATCAGGCGGTCGATCGAGGTCGCGCGGCGCAGGCGCTCGACCTGGCGCAGCACCATCGGCGCGCCGGCGACGTCGGCCAGCACCTTGCCCGGAAGGCGGGTCGAGCTCATCCGGGCCTGCAGCACCGCTACGATCACTGCGCGCCGTCCTGG
Source organism: Caulobacter vibrioides (assembly GCA_001449105.1). GTDB lineage: Bacteria > Pseudomonadota > Alphaproteobacteria > Caulobacterales > Caulobacteraceae > Caulobacter > Caulobacter vibrioides_C. The sequence goes on along the minus strand of LNIY01000077.1, from coordinate 20,151 downwards.
AACATCGGTTTCATGGTTCGCCCGTCCTGCCCTGTCGACCGCACCCTCGGCCCGGCCGGTTAAGGAGGACTTTCACCCGCGGGGCCGGTTTGGACAACCAAGCGTTGACAGCGTTGTCAAACCATAGTGCTCTCCCCGCCTAACGACCGCGCACGACGATCGAAGGGAGAAGAACGCCATGGGTCAGGGACCGCAGATCGACCGCCGCGCGCTGCTGGCCGCCGGGGCCGCCCTTGGCCTGGCGCCCGCCCTGCCCGCCTTGGCGGCGGACCAGGACGCCCGCGTCCGCGCCCTGCTCAAGCAGATGACCCTGGACGAGAAGATCGGCCAGACCCACCAACCGGCCGGCGGCCGCCAGAAGGCGCTCAACTCCAAGATCGACGCCACGGCTCTCGACCTCGTGCGCAAGGGCGGCGTCGGCTCCTACCTGCACGTGGCCGGCGCGGCCTTCCTGCGCGAGCTGCAACGCACGGCGGTCGAGGAGTCGCGGCTGAAGATCCCGCTGCTGTTCGCCATCGACGTGGTGCACGGCTTCCGCACCCTCTACCCCGTGCCCCTGGCCATGGCCGCGACCTTCGATCCCGAGATCGTGCGGGCCACGGCGCGGATGGCGGCGGTGGAGACGGCCGTCAGCGGCCTGCACTGGACCTTCGCCCCGATGGTCGACATCGCCCGCGACCCGCGCTGGGGCCGCATCGTCGAGGGGGCCGGCGAGGATCCCTATCTCGGCTCGGTCATGGCCGCCGCCCAGGTGCGCGGCTTCCAGGGCCAGGGCCTGAACGCCAAGGACTCGATCCTGGCCTGCGCCAAGCACTTCGGGGCCTATGGCGCGGCGGCCGGCGGCCGCGACTACGACAGCGCCGAGCTGTCGGACCGCACGCTGAACGAGGTCTACCTGCCGCCCTTTCATGCCGCCGCCAAAGCGGGCGCGGGCACGATGATGACCGCCTTCAACGACCTCAACGGCGAGCCGACCACCGCCAACGCCGCCCTGGTGCGCGGCGTGCTGAAGACCCAGTGGACCTGGCCCGGCCTGGTGGTCAGCGACTGGAACGCCATTCTCGAACTGATCAACCACGGCGTCGCCGAGACTCCCGTCCAGGCCGCCGCCCTGGCGCTGAAGGCCGGCGTCGACATGGACATGGCCAGCGGCGTCTACGCCGCTCACCTGAAGACCGCGATCGCGCAGGACCCGTCCCTGCTGCCGCTGCTCGACCAGGCGGTGGCGCGGATCCTGACCGCCAAGATGCGGCTGGGCCTGTTCGACGATCCCTACCGTTTCGGCGATCCCGAGCGCGAGAAGACCATCTTCGTCGGCCCCGAGCATCGCGCCATCGCCCGCGAGGCGGCGCGCAAGGCCGTGGTGCTGCTGAAGAACGACGGCGGCCTGCTGCCGATCGCGCCGACCACCCGCAAGATCGCCGTCATCGGCGCCCTGGCGACCGACAGCCTCTCGCAGCTCGGGTCATGGAAAGCGCGCGGCCAGGTCGGCGACGTCGCCCCGCTGCTGCCCGCCCTGCAAGCGACGGCCCCGGCCGGGACCGAGATCGTCCATGTCGCCGGCGCCTCGCCCCGCAGCGACGACGAAAGCGGCGTCCCCGCCGCCGTCGCGGCCGCCAAGGCCGCCGACCTCGTCTTGCTGATGGTCGGCGAGGACTTCGACCACAGCGGCGAGTCCCGCAGCCGGTCGGACCTGTCGCTGCCCGGCGCGCAGGAAACCCTGGCCCGCGCCGTGCTGGCGACCGGCAAGCCGGTGGTCGTGCTGCTGCCGTCGGGCCGCCCCCTGGTCGCGCCCGAGGTGCTGGAGAAGGCTCCCGCCGTGCTGGCCACCTGGTTCCTCGGCGTCGAGGCAGGCCCGGCCCTGGCCGACATCCTGTTCGGCAAGGCCGCCCCCGGCGGCCGCCTGCCCGTCGGCTTCCCGCGCGCCACGGGCCAGTCGCCGACCTACTACGCCCACGTCCCCACCGGCCGCCCGGCCGATCCGGATCTCGCCAAGGACACCGTGCGCTACCACGACGTGGACATCGGTCCGCTGTTCCCGTTCGGCCATGGCCTGAGCTACGCGGCCTTCGCCTATTCGGACCTCGCGCTCGACCGCGACAGCATCGCCCCGACCGGCGCGGTGAAGGTCTCGCTGACGCTGGCCAACACCGGCGCGGTCGAGGCCGACGAGGTGGTGCAGCTCTATGTCCGCGACCCGGTCGCCGGCGTCGCCCGGCCTGTGAAGGAGCTGCGCGGTTTCCACCGCCTGACCCTGAAACCCGGCGAGCGCCGGCGCGTGACCTTCACCCTGGCCGCCGCCCAGCTGGCGATCTGGAGCCCCGGGGGCTGGCGGATCGAGGCCGGCAAGGTCGAGGTCATGGTCGGCTCGTCCTCGGCCGACATCCGCCTGCGCGGCGCCTTCGCCATCGCCGCCCCCGGCAAGGGCCGCGATCCGGCCGCCGCCATACTGACGCCGGTCAGCGTGGTGTAGGCTCCCCCGCCCACGCGGCCCGCCGCGCCAACTCTGCCTCGCTCGGCGCCTGCGTCATGAACGAGCCCGTGCGCACCGGGCCGTCGCGGCGGTAGCGGTTCACGACCACGCCGGTGTCGGCCAGGATCGAGCCGGTCAAGGCCCAGGCGCCGGGCGCGGCGGTCTCGTCGAACAGCCGGCGACCCGGTCCCAGCAGCAGCGGGAAGATCATCAGCTGCATCTCGTCGATCAGGTCGGCGGCCAGCAGGGCGTGCACCAGCTGGGCCGAGCCCTGGGTCAGCAGGTCGGGGCCCGCCTGCCCCTTCAGGCGGCGCACGCCCTCCACCGCGTCCGGCCCGACGCGGCGACTGTTCTCCCAAGGCAGCGCCAGGTCCGGATCGTGGGAGGCCACGTGCTTGGTCGTGGCGTTGAAGCGCTCGGCGATGGGGTTCCGCGGATCCTGGTAAGGCCAGTGGGCGGCGAAGATCTCGTAGGTGCGACGGCCCAGCAACAGCTCGAACGGCGCCTCGAACAGCGACATCACCGCCTGGCCGGTGACCGGATCCGAATAGGGCGCGACCCAGCCGCCATGGGCGAAGCCGCCGCGACGGTCCTCGTCCGGCCCGCCCGGCCCCTGCATCACCCCGTCCAGGCTGACGAAGGCGGCGACGGTCAGCTTTCTCATGGCCCTGCTCCCTGGTGGCTCGCTGCAAGGACGATCGGAGAAGGCGGGATCCTACACCGGCGACAATCTCCCTTCCCCCTTTGATGGGGGAGGGGTTAGGCGATCCGACGCCGATAGAGATAGTCGTCCGGCAGGCCCATGCGCCGGGTGGCCTCGACCGCCGGCGAGCCCTTGATAGGAACCTTGTCGGCGGCGGCGCCGGCCAGCCGCACCAGCCGCCGCTCGACGCCGTTCAGCGCCCAGGCCTCGCCGAGACCGAGCCGCGCCCGCACCTCGATCGGCGCGATCTCGACCGCCGCCCGCACCAGCGGCTTCTGGATGAGCCGCAGCGGCCCCGGCAGCAGCGGCGTGCGGGTCATGATGTCGAGAAACTCGAAGACGATCTCCGACGGCTCCAGGCTGGGCAGCATCAGGGTCAGCTGCCGCTTCCACTGCGCCTCCGAGGTCGGCGCGCCGGTCGCCCCGTAGAGCCGCGCGCCCGGCGCGGCCTCGGCGAAGGCCGCGTCGCGCTCGGCCTGGCTCAGGGGATGGGCGTAGGCGTGATAGGCCTCGATGAAGCCGAAGCTGGCCGTTGCCTGCACCCAGTCCAGCAGCACCGGGTCGTTGGCCTGGTAGGCGACGCCGCCCGGCGTCTCTCCCGTCACGTGGCCATGCATGCGCACCACGCCGGCGATCATCTTCTCGGCCGTCTCGCGCGGTCCGTAGACGGTGACCATCGCCGCCAGGCCGGTGCGCTTGAGGCGCTTGAGCGGCTCGGCCTTGAAGCTGGAATGATCCCAGACGCCAGAGCGCACCCGGGGCTCGGCCAGCTCCAGGATAACCGCGGTGATGCCGCCGACGAACAGCGACACCGGGTTCTTGAACACCCGCCACGACACCGAGTCCGGTCCGATCAGGGCCGGCGCGCCCGCCGGGGCGGAGAAGTCGATCGCCGGTCCCCCGTCCGGCGTCAGCAGTCGCGCGGCGGCGCGCGAGAGGGGATCGGCCATCAGTTCACCCGTCGTTCGCGGCCCGCCCAGTAGGGCTCGCGCAGCTGGCGGCGCAGGATCTTGCCCGAGGCGTTGCGCGGCAAGGCCTCGACGAAGTCCACGCTCTTGGGCGCCTTGAAGTGCGCGATCCGCGTGCGGGCGAAGGCGATGATGTCGTCTGGATCGGGCGTGATCCCGGGCTTGGGAGCGACCACGGCCTTGACCGCCTCGCCCCACTTGTCGTCGGGCACGCCGATCACCGCCACCTCGGCCACGTGCGGATGGCCGTAGACGGCGCTCTCCACCTCGGCCGGATAGATGTTCTCGCCGCCGGAGACGATCATGTCCTTCACCCGGTCGTGGATGAAGAGATAGCCGTCCTCGTCGAGATAGCCGGCGTCGCCGGTGCGCAGCCAGCCGTCGGCGTCGATGGTCGCGGCGGTGGCCGCGTCCAGTTTCCAGTAACCGGCCATGTTGGACGAGCTGCGCACGGCGATCTCTCCGACGGTGTTCGCGGGAAGAACGCCGCCGGCCTCGTCGAGGATGCGAAGTTCGACGCCCGGCATCGGCAGGCCGGCCGAGCGCATGCGCTTGTTGCCGGCCGGATCGTGGTCCTCCGGCGGCAGGTAGACCACCGTGCCGGTGGTCTCGGTCATGCCGTACTGCTGGACGAAGCCGCAGCCGAACACCTCGATGCTCTCGCGCAGCAGGTCGAGCGGGATCGGGGCCGCGCCGTAGAGGATGTAGCTCAGCCGGGAATAGTCGATCTCGCGGGCGCGCGGCAGCCGCACGACGATCTGCAGGGCCGCCGGCACCAGGAACATCTTCGAGACCCGGTCGTGCTCGATGAAGTCCAGCACCTTGGTCGGGTCGAACTCGCGCGCCACCACGCCCTTGGCCCCGTTGAAAAGGCCGACCAGCCCCCAGCCGGTGCCGCCGATATGGGCCACCGGCATGGCCACCAGGCTGACGTCGTCGGGGCCCCAGACGTTCCAGTCCATCGGCGCGCGCTCGGCGGCGGCCTTGCGCATGGCCAGCAGGTTGTCGTGGGTCAGCATCGCCCCCTTGGGCTTGCCCGTCGTGCCCGAGGTGTAGAGCTGCAGCACCACGTCCGACGACTTCAGCGGCGTGGCCGGGTCGGCGTGATCCTGCGCGTCGCGCCAGGCGGTGAACAGCGGCAGGTCGGCCGGACCGCCCGGCTCCATGGCCACCACCGGCGGGCGCGGCCCGCCCAGCAGCTTGGCCACCTCGCCCACGTGGTCGACCAGCTCGGGACCGACGAACACCATCCTGGCCTCGGTGTCGGCGACGATGTACGCGATCTCGGCCGGGGCCAGGCGCCAGCCGATCGGGGCGGTGACCACCCCGGCCTTGGCCGCCCCCAGCAGCATCTCGAAATAGAGGTCGCTGTTCTTGCCGACATAGGCGATGCGGTCGCCCGGCTTCAGCCCCTCCGCGATCAGCGCCCTGGCCACCTGGTTGGTGTGGCGGTCCAGCTCTTCGAAGCGGGTCTCGCGGCCCTCGAACGCGAAGGCCACGGCGTCAGGCCGCTCCTGCGCGTGATAGCGGGCGACATCCCCCAGCGTGGGCATGCGGGCGAAGTCGACGGCGGCGGCTTCAGTCATCCGATCCTCCCTGCGGGCCGTCTGGCGCGGCCGCTCGGATAACATGGTTTTCGCCGTGACCCCGGGTAAGTCAACGGTAGCGGGAAACCCGTGTTTGGTCGCGCCGCCGACCCGCCCTAAGCTGTCGACTCGAACGCTCCCGAGGAACCCTTCGTCCATGACCAGCTTCCTCCTGCGCCGCGAGCAGCGCGGCCTGCTGATCTCGGTGATCCTGGGGCTGATCGTCGCCCCGCTGCTGCTGCTGCTGACCACCTGGGAGATCCAGCGCGAGTTCACCCGCGGTCGCGTGCTGCGCGAGGCGGTCAACCACTCCTACGAACAGCGCATGCAGTTGCAGACGGTGTTCTCGCTGCTGCAGGACGCCGAGACCGGCCAGCGCGGCTTCGTCATCACCGGCCAGCAGCGGTTCCTCGAACCCTACGACGCCGCCCTGCGCCGCCTGCCCAGCCAGCTGGCCGCCCTGCGGGCGATCCGCGAGCGCGACGCCGGCGACCTGATCGAGAAGGACGATCCCGCCTTCGACCGCCTCGAAGCGCTGGTCGGGCGCAAGCGGGGGACGATGGCCGAGGGCATCCGCCTGCGCCGCGAGAGCGGCGAGGACGCCGCCCGCACCCTGGTCTCCAGCGGCGAGGGCAAGGTGATCATGGACGAGATCCGCGGCGTCGTCGGCGAGCTGCAGGCCGCCGACAAGGCCGCCCTCGACCGCCGGATCGCCGCCGACGACGCCATGACCCTGCGCACCGAGCGCCTGACCCAGATCCTGTTCGTGGTGCTGGTGGTGTTCCTGCTGGCGGCGTTCCTGCTGCTGTCGCGCCAGATCCGCGCCCGCCAGCAGCTGTTCGTCGTCGCCCAGGCCACGGCCGGGCGCCTGGACGCCATCCTCGACAACGCCCAGGACGCCATCGTCACCCTCAATCCCAGCGGCACGATCGAGACGGTCAACAAGGCCGCCGAAGAGATGTTCGGCCAGCCGCGCGAGAGCCTGCTGCGCAAGGCGCTGGCCCAGTTCATAGACCTGCCCGACCGGGGCGAGCTGTTCATCCGCCAGCTGTCGGGATCCGACGACCTGTCCAAGGGCGTGCTGCGCGAGCTGACCGCCCGCCGCGCCGACGGCTCGACCTTCCCCATCGAGGCCTCGATCGGCCTGGTCCGCCTGCCCGAGGGCGAGCGCATCACCGCCTCGATCCGCGACATCTCCGAGCGCCGTCGGGTCGAGCGATTGAAGGCCGAGTTCGTCTCCACCGTCAGCCACGAACTGCGCACGCCGCTGACCTCGATCGCCGGCTCGCTGGGCCTGCTGGTCGGCGGGGCGGCCGGCGGCCTGCCCGAGCGCGCCGCCCGCCTGCTGGGCATCGCCCATTCCAACTGCCAGCGGCTGGTGCGGCTGATCAACGACATCCTCGACATCGAAAAGATCGAGTCCGGCCAGATGGAGTTCGATCTCCAGCCGCTCGACCTGGGCGAGCTGGCTCGCCGCGCGGTCGACGGCATGGGCGGCCTCGGCGGCCAGATGAACGTCGACTTCGCCCTGGACGTCGCGCCCGGCCTGCCGCTGGTGCGCGGCGACGCCGACCGCCTGAGCCAGGTCGCCGCCAACCTGCTGTCCAACGCCGCCAAGTTCTCGCCGGTCGGCGGCACGGTCGAGGTCAAGGTCTTCGCCCCGCGCCCCGACGTGCTGCGGCTGTGCGTCCGCGACCACGGGCCCGGCGTGCCGGAAGCCTTCCGCGACCGCATCTTCTCCAAGTTCGCCCAGGCCGACGCCTCCGACACCCGCGCCAAGGGCGGCACGGGCCTTGGCCTGGCCATCTCGCGCGAGATCGTCCAGCGCCACGGCGGCCGCCTGTGGTTCGAGTCCGAGCCCGGCCGGGGCGCGACCTTCCAGTTCGAGCTGGCGACCATCGAGACCCGTCCCCGCGCGGTCGACACCAGCGAGGGTTCGGCCCGCGTGCTGCTGTGCGAGGACGATCCCGACATCGCCGAGATCCTGTCCCAGGCCCTGCGCGAGGCGGGGGTGCGCGTCCACACCGTCGGCGACGTGGCCTCGGCCAGCGCGGTGCTGGAGATCGGCGGCTTCGACGCCTTCGTCACCGACGTGCGCCTGCCCGACGGCAGCGGCCTGGACCTGCTGCGTCGCCTGCGCGCCGACGCCTCCACCCGCGACATCCCCGCCCTGGTGATCTCGGCCGAGGCGGCCGAGGGCCGGGGCGAGGCGTTGGACGTCGTCGACTGGCTGCAGAAGCCCATTGACCTGGACCGCCTGCGCACCGCCGTGCACCGGGCCGTCAACGGCCACGCCGACAGCCGCCGCATCGAGGTGCTGCACGTCGAGGACGACGCCGACGTCCACGCCGTGGTCCGCGACGCCCTGCGCGAGCGCTGCACGATCCGCCACGCCGACAGCGTCCGCGCCGGCCGCGCCGCCCTGGCCGAAGCGCGGCCCGACGTGGTGATCCTCGACCTGGGCTTGGGCGACGGCAACGGCGTCGAGCTGCTGGGCGACCTGCACGACGGCGGCGAAGAGCCGGTTCCGGTGATCGTCTTCTCGGCCCAGCCGCTGGAGGACAAGGCCCTGGCCGCCTCCGTCGACGCCGTCCTGACCAAGTCCAAGACCACGCTGGACCAGCTGGCCCGAACTGTGCGCAAGCTCGCCTCGGACGCCGATTCCAAGAGACGCCGATGACCGACCTCAAGCTCCTCTATGTCGACGACGAGGCCGACATCCGCGAGGTGGCGACCTTCTCGCTGGAGCTCGACCCCGGCATCGAGGTGCGCTCGGCCGGCGGCGGGGCCGAGGCCTTCGCCATGCTCGACGGCGACGCCTGGCGCCCCGACGTGGTGCTGCTCGACGTGATGATGCCCGACATGGACGGCCCGGCCGTGCTGGCCAGGCTGCGCGAGCGGGGCGATGTCGACGGCGCGCCGGTGATCTTCATCACCGCCCGCGCCCAGGCCGAGGAGCGCGCTCGCCTGCTGGGCTTCGGCGCCGCCGATGTGATCACCAAGCCGTTCGACCCGATGACCCTGGCTCAGGACGTTCGCGCCATCCTCGCCCGATGACCACCGCCGATCCCCTCGCCCCGCTGCGGGCCAAGTTCCTGGTCCGCGTCGCCGACGACCTGGCCAGGCTGCGCGCGGCCGAGACCTCGCTGAAGGACAAGCACTACATCGTCCACCGCCTGGCCGGCGCGGCCGGCGTGTTCGGCTACGCCCACGTCACCGACCTGGCCCGCGATCTCGACGACCTGCTGATCGAACAGGGCGACGCCCCGCCCGAAGCCTTCGCCGAGCTGATCGCGGCGCTGGAGACGCTGGCGGGCTGAACCCGCGTAGCGTCATTGCATGGACGAAGGCTCCACCTCTGATGTAGCGAGGCGTTCTCCAGTGGACTCTTCGGCTTCCGTACATGCCTTCCCAGAACACCGTCGCGACCACCCCGGACCCCTTCTTCGAGGTCATCCGCGGCCACGAATGGAACGCCTGCATCGGCATACAGAGCAGCGACGAGGACTATGTCGACGGCTACATGCAGGCCGCGCTCGAACTCGTCGCAGCAGTCATCGACAAAAAGCAGTACGGCAAGCGCGACACGCTAGCCATGCCGATCCTCTACAATGCGCGCCACGCCATCGAGCTCTCGCTCAAGTACGTGATTGATCGGCTTGTCGAGGCCGGCCTTCTCACGCAGGCCCACGCCAAGAACCACGACATCCAGTCTCATTGGGCGTTCATCGCCGATGCGAACGTGGCCGATACAGCGTTTCGTGGCCATGTGCAGGCGCTGAAGATCTTCGTCGACAGCCTTCACGCCGTCGATGAGGACGGGCAACAACTGCGCTACGCACAGACGCAGGACGGACAGAAGAGCCTGGAAAGCAAGGCCCTCTGCAATCTGGAATGGATCCGGGGAAGCCTGCTGGATTTGGATCGAGCCCTGACCGAGCTTCGTCGTTGTAGCCATCGGCTGGTGGATGAGCGGCGCACAGACACCTTCACCACCGAACTATCACGCACAGATCTCTTCGCGTTGGCCGCCATGCTGCCCCCCTTTGACGCGTGGGCGGGAGAAGCCATCACCAAGGCCAAGGATGCGGCTCGCAGCCGGTTCGGCCTCAGCAGCAATCAACTCACCCGGGCGATCAACATCGTGAAGGTGCACCGGCAGATGGCCGGCTCGCTTGGCAAGGAATTCGATCTCGCGCACCTCAGGGACCCGGACATTCGCCTGATCGCAGCGGAATGGATGAAGGCCAATCCCCCTGCCAAGACTCCGCCGGACGATCTGGGCTTGGATTTTTTCGGGACCGACAGACGCGACTTGGAGGCCAGTTGGCTGCTTTCGGAGGCAGCCGACGCGGCCGTCCTCGCCGCTCTCTCTCCCGAGAAGATCGCCGATCTGCAGGCCGTCTACTACATCGGATCCCGCTCACTTTTCGCCGAGGACTACGACACGCGCCTCTCGCAGGCTTTGCGCGCCCCGGTCGGTTCCAACCCGGCGGAGAGGGTGCACCACATCATGACCAAGAGCGATCTGCTGCAGGCTCTTGCGAAAGGCCTGGATATCCTGGGACGGCCTGGCCTGGCGAACGAGATACGAACGCTGCTTGCGGACGTCGCACACTAGAGTCCCTCACCCCTCCCCGCCGCCGCTCGCCCCAGGTCGCTGTTTACGCCGCGCTCCGCCGCCCACCACGGCGATCATGGAACAGCTCTTCGCCCCCACCCTCGCCCTGCACATCGCCTGCGGTCTGGCGGCCGCCGTCGCGGGCCTCCTGCCGATCCTCACGCGGAAGGGCTCGCGCGCGCACCGGCTGTCGGGGCGATTGTTCGTCGTGCTGATGGGGGTGATGCTGGCGGCCGCCTGGGTGATGACGGCGCTGCACTTCAACGCCTACTTCACCGCCCTGTCGGCGACGGCGAGCCTGGGCCTGTTCTCGGGCTACCGGGTGCTGCGCCGCAAGCGGCCCGACCGCGATCCGGCCCAGCGGGCCGCCGCCCTCGACTGGGCCGTCACCCTGGCCGTCGTGGCGATCGGCGCCTGGGTGCTGGCCCTGCTGCTGGGGGGCGACAGCGACGCCCCGCGCGCGCCGGCCGTCGCCCTGGTCTGGGGCGCCTTCCTGATGGGCGGCTGGGACCTCTGGCGGTTTTGCCGGCCGACGGACTGGCCCTTTTCGCCCGACCTCTGGACCTACGAGCATCTGATGAAGATGCTGGGCGCCTATGGCGCGGTGCTCAGCGCCTTCTCGGGCAACTTCCTCACCTTCCTGCCCGCTCCATGGAGTCAGCTCTGGCCGACCTTTCTGTTCCAGCCGATGGCCATGATCTGGATCGCGGTGCTGGTCGTCCGGCGGCGGCGCGCATGGTCGCTCGCCTGAAGGCCGCCCCGACCGCCGCCTGGGTCTGGGCGTTCACGGCCTACAGCCTGACGGTGACCACGGTCAGCGCCGCCTGGTTCGCCCGGCGGTTCGCCGCCGACCGCGGCGAGGTGCTGGGAGTCGTCGCCTCGCTGGCCTGGCAGGGCGCGATCTACGCCGCCTGGCTGCCGGCCGCGGGCATCGCCTGGCTGGCCCTGCGACGGTTCGGCGCCGGGGCGCGTGGGCTGGCGGCCAGCTTCCTGGCGGGTCTGGCTGTCGTGCCGGCCGAGGCGGTCGTCGCCAGCCTGATCGACGCCCGCTTCCTGGGCGGCGGCGACCTGGGCGCGCGGACGCTGGGGCGCACGCCCGTCTGCCTGCTGCTCTATTCGGCCATCGTGGCGGTGGGCCTGGCGGCCGCCCACCACCGCCGCGCCCGCGAGGCCCGGGACCGCAACGCCCTGCTCGAAACCGCCCTCGCGCAGGCCCGCGCGGTTGCGCCCGCGCCGCGCACCGAGCGGCTGATGGTGATGTCGGGCGCGCGCCGCATCCCGGTCGAGCTGTCGACCGTCGAGTGGTTCGGCGCGGCCGACAACTACGTCGTCGTCCACTGGGCCGGGCGCGAGGGCCTGCTGCGCGCCACCCTGCAGAGCCTGGAGGCGCGGCTGGACCCCCGCCTCTTCGCCCGCGCCCATCGCTCCAGCCTCGTCAACCTCGCCCACGTGCGCGAGGCCCGGCCGCTGTCGGACGGCTCCTGGCGGCTGGCCATGGCCGGCGGCGACGAGGTGGTGACCAGCCGCACCTACCGCGACGCCCTGCTGGAACGGCTGGGGACTACTGCCCCGGACACGCCACATGCGCCTCCGTCGGCTCCAGGCGGATCTCGCGGAAGGCCAGCTTGAAGCCGGCGTCGGCCGACAGCACCACCGGCGAGGAGATGCGGCTCATGTCGGCGCCGGCGGCCTTCAGGCACGACAGCTTGATCTGGGTCTTGCGCCATTCGCCCACGGGAGCGTCGGCGAACAGCCTGGTGACGTCGACGCCGCCGGCGCAGCCCTCGCCGCACGAGACCGAGAAACCCACCGGGCCCGGCGCGCGCTCGTCCACGCGGTAGGTGAAGGCGATCGACAGGTCGCCGGTGGTCTGGCGGGTCAGATCGGCGGGCGGGCCGTTGACCAGCAGCGCGCCGGGACCGGTCCAGGTCGCCAGGCGGGCGTCCTCCTGGGCGGCGGCGTCGATCGCGGTCAGCTTCACCCCACCGGCCGTCGACAGCAGCCACGGCGCCGGCGTGCGGCCCGAGACGAAGTACTTGTCGACATTGACGCTGGCGCCCGACACGCCCGACACCTCGCCCAGTTTCGCCACCTTGCCCGGCTTGGCGTAGGACAGGCCGTAGCCGTAGGCGAACTGCGGATCGTAGCCCGCGTCACCCCGGTTCAGCGGCCCCTGGTCGGCGCGCTTGGGCCAGCTGAACGACAGCTTGCCGGTGAAGTCGCGCCTGGACTTGCCGTCCTTGCCGGCCACCAGCACGTCGGCCACGCCCGCGCCTTCCGAACCCGGCAGCCAGGCGGCGACGAAGGCGTCCGAAGCGTTGATCTCGGGGTTCACCCATAGCGGACGCCCCGACAGGAACACCGCCACGACGGGAACGCCGGCGGCCTTCAGCTTCTTGAGCAAGGCCAGGTCGGTCTTGTCGCCGGGCTGATACTCCAGGTGCTGCAGGTCGCCCTGGAACTCGGCGTAGGGCGTCTCGCCGAACACCAGCACGGCCACGTCGGGCCTGTCGGTGAAGGCGCCGTCCTTGGACAGGGTCGCCTTGCCGCCCGAGGCCTCGACCGCCTCCTTCAGCCCGCTCCAGATCGATTGCGCGCCGGGGAAGTCGGCGTTGGTGTTGCCCGTGCCCTGCCACGACAGGGTCCAGCCGCCGGCCGCCTTGCCGATGTCGTCGGCGTCGCCGGCCACCAGCACCTTCGCGCCGGCCTTGATCGGCAGCACGCCGTCGTTCTTCAGCAGCACCAGCGACTTGGCCACCGCCTCGCGGGCCAGGGCGCGATGATCGGGCGCGCCCACGCGCTCATAGCGGCCCTGCACCGGCGGGGCGACGCGGTCGAACAGGCCCGACTTGACCTTGACCCGCAGGATGCGGCGCACGGCGTCGTCCAGGCGCGCCATGCTGATCTCGCCGCTCTCGACCTGCTTGAGGGTATTATCGAACAGGCCCTGCCAGCTGTCGGGGGCCATGTACATGTCGAGGCCCGCGTTCAGGGCCTGCGGGCAGCTGACGTTCGAGCAGCCGTCGACCTGACCGTGGGCGTTCCAGTCGCCGACCACGAAGCCGGAAAAGCCCATGCGGTCCTTCAAGACGTCGGTCAGCAGGGTCTTGTTGCCGGTGTGCTTGACGTCGTTCCAGCTGGAGAACGAGGCCATCACCGTCAGGATGCCGGCCTCGATGCTGGGCGGATAGCCCTGGGCGTGCAGGCGCACGAGGTCGGCTTCCGAGACGGCCGCGTCGCCCTGGTCCTTGCCGTTCAGCGTGCCGCCATCCGCGAGAAAGTGCTTGGCGCTGCCGGCGATGCGGCCGGCCTCCAGCGCCTTGCCGGCCACGAGCTTGCCCTGCAGGCCCAGGGTCATGCGGCCGGCGTAGCTTTTGACGATCTCCGGATCCTCGCCGTAGCCCTCGTACGAGCGGCCCCAGCGGTCGTCGCGCGGCACCGCCACCGTCGGGCCGAAGGTCCAGTCGCCGCCGGCCACGGCCACCTCTTCGGCCGTCGCCTTGCCGATGCGCTCGATCAGGTCGGGATCGCGGGTCGCGCCCAGGCCGATGTTGTGCGGAAAGAGCGTCGCCCCGACCACGTTGTTGTGGCCGTGCACGGCGTCGATGCCGAACATCAGCGGGATCGGCACGTGGCCGTCGCGGGTCTCCAGCGACACGGCGCGGAACTGGTCGACGAACTCAGCCCACGCTTTCGGACCGGCCTTGTCGTCGCCGTTCGGGCCCGAGCTGCCGCCGGCCAGGATCGAGCCCAGCGGGTACTCGCGCAGCTGCTCGGGACGGATCGAGCCGATGTCGGCCTGGATCGTCTGGCCGACCTTCTCGCGCACCGACATCCTGGCCATGAGCTGCGTGATCTTCGCTTCCGTCGCCGCGTCGGTCAGGGCGGACGGGCTTTTGACCACCGGCCAGGCGGCGACGTTCGCGGTCGCCTTGCCCGCCGGCGTCAGGACTTCGGCGCTCGCGACGCTCGTCAGGCTGGTGGCGGCCAGCAGGGCCAGGGCGGAAAGGCGGAACGGCGTCACGGGCGACCTCGATCGAAAAAGGAGCGCGACGGCCAAGGGGAAAGAGGCCGCCGCGCCCGAACACGCCACGGGAGCAGCGTAGGGCTTCGAGGCGGCCGCCGGCCGGCGCGGCGCACGGCGGGCCCATGCGATCGCGCATGGATCGGGCCTCCCGTTCGCGGGGTCGTCTGCTTGCGACCGCCTCACAGCGATACGAGACAACGTTGTCTTACTTGATGTCAACACCTCTCGATTTGTCCACGAGAGGACAAATCGCCGTCTATCATTTGATATACAAGCGCTTTGACGTCTCTTTCGAGCACCACGAATCTTTGACAACGATGTCTTACTATCTCTGATCGCCGCACTTACTGCGGATCCGAAAGCGAGAACGGCTCGACTCGGCCGCCATGGTCGCGCTATCGCTAACACCGCGCCGAATGCCGGCGACGGGAGCCCGATGCGCAACGTCACCATCGTCCATGTCGCCGAAAAGGCCCGGGTGTCGGTCAAGACCGTCTCGCGCGTGGTCAACAACGAGCCGACGGTGACTCCCGAGCTGCGCGAACGGGTGCAGGCGGCCATCGACCAGCTGGGCTACGCCCCCAACATCGCCGCGCGCCGGCTGGGCGGCGGCCGCTCGTTCCTGATCGTCGCCTTCAACGACCGCAAGCTGACCTTGGAGAACTGGGCCAGCGACCGGGGCAACAACTGGATCGACCGCATGCAGTACGGAGCCATGCTCCGCTGCGACGTCCACGGCTATCACCTGCTGTGCGAGCTGATCGACCTGGAGTCCGGGCAGCTGGCCCGGCGGGTCCAGCACGTGCTGTCGACCCTGCGCCCCGACGGGGTGATCCTGACCCCGCCCAACTGCGAGGATCCGACCGTGCTGGAGGCGCTGAAGCGGGCCCAGATCCCCTTCGTGCGCATGGGCTCGGCCCAGGCCGGTCCCGGCGCCCGGGTGCGGATGGACGACCAGGCCGCCGCCCGGCGCCTGACCGAGCATCTGGTCGAGCTGGGCCACCGCCGCGTCGGCTTCGTCACCGGCAGCGCCCGCTTCCTGGCCAGCCGCGCCCGCGAGGACGGCTATCGCGCGGCCCTCGCCGCCGCCGGCCTGCCCGTCGACGAGACCCTGCTGGTCCCCGGCGACTTCACCTTCGAGGGCGGGGTCGCCGCGGCCGAGGCCCTGCTGCCGCGCCCCGACCGTCCCACCGCCATCCTGGCCGGCAACGACGAGACGGCGCTTGCCGTGATGCACGTGGCCCGGCGGCTCGACATCGCCATTCCCGGCGACCTGTCGCTGGCCACCTTCGACGACACCCCCAGCGTGCGGCTGTCGCTGCCGCCGCTGACCACGGTGCGCCAGCCGGTGGCGGAAATGGCCGCCCAGGCCGTCGACCTGCTGGTCGCCGCGGCCGCCAAGGACGGCAAGCTTTCGCGCGCCGACAACCTGCTGCCGTTCGAGCTGGCCTTGCGCGCCTCGACGGCGCCGCCGCGCTGAAGCCCCTATATCCCCCGCGACGGGATGTCGCGGGGAGCTTGACCAGCCCGCCGCAGCGCCCTTTCCTCTTGCGACTTCGAATTTGGAGCCGGCAGCGCTTGGCCAGAGACATGACCCAGGTCGACGCCGCCTCAGCCGCAGCCGGACCGCCCACCGTCCGACGGCGACTGTTGATCATGGCCCTGTGCCTGGTCGCGCCGGCCATCGTGTTCATGGCCCTGCTGGCCCGCGCCGAGTACGGCCAGAGCCAGGGCCGCTACGAGCAGCAGCTGATCGCCACCACCCGGGCCCTGGGCCTGGCGGTCGACCGCCAGCTGGCCCTGGGCCAGAGCACCCTGCAGGCGCTGGCCGTCTCGCCCGCCCTGGCCGCCGGCGACCTCCCGAGCTTCGAGCGCCAGGCCCGCGCCGCCGTGCGCAGCAAGGACGCCTGGATCGTGCTGATCTCGCCCCGCGGCCAGGTCATCAACACCCGCCTGCCGTCCGGCCAGGTCCCGCCGCGCACCGCCGGCCTGCCGCCCGAACGCTGGGCCGCCGTCCGCTCGGGCCGCACCACCGTCTCCAACCTCACCCAGGGCAAGGTCGCCGGCCTGCCGATCGTGGCCATCGACATGCCGGTGATCGTCGACGGCGAGCTCTACGACCTGGCCTACATCCAGACGCCCGCCGCCTTCGCCCCGCTGTTCGCCGCCCAGGGCGTGCCGCAAAGCTGGACGGCCAGCATCGTCGACCGCAACGCCCGCCTCGTGGCCCGCTCGCGCGACCAGGAAAAGATGCTGGGCCGCTCGGCCAGCCAGCCGATGCTCGAGGCCATGGCCAAGGACAACGACGGCGTGCTCGAGACCTACACCCTCGACGGCACCCCCACCCTGTCGGCCTTCAGCCGCTCGCCGACCTACGGCTGGAGCTTCATCGTCGGCGTGCCGCGCACCGAGCTGGAACGCGCCAACCTGTCGTCCCTGGCCCTGCTGGTGGTGGCGGGCCTGGCCCTGCTGGCCATCGGCGCCGGCGCGGCCCTGCTGTTCTCGCGCGGCATCTCGCGCGAGGTGCGCGCCCTGGTGGCCGACGCCCGGATCATGGCCTCGGGCGGCGAGATGCCGGCCCAGACCACCGGCGGCCTGCGCGAGATCGGCGAGGTGCGCGAGGCCCTGCACGCCACCTCCCGCCAGCTGCTGGCCCGCGAGGCCGAGGAAAAGCGCGCCCAGGCCCGCCAGCAGCTGATGATCAACGAGCTGAACCACCGGGTGAAAAACACCCTGGCCACGGTGCAGTCGCTGGCCCTGCAGAGCCTGGGCAAGGGCGAGGCCGTGCCCGGCTTCGACGCCTTCAACGAGCGGCTCTACGCCCTGGCCCGCGCCCACGACCTCCTGACCCGCACCGTGTGGGAGAGCGCCGACCTCACCGACCTGCTGCGGCAGACCCTGGAGCCGTACGGCGACCGCGCCCGCATCGAGGGTCCGCCGGCCGCCCTGCCGCCCAGCGCCGCCCTGGCCCTGTCGATGGTGTTCCACGAGCTGGCCACCAACGCCTCGAAGTACGGCGGCCTCTCAACCCCGGCCGGCCGGGTCGAGGTCACCTGGCGGCGCGACCCGCTGGATCCGCACCGCCTGGCCCTGCGCTGGGTCGAGAGCGGCGGCCCCACGCTGAAGGGTCCGCCCACCCGCAGGGGCTTCGGCTCGCGCCTGATCGCCGCCAGCCTGAAGAGCGAGCTGAAGGGCGAAGCCCAGTTCGACTACCTGGGCACGGGCCTCGTCTGCACACTGACGGTCCGCACCGCCGGCGCCCAAGCTTTGGGCGAAGACGCTCCCGCCGCCGACGCCTGAACGGGCAGCCGCGCGCGCTCGCGCCAGGGGCCCGCACCACGCTTGACCGGCGTTCTCCGGCTCCTCGTGATGGTCGATCCGCTCAGCACCCATCCTGGGGCGCCGTCGGATCGATCTCGTTGCTTCACCGCGTAGATTGGTCTTCCATGACGCCCAAGGATGCGGCCGCCGGAGCCGCACCCCTTAGGGAAGTCAGCGTCCATGATCGCAAACGACGACTCCGTCATGCTGCCGGCCCGGCCCGAGCCGATCCCGCTGGATCCGGCCCGCACGGCGGTGATCGTCATCGACATGCAGAACGCCTATGCCTCCAAGGGCGGCTATCTGGACCTCGCCGGCTTCGACATCGGCGGCGCGGCCGGCGCGATCGACAAGATCGGCGAGGTGCTGGACGTCGCCCGCGACGCCGGCATGACCGTGATCTATTTCCAGAACGGCTGGGACGACCAGTATGTCGAGGCTGGCGGCGAGGGCTCGCCCAACTGGTGGAAGTCCAACGCGCTGAAGACCATGCGCGCCCGGCCCGAGCTGCAGGGCAAGCTGCTGGCGCGCGGCCAGTGGGACTACGAACTGGTCGATGCACTGAAGCCCAAGCCCGGCGACATCCAGCTGCACAAGACCCGCTATTCCGGCTTCTTCAACAGCCAGCTCGACAGCGTTCTGCGCAGCCGCAACATCAGGAACCTGGTCTTCGTCGGCATCGCCACCAACGTCTGCGTGGAGTCGACCCTGCGCGACGGCTTCTTCCTGGAATATTTCGGCACGGTGCTGGAGGACGCCACCCACCAGGCCGGCCCCGACTTCGTCCAGAAGGCCGCCCTCTACAATATCGAGACCTTCTTCGGCTGGGTCTCGACCGTGGCCGACTTCAAGGGAGCGTTCGGGCAGATCGCGCCGAAGTAGATCGCGAAAAATCCTTCGTCATCCCGGCCGCAGCGCAGCGGAGAGCCGGGACCCAGGGGCCGCCGCACTGCCGCCCGCCCCTGGGTCCCGGATCGACCTCTTCGAGGTCGTCCGGGATGACGAGCTTGCTTGAAGGAGGAACGAGACACATGCCCAAGACCGTCATCACCCCGCCCGGCACGGGCACGCCGATCGCGCCGTTCTCGCCCGGGACCCTGGCCGACGGCGTGGTCTACGTCTCGGGCACCCTGGCCTTCGACAAGGACAACAACGTCGCCCACGTCGGCGACGCCGAGGGCCAGACGCGGCAGGTGCTGGAGACCATCAAGTCGGTGATCGAGACCGCCGGCGGCACGATGGACGACGTGACCATGAACCACATCTTCCTGACCGACTGGGCCAACTACCAGACCATCAACAAGGTCTATGCCGAGTACTTCCCGGGCGACAAACCGGCCCGCTACTGCATCCAGTGCGGCCTGGTGAAGCCAGACTTCCTGGTCGAGATCGCCAGCGTCGCCCACATCGGCAAGAAGTGATCGGCATGGTCCCGGCCCCGTCCCTTTTTCTCCGAGCCTCCCCGCGCAGGCGGGGATCCAAGCCGAGTCAGCGGATCTCGGCTCGGCCGCGCCTGCACCTCAGAGGCAGCTTGGGTCCCCGCCTTCGCGGGGATAGGCGGATTGGGGTGCGGACATGACCTCGGGAAGCGTCGACGGCATCCACTACGAACTGCACGGCGGCCCCATCGCCGGCCGCGAGGTCGTGCTGCTGTCGTCCGGCCTGGGCGGTTCGGGCAGTTTCTGGGGGCCGCAGATGGCGGCCCTGACCGCACGCTGGCCGGTCGTGCTGTACGACCACCGCGGCACGGGCCGCAGCGTGCGCGAACTGCCGGGCGACAAGCCCTACGGCGTCGCCGACATGGCGCAGGACATGGTCAAGGTCATGGACGCCCTGGGGATCGCCAAGGCCCACGTGATCGGCCACGCCGCCGGCGGCAATGCGGGCCTGGCGCTCGCCCTCTCCCACCCCGACCGCCTGGGCAAGCTGGTGGTGGTCAACGGCTGGTCGCGGCCCGATCCGCACACCCGCCGCTGCTTCGACCCCCGCCTGCATCTGCTGAATGACACCGGCCCCGCCGCCTATGTCCACGCCCAGGCCCTGTTCCTCTATCCAGCGACCTGGATCTCGGCCAACAGCGAGCGCCTGGCCGCCGAGGAGCCGCACCACGTGGCCGGCTTCCCGCCCAAGGCCGTGATGCTGGCCCGCATCGGCGCCCTGCTGGCCTTCGACATCGACGAGCGCCTGGCCGAGATCACCCACCCGGTGCTGGTCAGCGCCACCGCCGACGACATGCTGGTGCCCGTCACCTGCGCCCACCGCCTGGCCCAATGCCTGCCGAACGCGACGCTCGACGTGCTGCCCTGGGGCGGCCACGCCTCGACCGTGACCGATCCGGACGGGTTCAACGCGTCGCTGGTTCGGTTCCTGGAGGGGGCCGATGGCTGAGGCGCGCACACCAGATCCTTCCCCCTTGGGGGAGGTGGCCCAGAGCTGTCTCTTATACACATCT
>LNIY01000076.1 GCA_001449105.1 Caulobacter vibrioides | reverse complement strand
TCCCCAGGCCGCGCTGGCCCCCCGCCCCCGGACTATCGCAGGGAAAGCGCCGGTCGTCAGGCCCTGGCGGCCTGCATCTTCCGCGAGCGCGCCGCCGTCCGCGCCTGGGCGGCGACGACTACCTGGGCCAGGATGGTCAGCAGGTTGCGCATGTCGATCGGCTTGGCGACGTGGGCGTCCATGCCCGCTTCCAGGCAGGTGCGGATCTGGGTGCTCATCACGTCGGCGGTCAGGGCGACGATCGGCAGGTTGCGCCAGCGCGGGTCGGCGCGCAGGCGGCGGGTGGCCTCCAGTCCGTCCATCACGGGCATGTTGACGTCCATCAGCACGATGTCGAAGGCCTCGGCCTCGACGGCGGCCAGCGCCTCCTGGCCGTTCTCGACCTCGACCAGCTCGCAGCCGAACGGTTCGAGGAACAGGCGGATGACCCGGCGATTGACCGGGTGATCGTCGACCACCAGCATCCGACGCCCGCTCAGCGAGGTCAGGGCGTCCAACTCCTGCGTCGTGGCCGGCGCCTCGGCCGGGATCGCCCTGGGCGCGACCGCCTCGGCCACGTCCGCCATGAACCTCAGGGTGAACAGCGACCCCTCGCCCTCGCGGCTGCGGACATTGACCGAGCCGCCCATCAGTTCGGCCAGCCGACGGGTGATGTTCAGCCCCAGGCCCGAACCGCCGTAGTTGCGGGTGGTCGAGGCGTCGGCCTGGGTGAAGGCGCCGAACAGCTTGTCCAGCGTGGCCGTGCTCATGCCGATGCCGGTGTCGCTGACGGTCAGCTTCACCGACTGACGGCCGCTATTGGGCTCCAGCGCGCAGGCCAGGGTCACCTCGACCCGGCCCTCGCTGGTGAACTTCAGCGCGTTGGACACCAGGTTGGCCACGCACTGGCGCACCCGCACGACGTCGAACATCAGGCTCGGCGGCGGGTCGCCGGCGACCTTGAACGACAGGACGATGCCCTTCTCCCGGGCGGTCGGCTGGAAGCCGTTGACCAGGCGGCCGACGGTCTGGACCAGGTCGCCGACCGTGGGCGCGATCTCCAGCTTGCCGGCCTCGATCTTCGACAGGTCGAGGATGTCGTTCAGCAGCACCAGCAGGGTCTCGCCGGAATCGATCAGCAGGTCGACCTGCTCGCGCTGGCCATCGCCCAGCTCGTCGGCGCGCAGGGCCTGGGCCATGCCCAGCATGCCATTCAGCGGCGTACGCAGTTCGTGGCTCATCACCGCCAGGAACGAGGACTTGGCGTCGCTGGCCGCCTCGGCCCGGCCGCGCGCGTCCTTCAGGTTGGCCTGGGTCCGGCGCATGTAGAGCGCCCAGGCCACGCCGCCGACCACCAGCAGCGCCATCAGGGCGGCGATGACGCCGGTGGCCTGGGCGAGGCGCCGGGTCAGCTCGACCTCGGCTGTGAGGCGGCGGCTCTCGCTGCGCTTGGCCCGCAGCTCCGCCTCCAGGGCCGACGATATCTGGGCGGCGGTGGCGGCCTGGGTGGCGCTGGCTTCGCGGGCGTGGGTGGCGCGCCAGCGGTCGAACAGGGCGAAGGCGTCCTTGCCTCGCCCCTCGGCGTTGGCGATGTAGGCCTCGACCAGCATCCGGCCCACCGGGTCGGGTCGCGCCGCGCGCGGCGGCGCCTGGTCCAGCACGGCGAGATCGGCGCGGGCCCGGGCCGCATGGCCCGTCCGCGCCAGGGCCTTGGCCCGCAGGCGCAGCATCGACACCGACACCCGGTCGCGCGGCGCGGCCAGGGCGGGACCGGCGCCCGCCAGGCAGCGCAGCACCGCGCGCGGGTCGTCGCGGGCGTCGGCGATCACCGCGCACAGGTTCTGGTCCCAGGTCAGCAGGTCCTCGTCGCCGGTGGCCTCGCTCATCCGGTGATGCATGTCGGCGAACCGCTCGGCGGCCTGGATCTCGCCCAGCTCGGCGGCGGTGTAGGCGATGTCGTAGAGCCGCTCGATCTTGCGCATGTAGAAGGCGTCGCGCTCGTCCAGCCGCGCGGCCTCGGCCATGTGGTCGAGGGCGCCGTCCTTGTCGCCGATTTCCGACAGCGTGTAGGAGTGCACCTGGTGGGCCTCGGCCAGCAGCGGCCGGGCGATCGAGCCGCGCTCCTCCAATTCCTCGAACAGCTCGCCGGCGAACTGGCTGGCCTGGGTCCAGCGGCCGCTGCGGGCCAGGAGGCGGATGCGCTCGACGCCGGCCATCAGGCCGATCTCGCGGCCCGAGCCTTCCAGGAACCGAGCCCAGCGAGCGTCGTCGACGCCGCTCGGGCCGCGCGTCTCCAGCTCGTAGGCGGCTTCCATCATCTCGGCCAGGGTGGCCAGCTCGGTGTCGCCGTCGGCGTGGGCGGTGGCCCGGACGGTGGCGATCCAGTCCTTGAACGCCTGGTCGACGTGATTGCTCTTGTAGGCGTAAAGCACCCGCCACAGGGCGTAGAGCCGCGTGTTTCCCCGCTGGCGCAGGGCCCGGCGGCCGGCGCGCTCGACGTCCTCGTTGGCGTGCGGGGCGGGACCGGCGCGCTGCACGCCGATCTCGCGATACAGGGTCTGCAGCTTGCTGGCCTGGCCGCCGATGTCCGGCGAGGCGGCGCGGGCCGGCAGGACGCCGGCCAGGGCGACGAGCGCGAGCAGCAGGGGCAGGAAGCGCTTCAAGCGGCGGGTCCTCGATTGACCCTTATCTCCTAGCGGCAACCTCTTATGCTGACGGTTAATTTCCGGCGGGGCGCGACCCTGGGCCGCACCGAAAACCACCGTTATCGCGCCCTGGTGGAGCCCGTCCGGGATGGTCGCCTCAGATGGTCGCCCCGCCGTCCACCACCAGGGCTTGCCCGGTCATGAAGCTGCCCGCGCTGGACGCGAGATAGACCGCCGCCCCGGCGATCTCGTCCGGCTCGCCGATGCGGCGCAGCGGCACGCCGGCGGTCGAGCGCTCCAGGGTCTTGGGATCGTCCCACAGGGCCTTGGCGAAGTCGGTCTTGATCAGGCCCGGCGCGATGCAGTTGACCCGCACGTTGTCGGGCCCGAACTCGTGGGCCAGGTTGCGGGCCAGCTGGAAATCGGCGGCCTTGGAGATGTTGTAGGCCCCGATGATGGCGTTGCCGCGCAGGCCGCCGATCGAGCTGACGATGATGATCGCGCCGTCCTTCCGCTCGCGCATCTCCGGGGCGACCATCGAGATCAGCCAGTGATTGCTGATGATGTTGTTGTCGAGGATCTTGCGGAACTGGTCGTCGCTGATCCCGGCCAGCGGGCCGTAATAGGGATTGCTGGCGGCGTTGCAGACGCAAACGTCGACGCGGCCGAAGGCGGTGCGGGTCTCGTCGACCAGGCGCTGCAGGTCCTCCTTGGAGGCGATGTTGGCCGGCACGGCGATGGCCGTCCCCGCGCCGTGCCTGTCGTTCAGAGCCGCGGCGACCTCCTCGCAGGGGCCGGCCTTGCGCGACGAGATCACCACCTTGGCGCCGTGCTCGGCCATGCGCTCGGCGATGGCCTTGCCGATCCCGCGCGAGGATCCGGTGATGATGGCCACCTTGCCGGAAAGGTCGAAGAGGCTCACGGCGCGCTCCCTAAACGTTTGTTTGAATTGCCGGCACAGTGGCCCCCGGGAGGAGACGGGTCAACCAGCTTCGAAAAAATGCACGCGGCGTGTCGGGACGGGTCGACCAGGGGCGTCCTTGGGCCGAACAGTGCTTCCAACGAGATGGAGAAACGCCATGGCCCTCGACGCCGCTCCGCAAGCCGCCGCTCACGAACTGGTCCTGACCCGGATCATCGACCAGCCGGCCGAAAAGCTCTTCAAGTGCTGGACCACGCCCGAGCTGCTGCCCGAGTGGTTCTGCCCGCCGCCCTGGCGCGTCAGCTACGCCGAGATGGACGTGCGCACCGGCGGCAGCAGCCTGATCGTCATGAGCGGTCCGAACGGCGAGGAGATGCCGAACCAAGGCGTCTATCTGGAGGTGGTCGAGAACCAGCTGATCGTCTTCACCGACGCCTTCACCAGCGCCTGGGTCCCTTCGGACAAGCCGTTCATGGTCGGGATCGTCCGCTTCGAGGACCTGGGCGAAGGCAAGACCCGCTACACCGCTATCGCCCGCCACTGGTCGGCGCAGGACAAGGCCATGCACGAGCAGATGGGCTTCCACGAAGGCTGGGGCGTCGCCGCCGACCAGATGACGGCCCTGGCGGCGCGGCTGTAGGGGGCGCCCTCTACCGCCCCTGCCCCGCCAGCTTCTCGTAGTAGTCGGCCAGCACCTTGAAGGCGGCCTTACGCCGGCCGGTGGGCGAGATCAGGCCCTTGCGGTTCCAGCCCTGCTGGTAGACCGGGTGCTGGCGGCGCGGCGAACGGAAGTCCTTGAGGATCCAGGGCGACATGCCGCGCAGGGACGGCGCGTTGGCGGCCATGGCCAGGGTCTGGACGTAATAGCGGGCCTGGAAATCCTCGGAGAACTTGCGCATCAGGGCCGGGTCGCTGAACCCGGCCAGGGCGTCGGCGCCGAACTCGGAGAACACCATCGGCTTGTCGGTGGGCCGCCAGGCGATCTGGGCGACGGCGTCCAGGCTGTCGTCGGAATACCAGCCGGCATAGGTGTTGACCGCCAGCACGTCGAGCTTGGCGGCCAGCGGGTCGTCGACGCCCATCACCTGCCTGCCGCCCTCGATCTTGCGGTCGGCCAGCAGCGCGGCGGTGACCAGGCGGGTGTCGTCCAGTGCCCGCACGTCGTCGGCCAGGGTTCCGAGGAAGGCGTTGCGGGCGTCGCTGATCGGGGTCTCGTTGGCCACGCTCCACAGCACAATAGAGGCCCGGTTGCGATCGCGGCGGATGGAGTCCGCCAGCATGTCGCGCGCCAGCTTCAGGGTGCGGGCGTTGCCGAAGTCGACCAGCCAGTAGATCGGGATCTCGCTCCAGACCAGCAGGCCCATCTCGTCGGCCAGGCGGGTGGTCACCTCCGAATGCGGATAGTGGGCCAGGCGCACGAAGTTGGCGTGCAGGCCGTCGCGCGCCTCGGCCAGCAGGGCGTGGGCGGAGGCCTGCGTGATGGTGCGGGCCGGGTTCTCGCCCAGCTCCTCCTCGTGCAGGCAGATGCCGCGCAGGAACACCGGCTTGCCGTTGACCAGGATCTCGCCGCCGCGCACCTCGACGGTGCGGAAGCCGACGCGGTCGGTCAGCACGTCCTGCCCCGCCTCGACGCGGACGTCGTAGAGCACGGGCGCGCCCGGCGCCCAGCGCTTGAGGCCCTTGGGCGCGGGGGCCGACAGCCTGGCCACCCCGTCGGCGCCGGCCTGGCCGGAGAGGGTCAGGTTCAGGCCGGCGACCTTGACGCTGACCGCCTGGCCGGCGGCGGCAGGACCGTCCAGGCGCACGTCGGCGGCGATCGCCTTGCCGTCGCGGGTCAGGCGCACCCAGGCCTCGTCGACGAAGGTCTCCGGAACGATCACCAGCCGCACCGGCCGGGTGATGCCGCCATAGGTCTCCCAGTCGGTGACCGGCGGCGGGGCGCCGTCGACGGCCGGCGTGGAGTCGACGCCCACCGTCACCTGGTTCTGGCCGACGCGCAGCAGCCTGGTCACCTCGAAGGAGAACGGCGTGAAACCGCCCTCGTGCTCGCCCACGGCCTGGCCGTTCAGAAAGGCCTTGGCGGTGTAGTTGGCGGCCTCGAAGCGCAGGAAGGCCCGCTGGCCGGGCTTCAGCGCCGGCGTCTCGAACCGGCGCTGGTACCAGACCAGGCCCTGGTAGTGGCGCATCTCGGGCGCATGGGTCAGCCACGAGGCCGGCAGGGTCGCGGTCGGCGAGCGCTGCATGTCGTATTCGTACAGCGCCTTGGGATCGGCGCGGGTGACCTGCTCGACGTCGCTGTCGTCATAGCGGCGGTGGCCGGTTCCGGGTGGGCCGCGGTGAAAACCGGCGACGCCGTCGCGATAGGGATCGACCGAGTAGTTCCAGGTTCCCGACAGGTCCTGGCCGTCGCGCCGGTCGGCCCGGGTCAGGGTCGGCCCCGCCTGCGCCGCCGACGCGGCCATGACCAGCACGGCCGCGGCCGCCAGAACGCGCTCGAACACCCGCCGCATCCGCCTCTCCCTGTCCCGCAACGCTGGCAATGCCAACGTTGTCATTGGGCGGGATATTGGTCAGGCCGGTTGCGGGTTGTCTACCTCTCTTCCGTCTCCCTATCCGTCATCCCGGAAAGCGCGCAGCGCTTATCCGGGACCCAGGAGACCGGGCGCGGAGATGGGACCGCCCCTCCTCGCGAAGGGCTCAAGCAGTGCGGCGGCCCCTGGGTCCCGGCTCTTCGCTACGCTTCGGCCGGGATGACGGTAGAGGACCTCAAACCTTGGGGCACTTGGCCCCGGTGTCGATCCAGGCCTTGATGATCTCGCCGAACTGAGCCTGCGTGCCGGGGGCGGGCTTGCGGCCCTCGCCGGGGTTCCAGCCCCAGCCGACCAGATGGTCGCGGGCCATGTGCTCGTGGATCTGGGCCAGGGTCTTGCCGCCGTTGCGGGCCGGGTCCTTCAGCTGGGCGCAAATCTGTCCCAGCGACTTGCCCTGCCAGGCCATCTCGGCCGGGGCCAGCGCCCAGTGCGGATCGCCGGGGATGCTTTTGACCTGCTGGCCGAAGGTCCTGACGTTGGCCGGGCCGTGACACGACAGGCAGGGCATGCCGGTCGGCCCATGGCCGCTCTGCCCGGCGACCATCGGCGGATTGTGCGGATGCAGGTCGTCGCCTTGCGTGGGCGCGCGCTCGACCGGGTGGCAGTTCAGGCAGCGCGGGCTCTGGATCACCTTGCCGGCCTCGGTGAACAGGGCGACCGAGCGGGCGGCCGGATCCTTGATCGACTGGAAGCTGGCGACGGTCTTCAGGCCCTGCGCCGGCGGCGCGGCGGGCGCGGCGCTTCCCGCCCCCTGGGCCATGGCGATCACGGCTCCGCCCGACAGGGCCAGGCCGGCGGCGAGCATAAGGGTGGCCAGGCGCATGGCGTCATTCCTCCGCTTGCTCAGCCGAACGGCCAAGCCGGGCCTTAGGTTGCCTTGCGCAGAAAGCTGTCGATCCAGCCGGCGATGCGGTTGCTGTCGTTGGGCGCGGCCAGCGAGGCCACCGCCGCGTCGGCCTGTTCCTTGGAAAACCGCGTGCCGCGCCGGCTTTCGATCAGGGCCGTGGCGTAGGACGGGTCGAACTCGGGGTGGAACTGCATCGAGATGGCCTTGTCGCCATAGGCCAGCACCCCGAACGGGGTGAAGTCGCTGCCGGCCAGCACCTGACCGCCCGGGGCCAGGGCCACCACCTGGTCCTGGTGGGAGCCCGGCGCGCTGACATGGGCGACGTCGTCCATCCACGCCGCCGGGCTGGACACCGAATAGCTCTGCAGGCCGATGCCCCAGCCCTTGTCCGACTTCACCGCGCTGCCGCCGAAGGCCTCGGCCATCACCTGGTGGCCAAAGCACACCCCGACCAGCGGAACCCGGTCGCGGGCGGTCGCCAGAAAACCCTTCAGCGGCTCGATCCACGGCAGGTCGTCATAGACCCCGGCCGAGCTGCCGGTGACGATGTAGGCGTCGCAAGCGTCGACCGCCTTGGGCAGCGCCCCGGCCTGGACGTCGAAGGTCGCGTAGTCGTGACCCGGCCCCAGCAGGCGCTGGAACATCCCGCCGTAGCGGCCGTAGTCCGAGATCAGGCTTTCGGGCGGCTCGCCCGTTTCCAAGAGGCCGATGCGCATCGTCTTCCTATGGCGTCCTATCGTGTCGCGCCGGGCTTCCACAGCACGTCGCTCGCGCCGTCGGAGTTGGCGCGCCTCGCGGCCACGAACAAGAGGTCCGACAGGCGATTGAGATATTTCAGCGCCGGCCGGCCGACGATCTCGCCTTCGGTCGCGGCCAGGGCCACGCAGGTGCGCTCGGCGCGGCGGCAGACGGTGCGGGCCACGTGCAGGGCCGCCGACAGCGGCGAACCGGCCGGCAGCACGAACGAGGTCAGGGGCGACAGGCGCTCGTTGACCAGGTCGATCTCGGCCTCCAGCCGCTCGACCTGGGCCTCGATCACGCGCAGCGGCTCCCACTCGGGCTTTTCGTTCTGCTCGGGGGTGGCCAGGTCGGCGCCGAGGTCGAAGAGATCGTTCTGGATCCGCTCGAGCATGGCGTCGAGCTCGGGGTCGCCGCCGGCGTGCTGGCGGGCCACGCCGATAAAGGCGTTGGTCTCGTCGACGCCGCCATAGGCCTCGACCCGCAGGGAGGCCTTGCTGACCGGCTCGCCCGTCGACAGCCGGGTCGAGCCCTTGTCGCCGGTGCGCGTATAGATGCGGTTGAGCACGACCACGCCGTTACCTCCTGAAACAAAGCTGCAAAATCAGCCGGCTACAGCTTTACCGGTGGCTCCACCAGAAGGCGGCCACCAGGACCAGCACGGCGACGAACTGCAGCACCACGCGCAGGCGCATCAGCCGGTTGGAATAGGAGCGGCCGAAGTCGCCGCCGCGGAAGAGGGCGTAGATCCCGACGCACAGCGTCGCCAGCACGGCGAACAGGGCGATGGGGATGGCGATTTGGAACAGGTTGGCCATGGCGCTCAACCTAGGCCGCTCGTCTGGCGAACGCCAGCGCCGCCCCGCTCGCCTCAAAATCGCAAAACACGTTCGGCGAGTGTGTTCGTTGAGCGCATTTGACGCATCGACGAATGAGCAGCGCTACCATAGAACCATTTTCAGCCAAGGTTGATCGATTTTGGCACGATTTGTGGGTTGAATTCCCTTGCACACAAGGGTAGACGGCCCCACCTGAATTCACAGTGCGCGTTCGTTGAACATGATCGACGCCAAGCCGCGGATCGTTCAGCGCAGTTTGTTCCCCGCGGCCGGCCTGGAGAGAGAAGTCATGTCGCAGAGCGCCCGGCTCGCCGCGATCCCTTCCGAGAGAGACGAAGCTCTCGCGGAAGTCCGCCAACTGATCACCGACCTTCGAGACGCCGCCCAGGATGGGCGCGATCTCGCCCGCCGCTACGCCGACGTCCTGCAAAACGTCGTCGACGAGTACTGCATCGAATTTGAGAAGCGCGCCGAAGCCGCGCTCGCCCGCCTGGAGGCCGCCGCATGAGCTTTGTTTCCGTCAACATCGAGTCCGGTTCCGAAACCCCGGTGAAGCTGACCCGCCGGGCGCTCGCCAAGCAGCGCACCCGCGAGCGCGTCCTGTCGGCCGCCCGCCGCCTGTTCAGCGAGCGCGGCTACGAAGGCGCCACGATCCGTGACATCGCCCAGGCCGCCGGCATGTCGACCGGCGCGGTGTTCGCGTCGTTCTCGGACAAGTCGGAGCTGTTCGACGAGATCCTGACCGCCGACTACGAAGTCATCTACGCCCAGATGAAGCAGGCCGCCCGCGAAGGCGAAACCGTCGCCGACGCCCTGCTGGGCCTGTTCGGCGTGGCCTACAGCTTCCACCTGGAGCAACTGCCGCTGCTGCAAGCCAGCATCGCCGTCAGCTGGACCCGTTCTGACGCCGCCGAAAAGCGCGCCCGCACGGATATCAAGCACCTGTTCGCCCTGATCACCGACGCTCTGGAGCGCGGCGTGCAGGCCGGCGAACTGAAGGCCGACGTGGACGCGAAACTCGTGGCCGAGATCGCTTGGGACGTGTATGTCGCCAACTACCGCCGCGCCGTCTACGACGGCTGGACGGTCGAAAACCTGGTGGCTCACCTGCGTGAACAGCTGAAGCTGATCCTCGCCGGCGTCCGCGCCTAGGGACGGTTCCGCCGGGGGGCGGAAACGTCCCCCGGTCGTCCAGGTCAACGACAATAAGAACGAGACATACGCCCGTTGGGGTCGGGCGTGCGTTTCGATGTGTGAAATCAGCGCTGCGTGTCCGGAGGGGGAACTGCGTGGGCGTACGCGACGAACAGAAACAGGCGACGCGCGAGCGCGTGCTCGAAGCCGCGCGAGACCTGTTCAACGAGACCGGTTACGAAGAGACCACGATCCGCGCCATCGCCGAACGGGCGGGCGTGTCGGTGGGCAGCGTCTTCACGACCTTCGCTTCAAAGGCCGAGGTGCTCAGCCACGTGATGGAACGGCGCCTGGGCGACCTTTATGCCGAATTCGACCGGGTGCTGCCGTTCCTGCGCGGCTCCACGGCCGACCGGCTGTGCTCGATCTTCGCCATCCATTACGAGTTCGAGACCAAGCGGGTGCGGCTCTTCCTGGCCCATATCGCCGCCTCCTACAGCCCCAGCAACGACCCGGGCGTGACGCCTTACGGCCGTAACGAGCGGCTGTCGGACATGCTGGAGCAGGTGCTGCAGGACGGGGTGGCGCGCGGCGACGTGCGCGGGGATCTCGACCTGGTCCTGACGGTGGAAGTGCTCAAGGCCTGCTACGCCTCGAACTATCGGATGGCCGCCGCTCGCGGCGCCTCCGCCGGGGAGATGTCGGCGGCCATGGACAAGCAGGTCGCCCTGATCGCCTCCGGCTGGGCGCCGCGCGTCTGACCCTCCCCCAGCGGGGGAGGATCTAGTCCCGCGTCATCCGCTCCAGCGGGGCGGTGAAGCGGGCCGAGAAGCCGTGCGGCGCATAGACCAGCTCGGCCTCGCGCGTGGCCCGCAAGCCCGAGGCGATGAGGCGCGAGCCGAAGCCCTTGCGCGCCGGCGCGGTGGCGGGCGGCCCGCCGGCCTCGCGCCAGTCGAGCACGAAGCGCTCGCCCTCGATCGCCCAGTTCAGCGACACCCGTCCGGCCTCGACCGACAGCGCCCCGTACTTGGCCGCGTTGGTGGCCAGCTCATGCAGCAGCAGCGACAGCGACAGGCTGGCGTCGGCGGCCAGCAGCACGTTGGGACCCTCGACCACGAACTGGCCGCGGCCGTCGTGCAGGGCCAGCATCGGCCCAATCACCGAGCGCACCGAGGCCGGCCGCCACTGGTGCTGCAGCAGGACGTCGTGGGCGTGGCCCAGGGCGATCAGGCGATCCTCGAAGGCGCGGACCGCGCCCTTGTCCTGCACGGCCTTCAGGCTCTGGGCGGCGATGGCCTGGACCATCGACATGATGTTCTTCACCCGGTGGCTGAGCTCGTGGTTCAGCAGCTCCTGCTGGGCCACGGCCTCGGCGTGGGCGGCCTCGGCCCGGATCTTGTCGGAGGTCTCGTTGGTGATGCACAGCACCCCCGGCACCGATCCGTCGTCGTCGCGCACCGGCGTGTAGGAGAAGGTCCACCAGGTGTCCTCGGTCTCGCCGTAGCGGGCCATGGGGATGTAGAGGTCGACGACGCGAGAGGCCTCGCCGGCCTCGGCCTTGAGGAAGAACGGCCGGACGCTGGGCCAGGCGTCGGCCCACAGGTCCTCGAACCGCGCGCCTTGCGCCGCCTCAAGCCGCGGCCCGAGGATCGGCCGGTAGGCGTCGTTGAACATGAAGATCCGCTCGGGACCCCAGACGAGGTACATCGACTCCGGCGACCCCAGCAGCGAGTTGACGACGAGCTTCAACGGCGCCGGCCAGGCCTCGCGCGGGCCCAGCAGGTGGTTGTCCCAATCCACAGCCTCCAGGAGGCTGGCCGCCGACTGCACCGTCTGAAACTCCCCTCGATGATGGCCGCCCGGCAGGGCGATGCGCATCCAGGGCCCGGACCCTAGGTGATCGCCGCAAGCGGCACAATCGAAGCAAAAGTGTCGGTGGAACGACTTAGTTCCCGTCTTCCAGCAGACGGCGCGCGATGACCTGGGCCTGGATCTCGCCGGCCCCCTCGAAGATGTTGAGGATGCGGGCGTCGGCCAGCAGGCGGCTGGCGGCGTACTCCATGGCGAAGCCGTTGCCGCCGTGGATCTGCAGGGCGTTGTCGGCGGCGGCCCAGGCCACCCGGGCGGCGACCAGCTTGGCCATGCCGGCCTCCAGGTCGCAGCGCTTGCCCTCGTCCTTCTGGCGGGCGGCGAAATAGGTCAGCTGGCGCACGCCCATGATCTCGGCGGCCATCATGGCCAGCTTGTTGTGCACCCGGGGGAAGGCGAAGATCGCGTCGCCGAACTGCTTGCGGTCCAGCGCATAGGACAGCCCCGCCTCCAGCGCCGCCTGGGCCACGCCCACGGCCCGCGCCGCCGTCTGGATGCGGGCGCTCTCGAAGGTGGCCATCAGTTGTTTGAACCCATGGCCGGGCGCGCCGCCCAGCAGGTTCTCGGCGGGCACGGAAAAGCCGTCGAAGGCGAGCTCGTACTCTTTCATGCCGCGATAGCCGATGACGCCGATCTCGCCGCCGCTCATGCCCTCGGCGGGGAAGTCGTCTCCCTCCACGCCGCGCGGCTTGGGGGCCAACAGCATGGACAGGCCGCGATAGTCGCTGGTGGCCGGATCGGTGCGGACCAGCAGGGTCATGACGTCGGCGCGGGCGGCGTGGGTGATCCAGGTCTTGTTCCCGGTCACCACATAGGCGTCGCCCTCCAGCACGGCGCGGGTGCGCAGGGAGCCGAGGTCCGAGCCGGTATTGGGCTCAGTGAAGACGGCCGTCGGCAGGATCTCGGCCGAGGCGATCTTCGGCAGCCAATACTGCTTCTGCGCCTCCGTTCCGCCGGTCAGGATCAGCTCGCCGGCGATCTCCGAGCGGGTGGCCAGCGAGCCCACGCCGATCCAGGCCCGCGACAGCTCTTCGGAGACCACGCACATGGCGGTCTTGCCCATGCCGCTGCCGCCGAACTCTTCCGGAATGGTCAGGCCGAAGACGCCCAGCGCGCCCAGCTCCTCGACCAGCTCGATCGGGATCAGCTGGTCCTTCAGGTGCCACTCATGGGCGAAGGGCGTGACCTTCTCCTCGGCGAAGGCGTGGAACTGGTCGCGGATCATTTCGAAGGTCTCGTCGAGACCGGTGTGCTCCAGGGTCGGGCGGCCGCGCGCCTCGGCCAGGCGCTGGGCCAGGCGGGTCTTCACGCCTTGCGTCCCGCCCTCGACCATCAGCTTCATGATGCCGTTCGAGAACAGGCGGTTCATCACCGCGCGGTCGGTGACCAGGTGGGCGGGGCGGACGATCTCGCCCTGGTTCATCGGCACGCCGCCGATCAGCTGGGCGGCGTATTCGGAGAACAGCAGCTGGGCCAGCAGGGCCTCGATCTCGCCAAGCCGCCCCTCGACCTCCAGCCGCTCGGCCCAGCCGGCGACCTGGTTCATCAGCTCGGCATAGGCGGCGTACCAGCCAAAGCCGTGGACGGCGTGCTGCTGGGCGTCGGCGAGCTTGCGGTCGATCTTGCCGTCGGCGCCGGCGATGGCGGCCTTCACGGCGGGCCTGGCCTCGGCGACGAAGGTCTGGGCTGAGGTCGCCGCCTCGCGCAGCAGGCCGGTCAGGCCCGGCAGGACCAGGGAGGCGGATTCCTTGGCGACCGCGTCGGTCATGCTCTCAACTCCCCTGCGCCGTACTTATGTTTTCCGGCACTCTGATCTCTTTCGCACCTGCGAGCAATGCCGCGACGCAGCATGCGGTTGCGCGAGATCGGGAAGGAAGCGCCCGCCCCGAGGGAGCGGGCGCAGGAGACGTCAGTTCGGGTCGGAATTGCCGGCCAGCGCCCACGAGAAGTCGGCGTGGGTGTTGCTGGTCGTGAAGTAGAGCGGGTCGCTGAAGAACGCGATCGGTTTGCGATAGTCGGCCGGATAGGGCGCGTTGCCGGCCGTGATCACCGCCACGCCGTGGCAGCTCATGCAGTTGGAGGTGATGCCGGCCGGTATGCCGGTGCTGGTCTCCAGGTAGGGGTTGAAGCAGACGGTCATGGTCGAGCCGCCCTGGGTGGTCGTCTGGTCGTAGGCCGTGCAGGTGGCGTAGTTGGTCCACGGCCCGGTCAGGCTGGCCGGCTGGCCCTGCTTGCTGCCCGGGAAGCCGTTCGGGGTGTCGGCGCCCGGCTGCCACCAGAAGGTCTGCCAGGTCCAGAACGGGATTTCCTTGCTGTTGACGTGCATGGCCTGCAGCACGGCGAAGTCGCCGGCCACGGCCGCGTCGGCGCCGGTCAGGCCGTTGGCGGTGTTGTAGTCCTGGGCCTCGGCGGCGCTGAGCTTGACCGAATAGAAGGTGCTCATCGGCGCCCACAGGAAGGTCTTGCAGGCGCCCGGGTCGCGGATGCTGGCGATCTCGCGCGGGGTGGCCGGGCGCACCGGGCCCTGGCCCGTCGGCGCCACCAGCACGCAGGTGGTCCAGGTCTGGGGTTCGGGGTTCTGGGCGTTGGTCGAGGCCGCCGGCCCCTGCCACAGCGGCTGCGGCGTCAGGCCCTTGGCGTGGACCAGGCCGAACACCGGCTTCAGCTCGATGCCGCGCACCGGGAATTCCTGAACGCCGCGATCCTGGGGCGTCGTGCCCGCCGGCCACGAGGTGTTCAGCTTCTGCATGTCCGACGTGCTGGAGTAGCGGTAGGACACCCCGCCCGGACCCGGATGCGAGCCGTCGAGGAAGGTCGCCGCCTCGGGGCTGAACTTGTTGAACGAGGTCACCG
Organism: Caulobacter vibrioides; assembly: GCA_001449105.1. Taxonomy (GTDB): domain Bacteria; phylum Pseudomonadota; class Alphaproteobacteria; order Caulobacterales; family Caulobacteraceae; genus Caulobacter; species Caulobacter vibrioides_C. The sequence goes on along the minus strand of LNIY01000076.1, from coordinate 57,324 downwards.
TGGTGTCGAACTTGGTCGGCGTGATCCCGCCGCGGCCATGGTGGAACTGGTTGGGCTGCTGGAAGACCCGCAGCTTGCGCGGGGCGGCCACGCGCTGGGCCACGGTCGTGGCGGCCGCGGCGCCGACGGCGCCGGGGGTCGACGCGGTCGCCGGCGCGGCGGGCGGGAAGACGTCGTTGGTGCCGGCCCAGGTTTCCCAGATCGGCAGCGACTGGCCGTTGAACGACTGGCCCGAGGGCTGGGCCATGGCCCGCCAGATCTGCCAGGCGTGGTTGCGCATCGCGGCCGTGTCGGCGTTGGCGATCCAGCCGTTGATCGTGGCCGCGGCCACCGGATAGTCGGCCGTGGTCGGCAGCGGCACCGGCGTGATGACGGCCACGTCGAGCAGCGCCTCGGTCTTGGGCGGCGCCTCCGGCGCCTTGCCGCAGCCGGCCAGGCCGGCGCCCAGGGCGACGGCGGCGGCCGTCGCGATCACGATCTTCCTCATGGGTCGGTCCCCTCCCCGACGCGGTGTTGCGGGCCGCGCCATCGACGCATCCTAGACCATTGCCGCGCCTCAAGGTTGTGAATTTGCGCACCACGACCTCAGGAGAAAAATCACCATCTCCCGAAAAATTTCCAACATGAACGAATTCTGTCGAACGACCTGACGGCTCGGTTCAGCTTCGGCCTGCGATGGTGCGTCTCACGGGGCCGACGGCTCCGAACCAATCATACGGGACGAAAGACCACCGCCATGCAAAAGACCAACAAGATCAAGACTATCGGCCTGACCATCGCCGCCGCCGCCACCGCCTTCACCATGGCCTCGGTGCCGGCCGCCAACGCCGTCGAACAGCGCCTGGGCGGCGTCGTCGGCTGCGACGCCTCGGGCAAGAAGCAGGAAACCGGCGCCGTGATCGGCGGCCTGCTGGGCGCCGTCGCCGGCTCGAAGCTGGCCAAGAACGAGCGCGGCGCGGGCACCGCCATCGGCGCCGTGGTCGGCGCGGGCGCCGGCTCCTACATCGGCTGCGGCATGCAGAAGAAGGAAGCGGCCAACGAGGTCGGCGGCGCCTACAAGACCAGCAACGGCATCAAGATCTCGCACAACGTCGACTCCGCGCCGATGACCAAGATCACCGGCAAGTACGTCGCCCGCTCGACCCTGAACCTGCGCGCCTCGGCCTCGACCCGCGGCCAGCGCGTCGGCTCGGTGGTCGCCGGCGAGACCTTCCAGGCCCTGGGCCGCACCAGCGACGGCCAGTGGATCCTGGTCGGCCAGAACGGCGTCGGCGTCGGCTACGTCTCCAGCGCCTACGTCTACCGCGCCTAACGAGTTCGGGGCGCGCTCCCCAACCCCCGTCCCCGCGCGCTCCGTGCGAGCCCGCCTGGTCCCCCGACCAGGCGGGTTTTGCGCGTTGAAAGGAGCCAGCCTCCTCGTTCGTCATCCCGGCCGAAGCGAAGCGTAGAGCCGGGCCCCAGGGGCGGCCGCACGGCGTCGGCCAAACGCCGGAGCGGGGAACCAAGCGCCGCGCCCAGTCGCCTGGGTCCCGGGTCTACGGCGCTGGCGCGCCTTCGCCCGGGATGACGAGCTTAGGGGCGACAGGGGGCTGGAACTTCTCACCCCAGCGCGCTCACCCCGCCCAGCCAGGTCTGCCAGACCACCACGAAGCCGCCGTGCAGCAGCACCGCCGGCCACAGCGAGCCGGTGCGCAGGCGCACCAGGGCGCAGGACAGCCCCAGGATCGCCGTGCACAGCAGGAAGTCCCAGCGCAGGAACATCGTCGCGTGCGGCAGGAAGGTCAGGGTCTCGAACGGGTGCCAGGCGACGTAGAGCGCGGTGGAGACCGCGACCCACAGCCAAGGCCGGCGGGTCTCGTCGCGGCCGGGCAGCAGCAGGCCCCTGAATGGCAGTTCCTCGCCAAGCGCCGGGACGATCCACACCGTCAGCAGTCGCAGCGGCAAGCCCGGCGCAGTCTCGGTCAGGCGATAGAGGCCGGTCGAAAAGCCGATCGCCGCCATCGCCGCGCCGCAGACCACGGCGACCAAAGCGCACCACCGCCAACCGACCGCGTCGGGCAGGGTCGCCAACACCGACGCCAGCCGGCGACCGAAGCGCCTCATCGGCCCAGCCGCCGCACGATCGGTGTCACCGCCGCTTCCGGCCCCTCGATCGACAGGCCGATATAGGTCTCGGCCTCGACCACCACGACGCCGTGGGCGGTGTCCCATTCCTCGTGAGAAACGTCCTGCGAGCCGGCGACGCCCGACCAGCGGTCCTTCAGGGTCGCGCCAGCCTCCAGCAACGCCGTCAGCAGCGCCGCGCGCAGGTCACGGTCGTATTCGTCGCCCAGATGGACGTTGAGCGGGTCGCTCAGCTGCGCCACTTCAGCGTGGTTTCCCTGACCGGATTGACGAACGGCCGCCCCTCGGCGCGGCTGGCGGTCCATTCGCGTTTCAGCTGCTGGTACCACTTGGCCTGGGTGTCGGCGTCGTCGATCCAGATCAGCGCCGGATCGTACTTCAGCCCCTCGTTCTGCAGGTTCACCATGCGGCCGTCCTGACGCAGGAACTCGCGGGCGAAGGGGGCGATCAGCGCGCGCAGCATCATCACCGGATGGTCCGACCAGATCAGCTGGCTGATCCGGGTGCTGGTCTCGGTCAGCGGCGTCAGGCAGGTCAGGGCCAGCACCTGATGCTTGCCCACCACGATGTGCTCCCAGCGATAGCCGGGCAGGCGGAAGGTGATCTCGATCTGCGGCGCGCCGCCGAGGATGTCGTACAGGCGGTTGGCCTTGCTGCGCCCGTGGCGGCGCATGACGAAGCCTTCCGGCGAGGGGGCGAAGACCTTGGTCTTCTCCGACTGGCGCTTGGACGAGCGGGCCCACCAGGCCTCGTGCACATAGGGGGCGTGGGTCGGGTCCATCAGCCCGACCACCGCGTGGTCCATGTGGGTCTCGAAGATCATCGAGTCGACGATCTTGGCCTGTCCGCCCACCACGCCGGGGAAGACCGGCGGAGGCTCGGGCGGCTCGCCGTCGAAGCGCGGGTCGGCGCTGATCCAGACGAACACCATCCCCTGGCTCTCGGCCGCCGGATAGCGCCGCACGCGGATGCGCGAGACCTCCAGACTCTGGTCGGAGGTCAGCGACGGGATCGAGGCGCAGACGCCGTCCGAGCCGAACCGCCAGCCGTGATAGGGGCACTCGACGCTGGCGCGGCCGTCGGCTTCTTGCGTCAGCTTGCCGCCCGACAAGGGCGCTGCGCGGTGCGGGCAGACGTCGCGGATCGCGAATACCTCGCCGTCCTTGCCCCGGCTGACCAGCACCGGCTCGCCGAGGATCTCGTAGCGGACCAGCTTGCCGGTCTTCACCTCGCGCGACAGGGCCGCGTAATACCAGGCGTCGAACAGGAAGCCCTTGCCGAACTTGGCGGGCGGGGCCTTGGCGGCGCTGGTGGAATGGATGGCGGAACGCGCGTCGTCGGCAGGCATGAGACGGTTCTAGCGTCAGTCCGTGGGCGATTTAAGACCGTGGCTGACCCTTAGCCCCAAAATCCTCGTGAAAGCCTACCGCCCCGCCGTCTCCACCAGCCGCTGATAGAACCGCACCATCTCTTCCAGGTTGGCCAGGGTCATGTGCTCGTTGGTGCCGTGGATCATCTTGGTGCCGTCCATCGACAGGCGGATCGGCTGGAAGCGGTAGATGTCGTCGGCGATCGGCGACATGAAGCGGCTGTCGCTGGCGGCGATCATCAGGCCGGGGGCGACCGGGGCGCCGCTTTCGTCCTTGGCCAGGGCGGCCAGGGTCTTCCAGGCGTCCGAGGTGGTCGACGACACGGCCGAGGGCTCGTTGGGCGGACGGTCCCAGGCGAAGGTCACCGGCAGGTCGCCCGTCGCCGCCTTGGCCCGCGCCAGCACGCCGGCCGAGGTGTCGCCCGGCGCGATGCGATAGTTGATCCAGGCCGTGGCGTCCTGCGGCAGCACGTTCTCCTTGGGCGAGCCCTTCAGCATGGTCGGGGCGATCGTCGTGTGCAGCATGGCCGCGCCCGCCGGGCTCCTGGCCGTCTCCTTGATCAGCAGCGGCGAGAACAGCCAGGTGTTGGCCGCCGCCATCTTCAGGGTGGGCGAGGCCTCGGGCGCCAGGGCCTGCAGCATCTGCGCCCCCGGGCCCTCGAACTTCATCGGGAAAGGCTTGCCGGCGATGGCCAGCACGGCCTTGGACAGGGTGGTGACGCCGGTCTGTTCGGGCGGGGTCGAGGAGTGCCCGCCGGCCGCCGGCGCGGTGACCTTCAGCGTGGCGTAGCCCTTTTCGGCGGTGGCGATGATCGCCGCCGGGCCCTTGGTCACCGGATGGTTCTCGACCACCACCATGCCTTCGTCGAGCACGAACCAGGCCTTGACGCCGCGCGCCTTCAGGGCGGCGGCCACGGCCCGGGCGCCGGCCCCGCCGACCTCCTCGTCATGGCCGCTGGCGATGATCACGGTGCGCTTGGGGACGAAGCCGCCGGCGGCCAGGCCCTCGACCGCCTCGAACAGGCCGACCAGCGAGCCCTTGTCGTCGATCGCGCCCCGGCCCCAGACCGCGCCCTCGGCGATCACGCCGCCGAACGGGGGGTGCTTCCAGTCCTTCTCGGTGCCGGACGTCACCGGCACCACGTCCTGGTGGGCCATCAGCACGATCGGCGCCAGCGACGGGTCCGAACCCGTCCAAGTGTAGATCAGGGCGTGGCCGCCGACGACCTCGCGAGTCATGGCCTTGTGGGCGGCGGGATAGGTCGTCTGCAGCCAGCCGTGCAGGGCGTCCCATTGGGAAAGATCGTTCTGCGCCGCGTCCTGGTGGCTGACCGTCTGGAAGCGGATCGCCTGGCCCAGGTGCTCGGCGGCCCTGGCCGCATCGAAGGGCCGGGCGGCCGCCAGCGGAACCTGCCCCGGCTGGGCCGGCGCCTTGAAGGTCGCCGTGCGCACCACGACCACCCCGGCCAGCACCGCCAGCACGCCGACCGATCCCAGCGCGACCTTGCTCTTCCACCCCATGACGCCCCTCCGTCGACTGTCAGGGCGAGACTGTGCGACGGGGTGGCGCGGTTGCCAAGAGCGATTTCGATACGCGACGTATCGAAATTTACTTTAGCCCTTCACATGCGTGGTCGGACGGTCGTGGCCGTCGGACAGCTCCTCGCGCCACTGGCCGCGCTCGTCCTCGTAGGTGATGCCGACCGTATCGCCCGCCACCTTCTGCTCGCCGGCTGCGCGCTTGGCCGCGGCCAGGGCGGCGTCGTGGGTCGGGAACGTCTCGGAGAACACGGCGCCCAGCTTGTAGGCCCAGCCGCCGTCGTGCTCGACGATGGTGTAGGTGATGTCGGTCATGGAGAACTCCTTCGGTCTCGAAACTGAAGGGATAAGGGCCTGGTTCCGGGCCGGCGTCTTGCATGGAGGCGCCGCGCTCCCCCTCCCGCATGTCGTCATGCCGGCCGAAGCGGTGCTTAGGGCCGGGATGACGAACGAAGGCGATCACCCCTCCGCGCTAAGCTCCTGCACCTCCTCGAAGGTGCGCAGGCCGGGACGCTGGGCGCAGACCAGCACGCCCATGTTGCCGGGCATGTGCTGGTTGGCCAGCATCTTCTCATGGGCGGCGGGGATCTGGTCCCAGGGGAACACTTCCGACAGGCACGGGTCGACGCGGCGGTCGATGACCAGCTGGTTGGCGGCGCTGGCCTGCATCAGATTGGCGAAGTGGCTGCCCTGCACGCGCTTCTGGCGCATCCACAGGAAGCGGGCGTCCATGGTCAGGTTGAAGCCCGAGGTGCCGGCGCAGATGGCGACCATGCCGCCGCGCTTGACCACGAACACCGACACCGGGAAGGTCGACTCGCCCGGGTGCTCGAACACCAGGTCGACGTCCTTGTTGCCCGTGATCTGCCAGATGGCTTTGCCGAACTTGCGGCTCTCCTTCATGTAGTCGGCGAATTCGGGACCGTTGACCTTGGGCAGTTGTCCCCAGCAGTTGAACTCCTTGCGGTTCAGCACCGCCTTGGCGCCCATCGACAGCACGAACTCGCGCTTGTCGTCGTCGCTGACCACGCCGATGGCGTTGGCGCCGGCCACCGCCGCCAGCTGCACGGCGAAGACGCCAAGACCTCCCGAAGCGCCCCAGACCAGCACGTTCTGGCCGGGCTTCAGCTCATGCGGCTTGTGGCCGAACAGCATGCGGTAGGCCGTGGCGAGGGTCAGGGTGTAGCAGGCCGCCTCCTCCCAGGTCAGGTGGCGGGGGCGCGGCATCAGCTGGCGCGACTGCACGCGGCAGAACTGGGCGAAGCTGCCGTCCGGCGTCTCGTAGCCCCAGATGCGCTGGCTGGACGAATACATCGGGTCGCCGCCGTTGCACTCCTCGTCGTCGCCGTCGTCCTGATTGCAGTGGATGACGACTTCGTCGCCCAGCTTCCAGCGCTTCACCTTGGCGCCCACCGCCCAGACGATGCCCGAGGCGTCGGAGCCGGCGACGTGGAAGGGATGCTTGTGGCCGTCGAGGGGGCTGATCGGCTCGCCCAGGGCGGCCCAGATGCCGTTGTAGTTGACGCCGGCGGCCATCACGAGGACCAGCACCTCGTCCTCGCCGATCTCCCAGGTGGGCACCACCTCGACCTGCATGGCCGAGCCCGGCGGGCCGTGCCGCTCCTTGCGGATCGTCCAGGCGTACATCGACTTGGGCACATGGAACGGCGGCGGAATCTCGCCGATCTCGTACAGGTCCTTAACGGGCGACGCAGTGGTCGCGAGGGTCGCGGTCGTCATCTCACTCCCCGGCTCTTCGGCGCTGCAACATGAACGCCGGACTGGCTGTTTGCGCTCCGCGGTACGGTGCGGCGCGAGAGAAGAATGCGCCGCCGGCCCGTCGTTCTTATCGTGTTCTCCGGCCACGCTCGGCAGGCCGGTACGGGCGAGGCTGAGACAAGGCTTCCGATCTGGCAAGCGGAATCCTTGTGCGACGCAACATGGTTGCGAATGAAACGACCCACCCTGCTTGAGGTTGCGCGCTTCCCATTCGCGGCGTGTCGGGCGAGGTTGCGTCCATGACGCCGACGATCCGCCCAGTGCTGGCTCCCATGCTTCACGTCTCGCGCCCCACGGGCTCCATCATCCTGCTGGAGCTGGACGCCCCGCCGGCCAACGCCCTGAGCATGGCCCTGCGCGCCCAGCTGGTGAGGGCGCTGGACGAGATCGCCACCGACGACGACGTGCGCGCCGTTGTGCTGACCGGACGGGGCGCGGTGTTCTGCGCCGGTGACGATCTGCGCGAGGCGGCCGTGCGCGGCGACGGCGCGCTGGCGGCGGTCGAGGACTTCAACCGGCTGATGGACTGGGTCGAGGCCCTGCGCGTGCCGACCATCGCCGCCGTCGACGGCTGGTGCTTCGGCGGCGGGCTGGAGCTGGCGCTCGCCTGCGACATCCGCCTGGCCAGCGACCGGGCGGTGTTCGCCGCCTCGGGGGTCAATATCGGCCTGGTGGCCTCGGCTGCGCGCCTGCCGCGGCTGATCGGCGTCTCGCGGGCCAAGGCCCACCTGCTGACCGGCGCCCAGTTCGACGCCGCCCGGGCCCTGTTCGACGGCGTCGTCACGGCGGTCCACACCCCCGCCACCCTGCTGCGCGAGGCCATGAAGCTGGCCGAGGCGATCTCGTCCCGCGCGCCCCTGGCGGTGGAGGCGACCAAGCGCGTGGTCGACGGCAAATCCTACGTGGAGGAAGAGCTGCCGGCCCTGATCGCCAGCGGCGACCACAAGGAAGCCATCGCGGCCTTCATGGGCAAGCGCACGGCGGATTTCCGGCGGCGATAGAGTTTGAGACCCTCTCTCTTTGAGAGAGGGAGGGGCCCGGCGCGCAGCGGTGGGAGGGTGAGAGGTTTCACGGTTGACCGAAAGACTCCCTCGCTCTCACCCTAGGCCGTCATCCCGGCCGCAGCGAAGCGAAGAGCCGGACCCAGGGGCCGCCGACGAAGCGTTCAAGACAGCCTAGACGCACCACGGCGCCCAGTCTCCCTGGGTCCCGGATAAGCGCTGCGCTTTCCGGGATGACGATGGGTTTTGGTCCGCACCTCTTTCGGTGAGTTCGTACCCACTCACCCTCCCACGCCTTTCGGCGTGGGCCCCTCTCTCTTAGAGAGAGGGAAATCTCACACCGGCCTATCGCCCGCGATCGTCACGCGGAAGCCCGAGCGGACGTCCGGGAAATAGTCCCAGATCGCCTGGTGCCAGGTGCAGCGGTTGTCCCAGAAGGCCACCGAGTTCTTCCGCCAACGGAAGCGCACCTGGAAGTCCGGATTGCCGGCGTGGTGGTAGAGATAGCCCAGGATCGCCGCGCTCTCGGCCTTGGGCAGGCCCACGATGTGAGTGGTGTAGGACGGGTTGACGAACAGGCTCTTGCGGCCGCTCACCGGATGGGTGCGCACCACCGGATGGGCGGTGCAGTTGTAGGTGCGGTCGATGTCGGGGAAGAGCGCCTTGTAGATCGGGTTGGCGTCGTGCACGGCGGTCAGGCCCTCCAGATAGGCCTTCATCCGGTCCGACAGGGTGTCGTAGGCGGCGTACATGCTGGCGAAGACGGTGTCGCCGCCGTCGGCGGGCACGATGGGCATGTGCAGGATGCTGCCCAGCGGCGGCTCGGGGTCGCAGGTCAGGTCCGAGTGCCAGCTCTCGCCGGCCACGAATTTCGAGTTCTCGTCGGCGTGGATGGCGACGACCTCGGGATGATCAGCCAGGCCCGGCACGCCCGAATGGATCGCCAGCGCCCCGAACTTGCGGCCCAGCGCCTTGTGGGCGTCGTGGGTCATCTGCTGGTCGCGGAAGAACAGCACCTGGTACTGGGTCAGGGCCTGGTGCAGCTCCTCGAACTGCCGGTTCGACAGCGGCTGGCCCAGGTCGACGCCGAACACCTCGGCGCCGATCCGGCGGGTCATCGGCTTCACTTCCAGCACGTCGTAGGCCATCGGGACTTCTCTCAAGCTTTCAGGAACTGGCCGCGCACGTAGACGAGCGGCGGCTTGGTTTCGTCTATACGGACGCTGGCGACCCGCCCGACGATGATCTCGTGGTCGCCGCCGTCGTGGGCGGCGTGCAGCTCGCACTCGACCGCCGCCACGCAGCCGGCCAGCACGGGGGCGGCGGTCGCGCCGGGCTCCAGGGCGGCCAGGGCGAAGCGCTCGTCGCAGCCCGACTTGGCGAAGGCGTAGGCCAGCTCGCCCTGGTCGGCGGCCAGGATGTTGACGCAGAACACCCCCGCCTCGCGCACCGCCGAAAGCGTGCGGCTGCCGCGCTTGAGGCAGGCCAGCACCAGCGGCGGGTCCATCGACAGCGACGAAAACGCGCTGACCGTCGTGCCCGACAGCCGGCCGTCGAGCGCGGTGGTCACCACCGTCACGCCGGCGGCGAACCCGCCCATGGCCTTGCGGAACAGGGCCGTGTCCGGGACTTCGGAAGCCAGGGCCGCGCCCATCACTCGCCCCCGAACGGGTTGTCGCCATAGACCGGCGGCGCGCGATTGGCCGCCTCGCCCGTCTCGGCCCGGCCACAGACGGCGAGCGCCGTCAGAGCGTAGACCAGGGCGCTGTCGACCAGGTCCTTGGGCGTCGGCCGCCAGCGGGAAAAGCCGGTGGTGATGGCCGGGATGCGGTGCATGTTGAAGACGTTGTGGTCGCGCCACATGCTGGAATAGACCGGCGCGGCCTTGGCCACCGGATGGCCCAGAGACAGCTGGGTGGCGACGTCCACGGCCCCGACCAGCGGGGCCACCTCGACGGCGTCGGCCTCGAAGCCGTGGCGCACGACCACCGGCTCGATCTCGATCCCGGCGATCCCGGTCTTGCGCACCATGGCCTCCAGCGAGTGCTGGATGTCGGCCACGCGCTGGCGGGGATTGAGGCCCACTTCCAGATAGAGGTTCACCCGCTCGGTGCCCGCGCCGAAGGCGTAGGGAATGCCGCCGCGAACCGAGGCCAGCTGCGACTTCGGCTGGGCCGTGCCGCCGGGGCTTTCATAGAGGCTGGCCTTCTCCCACTCGCCGCTCCAGGCGTGGATGGCCTCGGTCAGCTTGCCCAGCCTGTAGATGGGGTTGGGGTGCTGATCGGCGCTGGCCGGATGGCTGAGCAGCGGGGTGAACACCCCTTCGCCCCACACCGTGATCCGGAACACCGCATAGCCGCAGCCCACCCAGGTCAGACCGAAGTCGCAGCCCTCGGCGGCGATGGCGTAGTCGGGGGCCACGCCGCCGTGGTGGAACAAGTAGTGGGCGCCGATGTCCTTGCCCATGTAGGCGACGCCGCGATGCTCCTCGATCGGCTCGGGGCCGATCTCGCCGGGGCAGGCGGTCAGGTACATCTTGCCGGCCAGCTCGTAGCCGGCCGCCTTCAGCGCCTTGGCGGCGATCAGGAAACAGGCCATCGGCCCGCGGTCGTTGGCGATCGGATAGCCGTAGAGCTTGCCGTCCTCCAGCCAGCACTTCTCCCACTCGGGATTGGCCAGGGTCGAGGGGCTGTACTTGTAGGCGTCGAGGTCGGGGTTCCAGGTCGGCGCCTCGGTATCGAGGTGGGCGGTGAACAGCAGGTTCTTGCCGACACCCTTGCCGCCGTGCGTGCCGATGACGTTGGGCCGCTCGGGCGTCGCCCCGACCTTGCGCGGCGAGAAGCCTTCGCGCGCCATCCAGTCATAGACGTAGGTCGCGACCTCCAGCTCCTTGCCCGAGGGAGCCGGGATGTTGCCCAGCGTCAGGGCCAGCTCGACGATCTCGCTCTCGCTGATGGCGGCGGCGATGGCGGCGCGGTCGGCTTCGGTGACCGTGTAGGGGGCGGCGGCGCCCGGGATGTTGGCGAACCCGTCGGCCATCACGCGGCCTCCTTCCAGGCTTTGGCGACCTCGACGCTGTCGGTGAGGATCGCGGTGTTGAGCCCCATCGTCTTCAGGGCGACCTCGTGCAGGTCGGGCTCGTAGGCCGCGCAGGCGTCGGCGGCGACGAAGACGTGGTAGTCGAGGTCGAAGGCGTCGGCGGCGGTGGCCGCCACGCAGCACTCGGTGGTCAGGCCGCAGACGACAAGCGTATCGACGCCCATGGCCTTCAGGCGGGCGTCCAGATCCGTGCCGACGAAGCCGCTGTAGCGGGTCTTGGCCACCACCAGCTCACCCGCGGCGGGCTGGGGTCCGTAGAAGGCGCTGCCCGGCGCGCCGGCGCGGCACAGGGCCGCCTCGCTGTCGGGATCGCCGCCGCGACGGCGCATGCGCTCGTTCCAGGCGCGGCTGTCGGTGTCCGGCGCGGTGAACAGGCCGATGAACACCACCGGCACGCCGGCGGCGCGCGCGACCGACACCAGCGCCGCCGCCGCGTCCACGGCCGGCGCCGCCATGCCCATGTCGACGCCGTAGCCGCCCAGCACGCCTTCCGGCGAGGCGAAGTCGACCTGGATGTCGATCACCACGAGGGCCGTGCGCGCGGGCGCGATCCAGGCGGGAAAGTCGCTCACGAGAACACCGAGCGCAGGCCCGGCAGGATCTCCGAGCCGAACATCGACAGACCTTCCACGTAGTCGGGGAAGATCAGCATCAGCCCGTCCAGCTCGCAGTCGGTGACGAAGGCCTGCACCTGCTCGGCGCAGGTGGCGGGCGAGCCCACCACGGTGTGGGTCATGAACGCGCCCTGCTGGGCGGCGACGGTCGACAGCTTCTCGGCCGGCACGCCCCAGCTTTCCAGCATGGCCAGGATGGCGCCCATGTCGGCCCCGCCCTTGTAGCGCTGGACCAGGGCCTCGGCGCCCGCGTCGCTCTCGGCGTGGACGACGGTGCACATGGCGTAGGTCTTGATGGTCTTGCCCATGCCCTCGGCGGCGATCTTGGCCCGGCGGCTGGCGTCGCGGCGCTCTTCGGGCGTGCGGCCGCCGATGAAGCAGACGTCGGCCTCGCGCACCGAGAACTGGAAGCCCCGGTCGCTCATGCCCGCGCAGATCAGCTCCGGACGCGGCTTGCTCAGCGGCTTGGGCTTGGACTGGCAGTCCTTCATCGTGAAGAACTTGCCGTCGAAGTCGACGCTGTCCTCGCTCCACAGGCGCTTGACGATCCTGGTCCATTCCTCGGTCAGGACGTAGCGGTCGTCGTGGGTCAGGGCGTCGTCCCAGGCGCCCATCTGCGAGAACTCGCCGCGATAGGCCCCGGCGACGATGTTGAGGCCGGCGCGGCCGCCGCTGATGTGGTCGAGCGTGGCGATCATCTTGGCCGCCACGGCCGGGTTCTGCAGCAGCGGGTGGATGGTGGCCCAGATGCGGACGTTCTTGGTGGCCTCGGCGATGCCGGCCATCATGGTGACGGACTCCAGGGCCGTGCCCCAGTGGTCGGTCTCGCCGCCGAAGCCGCGGAACTTGCCCATCGACATGACGAAGTCCATGCCGACCTCGTCGGCCTTCACCGCCGCGGCCTTGTTGGTCGCATAGAGGCCGTCGAGGACGGGCGTGGTCTTGGAGATGATCCAGCCGCCGTTGGCCACCGGCAGGAACACCCCGAAGTCCTTGTGCTTGGAAGGGCTGTGGAACATGGCGGACATCCTTGATTACGCGGCGTCTTGCAGAAGGGTGGGAACGGGCTCGCCGACGGGTTCGGCCGTGGCGGCCTTGCGCGGCGGGCGCATGAACAGGGCGGCGACGAAGATCAGGCCGATCACCGCGGCGAAGAGCTGGAAGGTGGGCGCAAAACCGCCGAGCTGGTCGCGCATCAAGCCGCCGATCACCGGCCCCAGGGCCGAGACCGCGCCGACCAGGCAGACCATCGAGAAGAGCTCGAGGTTGTTCTTCCGGCCGTAGTAGTTGAGCAGCAGGATGCTGACGGCCAGCACGGTCATGCCAAAGCCGATCCCCACCCCGACGGCGAACACCATCATCACCGGCCAGCTGGTGGCGTGGGTCAGGGCCAGCAGGCCGACGGCCATCACCCCCTGCGCGCCCGCCAGCAGCCAGCGCGGGTCGATGCGGTCGCCCACGAGGCCTCCGCCAGCCCGGGCGGCCACCTGCATCAGCGACTCCAGGCTGATCGCGGCGATGGCCACCGTGGCCGGCACGCCCAGCTCGCCGAAGTGGCTCGGCGCCAGGCTGACGGCGGTGACGCCGCCCAGCAGGTGGGCGAAATAGGCGGCCAGGATCACCCAGAACTGCGGGGTGCGGACGGCCTCCTTCACGGTCCAGTCGATGGCGGTGCGATAGACCTTGGAGCTTGCGGGCGCGTTCTCGATCTCCTGCGCCACGGCCTTGTCGGTCTCGGCGGCGGCGGCGGCCAGCCAGGCCTTGCTGCCCACCAGGACGGTGCAGACCAGGCCAACGACCAGCGAGGCGGCCGCCTGCATCCACCAGTAGGGCCGCCACGCGCCGCCGGCGACCTCCATGCCCGACAGCGCCATCCAGGGTCCGACCACCCCGCCCAGCGAGCCGATGGTGAAGTAGATGCCGAACGGAAGGGCCCGCTTCTTGAACAGCATGCCCAGCACGTGGGTGCCGGGGATCAGGGCCATCATCTGGTAGCCGACGCCCAGCAGGGCCGTGCCGACCAGGTAGACGGCCAGGCCCGGCGTCGCGGCCAGGCACGAAAAGCCCGCCACCATCACCGCCGAGCCGGCCACGATGGTCAGCCGCACGCCGAACCTGCGGATCAGCAGGGCCGGCAGCCACGACGAGCCGCCGCAGAAGGCGCCCAGCAGGGTGAAGCCCAGGAAGGCGGGACCGAAGCCCCAGCCCTGCTCCTTGATCATCGCCGGCAGCACCACGCCCAGCGACGAGAAGGTCGAGGCGGTGATCAGAAACAGCAGCAGGGCGAAGACCGACAGGATCAGCCAGGGACGCCAGGGGGAGGTCGACACGGCGAGGCTCCTTGCAAGAGGCAAGAGGCGACGCGCCCGTTGCAGCGGGCGCGCCGCAGGGGGAACTAGAACTTCCGGGCCAGGGTCACGCGCCACTCGCGGCCCTTGGACGGCAGGGCGGCCAGGTTGGCGTAGGTGTCGCCGACCGGCGTGAAGTAGAGCTTGTCGAACAGGTTATCGACGTTGAGCGTGGCCGTGTACGGGCCGTACTCGTAGGCCACCGAGCCGCTGGCCACCGCGTAGTCCGGATAGACCACCGCATTGGGAACCGTGCCCGAGGTCTTGGTCACATGGGTCACGCCCAGCGTGGCCGAGACCTTGCCCCAGTCGTAGGCGTCGGAGGTGTAGGCGCCGTACAGGCTGACCACCGATTTCGGGATCAGGGTGTAGTCGTAGTCGCCCGGCCGGATGGTGGCGAAGCTCCACACCACGTACGAGCCGCCGAAGCCGTTGGCCCCGCTGACGCCGACGGTGTGCACCGGCACGTACTGGAACGAGGTGTCGGGCCCCTTCACCGTGGTGTGCTGGGTGTTGCCCGAGAAGGTGAAGCTGAAGTGCTCGCTGGCCAGCCAGCGGACCTCAAGCTCGACGCCCTTGGCGCGGGTGCCGGTCGGGGTCTGGGTGATGCCGGTCAGCTGGGTGCGGTTCTGGCGATAGCCGGCCAGCGAGCCGACCAGCGTGCCCTGCAGCCACTGGAACTTGACGCCGGCCTCGGCAAGGTCGCCGTCCGACAGCCAGGCGTCGCCCGCGTCGGCCACCAGGCCCGGCGCGATGTCGCCGGCCTGGCTCATCTCCAGCGCGCTGGCCTTGGCGTAGGTGATGTAGGGCATCAGGCCGAACGGAGCCTTGTAGGTGGCGCTGGCGGTGTAGGTGCCCTTGCCCTTCGAGGCCTTCTGCACGCCGGCCACGGTGTACGAGAGAAAGCCGGTGTCCTCGGACGTGACGTCGTAGTCGTCGTAGCGGCCGCCCAGCATCAGGTTCAGCTTCTCGCCGACCATGATGTCGGTGGTGAAGAACAGGCCTCCTTGCGTCCATTCGGAGCGGTTGTCGTTCTCCCACGCCACGCCGTCGCCCGCGTTGAAGGGGCTGCCGATGAGGTCGGTGGCGGTGGGGCCGAAGGCGATGTCGCGGCGATCCAGCGCGATCAGGCCGCTGTTGTAGCTTTCGCGCCGGCGGCCGTCGAAGCTGCGATAGGAGGCGCCGACGAACGACTTGGCCTTCACCAGGCCGTCGAAGGCCTCGTTGGCGAAGTTCCAGGTCAGGCGGGCTTCCCAGACGTCGCTGTCGAACCAGGCCGGGTAGCCGTAGGAGACGAAGCGCTTGTTCTCCAGGGCGTCGTAGAACAGCTGCAGCTTGACCGAGCTGTCGGGCGACAGCTCCTTGGCGACGTCGAAATAGAGGGTGTTGGTCTCGGTCTTCGAGAAGTCGGCGCCCGAGATGTAGACCGTGCGCGGCGACAGCTTGGTCGTGCCGACGCCGGTGTCCAGCGTGTGCTTGGCGTCGGTGGTCGGAAAGCCGTAGTAGGCCAGGTACATGGCGCTGGCGTAGGGATAGAAGCCGATCTCGCCGGGCGTGAGGCGGCCGTTGCCGTCGGCGTCGACCAGGCTGGTGTCGCGGCCGGTGATGTAGGTTCCGTTGTCGATCAGGTCCTGGGTCAGGCGGTTCCAGCCCGGGGTCTGCACGTCGCCCTTGGAGCGGTACAGCATGCCGCCGACGGCGGTGCTCCAGCCATTGCCCAGGTCGAAGTCGGACGAGACCTGCAGGGTCTGCCGGCGCGGATAGATGCCACGATAGTAGCTGTGGCTGTCCTCGACCTCGCCATAGAGATGGACGCCGCCGACGACCTCGCCGAGGTTCACCGGCAGGCCGACCTGGGCGGTGGCGTTCTTGCGGTTGTAGCTGCCGTAGGTCGCCGTGACCTCGCCCTGCGTCTCCGACAGGTAGCCTCCCTCGCCCTTCCCGGATTTGGGAATGAAGTTCAGCATGCCGCCCACCTTGCCCGAGCCGTAGATCGGGGTCGGCGGGCCGCGCACGATCTGGATCTGGTCGGCCGCGCCGATCGGGGTGGCGTAGGTGCCGCGGTTCTCGATGCGCTTGAAGCCGCGAAAGTAGTTCTCGGCCAGGGTGCCGCGGATGTTGAGCGCGCCGGGCACGCCGTAGAAGCTGGCGGTGTAGGTGCCCGGCGACACCGCCGTCAGGCCGTCGATGGTCTCGATGCCGTAGCGCTGCAGCGTCAGGTCCGAGACGAAGCTGGCCGAGCGCGGCGTTTCGATCAGCGGCTTGTCGAGGCCGAAGACGGTGTTGTTGGGTTCCTTCTCGATCAGCCCGGCCTTGTCGCGGGCCCGCACCACGATCTCGTCGACGGCGTCCGGCGCGGTCGCGACGGGATCCGGCTCGGCCGCGTGGGCGGCGCCGGCCAGGGCGAGCAGAACGGCGGCGGAACAGCCCGCGAGCAGCATTCCTTGGTTCGACATGACGGTCCTCGTTCGAAGCCGTCGCACTCCCGCCCTCGGCGGTTATCCCCAGAGCGACGCCTCTTGGAGAAACCATCGCCTCGCCCCGTTCCCGGCGTCCGGCGGCGCATCTGTAATTTCACTCAAAATGTTCGAGACGCCCACGATTTGCCCCTCGGTGAGCGGCTTTCGCCCAGCGTGGGACCAAGGAACTTGATCCAGAGCGAACGAGACCGCGACTCAAGCGCCGTGCAGCGCGGAGCGCGCCTCGGGGATCGAAAGATCGGCGCACAACGTCCGATAGTGTCGCAGCCAACCGCCACCTTGGCTTCGACGCCGCCGGGCAGTCCGGCGACAAGAACAAAAGACGAACAAATGAGTCTCAAGTCCCTCATCGGCGCCTATACCGACAGCGCCGGAACCTGGAACATCATGGCCAACGGCGCCAACAACGACTCCCCGGGGATCACCGCCGCCTTCGGCGGTCCGGAGATCGGCTGGATCGCCCAGCAGGGCGGGCAGTATCTGATCGAATGGGACGCGGTCATGCCCGTGGGCAAGACCCTGCTGATCGAGCCGGGCTGCACCTTCCGCATCAAGAACGGCGCGACCCTCTACCTCCTCGGCGAAGTGGACCTGCCGCAGGAACGCCAGGTCTTCATCCTGGAAGGCTCCGGCAAGGTCGTCGGCCTGCGCAGCCTGACGCCCGAGATGATGGGCGCCCAGGCCGGGAACGCCAACGACGCCTACTTCATCCAGCAGGCCCACAACTGCCTGGAAGCCAGCGGCGCGGCCCTGGGCGGCCCGATGGAGCTGCGACTGCTGAGCCGCGAGTACAGGCTGCACGCCCCCATCTTCCTGCGCCCCACCCAGACCTTCTCGCTGACGCTGCGCGGGACCGGGGTGATGAACGACGGAACCCGGCTGGTCGCCTCGTCCGACACGGCTCATCCCTGGAGCGGCCAGACCGGCCAGGCCATGGTCAACCTGACGGCCACGGCCCTGCCAGGCGCGGGCGGGGCCTATATCGAGGCCAGGATCGAGAGCCTGGGCATGGTGTGGAACGCCGGCGCCTGCGCCACCGCCCTGCGCCTGTCGGGCGGCGATCCCCTCAAGGCCAACGTGCTGCAGGACGTCTTCATCCAGGACTTCGAGGTCGGCCTGCACCTTGCCGACGCCAGGATGTGGAGCATCCAGCGCTTCGGCATCTGGGCCGAGAACAGACAGAACGCCATCGGCTGCCTGATCGACGGCGGCGGCGGCGACTGCACCTTCCACGACGGCCAGATCAGCATGCAACTGGCGGCCGGCTCGCGGGCCCTGCGCATCGCCGCGAGCACGGGCGAGTGGGTCGCCGGCCTGCGCTTCAACGGCGTGGTCTTCTACCACCCCGACCGGAGCGTGGAGATCCAGACCACCGGGTCGGGCAAGGTGGGCGACGTCTGGTTCAACCCCGGCTGCCAGTTCGACGGCGACAACACCGTCGCCGGCAGCGGGTCCCCGCGCATGGTCGCGCTGCAGGCCGACGGCGGCGCGATCGACAACGTCAACTTCAACGGCGTCTATTTCAGCGGCTTCGCCGCCCAGCAGCCGGCCGTCGAGATCGCCGCCACCGGCACGGGCGCGATCAACGACATCAGCGTCGTCGCCAACTGGTTCGTCGGCTTCCGGGGGCCGGTGATCAACGCCTTCAACGCCGCCGGCCTGATCGTCGCCAACAACCGCTTCCGGGAGGTCAACACCACGAACATGCTGCAGTTCTCCCTGGCCAAGCGGTTCGTGGTCTGCGGCAACACGCTGTTCCAGGGGTCGAGCGCCACCCTGACCAACGGCATGCAGATCGAAGCGACCTGCGACGACTTCGTCGTCGCCGACAACATCTTCAAGAAGCCGATCGTCAACCTGGCCGGCGCCTCGGCCGGCCGCATCCTCGCCAACAACATCTGACCCGGCGTCGCCGGCGGCCCCGCGCCGCCGGCGAACCAGGCGGCGAGCACATGACGAAGATGTAATCTCCGGCTGAAAGGCCTAGCTGTTTACAAACGTATTACAACGCCCCACATTGCCACTCATGGTCGCGCTGAACACGCCATTGAGTGTACGGTTGTCCGAAGAGGACGCCCTTTTCCTCGCCGGTCTCGAACTGGAGGGGGCGATCACGGCCAGCGACAAGGTTCGCGGCCTGATCCGCCAGGCCCGCCGTCGCGCCGAGGCTCCGCCCGGCTGGGAGGCGGCCCTGGCCGCCGCCCACGACATCGCCGCCCCGGCCCTGAAGGCCCTGCGCGCGGCCGAGCTGGCGTCCGACCGCCACTCCACCGTCGCGCTGGCCCTGACCGCCGCCATCGAGGAGATGCTGGCCGTGCTGCTGGCCGCCCCGGCCGAACTGGCGGGCGCCGACCCGCAGGCCCTGGCCCGGCACGAGGCCCGCCTCGTCGACTGCGCCGCGCGCCTGACCGAGCAGATGCTGCGCTGGGGCGTCACCCCCAGCGCCCCCGCCTACGATCCCACGATCGTCTCCCGCCGCGTCGCCGCCCTGGGCGAGCTGACCCGCCTGATCACCGCCACGGGCGCTCGCCCGACGAACGTTTGACGAGGACCCGATGGCAGATTCCCTTCGCGCCCGAGTGGGACGCATCGTCAGCGGCGGAGCCCACGCCCTGATCGACGCCCTGGAAGAGGTGATGCCCGACGCGCTGGGCCAGCAGGCCCTGCGCGAGGTCGACCAGGCGATCGACGAGGTGCGCGCCGAACTCGGCCGCGCCATCGCCGCCCGGCACCTCGCCGCCAAGCGCCTGACCGAGCAGTCCAGCCGCCACGACGACCTGTCGGCCCAGATCGAGCTGGCCTTGTCGCAGGACCGCGAGGACCTGATCCGCGCCGCGCTCGAACACCAGCTGGACATCGAGGCCCAGGTCCCGGTGCTGGAAACCGCCGTCGCCGACGCCGCCCAGCGCCAGGCCGAGCTTGAAGGCTATCTGGCCGCCCTGCAGGCCACGCGCCGCGAGATGGCCGAGGACCTGACCGACCTGTCGGCCGCCCGCGCCAAGGCCCCGCAGCCGCCCACCGACGCCGAGCTGGCGCGCGGGGCCAAGCTGTCGGAGCTGGAGCGCCTGGCCCGCGGCCACCGGGTGGAGGAGCGCCTGGCCGCCCTTCGCGCCGAGCGCCCCCAAGACCTGAAGCGAGGCTGAGCCGATGTGGGGGTTCCTGTCGGCCGACGGCAACACGCTCTTCCTGGCCGCCCTCCTGCTGATGCTGCTGATCGGCGCGGTCGAGGCCGCCGGCCTGGGCGCGGGCCTCGGCCACGACGGGCTGGACGGCCACGACCTGGATCATCCCTCGCTGCTGGGCTGGCTGAACGTCGGCCGCCTGCCGCTGCTGATGGTGATCGTCGTCTTCCTGTTCGCCTTCGGGGTGACGGGCCTGGTGCTGCAGCAGCTGATCGCCGGCGTCTTCCGCCATCCGGCTCCGATCTGGATCGCCGGGCCTCTGGCCGCCGCCGTCGCCCTGCCCTTCACCCGCGTCCTCGGCGGCCTCCTGGCCCGCATCCTGCCCGGCGACGAGACCACCGCCGTCTCGCGCGAGACCCTGGTCGGCCGCGTGGCCGTGGTGGTCACCGGCGCGGCCAGGGTCGGCTCGCCCGCCCAGGCCCGGGTGCGCGACGTCCACGGCCAGACCCACTACGTGATGGTCGAGCCCGACGACGAGGGCGAGGTCTTCGAACAGGGAACCAGCGTCATCATCGTACGCAACGCCGGCGCCCGGTTCCTGGCCATCCGCAACGAAAGCGAAGCGCTGCTGTGACGCCCGCCTTCGCCTTCCTCCTGTTCTTCCTTTTCCGCTTTCCCAAACTTCGGGGGTAATTCCGCATGCCTGCCCTGATCGAGATCGCCGTCATCGCCGGTGGGAGCCTCGTCGGCCTTCTCATCCTCGGCCTGATCCTGGCCCGCCTCTACAAGCGCGCCTCCAAGGAGACGTCCTTCGTCCGCACCGGCTTCGGCGGCGAGAAGGTGGTCATGAACGGCGGGGCGCTGATCCTGCCGGTGTTCCACGAGACGATCCCCGTCAACATGAACACCCTGCGCCTGGCCGTGGCCCGCAGCGCCGAGCAGGCCCTGATCACCAAGGACCGCATGCGCGTCGACGTGCTGGCCGAGTTCTACGTGCGGGTTCAGCCCAGCGCCGAGGCCATCGCCAGCGCCGCCCAGACCCTGGGCCAGCGCACCATGCACCCCGAGCAGCTGAAGGACCTGGTCGAAGGCAAGTTCGTCGACGCCCTGCGCTCGGTGGCCGCCGAACTGACCATGACCGAGCTGCACGAGCAGCGCACCCACTTCGTCCAGAAGGTGCAGCAGGTCTCGTCGGAAGACCTGCTGAAGAACGGCCTGGAGCTTGAGACCGTGTCGCTGACGGGCCTCGACCAGACCGCCATGGAATATTTCAACCCGTCGAACGCCTTCGACGCCGAGGGCCTGACGCGGCTGACCGAGGAGATCGAGCTGCGCAAGAAACTGCGCAACGACATCGAGCAGGACACCCAGGTGCAGATCCGCACCAAGAACCTTGAGGCCCAGCGCCGCACGCTGGAGATCAGCCGCGACGAGGAATACGCCAAGCTCGAGCAGGAGCGCGAGCTGGCCATCCGCCGCGCCGCCCAGGCCGCCGAGGTTTCGCAGAAGGAGGCCGAGAAGGCTCGCGAGGCCGAGGGCGCCAAGATTTCGGCCCAGCAGCAGATCGAGACCGCCAAGATCGACGCCGACCGGGCCGTGGCCCAGCAGCGCATCGCCATGGAGCAGGAACTGGGCGAGCGCGAGATCGCCAAGGAACGCGCCGTCGAGACCCAGACCATCGAGAAGGCCAAGGCCATCGAGCTGTCCGAGCAGGACCGCGCGATCGCCGTCGCCGAGAAGTCGCGCGCCCAGTCCGAGGCCCAGGCCGACGCCGACAAGGCTCTCGCCCTCGCCGTCGCCGCCGAGGAGCAAGTCAAGACCGTCCGCGAGCGCGAAGCCGCCGACCGCCAGAAGATCATCGAGCTGATCGAGGCGACCAAGGAGGCCGAGCGCGAGGCGATCGCGGTCAGGGTCGCCGCCGAGGCCGAGAAGACCGCCGCCGCCGACCGGGCCGAGGCCCTGCGCGAGGAAGCCAAGGGCGCGGCCGACAAGACCCGCATCGAGGCCGAGGCCACCGCCGAAGCCGTCCGCCTGTCGGCCGAAGCCGCGCGCGTGCGCTACGGCGTCGACGCCGCCGGTCAGGAGGCCCTCAACAAGGCCGCCAACCTTCTGTCGGCCGACCAGGTGGCCATGGCCATCCGTATCAAGCTGATCGAGAACCTCGACCGCATCATCGCCGAGTCGGTGAAGCCGCTTGAAGCCATCGACTCGATCCGCATCGTCCAGGTCGACGGCCTGAACGGCGCGACCGGCGGCGCCGCGGCCAACGACGCCGGCGGCGGCGGCAGCGGCGGCGGCAACCTCGCCGACCAGGTGGTCAGCGGCGCCCTGCGCTACCGCGCCCAGGCCCCCCTGCTCGACCAGCTGATGGCCGAGGTGGGCCTGAACGGCGCGACCCTGCCCGGCCTCACCGCCCCGCTGGCCGACATCGCTCCCGCGGCGACCGTCGTCGACGACGTCCCGGCCCCGCGCCGCGCCAAGAAAGCCAAGCCCGCCGCCATCGCCGCGCCGGCGGCGGTCGAGGAAGAAGAGGAAGGCGACGAGGAGGCGTAGGCGTCTGCCCTCCCCTCTACCTCGTCATCCCGGACGGCCGCAGGCCGATCCGGGACCCAGGGGCCGACGCACTGCGCTGGCGATCGTAAAGGCGGCTAATCCACCCGCCGCGCCCAGCCCCCCTGGGTCCCGGATAAGCCCTGCGGGCTTTCCGGGATGACGACGGAGAGGGATGTGAGCGCTCAGATCCGGTTGTAGGGATACCGGTCGCGGATCATCCGCTGGAAGAACCGTCCCTTCGAGCGCGAGCGCGTGAAGGCCGCCGTCACCCGCTCGGGCACGCCGACATAGACGTACTCGTCGCCGTCGATGAAGGTGACGATGAGCTTGCCGTGTTCGGGTTCGTAGTCGATCGCTCGGATCGCGGTGGAGTCGACGAGCATGCGCGAGACCTTTCTTCGGAAAGGGTTCGGAACGAGGGTCTACAAAGCTGAAAGCGCGTGGGCCGGGCGGGCGGTTCCGACCATCGCCGTCACGGCTTTGAGCATCGGGCGTGAATAAGCTTAAGCTCCCCGCACGCGGCCGTCCTTGCGCCGCATCAAAGGTTCGGGGAGGACCGCCAAGCCCATGCAAACCCACGCTCTCGTGGCCATCGTCACCCTGGCGGCCCTGCTCTGCTACGTCTGGATGACGCTGCGGGTGGGCGGCGCCCGCCGGCGCACCAGGATCGACGCCCCGGCCATGACCGGCCACCCCGACCTGGAACGCGCCGTCCGCGTGCAGGCCAACACCCTGGAATGGCTGGTGATCTTCCTGCCGTCGCTGTGGCTGTTCGCGATCTACTGGAACGACCTTTTCGCCGCCGCGGCCGGCGTGGTCTGGATCATCGGGCGGATCGTCTACGCGCTCGGCTACAGCGCCGACGCCAAGAAGCGCTTCGCCGGCTTCGGCATCCAGGCCCTGGCGACCTTCGTCCTGCTCCTGGGCGCGCTGGGCCGGGCGATCTGGGTGGCGGCGACGGTGGGGCTGTGACGAGCATCGTTCGCTCGGAAGGAAATTGAGGGAAGGCCTGCGAAGGCCTATAGCCCGGCCATGGTCCTGCCCGTCGATCCCGCCCGCTACAGCGCCTTCCTGGCGGCCATGTTCGTCATGGCCATCACGCCGGGACCGGCCAACCTGTTCGCCATCGCCACCGGCATGGAGAAGGGCAAGGGCGCGGCGCTGCTGGGCGTGATGGGGATGAACACCGCCAGCCTCGTCTGGTTCGTGTTCGCGGCGCTGGGCCTGGGGGCGCTGATCGCCGCCTTCCCGGCCGCCTTCCACATCCTGGCGCTGGCCGGGGCGGCCTACCTCGTCTGGCTGGGGATCAAGTCGATCCGCGGCGCGCTGAAGCCCGCAGGCGCCGAGGGCGCGGCCCTGGCCGGCGTGCGGATGTCATCCAGCCGCTCGGCCTTCCGCGACGGCTTCACCGTGCAGATCGCCAACCCCAAGATCCTGCTGTTCTTCGGGGCGGTGCTGCCGCCTTTCATCGACGTGCAGCGGCCGCTGGTCCCGCAGCTCGTCATGTTCGCCGCCGCCACCATCGGCATGGACCTGATCAGCATGAGCGCCTACGGCCTGGGCGGCGCGGCCCTGGCCTCGCGGATGAACGAGCCGGGCTTCCGCAAGGGTTTCGGCATCCTCGTCGGCGTGTTGCTGATCACCGCCGCGGGCCTGATCGTCGCTCGCGGCTGAAACCTGAAGCACGCCCAGGCGGGTCAGCCGCGCACACCTGACCCTGGCGCGCTTCCAGAGTCTTCCAGCAAACTCTTTTTACATCGCGGCAACGTGTTCGCCTTGGCGAAACCGTAAAGCTCCGCCATCCATTGTGATACGGGAGTATAGAGTCGTCCCAAAGGAACGCGTCATGCCCATCAAGAAGGCCAAATGGCTCGCGATCGCGGCGGTCGCCGCTGCGCTGAGCGCCTGCGCCACCGCCACCCCCTATCAACCGGCCATTCCGGGCCAGAAGGCCTCGGGCGGCTTCACCGAAATGCGCCTTGAAGGCGACCGCTACCGGGTCGGCTTCGCCGGCAACAGCCTGACCAGCCGCGAAACCGTCGAACGCTACCTGCTGTACCGCGCCGCCGAGGTGACGGTCGAACAGGGCTACGACTGGTTCGAGACCGCCG
This sequence comes from Caulobacter vibrioides, assembly GCA_001449105.1. GTDB lineage: Bacteria > Pseudomonadota > Alphaproteobacteria > Caulobacterales > Caulobacteraceae > Caulobacter > Caulobacter vibrioides_C. The sequence goes on along the minus strand of LNIY01000076.1, from coordinate 33,185 downwards.
ACCGCCGCACCGACCGCACGGCCCGCACGGTGATCGACGAGGATCCCTTCATGCGTCCGGGCTTCGGCTATGGCTATCCGTACGGCTACTGGCGTCCGTCCTGGCGCTACTACGGCCCCCGCTACGGCGGCTGGCGCGCCTGGGACCCCTTCTGGGGCGACCCCTTCTTCGCCAACCGCGCCGAGGTCCGCACGATCGAGAAGTTCGAGGCCAGCACCGAGATCGTCCTGCACAAGGGCGCCAAGCCCTCGGGCGATCCCCGCGCCTACGACGCCCGCGAGATCATCAAGAACCTCGAGCCGACCATCCAGCGCCCCGCGCCGGGTCAGTAGAACGACAAAGGCCCTCTCCGGTGGAGAGGGCCTTTCTTCTTGATCCTCCCCCTCTGGGGGAGGTGGCCCAGAGGGCCGGAGGAGGCCGGCGCAGTCGCTAAAGACCCCCTCAGTCGCTCCGCGACAGCTCCCCCAGAGGGAGAGCATCTTCATTAGGCCGCGCAGGCCTCGAAGCCCGCCTTCAGCGCGGCCTCGTCGAGGTCGCGGCCGATGAAGACCATGCGGCTGTAGCGGTTGTCCTTGTCGGTCCAGGGACGCTGGAAGTCGCCTTCCAGGATCATGTGCACGGCCTGGAACACCAGGCGGCGCTCCTCGCCCTTCACGTCGATGATGCCCTTGGCGCGCAGGATGTCGACGCCCTTGGCGGCCAGCAGCTCGTTGAGCCAGGCCGTGATCTTCTGGCCGTCGACCGGACGGTCGAGGGTCAGCGAGACGCCTTTGACGCCGTCGTCGTGGATGTCGCTCTTGTGGTCGTGCCCATGGGCGTGATCGTGGTGGTGGTGGTCGTGACCGCAGTGCTCGTCGTGCACGTGGTCATGGTCATGATGGTGATGGCCGTGCCCATGGTCGCGGCCGCAGTGCTCGTCGTGAACGTGGCCCGGCTCGCCGTGGGCGGGGTTCAGGAAGTCCGGCTCCAACTCGGTGATCCGCTCCAGGTCGAAGCTGTGCTTGCCGATGATCGCATCCAGCGGAACGTTCGAGCGCTCGGCGCGGTGGATCGGGGCCAGCGGATTGATCTTGCGGATCCGGGCCTCGACGTGGCGCAGGTCGTCCTCGCCTACGAGATCGGTCTTGTTGAGCACGATCTGGTCGGCGAAGGCGATCTGCTCGACCGCTTCCTTGGAGTCCGACAGGCGCAGCATGATGTGCTTGGCGTCGACCAGGGCGGTGACCGAGTCGAGATAGGTGCGGGCCTTGACGTCCTCGTCGACGAAGAAGGTCTGGGCCACCGGGCCCGGATCGGCCAGGCCCGTGGTCTCGACGACGATGGCGTCGAAGCCGCCCTTGCGCTTCATCAGGCCCGAGAGCACCCGGATCAGGTCGCCGCGCACCGTGCAGCAGACGCAGCCGTTGTTCATCTCGAACACTTCCTCATCGGCCCCGACCACCAGGTCGTTGTCGATGCCGACCTCGCCGAACTCGTTGACGATCACGGCGTAGCGCTTGCCGTGCTCCTCGGTGAGGATGCGGTTGAGCAGCGTGGTCTTGCCGGCGCCGAGATAGCCGGTCAGCACGGTGACGGGGATCTTGCCGGGGGCGGAAGCGGTCTGGGTCATGGCGGGTATTTAGGGGGCCGAACGCGGAAGAGGAAGCACCTGCGCGTGGTCCTCGTCCTTCGACAGGCTCAGGACGAGGTTTTAGCCGCGCCCTAGGTCTTCAGGAACGCCACCGCCAGGCCGACCAGCACCAGGGCCGCGCCCAGGATGGTCTCCTCGTAGCGCTCCAGCCAGTCGAGGTTGAGGCGGCGCACGCCGGCCAGCGAAAGACCCGTGAACAGCAGCATGCCCGCCGCGGTGGCCGCCAGCAGCACGACGCTGAGCAGCAGGAACGCGCCCCAGCCGTGTTTCATCCCGGCCAGGTAATAGGGCAGGAAGGCCTCGCACGGCGACAGGGTCAGCAGCACCACCAGGGCCGTGATCGCCGCGCGGTCCGAGGCGTAGGTCCGCCGGCCGGCCTCGGGCATAGCGTGGCTGTGGCGCCCCCGCGCGATATAGAAGAGGCCGACGGCCACCATCAGCCCGCCGACGATCCAGTGGAACAGGTGGCCCAGGCGCGGCTCCAGGGCCAGGCCCGCGATCACCAGCACGAGGCCCAGCAGGATGGTCAGGGCCACGTGGCCCAGGCCCGCCAGCAGGGTCACGCCCAGCGTCCGCCCCGCCGACCATTTCTGCGCGCGGCCGACCAGCACGAACGGCAGCCAGTGGGTTGGCAGGGCCGCGTGCAGGAAGGCCACCATGAAGCCGGTGGCCGCGATCGAGGCGAAGAAGGCGGACGTCACGCTCGCGCTATAGCCTGTTACAAAATAACGAGCCAGGGGAGTCATGCGCCAGCAACTGTTCGTCTCGCCTCCCGATGGTAGAACCATGGGCCATGACGCCCGGTCCGGAGCTGCAAGCCGCCCTCGATGCGGCCTATGACGTGTTCGCGCGATATCCGCGCCCTGGCGCGCTGGAAGCCTCGCCGCATCGCGACCCCGCCCGCATCCTTGCCGATCTATCCTCCGCGCCGCTCCGCGACCTGCCTGGCGAGAAGATCCGCTACTACGCCGCCGTGGCGATCAGCACGGTGGGCGACGATCGCGCCTATCGCCACTTCCTGCCCCGGATCCTGGACATCGCCGTCGACGGCGGGTGCGAAGGCGCCGGCGTCGAGCCCGAAAGCCTGGCCGGCAAGATCGCCCATGCCGGTTTCGAGGGCTGGCCGAAGCGCGAGCGGATGGCGGTTCTGGAGCTTTTCGACGCCGCCTCGCGGCAGGCGATCGAAGAGCCGCTCGACCAGGCCACCCCCGAGCCCTGGCTGATCGGGCTGGCCGAACTGGGCGGATCCGCTTCGCCGCTTCTAGGCGCCTGGCTGACCGCCGGCTCGATCAATGCGGCCCTGCATCTGGTCGAGGCGGTCAGGTCCCAAGCCTTCCGGCGCTCCGGCCACGACGATCCCGCCAAATCGCACCCCGAAGCCAGGGCCGTGCGGCTCTGGCTGCGCAGCCCGCCGGTCCTGGCGCGGCTGGAAACCCTGCTTCTTGAGGTTCCCCAGGACGAGACTTGGCGGGTCGAGGCCGCCCTGATCGAAAGCGCCATGGCCGACTGACCCGGGCCTGTGGCGAGGCCGCATATTGAATCTCGTCAAGAGCCTGAGAGGCGTCCTTGGCCGTTGACTCACAGCCTTTCGACGGTATAAGTGCGCCCCTCTCGCCCGCCGGGTTTCCTAGCGGGCGTTCCGTATTTTGCGAACAGCACGTTATTTAAGGCGCTAACCTATGTACGCGGTCATCAAAACCGGCGGCAAGCAGTACCGGGTCCAAGCCGGCGACCTGCTGGTCGTCGAGAAGCTCGACGGTCAACCTGGCGCGGAAGTCGCCTTTGGCGAAGTTCTGCTGCTGGGCGAAGGCGAGGCCGTGACGGTCGGCGCCCCCACCGTTGACGGCGCCGTCGTCAACGCCACCCTGATCGAAACCCGCAAGGGCGAGAAGGTGAAGATCTTCAAGAAGATCCGCCGTCAGGGCTACCGCCGCACCCGCGGTCACCGCCAGACCGAAACGGTCCTGCGCGTGACGTCGGTCGCCGGCGCCGGCAAGGAAAGCAAGTGGGAAGGCACGATCGATCTGACCCCGAAGGTCATCCTCGACGCCCGCGCCCGCGGTCTCGGCGACGCCGCCGTCCCGGCCACCATCCCGGAAGCTCCGGCCGCCAAGGCTGAAGCCGCCCCCGCTCCGAAGAAGAAGGCCGCGCCGAAGAAGGCCGCCGCCCCCGCTCCGGAAGCTGAAGCTTAAGATCCGCCAGGATCTTTTTGGATTGATCTGACCCAGGTCCGCGCGTCGGAAACCGGGGTCAAAGATTAGGAGAGCATCATGGCTCACAAGAAATCTGGCGGCTCGTCGAGCAACGGTCGCGACTCGGAATCGAAGCGCCTTGGCGTAAAGAAGTTCGGCGGCGAGAAGGTTCTCGCCGGCAACATCCTCGTGCGTCAGCGCGGCACCAAGTTCTACCCGGGCGCCAACGTTGGCATCGGTAAGGATCACACCCTCTTCGCCCTCGTCGAAGGCGCCGTGGGTTTCGTGACCAAGAAGCATAACCGTACCTACGTGACCGTGGCCCCGGTGGCCCAGGCCGCCGAATAGTACGATCAGAAGTCTCTCTTCGGATCGTGCTTCCACAAGAAGACGATCCGGACGCGACGAATACGAAGCGGGGAGTCCGGACGACGGACTCCCCGCTTTTGTTTTGTCCACGTTCCAGAAAAAGCCTCATCCAGGCAATTGGAGCGTCACGGTCCCGCACTATCTGAGGCGCGTCGGAGTATTCGGCGCCTCGCGTGAAGAAGGGCCGGGAAAGGGAGACGCGCCATGTGCGTGATCGAAAGAAGCCCTGTCATCGAGACGCGGCGGCTGACCTTGCGGGCTCCGGACATGTCCGACGCGCCGCGCATCGCCAGCCTGGGCGCCGACTACGCCATCCCCAAGATGACCACCCGCATGCCCTGGCCCTACGGCCAGGCCGACGCGGAAGAATTCGTGTCCCGCGTCCAGGCCCAGGACTGGAACCGCAACGCCACCTTCGCCATCGACCTGGAAGACGCCGGCGTCGTCGGCGTGCTGGGCTTCTTCCCCAACGAAGAGGGTCGGCTCGAGGTCGGCTACTGGATCGGCCGTCCGTTCTGGGGCCGGGGCCTGGCGACGGAAGCCCTGCAGGGCGCGCTGTCCTGGGCCGCCCACGACTGGCGGCGCAAGCTGGTCGTCGCCGGCCACTTCGCCGACAATCCCGCCTCGGGCCAGGTGCTGGTCAAGGCCGGCTTCCTCTACACCGGCGTCGTCGAGGCCAAGGACTCCGTGTCGCGCGGCGAGAGCGTGCCGACGCGGATGATGGTGTGGCTGGCTTAGGGGTTAGATCCCTCTCTCTTTGAGAGAGGGAGGGGCCCACGCTGCAAGCGTGGGAGGGTGAGAGGTAACAAACTCACCGGATGAAGCTCGGCTTGGGTTTCCCGGCGGACGGTGTAACCCCTCACCCTCCCACCGCTTCGCGGCGGACCCCTCCCTCTCCCCATGGAAGAGGGACTCGGCACAGGTGGGCAAACTCAATGCATCATGTAAGATGCACCTCCATAATATGGGAGGCATCATGCATCGTCGCGTTCTGACCGGACTGGCCCTGACCCTGGCGCTGCTGACGCCCGCCGCCGCCCTCGCCCAGGCCAAGAAGCCCCTCTACCGCGACCCGGTGTTCGACGGCGCGGCCGACGTCGCCATCGCCTGGGACAAGACCGACAAGCTGTGGCGGATGTTCTACACGAACCGCCGCGCCACCCTGAAACTGGAAGACCCCAAGGACGTCGCCTGGCTGCACGCCACCGCGATCGGCGTGGCCACCTCCAAGGACGGCCTGGCCTGGACCTATGCCGGCACGGCCGCCATTCCCGCCGCCTGCACCGGCCAGACGCTGTGGGCGCCTGAAATCTTCACCGAGAACGGCGTCCACCACATGTTCCTGACCGTGGTGCCCGGGATCTTCCACCGCTGGAACCTGCCCGAGGCGGGCGCGGAGATCGTTCACCTGACCTCGACCGACCTTGCGGCCTGGTCCTGCGCCGACACGCTGGAGCTGGGCTCGGACCGGGTGATCGACGCCGGCGTCATCAAGGCCCCGCAGGGCGGCTACCGGATGTGGTTCAAGGACGAGCGCAAGGACAGCCGGATCTTCTTCGCCGACAGCCCGGACCTGAAGTCCTGGACCCGCCAGCCCGACTTCGTCGCCGACTTCGCCGGCGAGGGCCCCAAGGTGTTCTTCTTCGAAGGCGCCTGGTGGATGATCGCCGACGCCTGGAAGGGCCTGGCGGTGCTGCGCAGCAAGGACGCCGTCACCTGGGAGCGCCAGCCGGGCTTCATCCTCGACAAGCCCGGCAGCCAGGCCACCGATCGCGACCTGGGCCACCACCCCGACGTGGTCGTCAACGACGGCCGGGCGCTGCTCTACTACTTCGTTGGCCAGGGCAAGGAAGAGGAAGCCAGGACCGATCCCGTCTGGAACCAGCGCACGGTGATCCAGCTGGGCGAGCTGAAGGTCAAGGACGGCTGGCTGACGATCGACCGCGAGGCGGTCGTGAAGACGGGGCTGAAGGCGCCGCGCTGACCCCCTCCGGCCCTCCGGGCCACCTCCCCCAGAGGGGGAGGATCTAGCAAGACAGATGCTCCCCCTCTGGGGGAGCTGTCGGCGAAGCCGACTGAGGGGGTCAAGCCGCCCGGTGCGTGTGGATCACCTTCTGCGGGCCCTCGCGGAAGCGCTTTTCGGCGGTGACGATGCGCTCGCACAGCGCGTCGAGGTCCGACAGCAGCGAGTAGGTCGCGTAGATGGGGATCTCCATCATCGCCACCTGGGCGCGGGGCATGAACTCGCAGTACTTCTTCCACGAGATGTGGTTGTCGCGGGCGGTCAGCGCGCGCTGGCCCAGCGGGTTCCACAGGTTCAGGTCGACCAGTTCGTCGCGGCATTCCTTCATCACCGGCAGGGCGATGTAGAGGAACAGGAAGGTCGGGGTGGCCGCGCGGCTGAACTGCGGCTGCACCTGCATGTGCCAGATGCGGAAGGCCTCGAAGAAGTTGGCCTTGCGGGCCGGGTCCGGCGGCAGCCAGCTGGCCTCGGTGTTGATCACCTCGGCGGCGCTGGCCGCGCGCTTGACCAGTTCGTCGGCGCTGCGGCCGCCGGCCATGGTCTTGGACAGGGCCGCGACCGGGATGTTCAGCTTCCTGGCCACGTCGGTGAAGCTGACCTGCTGGCCGGCCATCGGCGTGAACTGACCGAAATTGGGGGCGTTGGGGGCCTTGGCGCGACGGATGGCGGCGGCCTCGTGCTCGATCTTCTGCGCCTCGCGCTTCTTCTCGGCCTGAACGCGGTCGAAGTCGGCTTCGTGGGCGGCCTGCTCTTCGGCCGTCATCCAGCGGGCGCGGCCCGGGCCGTAGGTGCGCTCCAGCCGGTTGATCAGCACCAGAACGTGGTTCTCGGACGGCCGCGTGCCGATGTCGCCGAGGAAGGCGCGGAAGTCGCGCCACGTCCCGGTCACGCCGGTGCCGCGGCTCATCAGGATATTGCGATGGATGGACGCCTCGCCCGCATATTTGCGGCACAGCGTCTGCAGCGTCAGGTCCTTGAGGTCCTGATCGAGTTCATCCCTGACGTTCGCTTCCGTCGACAACGGACGCCTCCCCTCCCACGAGAAATAGAGAATTTTCGCCCCGAGACCGTTTGTCGCACCCCGTGTTTAACATTTCGTCACGACGCCGAACAGCGTTCAAGGCAGCGTTTGTTTGTCGCAATATCGACACGGGCGGCGCTTGGTCGCGCGTTCCACAGGTTGCGCGAAGTCCATTTTGCTCGACGCGAAACCCGTGTTGGGACAAAAGACGCGCATGAAATTCCTGGATCAATGCAAGATCTTCATCCGCTCCGGAAACGGCGGCGGCGGGTCGGTGTCTTTCCGACGCGAGAAGTACATCGAATACGGCGGCCCCGACGGCGGGGACGGCGGTCGCGGCGGCGACATCTGGATCGAGGCCGTCGAGGGCCTCAACACCCTGATCGACTATCGCTACCAGCAGCACTTCAAGGCCGGCACCGGCGTGCACGGCATGGGCCGCCAGCGCCACGGCGCGGCCGGCGACGACATCGTGCTGAAGGTCCCCGTCGGCACCGAGGTGCTGGAAGAGGACAAGGAGACCCTGATCGTCGACCTCGACGAGCCGGGCATGCGCGTGCTGCTGGCCAAGGGCGGCAACGGCGGCTGGGGCAACCTGCACTTCAAGGGCCCGGTCAACCAGGCCCCGATGTGGGCCAATCCCGGCCAGGACGGCGAGGAGCGCTGGCTGTGGCTGCGCCTGAAGCTGATCGCCGACGTCGGCCTGGTGGGCCTGCCCAACGCGGGCAAGTCGACCTTCCTGGCCGCCGCCAGCGCCGCCAAGCCGAAGATCGCCGACTATCCCTTCACCACCCTGACCCCGAACCTCGGCGTCGTGGACCTGTCGACCAGCGAGCGCTTCGTGCTCGCCGACATCCCCGGCCTGATCGAGGGCGCCTCGGAAGGCGCCGGGCTCGGCACCCGGTTCCTGGGCCACGTCGAGCGCTCGGCGACCCTGATCCACCTGGTGGACGCCACCCAGGACGACATCGTCGGCGCCTGGACCACGATCCGCGGCGAGCTCGAGGCCTATGGCGACGAGCTGGCGGTCAAGGCCGAGATCCTGGCGCTGAACAAGATCGACGCCCTGGACGACGAGACCCGCGCGGCCAAGCAGGCCGAGCTGGAAGCCGTGGCCGGCGTCAAGCCGCTGCTGATCTCCGGCGTGTCGGGCGAGGGCGTCACCGAGCTCCTGCGCGCGGCCTATCGCCAGGTGCGCGTGCGCCGCGGCGACGCGGTGGCCGAGATCGAGGAAGACGAGGACCACATCGAGGAGACGCCGGGGGGCTGGCAGCCGTGAACCTGGGGGTCGGGGGACCTCTGGGCCAGGCCCGGAGGATCGTGTTCAAGGTCGGCTCGGCCCTGCTGGTCGACGCCGCCACCGGGGCGGCCAACAGGGCCTGGCTGGAGGCGTTCTGCGCCGACGCCGCGGCCCTGCGCGCGGCCGGCAAGCAGGTGGTCGTGGTCTCGTCCGGCGCGGGGGCGCTGGGACGACGCCGCCTTGGCCTGTCGGGCCGCAAGATCACCCTGCCGGAAAAGCAGGCCGCCGCCGCCGCCGGCCAGAGCCTGCTGATGCGGGCCTGGGAGGAAGCGTTCGAGCCGCACGGCGTCGGCGTCGCCCAGATCCTGATGACCCGTGACGACACCGAGACCCGCCGCCGCTGGCTGAACGCCCGCGCCACGGTCGAGACCCTGCTGTCGCTGGGCGTGGTGCCGGTCGTCAACGAGAACGACACGGTGGCCACCGAAGAGATCCGCTACGGCGACAACGACCGCCTGGCCGCCCGCGTGGGCCAGCTGGCGGGCGCAGACCTGCTGGTGCTGCTGTCCGACATCGACGGACTCTACACCGCCGATCCGCGCCGCGATCCGAAGGCGACCCACATCGCCCGGGTCAGCGAGATCACCCCGGCGATCGCCGCCATGGCCGAAGGCGCCAACGCCTCGGCCGGGGTCGGCACCGGCGGCATGGCCACCAAGATCGCCGCCGCCCGCATCGCCCGCGCCGCCGGCTGCGCCACCCTGATCACCCTGGGCTCGCGCCCGCGTCCGCTGGCCGCCATCGAGGAGGGCGCGCCCGCGACCCTGATCGAGGCCGCCGCCTCGCCCGCCGCCGCCTACAAGGCCTGGATCGCCGGCTCGCTGGCGCCCCAGGGCTGGGTCACCGTCGACGCCGGGGCCGTGGCGGCCCTGAAGACCGGCAAGAGCCTGCTGTCGGCCGGGGTGCGCGCCGTCGAGGGTCCGTTCGAGAAGGGCGACGCCGTCCGCGTCCGCGACGAGACCGGCCGCGAGGTCGCCCGCGGCCTGGTGCGCTACGACAGCGCCGACGCCCACAAGATCGCGGGCCTGCGCAGCGACGCCATCGAGGCCGAGCTGGGCTTCACCGAAGGCCCGATGATCCACGCCGATGACCTGGCGGTGGGGGGGTAAAGACCCCCTCAGTCGGCCTTGCCGACAGCTCCCCCCAGAGGGGGAGCATCCTGCTGACTGGATCCTCCCCCCTCTGGGGGAGGTCGCCCGAAGGGCCGGAGGGGGCCGTTTTCAGCTTCCGCTGTGGCGGACGCTCATCAGCCCCTCCCCTCTCCGTCGGCTTCGCCGACACCTCTCCCACAGGGAGAGGGATTATTTCAGAAACCCTTCCACCGCCTTGGCGAACGCTTCCGGCTGGTCGGCCATGATGAAGTGGCGGCTGGCCTCGATCCGCACCAGCTTCACCCCGCGCAGGGCGTCGTACTCGCGCATCCACAGCGCCCCGACTACGGCCGGCGGCAGCGCGCCCTCGGCGTCGACGGCGTAGAGGGCGGTGACCGGGGTCTTCATCGCCGCCAGGCCCGGGCGGGCGTCCAGGGTCATCACCTCCGAGATCGCCTTGGCCACGGCCTTGCGGTCGGAGGCCAGCGACCAGGCGACGATGGCCTCCTGCGCAGCCGGGGTGCGCGACAGGCCCTTGGCGGCGGCCGCCTGCTGGGCGGCGAAGGCCTCGGGGCTGGCCGACAGGACGTCGGCGGCCATGCGCTCGGCGAAGGGCTTGGCGCTCTGCGCCGTCGCCGTCGGACCGAACATGGCGCTGTAGAACGGCAGGGTGTCGACGGTCATCAGCCGACCGACCAGTTCGGGGTGGCGCTGGGCCAGCAGCAGGCCCGACAACCCGCCCATCGAGTGGCCGATCACCGCCGGCTGCTTCAGGCCCGCCGAGCGGACATAGGCCGCCAACGCCTCGACCGCCGGGTCGACGAAGGGACCCTCGCCCCCGGTCCAGGCCTGGCCGGCGAAGCCCGACAGCTGCACCAGGTGCACGCGGTGCGTGGCCTTCAGCCTGTCGGCCAGCGGCCGGAAAACCTCGCGGGAGGACGCCAGGCCCGGAACCAGGATCACGTCGGGCCCCTGCCCCACCACCTCGACCGTCAGACGGTCGGCGACGTAGGCGGGCTGGGCGGCCGGCTGGGCGGCGGGCTCGGCCCGGGCGACCGAAACGGCGATCCCGAGGCCCAGCAGGGCGGTCAGGACGATGACGAGGGCGCGCGCGACCGCGCGGCCGCCGAGGAAGGCGAGCGACATGGGGGTCTCCTAACGTTCAGGGGAACGTCCTCAGCGGACGTGCGGGTTCTCGAAGATCTCTTCGATCGGCCGCTCGAAGACGGCGGCGATGCGGTAGGCGAGATCGAGGGACGGGTCGTGTTTCTCGGTCTCCAGGGCGTTGACCGCCTGGCGCGAGACGTTCAGTTGCTGGCCGAGCTGTTCCTGGGTCCAGCCGCGCTCGACGCGCAGCAGCTTCAGGCGGTTCTTCATCGCGTGCTCCGGATGAAGGGCGAGACCACCCCGAACACGGCCCAGAACAACGGATAGATCAGCCAGCCCGGCAGGTGCGGGGCGTGGGCGTAGCTCTCGCCGAAACCCCAGACCGAGAACAGGGCCATGGCCACGCCCGAGGCGACGATGAACTGCCGGGCGACCAGGGCGCGCACGAACTCGTCGGACTCGGCCATCAGGGCCAGGGTCGCCCAGATCTGCCCGACCACCGGCGCCGACACCACCAGGGCCAGCGCCCAGGCCGCCACCGGCGTCTTGATGTCGTCGAAGGCGCCGAAGATCGCGCCCACATTGACCAGCACGTAGGGGATCATGAACGCCATGGTGCGGATCACGTAGCGCCTGTGCGCCGTGGTGTGGAACTTGCCGATGGCCAGCATGGCTCGCCTCCCGTTGATGTAAGGCAAACCTGACACGGCCGAAATGTCATGTCAACCTGACATCATGTCAGGAGAACACGACATGCGATCCGATCCGAAACGCGCGCCGCGAGGCCGCCTGGCGACGAGACGGCGGTCGCCTCGGAGTCGCGATTGACCTGCACCATGGGCGCTTGCATCGTGGCCGCATGACCACTGTCAGTAGAGCCCTCGCGACGTTCGCGGCCCTGGTCGGCTTCGGCCTGGCCGGCGACGCCCTCGCCCAGCCCGCGGCCCCGGCGAAGGCGTCCGCCGCCGCGATCAAGGATCCGTTCGTCCGCCAGGGCGGCGCGCCCCTCGAAACCCTGGCCGCGAACAAGGCGCGGGTGATGCGCGCGGCGTTCGTCGACGGCTACGACAGGGACGCCGGCGTGATCGCCTTCATCCGCGCCCCCGGCGAGGAGCCGCGCGTCGAGGTGCGCATGGGATCGACCAGGCCCCTGACGGCCGTCGTCTCTGCCCGCGCCTGGAACGATCTCGTGCAGGCCGGCGCCGTCTTCGACCGCGATCTTCAGCCCAGGCCGCCGGCCAACCCGGCGACGGCGCCGCTCTTCTGCCTGCATCCGTGGTCGGCGACGGTCGAGGCGGTGGACGCCGACGGCCGGATCCGGCGCAAGGCCGGCGGCTCCTGCCCGATCGAACCCACCCTCGCCTACGCCTTCGCCGCCCGGCTGGCCCAGGCTGCCGTCGCCGAAATGCCCGCCTGCGCGATGATCGACGACCGGGACCTGGGCCCCGTCCGACAGCTGGCCCAGTGCGGCCTGCTGAGCGGCGACCGGGCGGCGGCGGCCGAGGCCCTGAATGTCTGGAATACGCCCTGGTTCGCCAACCCGCGCGGCCCGGACTTCGCCCGCTCGCAGGCCTATCTGTTCCACGACAAGATCCGGCTGGCCTGGCCCGGCGAAGCGCCGGTGGAAGGCCCGATCCGCGCCGCCGAGGTCTGGGCTGCCAAGGCCGGGGAGGCCCGGTTCCAGGTCCGGCGGGTCCATGGCGAGACCGCCGACCGGGTGCGCATGGAAGGCGCGATCCAGGTCGACGGCCCGCTCGACGCCTATGGGGCCAAGCCGCGGATCCCGATGACGATCCTGTGGACGCGCGAGAACGGCTTCGGCTTCCGGGTCCGCGACCTGATCGCCGAAACGCCCGAACCCTCGCAGCCCCGCTGACGACGGCCCCGGCCTTTTCTCCATTCCCCCCACGCTTCAAAGCGCCTAGGTAAGGCTCACTCTGAGCATATCCGGGGACGGACGAGCCATGGACGACGCGGCCGGGGGCCTGCAGGCGACGATGACGGCGATGGGCCAGGCGGCCCGCGAGGGCGCGCGCGCGCTGCGCCTCGCCACGCCAGCCCAGCGCACCGCCGCCCTCGCCGCCATCGCCGCCGCCATCCGCGCCGACGCGCCGGCCATCCTCGCCGCCAACGCCCGCGACCTGGAGAAGGCCGGCAAGAACGGCCTGACCCCGCCGATGATCGAGCGGCTGATGCTGAACGAGCAGCGCCTGGAAGGCGTGGCCGCCGGTGTCGAGGCCGTGGCCGCGATCCCCGACCCGCTCGGCGTGGAAACCTCGCGCTGGACCCGGCCCAACGGCCTGGACATCGCCCGCGTGCGCACGCCGATCGGCGTCATCGCCATGATCTACGAGAGCCGACCCAACGTGACGGCCGACGCCGCCGCCCTGACCCTGCGGTCGGGCAACGCGGTGATCCTGCGCGGCGGGTCGGAGTGCATCGAGTCCAACCTCGCCATCCACGGCGCGGTGCTGAAGGGCCTGACCGCCGCCGGCCTGCCGCCGCAGGTCGTGCAGATGGTCCGCACCACCGACCGCGCCGCCGTCGGCGCCATCCTGTCGGGCCTGGACCGGTCGATCGACCTGATCATCCCGCGCGGCGGCAAGAGCCTGGTCGCCCGCGTCCAGGCCGAGGCCCGCGCCCCGGTTCTGGGCCACCTGGAAGGCCTCAACCACGTCTTCGTGCACGAAGCCGCCGACCTGAAGAAGGCCGCCGACATCGTGCTGAACGCCAAGATGCGCCGCGTCTCGGTGTGCGGCTCGGCCGAGACCCTGCTGATCGACCGCGCCGCGGCCGGCAGGCTGCTGCCGCCGATCGCCGACGTGCTGATCAGGGCCGGCTGCGAGATCCGCGGCGACGCGGCCGCCCGCGCCATCGAGCCCGACCTGAAGGCCGCCACGGTCGAGGACTGGACCACCGAGTACCTGGCCCCGATCATCGCCGTGGCCGTGGTCGACGGCGTCGAGGGCGCGGCCGAACACATCGCCACCTACGGCTCGGGCCACACCGACGCCATCGTGACCGAGGACGGCGCCGCCGCCGAGGCGTTCATCGCCAAGGTCGACAGCGCCATCGTGCTGGTCAACGCCTCCACCCAGTTCGCCGATGGCGGCGAGTTCGGCTTCGGGGCCGAGATCGGCATCGCCACCGACAAGCTTCATGCCCGCGGCCCGGTCGGGGCCGAGCAACTGACGACGTTCAAGTATGTGGTTCGCGGGACCGGCCAGACTCGTCCCTGAGGCCGGCCGCCCCAGCGCCCATCGCCTCGGCTTCCACCTGGAGCCGGGCATGCGCGTCGGGCTGTTCGGCGGCAGCTTCAACCCGGCGCACGAGGGCCATGCCCACGTGGCCGAGACGGCCTTGCATCGCCTGAACCTCGACAAGGTGATCTGGCTGGTCTCGCCGCAGAACCCGCTGAAGTCCTCGCGCGAGACCCGCCCCCTGGCCGAGCGCATGGACGAGGCCCGCCGCTGGGCGCGCGGCTCCAGCATGATCGTGTCCGACGCCGAGACGCGGCTGGGCTCGCAGTACACGATCGACACCCTGCGCGTGCTGAAGGCCCGCTTCCCGGGCGTGAAGTTCGTCTGGGTGATGGGCGCCGACAGCCTGGCCACCTTCCACCGCTGGCGCGGCTGGACCCAGATCATGCGCGAGGTTCCGGTGGCCGTGGTCTCGCGGCCGTGGGCGGCGCTCAAGGCGCGCAGCTCGCCGGCCGCCCGCCGCTTCGCCTTCGCCCGCCGCCCGGCCAGCGCCGCGGCGACCATCGCCGACGCCGACGTCCCGGCCTGGGTCTACCTCACCGGCCCGCTGAACTTCGCCTCGTCCACCGCCCTGCGGGCGCGCCAGACCAAGGGCTAGTTCGGCGCGATCGGCCCGGTCCACAAGGTGGCGACATCGTCCTGGCCCGACAGCGAGATCCGCCAGCCGACGCGGCCGGCCATCTCTCCGCCCAAGCTCAGCTCCCCGTCCTCGACGCCTCCGACGTCGCGCAGATCCTCGATACGCACCTTGGAAAGATCGCAGCCGGGCTGAACGCAACTGAACCGCCAGCCTTCGGGCGCGGCGAGCAGCGCCTCCAGTCGATGGACAGCACGGGCGGCCACGGCCTCCGACGAGGCCTTGAACACCCCAGCGCCCCCCGCGCAATCGGATCGGCCGAGCGGAACGGTCAGGTAGTAGTTGCTCACCTCAAGCCGGTCGACGACGGACGGCGGATCGGAAAAGACGCGCGCCTCACCGGGGCTTGCAGGCCTGAACAGGAAACTGAGGTTTTGCCCGCGGCAAACACGGTCGGAAATCCGACGGGGCGCCACCAGGGTCCTCACCTGCTGGAGCGCCCGGTCGTAGGGCAGGCCGTCCTCGATCCGCGCCGACGGCGCCTCGCCCACGGCCATGGCGAAGGCGCGGGCGAGGATCTCCGCCGGCGTCAGCTCTTTGGCGGCCTTCAGGGTCAGCGACGCCTCGGCCGCCAGTGCGGCCGCGGGCCCCAACGCCGCCAGGACACCGATCCACCACGTTGCCGACCTACCTGCGCGCCGCATTCTTTCCCCCGCGAAAACGCCGCACAATAACCCGCTCGCCGCCTGCGACCACGATCCCCCTCACGTTTCGAGTCTTTCCGTGCTAAGAGGGGCTTTGCGCGAAGCCAATAAGGAGCATTCCGCTGCGTAGCGACCCCGCGCCGACGGCGCACGAGGGAACGGCCAAGGCCGAATCCTCGACTGAAAATCCGACGCTCAGTACGGACCTGAACATCAAGGCGCTCGAGCGCCTGATCCTGGACCGCCTCGACGACGACAAGGCCCAGGACATCGTCCACATCGACCTGACGGACAAGAGCTCCGTGGCCGACAGCCTGATCGTGGCTTCGGGCCGCTCGCATCGTCACGTCGGCGCTCTCGCCGACCACGTGCTGCGCGCGCTGAAGGACCATGGCCTGGGCAAGGCCCGGGTCGAAGGCCTGCCGCACTGCGACTGGGTGCTGATCGACGCCGGCGACGTCGTCGTTCACCTGTTCCGCCCCGAAGTGCGCAGCTTCTACAACATCGAGAAGATCTGGGCCGTCGACGCTCCGCACCGGATGCCGACCGCGTCGTCGAACTGACAGCGCCAAGCGACCTCGCCCCCTCGGGACGCGCCCCGCGCGGGCAAGCTTCCAAGCTCAGGGTGAGGTCCAAGGCCATGCTCTTGAAACCCTCGTCCTGAGCTTGTCGAAAGACGAGGGTTTCAACGCACGCTCTCCCCAAAATGAAGATCACCATCCTCACCGTCGGGAAGCTCGGCCGCATGGTCGAGGCGCAGCTGGCGCTGGACTACGCGTCCCGCGCCACCGCGTCCGGCCGCGCCCTGGCGCTGGGCCCCGTCGAGATCCTCGAGGTCGAGGCCCGCAAGCCGGGCAAGGCCGCCGAGGCCGAGGTGCTGCGTCCTCACCTGGAGGGCGCCTACGTCGTCGCCTGCGACGAGCACGGCAAGGTCCACACCTCGCGGGCCTTCGCCGGGCGGCTGGAGCGGCTGCGCGACGACGGCCAGCGCCGGATCGTGTTCCTGATCGGCGGCGCCGACGGGCTGGATCCGTCGATCCTTTCGCAAGCCAACGAACTGCTGGCCTTCGGTCCCCAGACCTGGCCCCACGCCCTGGCCCGCGCCATGCTGGCCGAACAGATCTACCGCGCCGCCACCATCCTGGGCGGCTCGCCCTATCACCGCGATTGAGCGGCTCCGCCTTTGAAACCGCCGCGTCCTCAGGCAGATAGGGACGCAATGCCGTCTCGCCCCGCGATCCTCGCCGTCAGCGCCTGCGCCCTGCTCCTCGCCGGAGCGGGAGCCGTCGTCGCGCAGCAGATCGGCGACCAGCGCACGCGCGACCTGCAGCAGGCCGCCGACACCCGCCGCGAGATCGAGGACCTGCGGGCCGAGCTGAACCGGCTGAACCAGCAGCAGGTCTCGGCCGGGGCCGACGTCGACGTCAAGCGCGCCCGGCTGGAGACCCTGCACCGGCGGGAGTCGGCCCTGATCGGCGAACTGGGCCGCGATCGCGGGCAGCTGGCCCGCCTGCTCAGCGCCTTGCAACTCTTCCGCCGCAACCCGCCGCCGGCCCTACTGGTCAATCCGGGCGACGCCCGCGACGCGGTGCGGGCGGCGATCCTGATCCGCGCCATGACGCCGGACCTGCAGGCCCGCGCCGACGCCTACGCCCGCCAGGCCCGCGCCGTCGGAGCCCTGCGCCGCGAAGCCGCCGCCGCCTCCGAGCAGCTGTTCACCGCCGAGAGCGCCATGGCCGACCGCCGCGGCGAGCTGGAGCGGATGATCGTCGAGAAGACCCGGCTGGAGCGCGCCTACGCCCAGGACGCCATCGCCGCCGACCAGGAACGCCAGACCCTCGGCGCCCTGACCGACGGCCTGGCGACCGGCGGCGCCACCGGACCGCTGGCGCTGCGGGCGCCCGCCCCCGGCGATATCGTCCGCCGCTATGGCGACGCCCTGCCCGTCGGCGGCAAGGCCGAGGGCCTGTCGATCCGCACCGCCAAGGGCCAGAGCGTCGGCAGCCCCGCCCCCGGCGTCGTCGAGTACGCCGGTCCGCTGAACGGCTGGGACATGGTGGTGATCGTCCGCGCCCAGGGCGCCTACCATCTGGTCATGGCAGGCCTGGCCGATGTTTCGGTGGCGCCCGGACAATCGGTCGCAGCCGGCGCCGCTCTCGGACGCATGACGGACCGTGGACCTTTGGAGCCGGAGCTCTATCTTGAGGTGCGTGAGAATGGCGTTCCGGCCGATCCGGGGCGCTGGCTGAAGCAGGAGTCGCGGTAGACGACTTTTTCAGCAATGATGGGCGTTCATCATGACGCGGCCCGCGTCGGGGATGGACGGGGCCGGAGTATAAGCGGCGGCGTTCGCGCCGCTTGAGTATCGAACGCGGCGTCCGCGCCGCCAGGGAGCCATTCTGGCCTTATGCGCAAGTACCTGCTCATCGGTGTTTCGGCCTTCGTCCTCGGCGCGGGGACCATGGCCTACGTCAGCCCCATCGCCCAAGCGACCATCCCCTCGCAGAAGGCCAAGACCTACAAGCTGCTCGAACTGTTCGGCGACGTGCTCGCCACCGTCGAGGACCAGTACGTCACCGAGGTCGACGACAAGAAGCTGATCGAGGCCGCCCTCGACGGCATGCTGACCAGCCTCGACCCGCACTCGGGCTATCTGTCGCCCGACAGCTTCGAGGACATGCAGGACACCACCCGCGGTGAATACGGCGGCCTGGGCATCGAGGTCACCAGCGAAGAAGGCGTGGTCAAGGTCATCTCGCCGATGGACGGCACGCCCGCCGCGCGGGCCGGCGTCCAGGCCGGCGACTACATCACCGCCGTCAACGGCCAGTCGGTGCTGGGCCTGACGGTCAACGAAGCCGTCAAGCAGATGCGCGGTCCGGCCGGCGAGACGGTGACCATCACCATCGCCCGCGAGAAGACCGACCCGTTCGACGTCAAGCTGGTGCGCGAGGTCATCAAGCCCAAGGCCGCCATCGCCCGCATGGAGGGCGACTACGGCTACGTGCGCCTGCCCGGCTTCAACGAGAAGTCGACCGACGCCCTGGCCGCCTCCATCAAGGACCTGCAGGCCAAGAACCCGCACATGAAGGGCCTGGTGTTCGACCTGCGCAACAACCCGGGCGGCCTGCTCGACCAGGCGGGCGGCGTGGCCGACCTCTTCCTGGAAGGCGGCGAGGTCGTCAGCCAGCGCGGCCGCAATCCGCGCGACATCCGGCGCCTGAACGCCACCCCGGGCGACATCCTCAACGGCCTGCCGATGGTGGTGCTGATCAACCAGGGCTCGGCCTCGGCGGCTGAAATCGTCGCCGGCGCCCTGCAGGACCGCCACCGCGCCGAACTCGTCGGCATCACCAGCTTCGGCAAGGGCTCGGTGCAGACCGTGATCCCGCTGCGCGGCGGGGCCGACGGCGCCCTGAAGCTGACCACGGCCCGCTACTTCACCCCGTCGGGCCGCTCGATCCAGAAGACCGGCATCGAGCCCGACCTGGAAGTGGCCCAGACCAAGGACCAGGCCCAGGACATCGCCAACCGCGTGTGGTTCAGCGAGGCCAGCTTCAAGAACGCGCTCAACGCCGACGAGGGCAAGACCCGCAAGGGCGCCCACATTCCCGCCGAGGCGCCGCCCGCCGGCTTCGACGAGAAGAAGGACGACTTCCAGCTGTCGCGAGCGCTGGCCGTGCTGAAGGCCGGCTCGGTCGAGGCCGTGCCGAAGCTGCCCAAGCCGCAGCCGAAGATCGCCGAGGTCACCGCCAAGGCCGCCTCGGCCGGCGGCAAGCCCCCGGTCGAGAAGAAGTAGGGACGCCAGCGCCCCGTCGTGAAGAGGCCGCTCGCAGGCGCGCGCGGCCTCTTCACGACCGCCGCACGCCGGTGTTGAGCCACGCCGAAGCCCGACCTAGGATAGCGGCAAAGCTTGTCTCTCCGGACCGCCATGACCATTCGCGCCATCGCCCTGCTCGTCGCGCTCGCCGCACTGCCAGCCACAACGGCCCGTTCCCAGGACAAGGCGCACACGGCCCCGGCATCGCAACCCGCTGCCGACGCCAATGTTTTCCTGATCCGCGCCTATGCCGAGCCAACCCTCTTTCCCGCCACGGTGAAGATCGACGGACGCGCCGTCGCCAGCCTTAGCCAGCGCGACTTCACGGCCGTCAAGCTCGAGGCCGGCGCTCATCGGCTTAAGCTGGGCTGGCCGCTGCTGGCGACCCAGTCCAACGCCGAGGTGTCGATCCTGATCGAACCGGAAAAGACCTACTACTTCCTGGTATTGGGCCAAGCTGGTCCCGGCCGCGCCGAGACCGACATCACCTACATCCGCAGCGGATCGGGCTTCGCGGCGCTGCCGGCCTATCACGGCCCGGCGATGATCGAAGCCTGCTGCGTGTTCAAGCCGCCGCGCTGAACATCAGCCCAGGCCCAGGGCCACCAGGATCACCACCATCAGCCCCGCGGCCAAGCCTGCGCCCGCCCGCAGCACGGCGGCCAGGCACACGGCGCGGTCTTGCGCGTCGGCGGGATCGGAGAAGCGGGACAGCTCGGTCAGGCTCATGGCGAGGTCTCCTCACGAGAAGCTTGCGCCTGAGGATCGACCCGCGAAACGGCTTGGCCACACTTTTCATGACAGACATCGCCTGGCGGTCATTTCCGCGCCGTGGTCGGCTGCAAAAAGCAGCGGATCGCCATTTCGCCGCAGGCTTGGGCGAACCCCGTTAACCATATCTTGGCGGCTTGCCCGCTAAGCCCATCCCATGGCCGCCGTGTTTTCCCGCAAGCCCGCCTATGCCGCCGCCGCGCCCGAACCCGCCGATGGCGGAGACCTGCGCGCGCGCCTGCTGGCGGCCGCGGCCAATCCCTATATCGGCGCCAGCGCCGCGGCCTTCCTGTTCCTGCTGAGCCTGGCCGTCCTGGTGCTGATCACCGGCGATCCCAAGGCCGGGGCTCCGGTCATCCGCCTGTCGCTGTCGGAGATCGGCGCCACCAAGGGCGCGCCCGACGGCTGGCGCGAGGCCCTGACGCCGGAAGGCGCCGAGGAAGCCCCGCTGCTGCCCGGCCAGATGGACCTTTCGGACCATCCGTTCGCCCGCCAGGCCGCCACCGAGGATTCCGCCGAAGCCTTCACCGACCTGGCCGCCGCGCCCGTGCAATCGGGCGGCGCACTGGTCCAGGCTCCGCTGCCCGGCCTGTCGGCCCCCGGCCCCGGCGGCGGCCCGCTGCCGGTGATCGCGCCGGACGGCCGCACCGTCGCCGAGGCCTATGCCCGCCCGTTCACCCCCGACGGCCGCCCGCGCGTGGCCCTGGTGATCGGCGGTCTGGGCCTCAACGCCCAGACCACTCGCGCCGCCATCGAGACCCTGCCGCCCGAGATCACCCTGTCGTTCGCCCCTTACGCCGAAGGGCTGCAGGGCTGGATCGACCTGGCCCGCTCGCACGGCCACGAGGTGCTGCTCGAGACGCCGATGGAACCCAACGACTATCCGGCCAACGACCCCGGCCCCTACACCCTGATCGCCGCCAACCGCCCCGACGAGACGGTGCGCAAGCTGGAATGGCTGATGTCGCGGGCCACCGGCTATTTCGGCCTGACCAACTACCTGGGCTCGAAGTTCCTCGACTCCGACCCGGCCATGGCCACCTTCACCACGGCGCTGAAGGCCCGGGGCCTGGCCTTCGTCGACGACGGCGCGGCCGCCCGTCGCGGCGGCCCGATCCCCCGTGCCTCGGCCGAGCGCGGCATCGACGACGACCTGTCGGCCGAGGCCATCGAAGGCCAGCTGCGGGCCCTGGAATCCGGCGCCAGCGCGCGCGGCCAGTCGCTGGGCGTCGGTTTCGCCTATCCGGTGACGATCAGCCAGGTGCGCAACTGGGCCGGCGGCCTGAGCGCGCGGGGCGTGCAACTGGCGCCGGCTTCGGCTATCGCCAAGCGATGACCGCCGAAAACGACCTTTCGCTCTACCGCCCGAACGTGGGCGTCGCCCTCTTCCATCCCACCGACGGCCGCGTCTGGCTGGGCATGCGCCACAAGCAGGCGCCGCCCTACAACTGGCAGCTGCCGCAGGGCGGCGTCGACGACGGCGAGGACCTGGAAGCCGCCGCCCGCCGGGAGCTCTACGAGGAGACCGGCGTGAAGTCCGCCGACCTGATCGGCCGCACCGAGGGATGGCTGACCTACGACTATCCGGCCGACTTCATGGGCTCCAAGCGGGCCCGCGGGTACCTGGGCCAGAAGCAGGTGTGGTTCGCCTTCCGCTTCACCGGCGACGAAAGCGAGATCGACCTGGCCGCCCACGGCGAGGTCGAGTTCGACGCCTGGCGTTGGGGCGCTCTCGACGAAACGCCCGAACTGATCGTACCCTTCAAGCGCGGCGTCTACGAACAGATGGTCGCCGCTTTCTCGGGGTTCACGCGCGTCGCCTGACACCGAAGGCCCGCGCGCCAATCCCCAACGGGATTTGGGAGGCGCGGGCTTGAGCAGAACCATCCTGATGATCCATGGCTACGGCATGGCCGGCGACAGCTGGGACCCCGTGGCCGAGGCCTTCCGCAAGGCGGGCTACGCGGTCGAGACGCCGACCATCCGGCCTGGCCTGCGAACGGCCGGACCGCCCTCGCCGGAGTTGGGAGGCCTGTCCCTGGCCGACTACGTCGCCGAGCTCAGCGCCACGGCGGCGGTGACGGCGGCCCGCGACGGGGTCAAGCCGATCGTCTTCGGCCACTCCATGGGCGCGCTGATCGCCCAGAAGCTGGCCGAAAGCGGCCTGGCGGCCGGCATCGTGCTGTTCGCCCCAGCCTCGCCCGCCGACGCGCGCGGCAAGCCCAAGCTGTCGCCGATCATCACCTTCCTCAACGCCGTGCTGACCCAGGGCGGCGCCCCCAAGCCGGTGAAGATGTGGAAGACCGGCTTCAAGTTCGGCGTCGTCAACGCCGTGCCCGCGGCTCGCCACGACGCCCTCTACGCCAAGGCCGTCTACGACTCCGGCCGGGTGCTGCAGGACCTGGCCTATCCCGACCGTGACCCTTCGCGCACCGTGCATGTCGACGCCGCCAAGGTGACCGTGCCGGTGCTGGTGCTGGCCGGGGCCCGCGACCGCACCACCCCGGTCGAGGACATGCGCCTGGTCGGCCGCAAGTACGCAGGGGCCGACTACCGCGAATATCCCGACCACGCCCACTGGCTGATCGACGAGCCGGGCAGCGAGGCCCTGCTGGCGGCGGTTCAGTCGTGGCTGTCGGAAAAGGGCCTGGGCCCGGCGTCCTCGGCCCCGCCGTCCAAGGCCAAGGCCGAACCCGCCCCGGTCCCGGCCGAGCCTGAAGCGCCCGCCGCCGAACCGACCTCCGTCGCCACACCGGCGGCGGCCAAGCCCCGCGCCCCGGCCAAGGCCAAGACCCCCAGCCGGGCCAAGGCCGTGGTCGCCGAACCCGCCGCCAAGCCGGCCGCCAAGGCTCCGGCCAAGCCCAAGGCCGCAGCGAAAGCCCCGGCAAAGGCCAAGCCCGCGCCCGCTCCCGCGCCGCCCGTCGCCAAGACGGCTCCCGCGAAGGCCGCGCCCAAGCCGAAGGCGACCGCCAAGGCTCCGGTCAAACCGAAAGCCGCCCCGGCCGCAAAGCCCGCGCCGGCGAAGATGCGCAACAACGCCAACCCCGAACTGGTCAAGGCGACCGAAGCCCCAACCGAGAAGCCCGCGAAGCCCGCTGCGAAGCCCAAGGCGCCCGCCAAGGCGAAAACTGCGACAACGAAGCCCGCCAAAACTTCGCCACGCGGCAAGAAGAGCGTGTAGGCTCCATTGAAACGCCCGTATCAGTCACACGGGCGGGGTTGACCTAAGAGGCGGGCGTGAAGGCTCCGGTGATAATGGTCCACGGCGCCTTCTGCGGCGGCTGGACGTTCGACAGTTTCCGAGAGCCGTTCGAGGCCGCCGGCCACCGGGTGCTCACCCCCGACCTGCCCGGGCGTGGCCCTGACGGCTCGGGCGGCTCGGTCGTCGGCCTGTCGATGAGCGACTACGCCCGCGAGATCGCCCGCCTGATCCGGTCGTGCGAGCGGCCGCCGATCCTGATCGGCCACTCCATGGGCGGGCTGGTGGCCCAGCTGGCCGCCGGCCGCGCCCCGGTGGAGCGCCTTATCCTGCTGGCCCCCTCCCCGCCCTGGGGCGTGCATGGGGCGAGCCTGGAGGAGGCGGTCTCGGCCGTCAGCCTCTATGCGCTGGGACCCTACTGGCTGCAGGCCATCGCGCCGGACTACGGCGTCGTGCGCCGCTACAGCCTCGACCGCCTGCCGCGCGAGCGCCGCCGCGCCCTCTACGCCCGCATGACCTCGGAAAGCGGCCGGGCGCTGTGGGAGACGCTGAACTGGTGGCTGGACCCGTTCATGACCACCAGCCCGGGCCCCGTGAAGGCCCCTGTCCTGGCCATCGCCGGCGGCCAGGACGTCGTCCACCCGCCCGCCACCGTCCGCCAGACCGCCGCGCGCCTGGGCGGCGTGTTCCACGAGTTCCCCGAGATGAGCCACTGGCTGCCGGGCGAGCCGGGCTGGGAAGCCGTCGCGGCGCTGTGCCTGGACTTCATCGCGGCCGAGGACCGGGCGGCGGCGTAGGCCCCCTCAGTCGCTTCGCGACAGCTCCCCCAGAGGGGGAGCATCTTTTGGCGCGGCGCTTCTAGATCCTCCCCCTCTGGGGGAGGTGGCCCGGAGGGCCGGAGGGGGTTCTCCCCACGCAAAACAAAAGGCGCGGAGGTCTCCCTCCGCGCCTTTGCCTTGTCAGCTCAGAGAGCCTCGTCCCATCACTGGGTGGTGTAGAGGATCTGGGCCTGTTCGAAGTTCTTGCCGACCGAGCTGTCGTCCAGCTTCTTGATGCGGACGTAGACGAGGCCGGCCTTGCCGCCGGCGGCGTTGTTGTCCCAGGTCACGGTCAGGCGCTTGACGTCGGTGACCAGCTGGTCGTTGCGGATCAGCTTCAGCTGCGGGCTGTTCTCCCAGGTCGCCCAGTCGTGCAGGGCGGTGGCCAGGTGCTGGGCCTGGTCCGGGCCCTGGGCGTGCTGGACGTTCAGGGTGCAGACGTTCTTGTTCGAACCCGGGTTGTCGAGGACGATCTGGTAGGGCTTGCCCAGGTCCAGGGTCCACAGGTCCTTCTTCTTCTTGAAGCCCGCGGCCTTGGCCAGGGCGTTGAAGTCGCCGCCGACGACGGCCGGCTTGCAGATGGTGTCGAGGACGCTGAGGATCCTCACCGAGACCGGATCGGTCGGCGGGGGCGGACGCACCGCTTCCGGAGCGGCCGCAGCGGCGGCGGCTTCCGGGGTGCCGGCGGCGGGCGCCGGGACGACGGGCGCGGCTTGATCGGCAGGCGCGGCCTGATCAACGGGCGCGGCGGCCGGGGCGGGGGGCGGGGCGGCGGCGGGAGCGGGTTGCTCCTGGGCGACGGTGGTCGAAACGACGCCGAGGGCGATCAGGCTGGCGAGCGCAAGGCGCATAGGTCGGATATCCCCTAGAGACTTGGAGGTCGGCATTAAAACCGACAAGCGTTCCCTCGCAACCCTTATGGTGGCCGATTGCGGCGCGGATGGGGTCACAAACGTAATTTTTTAGATCCTCCCCCTCTGGGGGAGGTGTCGGCGAAGCCGACGGAGAGGGGAGTGGCGCGAACTTAGCCAGCTCAACGGCAGTTGAAAACGTCCCCCCCCCGGCGCTTCGCGCCACCTCCCCCAGAGGGGGAGGATCTTCGAAAACGAAAAACGCCCCCACCCTTTCGGATGGAGGCGCTTTCGAAGTCTTCGGACAGAAGCGGTTCTTACGAGACCACTTCCACCGCGTGCTCGGCCAGGATCGTGAAGCCTTCGGGACCGACATCCGCGAAACCGCCTTGGATGTCGAACAGCTTGACGCTGGCGCCGTCGCGGACCGTCACCCGGCCCTCGCGCAGCGTGGTCATGAACGGCGCGTGGTTCGGCAGGACGCCGAAATCGCCTTCCGTGCCCGGAGCGTCGACCTGGTCGACGTCGGCCGAGAACAGTTCGCGCTCGGGCGCGACAAGGGAGAAGTGCAGCTTGGCCATCAGTCGTAGGTCTCCACGGCGCCCAGGGCCGCTTCGATGTCTTCGTCGGTCTGGATCTCGGTGCCGCAGAACGGGCAGAAGCGGATGGTGGTCAGGACCGTGCCCGTCTCACCATCGGCTTCCCGCTGACCCAGGTTCAACAGGATCAGGCCGCTGTCGTGCTCGATGAGGGAGGCCTCGGCGTCCGAAGACACCGCGTCCTCCAGCTCGTCGCAGCAGAAGTGGGCCAGATCGCCGTCTTCCTCTTGCATCAGGCGTCCGCCGCCATCTTCTCGGCCTTGGCCACGGCTTCTTCGATCGGGCCGACCATGTAGAAGGCGCCTTCCGGCAGGTGGTCGTATTCACCGTCCACGATGCCCTTGAACGAGCGGATCGTGTCCTTCAGCTGGACGAAGGCGCCCGGCGTGTTGGTGAACTGTTCGGCCACGTGGAAGGGCTGCGACAGGAAGCGGCTGATCTTGCGGGCGCGAGCGACCGTCAGCTTGTCCTCTTCCGACAGTTCGTCCATGCCCAGGATGGCGATGATGTCCTTCAGGGCCTTGTACTGCTGCAGGACTTCCTGGACGCGGCGAGCGACCGTGTAGTGCTCTTCGCCGATGACCAGCGGGTCCATGATCCGCGAGGTCGAGTCCAGCGGATCGACGGCCGGGAAGATGGCCTGGGCGGCGATGTCGCGCGACAGAACGGTGGTGGCGTCCAAGTGGGCGAACGAAGCGGCCGGGGCCGGGTCGGTCAGGTCGTCGGCGGGAACGTAGATGGCCTGGACCGAGGTGATCGAACCCTTGTTGGTCGAGGTGATGCGCTCCTGCAGGTTGCCCATCTCGGTGGCCAGGGTGGGCTGGTAGCCCACGGCCGAGGGGATGCGGCCCAGCAGAGCCGACACTTCGGCGCCGGCTTGGGTGAAGCGGAAGATGTTGTCGACGAACAGCAGCACGTCCTTGCCTTCTTCGTCACGGAAGTATTCCGCGATCGACAGGCCGGTCAGGGCGACGCGGGCGCGGGCGCCCGGCGGTTCGTTCATCTGGCCGTAGACCAGGGCGCAGCGCGAGCCTTCGGTCGAGCCGTTGTTGGCCTTCGGGTCGACGTTGACGTTCGACTCGATCATCTCGTGATAGAGGTCGTTGCCTTCGCGGGTGCGTTCGCCCACGCCGGCCAGAACCGAGTAACCGCCGTAAGCCTTGGCGATGTTGTTGATCAGTTCCTGCATCGTCACGGTCTTGCCGACGCCGGCGCCGCCGAACAGGCCGATCTTGCCGCCCTTGGTGTAGGGGCACATCAGGTCGATGACCTTGATGCCCGTGACCAGCACTTCAGCGGTGTTGGTCTGCTCGGCGAAGGTCGGGGCGTCGCGGTGGATCGTGCGGGTGATGCCCGACTGGATCGGGCCCTGCTCGTCGATCGGCTCGCCGATGACGTTCATGATGCGGCCCAGCGTGCCCGGGCCGACCGGAACGCGGATGGCTTCACCGGTGTCGCGCACGGCCTGGCCGCGGACGAGACCTTCGGTGGCGTCCATGGCGATGGCGCGGACGGTGTTCTGGCCCAGGTGCTGGGCGACTTCGAACACCAGGCGCTGGCCGGTGGCGGTGTTGGTGGTCTCGACGGCGTTCAGGATCGCCGGCAGCGGGCCGGTGAACTCGATGTCGACGACGGCGCCGATGATCTGAACCAGCTTGCCGGTGGCTTCGCCGGCGACCGGAGCAGCAGCCTTCGGGGCGGCGGCGGCCTTCGGAGCGGCAGGCTTCTTGGCGGCCGGAGCCTTGGGAGCAGCAGCAGCGGCCGGAGCGGCGGCGGCGGCCTTCGGGGCGGCGGGCTTCTTGGCGGCGGCCGGCTTTTCAGCGGCGGCTTCGGGAGCCTTAGCAGGGGTCTTGGCCATGGCGTGCGGGTCTTTCGTGCGTCTCTGCGTGCGTTTTTGGCGTTAGGCTAGATCAGACGGCTTCGGCGCCGGAGATGATCTCGATCAGCTCCTTGGTGATCTGGGCCTGGCGGGAACGGTTGTACTCGAGGGTGTAGCGCTTGATCATGTCGCCCGCGTTCCGCGTGGCGTTGTCCATGGCCGTCATCTGGCTGGCGTAGAAGCCGGCCATGTTGTCGAGCAGCGCCGACAGGATCTGGACCGTCAGGTTGCGCGGCAGCAAGGTCTCGAGGATGGCCTCTTCCGAGGGCTCGTACTCGTAGACCGCGGCCGGACCGGACGCAGGCTCGCCGCCCTCGACGACAGCCGGGATCAGCTGCAGCGCGGTCGGGATCTGCTGCACCACCGACTTGAAGCGGCTGTAGAACAGCGTGACGACGTCGATGTCGCCGGCTTCGTAGAGCTTGGTGACGACGTCGGCGATCGGTTGGGCGACCGACAGCGTCAGCTGGCGGTAGGCCGACAGGTCGAAGTTGTCGACCACGCGCTCGCCGTACGGGCGACGCAGTTGGGCGGTCACCTTCTTGCCGACGCAGACGATCTTCACGTCCTTGCCCTGGGCGATCAGCCCGTCGATGTGGGCGCGGGCCGCGCGCACGATCGACGAGGTGAAGCCGCCGGCGAGACCGCGGTCCGCGGCGGCCACCACCACAAGGTGACGGTCGTCGCGGCCGGTGCCGGCCAGCAGCGCCGGAGCACCGTCGCCCGACACGCCGGTCGCGAGATTGGCGATGACGCTGGCCAGACGCCGGGCGTACGGACGGGCGGCTTCAGCCGCGTCCTGGCTCCGGCGCAGCTTGGCAGCCGCCACCATCTGCATCGCCTTCGTGATCTTTTGCGTCGCTTTGACGCTCGAGATCCGATTGCGCATTTCCTTCAAGCTGGCCATTCGGCGCTACTCTCTCCGAGCGGTTCCGAGGGGGCTTAGGCGAAGGTCGACGAGAAGCTGTCGAGCGCGCTCTTCAGCGACGCTTCCAGGTCCTTGTCGAGGGCCTTCTTGGTGGCGATGCCGGTCAGCAGGTCCTGGTGGGCGCTGTGCAGGCGGGCCAGGAACTCGGTCTCGAAGCGACGCACCGACGAGGTCGGGATCTTGTCGAGGTAGCCGCGGGTGCCGGCGTAGATCACGCAGACCTGCTCTTCGACCGACAGCGGCGCGTATTGCGGCTGCTTCAGCAGCTCGGTCAGGCGCTCGCCGCGAGCCAGCATCTTCTGGGTCGAGGCGTCGAGGTCCGAACCGAACTTCGCGAAGGCGGCCATTTCGCGATACTGGGCGAGTTCGCCCTTAATCGGACCGGCGACTTGCTTCATGGCCTTGATCTGGGCCGACGAACCGACGCGCGACACCGAGATGCCGACGTTCACGGCCGGGCGGATGCCCTGGTAGAACAGGTCGGTTTCCAGGAAGATCTGGCCGTCGGTGATCGAGATCACGTTGGTCGGGATGTAGGCCGACACGTCGTTGGCCTGGGTTTCGATGATCGGCAGAGCCGTCAGCGAGCCCGAACCGTTGTCTTCGTTCAGCTTCGCGGCGCGTTCCAGCAGGCGCGAGTGCAGGTAGAACACGTCGCCCGGATAGGCTTCGCGGCCCGGCGGGCGGCGCAGCAGCAGCGACATCTGGCGGTAGGCGACGGCTTGCTTGGACAGATCGTCATAGATGATCAGGCCGTGCAGGCCGTTGTCGCGGAACCACTCGCCCATGGCGCAGCCGGCGAACGGGGCCAGGTATTGCAGCGGGGCCGGCTCCGAGGCCGAAGCCACGACGACGATGGTGTATTCCAGGGCGCCGTGCTCTTCGAGCGTCTTGACGATCTGGGCGACGGTCGAACGCTTCTGGCCGATGGCGACGTAGACGCAGTAGAGCTTGGCGCTCTCGTCCTTGCCGGCGTTGGCGGCCTTCTGGTTCAGGATGGTGTCGATGGCGACGGCGGTCTTGCCGGTCTGACGGTCACCGATGATCAGTTCGCGCTGGCCGCGGCCGACGGGGATCAGGGTGTCGATCGACTTCAGGCCGGTCTGCACGGGCTCGTGCACCGACTTGCGCGGGATGATGCCCGGGGCCTTCACGTCGACGCGGCGACGCTCGGTGTACTGGATCGGGCCCTTGCCGTCGATCGGCTCGCCCAGCGGGTTGACGACGCGGCCCAGCAGGCCCTTGCCGACCGGCACGTCGACGATCTCGCCGAGGCGGCGGACTTCGTCGCCTTCCTTGATCTCGGCGTCGGCGCCGAAGATCACGGCGCCGACGTTGTCGCGCTCGAGGTTCAGGGCCATGCCCTTCACGCCGGCCTTCGGGAACTCGACCATTTCACCGGCCTGGACGTTGTCCAGACCGTAGATGCGGGCGATGCCGTCACCGACCGACAGGACCTGGCCGACGTCCGAGACGGCGGCTTCCTCGCCGAAGTTGGCGATCTGCGACTTGAGGATGGCCGAGATTTCGGCGGCGCGGATATCCATGGCTGGGTCGGGCTCTTTCTTGAGGCTCTCTGCGTACGTACGTTTTTGCGCGGTTATACGCTTAGGCGCGCTTGAGGGCGAATTTCAGGGAATCGAGCTTCGAGCGAACCGAAGCGTCGAACAGTCGGGAACCGACGCGCACCTTGACGCCGCCCAGGATGGACGGGTCGACGCGGGTCGAGATTTCAGGGGTCTGGCCGAGGGCGCTCGACACGGCGGCCGTGACGGCCTTCAGCTGGGCGGCGCTCAGCGGGGCGGCCGAGGTGACCTCGGCGGCGACCACGCCGCGGTGCTTGGCCGACAGGGCCACGAAGGCGTTGATCGCGCCGACCAGTTCGACCGCGCGGCCGTTGGTGGCGATCAGGCCCAGGAACTTGGCGGTCAGGATGTCGAAACCGGCCTTCACGGCCACGGCGGTCAGGCCCTTGGCCTTGTCCTCGGCCGAGAACGCGGGCGAGTCGAGCAGGCGGCGCAGGTCGGCGCTGTCGGCGATCAGACCCTTCAGGGCCTTCAGGTCGCTCTCGACCTTCGCCAGGTTGCCGCCTTCGATCGTCAGTTCGAACAGGGACTGCGCGTAACGCTGACCCGCATCCGTCGCCTTGGTTTCTTCCGCCACTTGTTCCGCCCGGTGTGCGTTGCAATCGCCGCGGAAGAGAAGCTGCCCCCTCTTCCCGGCTTAAAGACTTGTTAGCGCTTGAGAAAAGCGCACGGGCGGCCCGCGCTTTCACGCTGCCCTTCCCGAAGCCCGGCGCCTGATAACACGGGGTGTTCGCAGTCGCAACCAAGCCGAGGTGATCGTGTTCGGCCAAGTTCGGGAAAAAATGTGTTTATCCGTCAGACGTTGACGCGGCGGAACACGCCCGACGCCGCGCCGGCCAGGATCCCGTCGGCGGTGCGCGCCTCGGCCTGGGCGAACACCAGGCTGCGCGTGGCCCGCTCGATCCAGCCGCGCGTGGAAAGGCCCGCGCCCGCAGCGGCCCCGGCATAGTCGATGGTCAGCGACACGGGCGCGGCGTCGGCGCCGGCGGCCGCTCGCAAGGCGTCTTCGAGTTGGACGGTCAGGGGCTGGGTCATGGCCGAAATCTAGTCCTTGCGCGGATCAGGACGAAAGGCGGGACAAAGAAAAAGGGCGGCGGAAGCGCTCCGCCGCCCCATCAGGCGAATGGTCGAGGAAACAGCCAGAGAAAAAGACGCCCCTGGGGTACGCTTACTAATAAGGAGAGGTCAGGCGGCCTTGGCCGAAGCGTTGCAGCGCTCCAGCTCTTCGGCGGCCAGGGCCTTGGCCTCGCCGCCGAAGGCCGAGACGCGGCCGGCCTCTTTCGCCAGCGCCTTGCACGAGGCGACGCTGAGGGCCCGCGACGGGGCCGAGGTCGCGACGCAAGACGCGTCCTCGCAGACGAAGACCGCGCCGCCGGCGACGATCTTGGTCTTGGCGGAGACGGGCTTTTCGAGAGTCACCGCCAGGCGGCCATCGGCCAGGGCGGGAACGGCGACGAGCGCGGAAACGGACAGGGCGGCGACGGCCGCCAGGGCGCGGAGCTTCATGGACAAAGCCCTCCAGCTTCGGGGATGATGGAAAGATCGATGATCGCGGCGTAAGCTGTACTGGCCGGTCGGTCCCGTGGGATGCTGTCCTTCATGGACATGGCGCCAGTATCCCCACCGGCGTCGCGAAACCGAACTAAGCACTGCTTAGATATCAGCGTTCAGAAATCGCGCAAGCCGGTTTTTGTTCGCGTGCGCATATTTTATCGAAACTGAGGTTTCCGACAGCCCTCTGATCTTGCCGACCGGCCCATAGTCGGGGCAGCCCCTGCCGCCGACAATGCCTATGCGAGGGGATGCTGCGAACAGCCTCGATGCCGCCAGCTGACCTAGAAAGCCAGCTGGCCTAGAAAGAAGGACGCGATGCGGTGAGCGATCCACCCGCACGGCGCTGCAGGAAGTCGCCCGCGCGTCTTGCAAGCTCCCCGATCTCCGATCGGATGCAGAGGACCAATCCGCCAGCTTCGCCAACTGGATCGACATCAACCCTCTCAACACCGGCAGGGCGAAGGATCACGGTCAACTCGGTCCAATCGACCGCATTCGGGCTGCTGCTGTCCCCGTCGCTGTCGAAGTCTCGATCACCCCACAGCGCTCGCGCCACCTCGTGATAGGGCGGCCGAGGACCAGGATCGATGAGATACAGCCTATGCACGAGCCGATGATACCCAGCTCGATGAAGGCCCGCTACAGGTCATGAGGCGAAACCGGCCGTCGACGAAGCTCAGAGCCCGAGGATGGAGTCGATCCGGCTCTCGGCCTTGGCGTGGACGGCTCGATCCTGGACCATGCCTTCCATCCGGGCGTAACGGCCGTCCTTGCCGGCCTTGCGGCGCAGGCCGTCGGCGGTGACCACCACGGGCGGGCGGCGCGCGTCGGTCAGCGCGCCCAGCAGGGCGGCGAAAACCGCGCCGACCGCGGCGGCCAGCACCGGACCGGCGAAGTCGATGGTGGTCTCTCCGAAGACGGCGTGCATCTGGCTGAGCAGGTGCTCGCGATTGACCTGCTCCGACAGGATCTGCAGCGACCAGGCCGCGATGCCCTGCACCACGCCGGCGACGACGACCGCGACCACCACCCCCACGAAGCGGGGGCGCCAGAAGAGCCCGAGCAGGGCTCCGACCAGGGCGAAGGCGACCATCAGGATCATGCGGGCGATCCTGAACCCGTCTCCTCAAGACGGAGTTAAGCCCCGCATGGACACGAGTTAATCCGCTACGCGGATGACGCGAGCCGGAGACCGGGCCATATAAAAGAGATCGGCGGCCGCGAGCCGCCCCTAGAGGGAGCTCTCATGTCGCAGCTGCGTTCGCCGGCCCGCCTGGCCCTTGCTTCCGCCGCCATCGCCGTCAGCCTGGCCGGCTGCGGGGTCAACACCATCCCCACCCAGGACGAGAAGACCAAGGCCGCCTGGGCCGAGGTGCAGAACCAGTACCAGCGTCGCTCCGACCTGATCCCCAACCTGGTCTCCACGGTGAAGGGCTATGCCGCGCAGGAGAAGGACGTCCTGACCTCGGTCACCCAGGCCCGCGCCAGCGCCACCCAGGTCAAGGTCGACGCCTCGACCATCACCGACCCGGCCGCCTTCCAGAAGTACGCCGCCGCCCAGGACCAGCTGACCGGCGTGCTCGGCCGGCTGATGGTGATCCAGGAGCAGTATCCGGACCTGAAGTCGAACCAGAACTTCCTGGCCCTGCAGAGCCAGCTCGAAGGCACCGAGAACCGCATCACCATCGCGCGGCGCGACTACAACGAGACCGCGCGGGTCTACAACACGTCCCTGCGCACCTTCCCGACCATCCTCTGGGCCAAGACCCTCTATGGCGGCCAGAAGCCGGCGGTGCTGTTCGAGGCCTCGGCCGCGCCAACCGCGTCGGCGATGCGGTCCTGCTCGGCCTTGGTAAGAATGTCGCCCATCACCCGCTCCCCGAGGATCCGCCGCCGCCGAACGAGC
>LNIY01000075.1 GCA_001449105.1 Caulobacter vibrioides | reverse complement strand
TTGAAAACCAAGGCTTCGTGTTAACCCGTGCTTAAGCATGACGCGGCTTTTCCTGGCGACAGGAAAGGGCGAGACTGCGAGAACACATGATGAACGCGAATCGCCCCCTGCGCATCCTCGGCCTCGAAGTCGTGGCCGGCGTCGATGGCGCGGCGCAGAGCCTCGCGGTGGGCTTCGAGCATGCGGTCATAGGCCTTGAGGGTCTCGGCGGCGTCGGTGGTGCGGGCCATGTCGAGGTCGAGGCCGAGCATGAACGCCTCGGGAAGGTTGCGGATGTCGAAGTCGCGGCCGCCGCCCTCGGCCTCGTGGTCCGACTCCAGCGCGTACCACCAGGTCAGCGCCCGGGCGCCCTTCCAGCTGTGATAGAGCTTCACGCCGCCGTGGCTGAGCATCAGCTTGCGCCTGTTCACCATGAGTCCTCCTGGAGGACGATCTGGCGCCGCGGTTTGCGACAGCCGCAACCACGCAAGGCAAAACCGCCGCCCCGGGGACCGGGACGGCGGCTCGCATGTTCACACGGTAGGCGCAATCAGGGCTCGGAGAGACCCGTGTCGCCCTCGTCGGTGAGGTTGAACTCGTACCAGACGCCGTTGAGGACGCCGAAGGCGAGGGCCAGGCCAAGGCCGAGAACCCAGGTGAAGTACCACATGATCTAGGCTCCTCTTTTTCTCAGTACAGGGCCGGGTCGGTCTTCAGGGCGGCGCTGCTCGTGCGGCCCCAGAGCACCCGGTAGACGAAGGCCGTGTAGGCCAGCACCACCGGCATCAGCACCGCCACCACGACCAGCATGATGAACAGGGTCGAGTGGCTGGACGAGGCGTTCCACACCAGGAAGCTGGAATGGGCGTCGACCGTGCTGGGCAGGATGAACGGGAACATCGACAGGCCGCTGGTGGCGATGATGCCGGCGGCCGAGGCCGAGGAGCCGCCGAAGGCAAGGCCTTCCTGCCGCTTCCACAGGCCGAAGGTCGCGAACGCCGCGCCGACGAAGCCCAGGACCGGGGCGATGGTCATCCACGGATAGCGGCCGAAGTTGTCGAACCATGCGCCCGGCGCGGCCACGACGGTCGCCCGCAGCGGGTTGGACGGACCGGCCGGATCGACCACGCCCTCGACCCGGAAGCCCAGGCGCATGGCCAGCAGGCCGCCCAGGGCGAACAGCACGATGCTGGCGATGCCGGCGACCAGGCCGAACTTGCGGGCGCGGTCGACGATCGGGCCCTTCTCGGCCTTCACCGCCAGCCAGGCCGAACCGTGCAGCACCAGCATCGCGGTCGACAGCAGGCCGCAGACCAGGGTGAAGGGCGTGAACAGTTCGAAGAACGAGCCGTGATAGGTGCTGCGCAGGTCGCTATCGAGATGGACCGGCACGCCCTGCAGCACGTTGCCGACGGCGACGCCGAACACCAGGGCCGGCACGAAGCTGCCGACGAACAGCGACCAGTCCCAGAACGAGCGCCACTTGGCGTCCGGCCGCTTGGACCGGTACTTGAAGGCGACCGGCCTCATGATCATCGCCGACAGCACCAGGAACATGGCCAGGTAGAAGCCGGAGAAGCTTGCGCCGTAGACCATCGGCCAGGCGGCGAAGATCGCCGCGCCGCCGGTGATGAACCACACCTGGTTGCCTTCCCAGGTGGCGCCGATGGTGTTGATCACCATGCGCCGCTCATCGTCCTTGCGGCCGATGAAGGGCAGCAGGGCGCCGACGCCCATGTCGAAGCCGTCGGTGAGGGCGAAGCCGATCAGCAGCACGCCCAGGAGGCCCCACCAGATCAGGCGGAGGGTCGGGTAGTCGAGGGGGAGTTCCATGATCTGGTCTCCTTCAGGCGACGGCTTCGGCGACGGGAGCGCCGGAGGCTGTTGGGCCAGTGTCTGTGGGGAAGGCTTCCTGTTCGGCGAACGGACCCTTCTTGATGGTCTTCAGGATCAGCCCGACCTCGACCACCGCCAGGGCGCCGTAGAGCAGGGTGAAGCCGACGATGCTGGCGATCAGCTGGGCGACGCTCAGGCTGGACGGGGCCAGGAAGGTGGGCAGGACCCCTTCCACGGCCCAGGGCTGACGCCCGACCTCGGCCAGCACCCAGCCCAGTTCGGTGGCGATCCAGGGCAGCGGGATGGCCAGCACCGCCAGGCGCAGGAACCACTTGGTGTGATGCTTGCGCAGCGTGACCAGCACGAAGGCGGTGGCGAAGAGGGCGATCATCAAGAGGCCCGTGCCGGCCATGATGCGGAAGGCCCAGAACATCACCGGCACGTTGGGCACGGTGTCCCAGGCGGTCTTGGCGATCAGTTCCTTCGAGGCCGTGCGCGGGTCCTCGACGTGGCGCTTGAGCAGCAGGGCGTAGCCCAGGTCGCGACGGTTCAGCTCGAACACGCTGCGGGCGGCCAGGTCCTGCGGATTGGCCTTCAGCTTCTCCAGCGCGTCATAGGCGACGACGCCGCGTTCGATGCGGTCCTCGGCCGAGGCCACCAGTTCGAAGATGCCTTCCACCGGCTTGTCGACGCTGCGGGTGGCGATCAGGCCCAGCACGTAGGGGATCTTCACCTCGGCGTGGGTCTTGCGATCGGCCAGGCTGGGGATGCCGATGGCGGTCAGGCCGGCTGGGGCGGGCTCGGTCTCCCACATGGCTTCCAGGGCGGCCAGTTTCATCTTCTGGTTGTCGGTGAGGGCGTAGCCGCTCTCGTCGCCCAGAACCACGACCGACAGGGCCGAAGCCAGGCCGAAGGCGGCGGCGACGGTCATCGACCGCTTGGCGACGCCCACCCACTTGCCCTTCAGCAGGTAGTAGGCCGAGACGCCGAGCACGAAGACGGCGGCGATGGTGTAGCCGGCGCTGACGGTATGCACGAACTTGGCCTGGGCCACCGGGTTGAAGATCACCGCCTTGAAGTCGGTCACCTCCATCCGCATCGTGTCGGGGTTGAAGGCCGCGCCAACCGGGTTCTGCATCCAGCCGTTGGCGACCAGGATCCAGAGCGCCGACAGGTTGGTGCCCAGGGCCACCAGGAAGGTGACCAGCAGGTGGGTGACCGGCTTCAGCTTGTCCCAGCCGAAGAACATCAGGCCCACGAAGGTGGCCTCAAGGAAGAAGGCCATCAGGCCCTCGATGGCCAGCGGGGCGCCGAAGATGTCGCCCACATAGTGCGAGTAGTACGACCAGTTCATGCCGAACTGGAATTCCATGGTGAGGCCGGTGGCCACCCCCAGGACGAAATTGATGCCGAACAGCGCTCCCCAGAACTTGGTGACCGTGCGCCAGATCGGGCGCTTGGTCATGACGTAGACCGCCTCCATGATGAACAACATGAAGGACAGCCCCAACGTCAGGGGCACGAAGAGGAAGTGATACAGGGCCGTGAGGGCGAACTGCAGGCGAGATAAGTCGACGACGGCGGGATCCATGCGTAGCTCCGGGGTCGAACGGCGATCGGTCGCGCCGGACGAGCATCTCGCCTTAGGCGTGTTTCCGAAAGGGGTCTTTGATCCCGATCAAGGCCTTGCCCGCATGGAGCGCTAGACCCTGCTCATGACCGCTCGCACCCCCGTCGAGACCGAGATCCTCACGCTCGCGCGCTCGTGGCTGCGAAGCTTGTATAAAATGACCTCCGCGTTCGGCCGCGCCGCTGCCGCCTGGCGGCTGGCCGACGTGGTCGCGGCGGCGGGCTTCGCCGCAGGCCTGGCCTTCGGCGTCGACGCCCTGACCCGCAGCCTGGCCGAGGCCCTGCCCTTCCTGGCGCTGGCCCTGGTCAGCGCCCTGGCGCGCGGCTTCCTGGCGGCCAAGGCGACCCGCGCCGGCGCGCAAGCGGCCGCCCGGGCCAAGGCCCATGCCCGCCGGCAGGCGGCCGCCTCGCTGCTGGCGCCCGGCGCGCCGCGCGGCGGGGCCGCCGTCACCGCCGTCATGGAGGGCGTAGAGGCGCTGGACGGCCACTTCTCGCGCTTTGCGCCCGCCCGCAGCGCCTCGGGGATAGCGCCGCTGCTGCTGATCGCCCTGACCGCGGTCGCGAGCCCCGTCTGCGCGGGCATCCAGCTCTTCACCCTGGCGCCGTTCATCGCCGCCATGGCCCTGGCCGGCATGGCCGCCGCCGACGCCTCGCGCCGGCAGTTCCTGGCCCTGGAGCGGCTGTCGGCCCTGTTCCTCGACCGGGTGCGCACCCTGCCGGTGGTGCTGGCCTTCCAGGCCGAGAACCGCGTGACCTCGGGCCTGGCCGGCGCCGCCCACGATCTTTCCAAGCGCACCCAGGCGGTGCTGCGCGTGGCGTTCTTCTCGTCGGCGGCGCTGGAGTTCTTCGCCGCCCTGTCGGTGGCCCTGGTGGCGGTCTATTGCGGCTTCAACCTGTTGCGCCTGCTGCCCTTCCCGGTTCCGGAGGCGCTGGACCTCAAGCGGGCCTTCTTCGCCCTGGCCCTGGCGCCGGAGGTCTACGCCCCGATGCGCCGGCTGGCGGCGGCCTATCACGACCGCCAGGCCGCCGAGTCGGCCGCCCTGACCCTGGCGCGCCTGCCCGTCCCCGCCCCGGCCGCCGCGCCGCTGGACCTGACGTCCGCCCCCGAAATCCGCTTTGAGGCCGTGGGCGTGACCTATGCCGGCGGCGAGGCGGCGGTGTTTCAGGGCTTCGACCTCGTGGCCCCAGCAGGAAAGATCACCGCCCTGCTGGGCCCCAGCGGCTGCGGCAAGACCACCCTGCTGAACCTGCTGACGGGCCTGGCCCCGCTCAGCGCCGGCGAGGTCCGCGTGGGCGAGGCCCGACTGTCCCAGACCGGCGCCTTCGCCGCCGATCTGGCCTGGGCCGGGCAATCGCCCCTGCTGCTGAAGGGCTCGCTGGCCGAGAACCTGGCGCTGGCGCGTCCGGGCGCCTCGCGCGACGAACTGGAAGCCGCCGCCCGGCGCGCCGGGCTGTCGGACCTGCTCGACCGCCGGGGCGGCCTCGACGCGGCCCTGGACGAGCGCGGCGGCGGCCTGTCGGGCGGCGAGCGCCGGCGCTTGGGGATAGCCCGCGCCCTGCTGAAGCCCTCGCCGATCCTGCTGCTGGACGAGCCGACGGCCGATCTCGACGCCGCCGCCGAGGCCGCGCTGATCGCCGCGATCCGCCAGGCCGCCGCCGGCCGCACGACCCTGATCGCCACCCATTCCGAGGCCCTGGCGGCCGTCGCCGACCAGGTGGTGCGCCTGTGAGCAAGAGCCCGCTTTCCACGCTGATCGCAGAACAGCGCCGCCGCCAGGCCGGGCCACTGATCATGGCCGCCGCCGCTTCGGCCGTCGTGGGCGCCGGCTCGACCGCCCTGCTGGGCCTGTCGGGCTGGTTCATCACCGGCGCGGCCCTGGCCGGCGTCGCGGGCCTGGCCACGGCCCAGGCCTTCAACGTGCTGCTGCCCAGCGCCACGATCCGCCTGCTGGCCATACTGCGCACCGGCGCCCGCTACGGCGAGCGACTGCAAGGCCACGCCGCGGCGCTGGACGCCCTGGCTGCCATCCGCCCGCGCCTGTTCGCGTCCCTCGCCGCCGCGCCGCCGCGCGAGGCCCTGGCGATCTCGCGCGGCGAGGCCGCCGCCCGCCTGGTGCAGGACGTCGACGCGGTCGAGACCCGCTTCGTGCGCCTGTCCGCGCCCTGGGGCGCGGGGGCCGGGGTCGGCATGGCGCTGGCCCTGGGCGCCCTGGCCGGGATCGGCCCGGCCCTGGCCATCCTGGCGGCCGTCGCCCTGCACCTCGTCCTCGCCCGGATCCTGACCCGGCGGCTCAGCGCCCCGGCCGGGGCGGCGATCCAGGCGGCGGCGGGCGAACTCAAGGAAGCCCTGGCCGCCTTCGCCGCCGCCGCGCCGGAGCTGAAGGTCTACGGCGCGCAGGGTCCCGCCCTCGACCGCATCGCCGAGCTCGGCGACAGGCTGGACGCGCTGAAGGTCCGCGCCGCCCGGGCGCAGGGGATCCTCGGCCTGTCGGAAGGCGCGCTGACCGGCCTGACCGTCGCGGCCGTGCTGGCCCTGGCCGCGCCCGCCTCGGCCCCGCTGGCGGCTCTGGCCGCCCTGGCGGCCGTCATGGCCATCGAGGCCGTCGCCCCAATCGCCCGCGCCTTCGAGCAGGACGGCGCGGCCGAGGCCGCCGGCGAGCGTCTGGACGCCATCCTGCGCCATGCGCCCGCCCCGGGTCTGCCGGCTGGGGCCGCCCGTCCCGCCCTGCGCCTCCAAGGCCTTGAGCTCGCCCCCGGCGCGCGTCTGGCCCTGACCGGCCCGACCGGCAGCGGCAAGACCACCCGGCTGGAACAGCTGGTCGGCCTGCGTCCCGCGCCGGCCGGGACCTTCGCCCTCGACGGCCAGGACGGCGCGGACCTGGCGCCTGCGGCCCTGCGCCCGGCCTTCGCCTACGCCTCGCAGGACGCGGCGCTGCTGGCCGGCACGGTGCGCGAGAACCTGAAGCTGGCCACGCCCGCCGCCACCGACGAGACCCTGTGGTCCGCCCTCGACGACGCGGCCCTGGCCGAGCGGGTGCGCGCCCTGCCCCAGGGTCTCGACACCTGGCTGGGCGAGGCCGGCGAGCGGCTGTCGGGCGGCGAGCGCCGGCGCCTGTCGCTGGCCCGCGCCCTGCTGCGCGACGCGCCCTGGCTGCTGCTGGACGAGCCGACCGAGGGCCTGGACCCGGCCACCGAGGCCCGCGTCGTCGCGCGGCTGGACGCCCGCCTGCGCGAAACCGGGCAGGGCCTGGTGCTGGTCAGCCACCGCAAGGCGCCGCTGGCTCTCTGTGAACAGACGATGGCGGTGGAAACGGTGTCGCGCGCCGCCGCGTCGGCTATAAGCCGGCCCATGATCGAACCGGCGAAGCCTTGAGGCCCATGGCGGCTCCCCCGCGTGCTCCCGGCCCGCTGTACAGCGAGCTGCGCCCCGGCGTGTTCCTGGCCTCGGCCACGATGATCGCCGCCTGCGCCCTGCTCTATTTCGCCCTGCCCAGCCGCTACGCCGCCCCGGCCGCCTTCCTGCTGTTCGTGCCTTCGGTGCTGGTCAGCGCCGCCCTGGGCGGTCTGGTGCCCGGCCTGATCTCGACCGTCGTGGCCTCGGCGATGGTGTGGTTCCTGACCTTCTCGCCGCATCCCGACCAGGCCACGGCGGTGTCGAGCATCGTGTTCCTGATGATCGGGGTCGGCATGTCGATCGGCGGCGGCTGGTTCCACGCCGCCCGCCACCGCACCGTGGCCATGACCAGCCACCTGCGCTCGATCCTCGACACCGTGCCCGACGCGGTGGTGGTGATCGATCCGCGCGGGATCATGACCTCGTTCAGCCCGGCCGCCGAGCGGCTGTTCGGCTGGAGCGCGGCCGATGTCATCGGCCGCAACGTCAGCATGCTGATGCCCGAGCCGCATCAAAGCGCCCACGACGCCTATCTGGAGCGCTACGAGACCACGGGCGAGAAGCGGGTGATCGGCATCGGCCGCATCGTCACCGGCCTGCGCCGCGACGGCACGACCTTTCCCATGGAGCTGGCGGTCGGCGAGACCAAGGGCCCCATCCGCGCCTATACCGGCTTCATCCGCGACCTGACCGAACCGCACGCCACCCAGGCCCGCCTCCAGGAGCTGCAAGGCGAGCTGGTGCACGTCTCGCGCCTGACGGCCATGGGCGAGATGGCCACCACCCTGGCCCATGAGCTGAACCAGCCGCTGTCGGCCATCGCCAACCTGCTGACCGGCTCGCGCCGGCTGATGGATCGCGGCCGCCCCGAGGACCAGGCCAAGGTGCGCGACGCCATCGACCGCGCGTCGGACCAGGCGCTGCGGGCCGGCGACGTGATCCACCGGATGCGCGAGTTCGTGCGCCGGGGCGCCACCGAGCGCGACGTCGAGAGCCTGTCGGAGCTGGTCGACGACGCCCGGGCCCTGGCCCTGATCGGCGTGCGCGAGGGCCAGGCCGAGGTCGGCATCGCCCTGGATCCGGCCTGCGATGCGGTGTTCGCCGACCGGGTGCAGATCCAGCAGGTGCTGGTCAACCTGATCCGCAACGCCGTCGAGGCCATGGATGGCCAGCCCGTCCGCCGCCTGACGGTCGCCAGCCGTCGCCTCGAGGACGGGGCGATCGAGGTGTCGGTGGCCGACACCGGCGCGGGGGTCGACGACGAGTTCCGCGAGCGGCTGTTCCAGCCGTTCATGACCACCAAGGCCGAGGGCATGGGCGTGGGCCTGTCGATCTCGCGCTCGATCGTCGAGGCGCACGGCGGCCGCATCTGGGCGGACGCCAATCCGGACGGCGGCACAGTGTTCCGCTTCACCCTGCCGCCCGCCCCGGCCAATATCCGCACGCCTGAAGCCGACCAGGAGACGATTTGATGAGCGACGCCGTTGTGCACGTGGTCGACGACGACGCCGACGCCCGCGACTCGCTGGCCTTCCTGCTGGAAACGGCCGACTTCCGCGTGCGCACCTACGCTAGCGCCCTGGCCTTCCTGTCCGAGCTGGGCGAGGCCGAGTCCGGCTGCGTGATCACCGATGTGCGCATGCCCGGCATGACCGGCCAGGAGCTGGTGCGCCGCCTGAAGACCGAGGGCTCGGCCCTGCCGGTGGTGATGATCACCGGCCACGGCGACATCCCGATGGCCGTCGAGGCCATGCGCGACGGCGTCGTCGACTTCATCGAGAAGCCGTTCTCCGAGGCCCGCATCCTGGCGGCCCTGGAACGGGCCCTGGCCGCGGCTCCGCAGCAGCCCGCGGTCAGCGACGACCAGGCCCAGGTGCTGGCGCGGATGGAGACCCTGTCGGAGCGCGAGCGCCAGGTGCTGGACGGCGTGGTCGCCGGCCACCCCAACAAGATCATCGCCCGCGACCTGGGCATCAGCCCCCGCACGGTCGAGATCTACCGCGCCAAGCTGATGAGCAAGATGCACGCCGACAACCTGGCCGCCCTGGTGCGGATGACGCTGTCGGTGCGCGCCTAGACCGACGGACAGGTCAGGGGGGGCAGAGACGACAGGTCCTGCGCCGTCGGACGCTCGCCCCGCGCCAGCTTGGCCATGACGTCGTCCCGATCGAACGGGCTCCGCTGATCCGATCGCGTCAGGCGCGCATTCCAAGCTCTCACCGCTTCTGTCAGGCGCGATCGTTCGGCCTCGTCCAGCTGGGGCGAGGCGGCCATGCGCTTGGCGAAGTCCGCGCCGAACAGGCCGCCCTCGCGCCCCCAGGTCTCGATCAGCATCGCCCGCCGGGCCGGGCCCGCGCAGAACATCCGGTTCAGGCCCACCTCCTCGGCCGCGCCGGCGCCCAGGCCGGCCCAGCGGAGGGTGATCCTGATCGGCAGCTTCAACGGATCGTCGGCCGCGTCCGCCGGCGCCTGGGCGGCGCCCGGCAGGACCAGCTGGGCCCGCGCCCAGTCGGTGATCGCCGCCTCATGGCCGGAAAGCATCAGGGTCAGCTCGGGATCGGCGCGATAATCCGCGGTCAGCAGAGCCTTCGGGCCTTGGTGAAAGCCGGCCTCGACGCCGAAGCGCGCCTTGGCCAGCCGGGCCAGGGCCAGGGACAGGCGCGGCCAGCGGGTCGCCGTCGAAGGATCGGCGCGCCAGCGCGGCGGCTCGCCGCCGTAGGGATCCTCGACCACCTCCGCCGTGATGCGGAGCAGGCTTTGGGCCTCCTCGGCCGAAGCGGCGCCCTCCAGACGCGTCGGGAAACGGGCCTCGATCAGGTCGTAGGCCCGGCCGAACCCGCCGTTGTTGGCCAGGAAGCGCAGGCCCAGATCC
This sequence comes from Caulobacter vibrioides, assembly GCA_001449105.1. Lineage (GTDB taxonomy): Bacteria > Pseudomonadota > Alphaproteobacteria > Caulobacterales > Caulobacteraceae > Caulobacter > Caulobacter vibrioides_C. The sequence goes on along the minus strand of LNIY01000075.1, from coordinate 63,176 downwards.
AGCTCGCCCACAGAGGCGTCCTCGCGCAGGAAAGGCTCGAACACCGGCAGGGCGTCGGCATGGCCCGGCTCGATCAGGGCCTCCAGGATCGCGGTCTCGCGCGGGTCGCGCGCCGGCTTTCCCGGCGCCTCGCCCGAGGCCCCCATGATCATGTCGGCGAACATCGCCACGCCCGACTGCTCCTGGTCGTAGACCGGATTGCGCGGCGCGTAGCGGGGCGGACGCCCGGCCTTGAGGTCGTCACGGGCCGCCAGCAGGTAGCCCGTCGGCTTCCACGGCGAGACCGAGCCCAGGTGGGCGCCGATGTCGGCCGCCAGCATGGCGTCGTAGCGGGTGCGGCCGGGCTTGGCCTCAAGCTGCGCCTTCAGGGCCTCCAGGCGGGCCAGCTCGACCATGCCGTCCGGCTCGCGCTGGATGTCGAGATAGGTCCGCACCACCCGCGACCATGCCGAGTCCGGGCCCGCATAGTCCTCGTTGACGCGCGAGAACGGAAAGCCCAGCACGCCCAGATGCTCGCCCCGGCGGCCCAGGAAAAGCAGGTAGCTGCCGCCCTTGGCCAGGGTCATCCGGTTGCAGGGCCCCATGTGGCCCTCGGGGTGGGAAAAGAAGATGTCCTTGGGATCGCTGCGCCTGGTGGCGCCCAGACGCAGCCCCCGGGCCTCGATCTCGCCGGCCAGATCGCCCTTCAGGCTTTCGGTCACCCGCAGCCGCATCGGCGCCTCGAAGGGATTGTCGTCCTCGTCGACCGGCGGCGCCGACAGCGGCGTGGCCACGACGACGGCGTCGGCGATCTGCACCAGTTCGAAGTTGCTGGGTCGCACATAGCCCGGAAGCGGCGAACAGGCCTGCGCCGCCGTTCCCGCCCCCAGGCCCAGCGTCGCCGCCAGGCCGATCAACCACCGCCGCCGCATCCCACGCCCCTCCCCCGTTTCGGACGAGGCTACGCAGGCGACGGGATAATTACAACCGTAATCGAATGAACCTCAGACCCCGACCGCCTTCTTCACCTGCAGGCTCAGCGCGTCGGTGATCAGCGGCTTGTGGGCCACGCCGGCCCACAGGGCGTCGGTGACGGTCAGGTCGATCGGTCCCTCGGCGACGAGCACCGCCGGGGTGCGCACGCCCTTGCCGCGCAGCGAGGCCAGGGCCAGCAGGTCGACGTCCAGCACCAGGCAGTCGGCGGCGATCAGTTCGGCCAGCGGAACCTCGGCGACCTCGGCGAAGGCGCGCGGCCAATAGCCCTCGGTCTCCAGGGCGAAGGCCAGGGCCTGGCGCAAGGCCTCGTCGGCCTCGACGATGATCACCAGCGGACGGGCGGGCGAAGGGGCGCACATGGCGCCAGTCAAGCCCGGGTCGGTCCAGCGCGCCTTGATCCGGCGCAAATCGAGCAGGTCGGCGATCATGCGATCGTCAGGGTCATCCAGACCGACGCCTTCTCGCCCGGGGCCAGGGCGACGATCCCGGTCTCGCCTTCACCGAACGGATCGGGACGGCTGGAGGTCGGCTCGACGCAGACGAAGTCGGCGCCCGGGGGCGAATAGACATGCGCCCAGCGGCAGTTGTCAGAGGCCTGGATGATCGTCGAGGTTCCTTCCGGAGCCGACAGCACGGCCTTGCCGCCGAAACCGGTCCAGCAGTTGTCGATCAGGCTGTCGGTCGCGGTCACAGCGCCGACCGTCCAGTCGCGCCTCCACGGCCCCTGGTGGTGGACGGTGGGCAGGACGTCGGCGTCGACCATCCAGACGCCATCGACGTCCATCTTCAGGCTCTCGCCCGGACGCGCGGCGAAATAGGGGTGCAGGCCAAGGCCGGCCGGCATCGTCTCGGTCCCGGTATTGGTCACCGACAGCTCGATGCGCAGGCCCTCGTCCGACAGGACCAGGATCTGCTCGGCGCGATAGGCCCACGGCCAGTCGGAGGGGGCATGGTCATAGGTCAGGACGGCGCGGGTGTCGGACAGGCCGGTCACGGTCCAGGCCGCGCGCCAGCCCTGGCCGTGCAGCGGGTGCGGATGGCCGCCGAGGTTCGGGGCCAGCGTCACCTCGCGCCCCTGGAAGGAAAAGCGGCCGTTCGGAATGCGGTTGCAGAACGGGACCAGCGGGAAGCAGCCGACGTCCAGCGCGTCGGTGGTCCCTTCCGGCGTCGGGCGCAGCACGTCGCAGCCGTCGAACACGAAGCGGCCGATCGAACCGCCCACTTCAGGCATCAGTTCGACGCGCGCGTGGGCGGTCGCCAGGACGGGACGGGTCATGCGGGGGCTCCTGGTAGCGCTAACTGACGCTACGGCACGCGTCGTATGCCAGCTTGGCCGGGGTGGAAACAAGAGGACCAATCAACATCGGCGTCAGTAGCCGGCGTAGCGGCCCGGCTTGTGGTTGGCGATGATGACGATGCTGAGCGCCACCGCCGACAGGATGGAGAGCAGCAGCTTGTCGAGGCTGACGACCATGAAGGCCGCGCCCACGACCAGCACGTCGGTGCCCATCTGCACCTTGCCGGCGCTGACCCCGTGCTTTTCCTGCAGCCACAGGCCCAGCACGCCGATGCCGCCGACCGAGGCGCGATGGCGGGCCAGGGCCAGGATGCCCATGCCGATGATGGTGCCGCCGAACACCGCCGCGAAGATCGGATCCACGCCCTTCAGCTTCAGCCAGTGCGGCAGGGCCAGTGTCAGGCCGGTCAGGGCGACGTTCACCGCCAGGGTCTTGAACATGAACATCCAGCCCAGCGCCCGCTGGGCGAAGACGTAGAACGGCAGGTTCAGGACGAAGAACACCACCCCTACCGGCCAGCCGCCGAGATAGGAGACGATCAGGGCGATCCCGGCGATGCCCCCGGTCACGAGGCCCGCGGTCTTCAGCAGGGTCAGGCCCACGGCGATGAAGCTCGTGCCGATCAGCAGCGCATGGACGTCTTCGATGATCGTGTGGCGCGTGGCGGGCATGGAAAGGGAGGCTGCGGCGGCGTTCAAGGGCGTCGAATCGTCGTCTGGAGGAATGGGAAACGGCCGCCCGTCCCGATCACGTTTCCGTCCCGACGCCCCTTTCGCCGCCGATCCTCGGCCGCGTGGAACGCTCTTGTCGCGTCGGACGCTTGATAGCGTCCGTGTCTAGCGTCATATATCATCTGAACGCGACGCCCCATGGGCGCCGCGCGAAATCCTCTACAACAATTCCGGAGCCGCCCCTATTCGCCGTCCCATGCAAGCGCCGCCCGTCAAGGATGGACCGCGTATCAACGATGAAATCCGCGTCCCGCGCGTGCTGCTGATCGACCAGAACGGCGAGAAGCAGGGCGAGATGCCGACCGCGTCCGCCATGGAGGCGGCCGAGGAAGCTGGGCTGGACCTGGTGGAAATCGTTCCGAACGCGAACCCGCCGGTCTGCAAGATCCTGGACTATGGCAAGTTCAAGTTCCAGGAACAGAAGAAGAAGAACGAGGCCCGCAAGCGTCAGAAGGTGGTCGAGCTCAAGGAGATCAAACTCCGCCCGAACATCGACATCCACGACTACGAGGTGAAGGCCAAGGCCATGCACCGCTTCTTTGAGGAAGGCGACAAGGTCAAGGTCACCCTGCGCTTCCGCGGTCGTGAAATGGCTCACCCGGAGCTCGGCATGAAGCTGCTGCTCAAGGTCAAGGCCGACTTCGACGAGATCGCCAAGGTCGAATACGAGCCCCGCATGGAGGGCCGCCAGATGATCATGATCCTGGCGCCCCGCTAAGCTCAGGCTCTATGCTGAAGACGCCCCGGTCATGCCGGGGCGTTTTTCGTTTCCGGTCCCGTCCATGCCCCAGTCCGCTCCCAAGCAAGACCCCCTGTCGCTCGATCCCAGCCTGACGCCCAAGGCCTGGCGCGAGGCCTTCGCCGCCAGCGGCCGACTGCACGTTCCGGGGATCCTGACCGCCGACTCGGCCGCCCGCCTGCACGCGGCCCTGACCATCGACACGCCGTGGAGCGGGGTTGTCGGCGTCGACAAGAAGCTGTGGACCCTGCCGCTGGACGGCCCCGGCGCCCTGTCGGCGGCCGACGACGCCGCGCTCGACCGCCAGGTGGCGGAGGAGACCCGCGCCGGCTTCGGCTTTCGATTCGACAATTTCCGGGTCAGCGACGAGGTCGAGGCCGGCCGCCGCGAGGGACGGCTGCTGGAAGCCGCCTACGACCTGATCAACGGCGAGGCCTTCCTCGGCTTCGTGCGCGACCTGACGGGCGACGATCGCCCCGAATATTGCGACTGCCAGGCCACGCGCTACCGGCCCGGTCATTTCCTGACCGAGCACGACGACCACGCCGACGGCAAGAACCGGCTCTATGCCTACGTTCTGAACCTGACGCCGCAATGGCGTAGCGACTGGGGCGGCCTCTTGCTGTTCCTCGACGGCGACGGCCACGTGGCCGAGGGCTACACGCCCAGCTTCAACGCCCTGAACATCTTCCGCGTGCCGCAGAAGCACGCCGTCAGCTACGTGACCCCGCACGCGGCGGCCCCGCGCCTGTCGCTGACAGGCTGGATCCGCACGCGCGGCTGAGCTCAGCCCGCCGCCCGGGCGGCCTTCGGCGGCGTCGGATGATGCCGCCGCCAGACCCTGCGCAACTGGCGGGTCGAGGCGAAGCCGGCCCGCTCGGCCACGCTCTCCATGTCGAGGCGGGTGGCGGCCAGCATCTCGCCGGCCAGCGCCAGGCGCAGGCGGTTGACGTAGTCGGTCAGGCTCATGCCGGCATGGGCGTTGAACAGCCGCGACAGGTGGCGGGGGCTGGCGGCGGCCAGATCGGCCAGCACCTCGAGGCTCCAGTCCCGGGCCGGGTCGGCGGCGACGGCGTCCTGCACGCGGTGGACGGCGGGGTGGACGTGGTTGCGCCCCTCCAGCCACGGCGACAGCTGCGGGTCCGACGGGCCTCGGCGCAGATAGACCACCATCTGGCGGGCGATCGACACCGCCACCGCCGCCCCCCGCAGCCGGGCGATCAGATGCAGCATCAGATCAACGCCCGAGGTGACGCCGGCGCTGGTCAGCCGCTCGCCGTCCTCGACGAACAGGCGATCCTCCAGCACCCGGGCGCTGGGCGCCAGGCGCGTCAGGTCCTCGATGCAGGCATGGTGGGTGGTGCAGGCCTTGCCGGCCAGCAATCCCGCCCGCGCCGCCAGCAGCGCGCCCGAGCAGATGCAGGCCAGGGTCATGCCCGGACGCACCACGCGGGCCAGCCAGGCGACGATCGTCTCCTCGTCGGCGGCGTCCGCCGGCGTCGGGCCAGGACCGCCCAGCACCTGGTCGACATTGCCCGAGACGATGACCAGCGCCCCGTCGGGCAAGGCCTCCGGCAATGGACCCAGGCCCGCCAGCGAAAGGCCGACGGAGCTGTCGATCGCCGGGCGGGCCGCGACATAGGTCACCGAAAAGCCCGGCGAACCGGGCTCGAAGCTCGCCCGCCGCAGCACCTCCAGCGGTCCGGCCACGTCGAGCAGCAGGGTGCGCGGCGGCAGGACGACAAGGACGGGAATGACGGCGGGCGAGGCGTCGGTCATGCGGCCTGCTTTCTATGCGGCAAGGAGAGCTTCCTCGACGGTGGCGATGCGGGCGAAGCGTTCGTGCAAAACGAGCTCGGTGCGGGCCTTGATCTCGTCGACGGTGAACACCCGGCCGTGGCGGTCGGTCATGTCGAAGGTCAAGGTCGCTTCGGTGACGTATTCGACGGAAAAGCCCAGATCGGAGGCGTGGCGGGTGGTGGTCTCGCAGCACTGCTCGGTGCGGATGCCGCTGACGATCACCCGACCGATGCGGTTCTGGATCAGCCAGACCAGCAGGCCGGTGCCGACGAGCGCGCTATGGCTGGGCTTGTGGAAGGTGACGTCGGGGCTCAGCGAAAGCCCCTCGACCGTGCGCACATGACCCGAGGCCAGGCTGAAGATCCCCTCGGCCTCGACGTGCAGGATCTGCACGACCGGCAGGCCCTTGGCCTTCGCGCCGTCGATCAGCGCCTGCTGGCGCTCCAGGTAGACGCCGGCGATCGCCGGATCCCACGAGGCGCGCTGACGGAAGGAATCCTGGGCGTCGACGACGATCAGGGCGGTGGCGGCGGACATTCTTGCGTCTCCGTGGCGTGAAGGATGGCGCAAGCTACCGGTGTGCTGCAAGGCGCATAAGAAAGCCGCCGGACGAAGAGCGGACAGAAAAGGACATCGACCTTCCGCGGCGCCCCGCCCCTCCGGACCGCCAAGTTCGCAATCGCCCCGCCTCATCCCCATATAAAACCCGTGAAGCCCGCCACGGACTTTGCCGACGGCAGGAGCTTCGCCCTTTGAGACATCCCTTTCGCGCGCCGGAGTACCGCGCGCTCGCCGCCACGGCCCTGGAGGCCGCCGGCGCAAGTTCGCTGCCGCATGTGCAGGCCAAGCACGAGCAGGCCGCCCGCACCTGGAGCGAACTGGCCGACGCCGAGGACGCCCGCATGGCGGCCCGGGCCCAAACGCCGCCGTCGGGCGTTTAGGGACGCCGCCCTCACGCTTTCCTCCTTCGGAACCCGCGCCATGCGTCTCTCGATCGACTGCCGCCTGCGCTACGACGTGCGGACGCCCACGAGCTTCGTCCTGGCGATCCAGGCCGCCGACGGCGCCGACCAGACGGTCGACGACGAGACCATCCTGCTGCCGCCGGGGATCATGGCGGACTTCTTCGTCGACGCCTTCGCCGGCAACCGCTTCATCCGGTTCCTGGCCCAGCCGGGACCGCTCGACATCGGCTATGTCGCCCTGGTCGAGCGACGGGCGGTGGTGGACCATCGCGACTTCATCGGCGGCGAGGTCGTCAACGACCTGCCGCTCACGGTGCTGCCCTACCTCAACCCCAGCCGCTATTGCCCCTCCGACCGCCTGACGGCCTTCGCGCGCCAGACCTTCGGCGCGCGGCCGCAGGGCCTGGGCCAGGCGCGTGCGATCACCGACTGGATCGCGTCCTCGATCGCCTACGAGGCCGGAACCAGCAGCGGCGCCACCAACGCCCTGGACACCCTGGTCGATCGGGTCGGGGTCTGTCGCGACTTCGCCCACCTGGGCGTGGCCCTGTGCAGGGCGCTCGACATGCCCGCGCGCTTCGTCTCCTGCTACGCGCTGGACCTGCGGCCGGCGGACTTCCACGCCGTGTTCCAGGTCTATCTCGACGGCGCCTGGCGGACCTTCGATCCGACCCGCCGCGCGCCGCTGGCGGGGCTCGTCGCCATCGGCTTCGGCCGCGACGCCGCCGACGTGCCGTTCGCCGCGACCTTCGGCGACGCCAGATTCGGGTCCAAGTCGGTGACGGTGGAGCAGGTGGAATAGCTGCCGGCTTCCCGACCGTTCCTCGACCGAAACCCTCCGCACCCGGAAACTGAAATTTCAGTCGCTTTCCACGCGTATCGGGCGTAGAGGAGCCGCCTCGAAGGTTCCCGTCATGTCCATGCCCGCCGCCCCGGCCGCCGCGCCCCCTCCCGCGCCCGCGCCCGTCCACAGTTCCCGCGCCCTCTACGTCCTGCTGCTGGTGGTGTTCATCAACCTGGTGGGCTTCGGGCTGGTGATCCCGCTGCTGCCGTTCTACGCCAAGGCGCTGAACGCCAGCCCGTGGCAGGTGACGGCGCTGTTCTCGGCCTATTCGCTGGGCCAGTTCCTGGCCGAGCCGTTCTGGGGGCGCCTCTCCGACCGCATCGGCCGGCGGCCGGTGCTGATCGTCACCATCCTGGCCAACACCGCCTCGTACATCGCCCTGGCCTTCGCCCCGACCATCGCGATCGCCTTCGTGATCCGCTTCTTCAGCGGCGCGGCCAGCGGCAACATCTCGACGATCCAGGGCTACATGGCCGACGTCACCCCGCCCGAGAAGCGGGCCGCACGCATGGGCCTGCTCGGCTCGGCCTTCGGCGCCGGCTTCGTGGTGGGGCCGGCCCTGGGCGGCCTGCTGGCCCATCCGAGCGCCGGGCGGCTGGGCTTCCAGCTGCCGCTGCTGGTCGCCGCGGCCCTGGCGGCGACGGCGGCCCTGGGCGTCTTCCTGTTCGTGGTCGAGAGCCGCGCGCCCCGCAAGGACGCCCCGCCGCCCCCGCCCCGGCGCGAAGCCATGAAGGCCGCCTTCGCCCATCCGGTGCTGTCGCGGGTGCTGATGGTCACCTTCGTGTCCACCGCCGCCTTCTCGGGCATGGAAGCGACCTTCGGCCTGTGGACCCAGGCGCGATTCGACTGGACGCCGCAGCAGGTGGGCCTGTGCTTCGCCGTCATCGGCGTGGTGGCCTCGCTGGGCCAGGGCGTGCTGACCGGGCGCCTGGCCCGCCGCTTCGGCGAGCCCAAGGTCCTGACCGCCGGCCTGTCGATCATCTGCCTGTCGATGGCCGCGACGCCGTTCGTGCCCAGCGCGGCCTTCGTGCCCCTGTTCGTGGGCTTCACCGCTTTTGGCCAGTCGCTGGTGTTCCCCTGCATCGCGGCCCTGATCTCGCGCGCCACCCCGCCCGACCAGCAGGGGGCGATGCTGGGCCTGAACATGGCCAGCGGCTCGCTGGCGCGGATGAGCGGCCCGATGATCGCAGGCCCGCTGTTCGGCCTGGCCACCGGCGCGCCCTACTGGGTGGGGGCGCTGCTGACCGTCCCGGCCGTGGCGCTGGCGGTGACCGTGGGCCGGCGCGCCAAGGCCGCTCCCTAGCGTCCACGGCTAAGAGTCCGTCGGGCCTTGCTTTTCACCCGGGGTTCCCGTATTGACCCCGCCTTTCCGGAACCGCCTGGCCAATTTGGCATGCCATGGCGGTTCGTCTCGCTATCCAGAGGACGGGGCCGTTAAACGCTCCGACGCGAAATGCCTAAGTTGAAGACGAAGTCGGGCGCCAAAAAGCGCTTCAAGATCACCGCCACGGGCAAGCTGAAGGCCGGCGTCGCCGGCAAGCGCCACCGCCTGATCGGCCACAACGGCAAGTACATCCGCCAAAACCGCGGCACGAAGGTGATGAGCGAGGCTGACGCCAAGATCATCCGCACGTACCTGCCCTACGGCCTGTAAGAGGAGCGCTGACACATGGCTCGCGTTAAACGTGGCGTCACCGCCCACGCCAAGCACAAGAAGGTTCTGGAGCAGGCCAAGGGCTTCTACGGCCGCCGCAAGAACACCATCCGTACGGCCAAGGCCGCTGTCGACAAGGCCGGCCAGTACGCCTACCGCGACCGCAAGGTGCGCAAGCGCGCCTTCCGTTCGCTGTGGATCCAGCGCATCAACGCCGGCGCCCGCACCGAAGGCTTCACCTACTCGCAATTCATCCACGGCCTGGACGTGGCGGGTATCGTGATCGACCGTAAGGTCCTGGCGGACATCGCCGGCAACGACGCCGTTGCGTTCAAGGCCATCGCCGACAAGGTTCGCGCTGCCCTGGCCTAAGGACATCTGAGCTTCATCGCTCACCTATCCTTTGAAAAGCCCTCCGGCGCGAGCCGGAGGGCTTTTTGCTGTGCGTCGCTCCTTCGGGCCGCCTCCCCCAGAGAGGGAGGATCACCGCCGCGCCCTCAGGATGCTCCCCCTCTGGGGGAGCTGTCGCCGAAGGCGACTGAGGGGGTCGCCCCCCGGCCGCAAATCCTCTAGACGGATGCCCGTCATGACCGATCTCAACACCCTCGAATCCGACGTCCTGGCCCAGGTGGCCGGCGCGGCCGACCTCTCAGCGCTCGACGCCGTCCGCGTGGCCGCCGTCGGCAAGACCGGCTCGATCTCGGGCCTGCTCAAGACCCTGGGCGCGATGAGCCCCGACGAGCGCAAGGAACGCGGCGCGGCGATCAACGCCCTGCGCGACCGCGTGCAGTCGGCCATCACCGAGAAGAAGGCCGCCCTGGAGGCCGCCGAGCTCGACGCCCGCCTCGCCCGCGAGACGCTCGACCTCACCCTGCCCGGCCCCTACCGCCGCAAGGGATCCGTCCACCCGACCATGCAGGTCATGGACGAGATGGTCTCGATCTTCGCCGACATGGGCTTCGCCGTCGCCGAAGGCCCGGACATCGAGGACGACTTCCACAACTTCACGGCCCTGAACTTCCCCGAGAAGCACCCGGCCCGCGAGATGCACGACACGTTCTTCTTCGAACCGAAGGAAACGGGCGAGCGCATGCTGCTGCGCACGCACACCAGCCCCGTGCAGGTGCGCACCATGGTCTCGCAGAAGCCGCCGATCCGCATCATCGCGCCGGGCCGCACCTATCGCTGCGACAGCGACGCCACCCACACGCCGATGTTCCACCAGGTCGAGGGCCTGGTGATCGACAAGGGCATCCACATGGGCCACCTGAAGTGGACCCTGGAGACCTTCATCGCCCGGTTCTTCGAGACCGACGCGGTGACGACGCAGTTCCGGCCGCACCACTTCCCGTTCACCGAGCCGTCGGCCGAAATGGACGTGCAGTGCGACCGCTCGGGCGGCGAGATCAAGATCGGCCAGGGCACGAGCTGGCTCGAGATCCTGGGCTGCGGCATGGTCCACCCGAACGTGCTGCGCGCCTGCGGCATCGATCCGGACGAGTACCAGGGCTTCGCCTTCGGCATGGGCGTCGATCGCCTGGGCATGCTGAAGTACGGCATGCCGGATCTGCGCGACATGTTCGCCTCGGACAGCCGCTGGCTCGCCCACTACGGCTTCTCGGGCTTTTCCGCGCCGAACGCCGCTTCGGGCCTGAGCTGATGAGCGGCGTCGTCTTCGGCGGCCGCCCCGGCCGCATCGTCACCGATCCGTACGCCACCGAGTTCAACGAACTCGACATCGCGATCTTCGACCTCTACCGGGCGCAGCTCGCCAAGGGCCAGAACATCATCCGTGGCCGCACCTTCAGGAACTGCCACCTCGAAGGTCCCTCGGTGATGCTGGCCCGGTCGGGCGTGACCTTCGACGAGACCGATTTCGGCCCCTCCGGCGGCGACATCGCCTCGCTGGTGCTGCGCCCGGCCTCGTCCACCCGCGTCGTCGGCGCCATCCCGTTCGAGGACTGCGCCTTCATCGGGTGCCGCTTCTTCTCGGTCGGGTTCACCGGTCCCGAAGTCTTCCTGCAGCAAGTCCTCGCGCTGGAAACCAGATAATGAAATTCACCCTTTCCTGGCTCAAGGATCACCTCGAAACCGAAGCGACCGCCGCCGAGGTGGTCGCCGCCATGACCATGGCCGGTCTTGAGGTCGAGCACGTCACCGACCCGGCCGCCAAGCTGGCCGCCTTCAGCGTCGCCAAGATCGTCGAGGCCGTTCAGCACCCGAACGCCGACCGCCTGCGCGTCTGCCAGGTCGACACGATCGACGGCCGCAAGGAGATCGTCTGCGGCGCGCCCAACGCCCGCGTCGGCCTGACCACCATCTACGCCCCGATCGGCGCCTATGTGCCGGGCCTGGGCGTGACCCTGGTCGAGAAGCCCGTCCGCGGCGTCGTCTCCAACGGCATGCTGTGCTCGGGCTCTGAGCTGGAAGCCGACGACGGCTCCGAAGGCATCCTCGAACTGCCTGACTCCCTGGCCGTGGGTGTGCCGGCCGCCGTGGCTCTGGGCCTCGAAGCCGTCATCGACTTCGAAGTCACCCCCAACCGCCCCGACTGGCTGGGCGTCGCCGGCATCGCCCGCGACCTGGCCGCCGCGGGCCTGGGCAAGCTGAAGGACCTGTCGATCGCCCCGGTTCCCGGGACCTTCCCCTGCCCGATCACGGTCGCGGTGGACGGCGAGGCCTGCCCGGTGTTCTCAGGCCGCCTGATCAAGGGCGTGAAGAACGGCCCCTCGCCCAAGTGGCTGCAGGACCGCCTGAAAGCCATCGGCATCAATCCGAAGTCGGCTCTGGTCGACATCACCAACTACGTCTCCTACGACCGCGCCCGGCCGCTGCACGTCTATGACGCGGCCCTGCTGTCGGGGACCAAGATCGTGGCGCGCTTCGGCCATCACGGCGTCCATGGCGACGAGCACCTGATCGCGCTCGACGGCAAGACCTACGAGCTGACCCCGGCCATGAGCGTCATCGCCGACGCTGAAGGGGAACGTCCGATCGGCATCGGCGGCGTCATGGGCGGCGAAAGCACCGGCTGCTCGGAAACCACCGTCGACGTCTTCCTGGAAAGCGCCTGGTTCGAGCCGATCCGCATCGCCCAGACCGGCCGCGACACCGGCATCAACAGCGACGCCCAGTACCGGTTCGCCCGCACGGTCGACACCGGCTCGGTGGTTCCCGGCCTGGAGCTGGGGACCAAGCTGATCCTGGAGCTGTGCGGCGGCGAGGCCTCGGACGTGTTCGTGGCCGGCGAGGCTCCGGCCGCGCCCGGTCCGATCCTGTTCGACCCGGCCTATGTGCAGGGCCTGTCGGGCCTGGATATCGCGCCCGAGCAGAGCCTGTCGATCCTGCAGGCCCTGGGCTTCAAGATCGAGCCGCCCAAGGACGTGCCGGTCGCCGAGTTCGCCACCCATGCCGAGAGCGTGGTCTGCGTGACCCCGCCGACCTTCCGCCGCGACGTGCACGGCAAGGCCGACCTGGTCGAGGAAGTCGCCCGCATCGCCGGCTTCGCCGCCCTGCCCTCGACGCCGCTGCCTGAAACCCCGCGCGCCGTCGGCGGCGTGCTGACCGCCCGCCAGGCCCGCGCCCGCACCGCCCGTCGCGCCCTGGCCGCGGCCGGCTACGCCGAGGCCGTGACCTGGAGCTTCACCAGCCGCGCGACCGCCCGGCTGTTCGGCGGCGGCGCCGCCGAACTGGTGCTGGCCAATCCGATCGCCTCGGAACTGGACTGCATGCGCCCATCGGTGCTGCCCAACCTGATCGAGGCGGCCGGCCGCAACGCCCGCCACGGCTTCGCCGACGTCGCCCTGTTCGAGGTCGGTCCGGTGTTCCTGAGCGACGGTCCCAAGGACCAGCGCACGGTCGTCGCCGGCATCCTGGCCCCGCGCCCGCCGCGCGCCTGGGACAAGCGCGCCGTCGAGGATGTGTTCACGGTCAAGACCGACCTCTTGAACCTGCTGGAGGAGATCGGCGCGCCGGTGGCCTCGCTGCAGACCGCGCAAGGCTCGGCCTCGTCGTGGTGGCACCCCGGCCGCTCGGCCCGCCTGCAGCTGGGCCCCAAGGCCGTCGTCGCCGAGTTCGGCGAACTGCACCCGGCGGTGCTGAAGGCGCTGGACGTGGCCGGTCCGGTCTACGGCTTCGAGATCGTCCTGGAGGCGATCCCCGAGCCGAAGAAGAAGGCCGTCAAGACCAAGGCGGCGTTCACGCCGTCGGCTCTGATGCCGCTGACCCGCGACTTCGCCTTCGTCGCCGACAAGGCCAAGGCGGCCGGCGACCTGGTGAAGGCCGCGATCGGCGCCGACAAGGCCCTGATCGCCTCGGCCCGCGTCTTCGACGTCTACGAGGGCCCCGGCGTGCCGGAAGGCTCCAAGTCGGTGGCCATCGAGGTGCTGGTCCAGCCGCGCGAGGCCACCCTGACCGAGGCCGAGATCGAGGCCCTGTCGGCCAAGGTCGTCGCCGCGGTCGAGAAGGCGGGCGGCAAGCTGCGCGCCTAGGCTTGAAGCCGCAAGGTTGAGCGCCATGTGAGGGGCGAAGGTGATGCTGCGCTGCATCCACCTTCGCCCCTTTCGCGTTTCAGGCCCCATGAGCGACGACCTTTTCAGCCACAACCCCGCCAAGAGCCGCTACGAACTGGAGGTCGACGGCCTGATCGCCTTCGCCGACTACCAGCGCAGCGGCCATCGTCTGGTCATCCCGCACGTGGAGGCCGACCCCGCCCTGCGCGGCACGGGCGCGGCCGGCCGCCTGATGGTCAAGATCGCCGAGGTGGCCCGGGCCGAGGGCATGCGGATCACCCCGCTTTGCTCCTACGCCGCAGCCTGGCTGAGGCGGAACGACCCCGAACTGATCGCCTGACGCCTTCCGACAGGCGGATAATCCGGGAACAGCGAGCCGAACGCCGGTCGCCCGGCGTTTGCAACGCAGCAAAGCCCTTGGCGAGCGTGCGGCTACTCGTGCTAGAACTTTCGCGACGGTCCAGCGCGCCCTGCCGGGAGCCTGCGCGGCCGTGAGCGAAGGCTTGGATTTTCATGGTTGATATCAAGACGGTCGGCGTGATCGGCGCCGGCCAGATGGGTTCGGGCATCGCCCATGTCTGCGCGTTGGGCGGCTACGACGTGCGCCTGCACGACGTCTCGCGCGAGCGCATCGACGCCGGCATCGCGCTGATCGGCAAGAACCTCGCCCGTCAGGTGAGCCGCAACATCATCGACCAGGCCTCGGCCGACGCCGCCCTGGCCCGCATCACCGCCGCCGAGGGCGTCGAGGCCATCGGCCAGACGGACCTGGCCATCGAGGCCGCCACCGAGAACGAAGAGCTCAAGAAGGCCATCTTCCGCAGCCTGCAGCCGCACCTGAAGCCCGACACCCTGCTGGCCTCGAACACCTCATCGATCTCGATCACGCGCCTGGCCTCGACCACCGACCGCCCCGAGCGGTTCATCGGCCTGCACTTCATGAACCCCGTGCCGCTGATGAAGCTCGTCGAGATCATCCGCGGCATCGCCACCGACGTGCCGACCTACGAGACGGCCGTGGCCTTCGCCAAGTCGCTGGGCAAGATCACCAGCAACGCCGAAGACTTCCCCGCCTTCATCGTCAACCGCGTGCTGGTGCCGATGATCAACGAGGCGATCTACACGCTGTACGAGGGCGTCGGCACCGTCGAGGCCATCGACACCGCCATGAAGCTGGGCGCCAACCATCCGATGGGCCCGCTGGAGCTGGGCGACTTCATCGGCCTGGACACCGTGCTGAGCATCATGAACGTGCTCTACGAAGGGCTCGCCGACAGCAAGTACCGCCCCTGCCCGCTGCTGGTGAAGTATGTCGAGGCCGGCTGGCTGGGCAAGAAGACCGGCCGCGGCTTCTACGACTACCGCGGCGAGGTCCCGGTCCCGACGCGCTGAGGCGTCGGGCTACCAGAGGATCGGAACGTCGTAGGCGGCCAGGGCGCGGTCGCAAGTCACCAATCGCGCCTCTTCGTCCGTCGCCTGTTGGACGAGGATGCGATCCCACGGATCGCGATGATGCAGCGGTAACTTCGCGGCGGCCGACGCATGGGCCGCTTCGATGCCAGCCAGGTAAAGCCTGTCGCCACGACGGCGTCGTAGAGCGCCTCGGGAATGGACGCGAGCGTGGCGTCGCGGTGGCGCTTAATCTCGATCTCATAAGCGCTCGCCGCGCTTACCATCACGGCGTTTGACTTGTCGCCGATGGCGTCGAAGGCCGAGCGCGAAATGGCCTCCGGCCTTGCCAGCCACCAAATCACGGCATGAGTGTCGAGAAGCAGCTTCACTCCTGGACGGGAAAGATCGGCCCGTGGGCTGCCTCTTCCAGTTCAGGATCCGGGCGCAGGAACAGGTAGGGATCCTCGAGGGGACCGTACTTCGCCCAGGCCCCAGGCACACGCCGCGGTCGCTCGTCGGCATTTTGCTTGGCTATGCTAAGCGCCACTACGTCCCGACCGTCCTGCGTGAGCAAGACCTCCTCGCCCGCCTTCACATGGGCGACGAGCTCGGCCAATGGCGTCTCACTTGCGATGTCGACCCGGATCGTCATGCCCCGAGCTTAACACGGAACACAACCGGAACAAGACTTACCCCGCGCCCAGCGCCACGGCCGTGTGATAGACGACGAAGGCCGCCAGGTAGGCCAGGCCGATCATGTAGACGAACATCACCGTCGGCCAGACCCAGCTGTTGGTCTCGCGCTTGACCACGCCCAGGGTGGGCAGGCACTGCGGCGCGAAGACGTACCAGGCCAGGAAGGCCAGGGCCGTGGCCAGCGACCACTGCTGCGACAGCAGGCTGCTCAGCGCGTCGTGCGAGTCCGCGTCGCCGCCGACGGCGTAGACGGTGCCCAGCACGCCCACGGCCACTTCGCGGGCGGCCATGCCCGGGATCAGGGCCACGGTCATCTGCCAGTTGAAGCCGATGGGCTCCATGATCGGGGCGATGAACTTACCGATCCGGCCGGCGATGCTGTAGTCGATGGCCGGCCCCGTCGCCCCCTCGGGCGGATAGGGGAAGGTGGCCAGCACCCAGACCAGCACCATCAGCGGCAGGATGATGCGGCCGGCCCGGTTGATGAAGATCCTGGCGCGGGTCCACAGGTTCAGCAGCACGTTGCGCGGCTCGGGCCAGCGGTAGGTCGGCAGCTCCATCATGAACGGCTCGACCGTACCCCGCCAGAAGATGCGGCGAATGACGAACGACACCAGCAGGGCGAAGACGATGCCCGAGGCGTAGAGGCCGAACATCACCAGGCCCTGCAGCGACAGCCCCCCGACCTTGGTCTGCGGGATGAAGGCGCTGATGATCAGGGTGTAGACCGGGATCCGCGCCGAACAGGTCATCAGCGGCGCGACGAGGATGGTGGTCAGGCGGTCCTGCTTGTTGTCGATCACACGCGTCGACATGATCCCCGGGATCGCGCAGGCGAAGCTGGACAGCAGGGGAATGAAGGCTCGGCCGTGCAGGCCCGCCCCGCCCATGATCTTGTCCATCAGGAAGGCCGCGCGGGTCATGTAGCCGCTGTCTTCCAGCAGCAGGATGAAGAAGAACAAGATCAGGATCTGCGGCAGGAACACCAGCACGCTGCCGACGCCGGCGATCAGGCCGTCGGCGATGAAGCTGGCCAGCAGGCCCTCAGGCAGGTGCGACGTCACCAGCCCCCCAAGGGCCCCGAAGCCGCCGTCGATGGCGTCCATAGCCGGCGCGGCCCAGGTGAACACCGCCTGGAACATCACGAACAGCAGGCCCAGCAGGATCACCAGGCCGCCGACCGGATGCAGCAGCACCGCATCGATCTTGCCGGTCACCGTGTCGGGACGCTCGGGCGGGCGCACGCAATCGCGATAGATGCGCTGGGCCTCGCCGTGGGCGGCGCGGATCTCGGCCGCGCTCGGCTCGCGCCAGGTGTTGTCGCCGGCGTTGGAGTGGGTCAGCGTCAGGGTGTCGACCTGGGTCAGCAGCGCGTCCAGGCCGCGCTTGCGGGTCGCCACCGTGGTGACGATCGGCGCGCCGATCGCGCGCGACAGCTGCTCCACGTCGATGCGCAGGCCCTGGCGCTGGGCGATGTCGAACATGTTCAGCGCCAGCACGAACGGCCGGCCGACCTGCTTCAGTTCGAGCACCAGGCGCAGGACCAGGCGCAGGTTGGTGGCGTCCGCCACGCAGACCAGCACGTCGGGAGCGGTCTCGCCCGCCAGCCGGCCGAGCACGGCGTCGCGGGTGACCACCTCGTCGGGGCTGCGGGCGCGCAGGGAATAGGTGCCCGGCAGGTCGAGGACGCGGATCGTCCGGCCGCCCGGCGTGACCAGCTGGCCTTCCTTGCGCTCGACGGTGACGCCGGCGTAGTTGGCCACCTTCTGGCGGGCCCCGGTCAGGGCGTTGAACAGCGCGGTCTTGCCGGAATTCGGATTGCCGACCAGCGCGATGCGCGCGGGCCGGATAGCGGTGTCGGTCAAAGCGTCTATCCGTCGAACTGAACGGTCACGGCGCGCGCCTCGCGGCGGCGCAGGGCCACGCGGGTGTCGTCCACCCGCACGGCGATGGGATCACGGCCGATGAGGCCTTCCTGCAGGATCTCGATGCGCGCGCCCTCGACGAAGCCCATCTCCAGCAGGCGGCGCTCAAGCTCCTCGGCGACCACGGCCTCGGGCGCGCCGGTGTCGCCGCGCACCGCGACGATGACGCCCTTGTCGCCACGCGAGGCCGTGCTCAGGGCGCGGGTCCGCGCCTCGGAATCCAGGGCGGCGTCGGCGGTGAGGACGGCGTCGGTCATTCTTGGGCCTCGCGGCGAAAAGTTGCGAACGATTATCAGCCCCAACCGGCACTGTCGATGAAAGATGCCCCCTTCGAACGCCGGTCGCGGAAAAAACTAACAGGCATGGCGCGGCGTAATGGCCCAGCCGCGTTAATCTATTCGACTCAAGGCCGCTCCGGTTGCATTAATTTTTGCAAGCGATTCGTAGGGACCCGAAATGCGAAGGCTCAAGCTGGCTTTACTGACCGGCGCCTATCTTTGCCTGGCTCTTATCGTCTCCCTGCTGCTGTGGCGCATGGGAGCGACGCCGGCCGTCGGCCTGTCGGCCTTCATCGGGTCGCTCGGCCTGTGCTTCGCGTTCCACGGCATCGTCAGCAACCTGTTCGACAACGCCCAGCTGAAGCTGGACATCGAGACCGTGCGCGAAGCCCACGGAATCCTGGTCGAGCAGATCGAGAAGATCGACGCGCGCATGACCAGCCTCGTGGAAAGCGTCGCCGAGGACGCCGAGAAGCGCTCGGCCGAGCTGACCAGCGAGGTGCACCAGCTCGAAGACCTGATGCAGCGCATGAGCGAACGCCTGGAAAGCCAGCTGACCCACCAGGTCGCGGCCGCCCGCCACGACGCCCGGGGCCGCGGCGCCGCCGCCCCGGTCAACGCCGTGCTCGAAGCCGTGCAGGACGCTCTGGCCGAGAACCGCGTCGACCTCTACCTGCAGCCGGTCGTCAGCCTGCCCCAGCGCCGCACCGTCTTCTACGAAAGCTTCTCGCGTCTGCGCGACGAGACCGGCCGCGTGATGATGCCGGCCGAATACCTGGCCGTGGCCGAACCCGAAGGCCTGATGACGGCCGTCGACAACCTGCTGCTGTTCCGCTGCGTGCAGATCGTCCGCCGCCTGGCCAAGCAGGACCGCAAGGTCGGCATCTTCTGCAACATCTCGCTGGCCAGCCTGGCCGACGAGACCTTCTTCCCGCAGTTCCTCGAGTTCCTGCAGGGCAACAAGGACCTGGCCGGCTCGCTGATCTTCGAACTGGGCCAGACCGCCTTCAACCAGCGCGGCCCGGTCGAGGCCCGCCACATGGCCCGCCTGGCCAGCCTGGGCTTCCAGTTCAGCCTCGACAAGGTCGTTGACCTGGACCTCGACTTCCAGGACCTGGCCCGCGCCGACGTCAAGTACGTCAAGGTCGGCGCCCAGATGATCCTGGAGCAGCTGGAAGAGCTGGACGGCAAGCTGGTGCTGAGCTCCCTGCCCGACCTGAACGCCGCCGACTTCGCCGCCCTGATGCGTCGCTACGGCGTCGAGGTGATCGCCGAGAAGGTCGAGGGCGAGCGCCAGATCGCCGAGATCCTCGATCTCGACATCGGCTATGGCCAAGGCCACCTGTTCGGCGAGCCGCGCGCCATCCGCGACGCCGTGCTGGCCGAGACCGATCCGCCGGCCGACTTCGTCCAGGCCCCGCTGCGCCGCCGCGCCGCCAACTGGTAGGCCGACCCGGATCTTGAAATTTCGACCGCCGCCGGGGCTTAGCGCCGGCGGCGGTTTTCGTTTGACCGCAAGCATCGGAATGACGCGCGGCGGCGACGGCGCGATCCTGTCGGCAGATCCGAAAGGAGCCCGACATGACCACCGCCTATCAAACCGACGACCAGCGCTGGGCCGCCATCGAGCGACGCGACCGCGCCGCCGACGGCGCCTTCTTCTGCGGCGTGCGCACCACCGGCGTCTATTGCCGCCCCAGTTGCTCTGGCCGCCCGCTGCGCCGCAACGTCGCCTTCTACGAGACCCGCGAGGCCGCCCGCGCCGCAGGCCTGCGCGCCTGCCTGCGCTGCCGTCCCGACGAGCCGATCGAGACCCTGGCCTACGGCTTCGGCGACACGCCGCTGGGCCTGGCCATGGCGGCGACGTCTAAGGCGGGCCTTGCCCTGCTGATCATGGGACGGGACCGCGCCGAAATGCGCGAGGACCTGGCCGCCCGCTTTCCCCGCGCCCGGCTGCTGGAGGATGACGCCGCCGCCGGTCCCGCCCTCGCCGCCCTGGTCGCCGCCATCGACGGCGAGCGCCCAGGCGACCTGACGCTCGACGAGCGCGGCACCGACCTGCAACGCGCCGTCTGGAAGGCCCTGCGCGACATCCCGGCCGGAACCACCGCCTCCTATGCCGAAGTGGCGCGCGCCATCGGCCGGCCCTCGGCGGTCCGAGCCGTGGCCCAGGCCTGCGGGGCCAATCCGGTCGCGGTGCTGACGCCCTGCCACCGCGTGGTGCGCTCGGACGGCGGGCTTTCCGGCTATCGCTGGGGCGTCGAACGCAAACAGGCTCTGCTGGCCCGCGAGGCCGCCGCGTGAACCTGGACTGGACGCGTATCGCCGCCGAGCTCGACGCCCGGGGCTGGGCCCTGACCGGTCCGGTGCTGACGCCGGAGACCTGCGCCAGGGTGGCCGGCCTCTACGCCGAGGACGCGCCGTTCCGCAGCCGGGTGGTGATGGCCCGCCACGGCTTCGGGCGCGGCGAGTACAGGTACTTCGCCTATCCCCTGCCCGAGACGGTGCAAAAGCTGCGGGCCGGCCTCTATCCGCCGCTGGCCGCCATCGCCAACGACTGGATGGCGCGACTGGGCGAAGAGCGGCGCTTTCCGGAGGCGCTGGACGGCATGCTGGAGCGCTGCCGCGCGGCGGGGCAGGCGCGACCGACGCCCCTGCTGCTGACCTACGGCCCCGGCGACTACAACTGCCTGCACCAGGACCTCTACGGCGAGCACGTGTTCCCGTTGCAGGCGGCCTTCCTGCTGGACCAGCCGGGCCGCGACTTCGAGGGCGGCGAGTTCGTCATCGTCGAGCAGCGGCCCCGCCAGCAGTCGGCCGCCCAGGTCGTGCCGCTGGCCCAGGGCGAAGGCGTGATCTTCGCCGTGCGCGAACGCCCGGCCGAAGGAACCCGCGGCGTCCATCGCCGCATCCTGCGCCATGGCGTCAGCGAGGTGCGGAGCGGAACCCGCCGGACGCTGGGCGTGATCTTCCACGACGCGGCCTGAGATACGAAAACGGCCCCGGAGTCGCCTCCGGGGCCGCCTTGCGGATCAGGTCGGCCGACGCCTACCAGGCGAAGCCGAAGCTGCCGCCGCTCATCACGTCGCGGCCGGTGGCCGAGAAGCCGACATTGAAGCTGGCCGCGCGGCCGCTGTGGGTGTAGCCGGCCGCGATCGCGGCCTGGCCGCGATAGCCGCCGACGGCCAGCGACAGGCGGTTGGTCAGGCCGGCGTTGGCGCCGGCGTTGTTGCCCGCCATCATCGACATCGCCGAACTCATCGCGCCGACGCCGTCCAGGCGCGCCGAGACGTTCTTCAGGCGGTTGTCGAACTGGCTGGTGAAGCTGTCCACGCGCCAGTCGGTATAGGCGTTGGCCGAGGCCAGGGTCTGGGCCGACTTGGTGTCGGTGTAGCTGTTGGCCGCCGTCAGGGTCTGGGCCGAGCGGGTGTCCGTATAGGCGTTGGCGGTCGTCACGGCCTGGGCGCCCACGGTGTCGGTGTAGGCGTTGGCCGAAACCAGCGTCTGGGCCGACTTGGCGTCGGTATAGGTGTTGGCGGTGGCCACGGCCTGGGCTCCGACGGTGTCGGCGTAGGTGTTGGCAGAGGTCAGGGTCTGGGTCGCGATGGTGTCGGTATAGGCGTTGGCCGAGGTCAGCGCGCCGCCGGCGGCGGTGTCGGCGTAGGCGTTGGCCGTCGACAGCAGGCCCGAGGTCGCCGATTGCAGCTGGCCGACGGTGGCCGCGTCGGTGGCGTTCACGCCGTCGGCGAGGTTGGTGATGCGGCGGGTCTGGGAGGCCGAGCCGACCGAGACCACGTTGGCTTCGGTGGCGGTCGAGCCGTAGCCGATAGCGACGCTGTTCGCGCCCGTGGCCGAGGCGTTGGCGCCCAGCACAGTGCTGCGCGAACCGGAAGCCGACGAGCCGTTGCCCACTACCGTGGCGTAGTCGCCGCTGGCCGAACCGTGCGAGCCGATCTGGATCGAGTACTGGCCGCTGGCGTCGGCGCTGTGACCGATGGCGAGGGCGTGCGAACCGCTGGCCACGGCGTCCTGGCCGTAGGCGTTCGAGTAGGAGCCGCTGGCGGTGGCGCCGTTGCCGACGGCCGTGGCGAGGCCGCCGTTAGCGGTGGCCGTGCCGTCGTTGCTGACGGCGGTTTGAGCAAAGGCGCCTTGAGCGGCGAAGAAAGAAACGACGACGGCCGAATAGAACAGAGCCGACTTCTTGGAGATGCTACGCACTACACTAAACTCACTTACATACACAGGCTCGGAATTCTTCCGCCGCCCCCTGTCGCAACGAAGTAGTGCGTATGTATTATCGTACGGTTAAGCTGCAAATTACTAAAAAATACCAAAGAATATAACAACGTTACAGACAACTACACAATGTCGGAAAGTCGACAATTGATAGAGCGACAATTCCCGTTGCTGGCGCGCGGCAGCGTCACCATATGATCAGTCGCGCCGCACCCGCGGGACGGGCGGCGCGACGCCATTGACGCTCCCGCACATGCCCGGTACCCGCCCTGCTCATGATCGACTTTCCCGACGGCCTCTCCGCCCTGACCGACCGCTACGACGTGGTGCTCTGCGACGTCTGGGGCGTCATCCACAACGGGGTGCGCAACTTCCCCGAGGCCTGCGATGCGCTGGAGCGCTTCAACGCCGAGCACGGCCCGGTGGTGCTGATCTCGAACGCGCCCCGCCCGTCGAACGACGTGCTGGCCCAGCTGGACGGCCTGAAGGTTCAGCGCTCGGCCTGGAGCGCCTTCGTCACCAGCGGCGACGCCACCCGTTCGCTGCTGGCCGCCCGCGCGCCGGGCAAGGTCTGGAAGATCGGCCCGGAGCGCGACGAGGTGCTGTACGCGGGCCTGGACCTCGAAGGCGCCGGCTGCGAGGACGCCGACTTCATCGGCTGCACCGGCCTGTTCGACGACGAGACCGAGACGCCCGAGGATTATCGCGACCGCCTGAAGGTCGCCGCCGACCGCGGCCTGACCTTCATCTGCGCCAATCCCGACCGCGTGGTTCAGCGCGGCGACAAGCTGATCTACTGCGCCGGCGCCCTGGCCGATCTCTATGAAGAGCTCGGCGGCCAGGTGGTGATGGCCGGCAAGCCCTACGCGGCGATCTACGACCTGGCCCTGGCCGAGGCCGAGCGCCTCAAGGGCGGGCCGATCGATCGCGACCGCGTGCTGTGCGTCGGCGACGGCGTCATCACCGACGTGCTGGGCGCCGAGAACCAGAAGCTGGCCTGCCTGTTCGTCGCCAAGGGCATCCACGGCGACAAGGCGCTGGGTCCCGACGGCCTGCTGGCCCCCGAAGCCGTGGCCAAGCTGCTGGCCGCCGAAAGCGTCGGCGCCGCGCACGCCATCGCCGATCTGGTCTGGTGAACACGGACCGAACCGCTACAAAGCCTGTCCAAGATCAATAAGAACGCAGGATCGGGGATCGCATGGGTCTCTTTCTCGAGGACTTGAGCGTCGGCCAGGCGGCCGAGTTCAGCCGCACGGTGGGCGAAGCCGACATCCAGGCCTTCGCCGACGTCACCGGCGACACCAATCCGGTCCACCTCGACGCCGACTACGCCGCCACGACCAGCTTCGGCGAGCGCATCGCCCACGGCATGCTGTCGGCCGGCTACATCTCGGCGGCGCTGGGCACCACCCTGCCCGGCCCCGGCGCGGTCTATCTGTCGCAGTCGCTGAACTTCAAGCGGCCGGTGCGCATCGGCGACACCGTCGTGGTCAAGGTGGCGGTCACCGCCATCGACGAGGCCAAGGGCCGTGTGACCCTGTCGACCACCTGCATCGTCGGCAGAAAGGCCGTGGTCGACGGCGAGGCCGTGGTCCTCGTGCCGAAGAAGGGCGCGTGAGCATGGATTCGCGCGTGCGCCTGAAGATCGTCCACGGCTGGAAGGACGTCGCCCCCGAGGAGAAGGGCGCGGCCGTGGCGCTGGGCAATTTCGACGGCGTGCATCGCGGCCACCAGCAGGTGATCGCCGAGGCCGCCAAGGCCGCGCGCGAGCTGAAGGTTCCGCTGGGCGTGGTCACCTTCGACCCGCACCCGAGGCGCCTGTTCCGCCCCACCG
Source organism: Caulobacter vibrioides (assembly GCA_001449105.1). Taxonomy (GTDB): domain Bacteria; phylum Pseudomonadota; class Alphaproteobacteria; order Caulobacterales; family Caulobacteraceae; genus Caulobacter; species Caulobacter vibrioides_C. The sequence continues at coordinate 39,298 of LNIY01000075.1, read as the reverse complement.
AGCCGGCCTTCCGACTGATGACCATCGAGCAGCAGGCCCGCCTGCTGAGCGGCCTGGGCGTGGATTTCCTCTACCTGCTGCCGTTCGACTTCGAGATGGCCACTCTGGACGACCGCGCTTTTGCAGAGCGCGTCCTGCACCAGGGCCTGGGGATCAGGCACGTGGCAGTCGGCTTCGACATCTCGTTCGGCAAGGGCCGCACCGGCAGCCCGGAAGCCATGAAGGCCTATGGCGCTGAACTGGGGTTCACCGTCTCTGTGGCCGAGCCCGTGGCCAATCGCGACGGCGAGAAGTTCTCGTCCACCGGCGTGCGCGAGGCGCTACGCGCCGGCCATCCGGAGGAAGCCGCCCGGATCCTCGGCCGCCCCTTCGCCATCGAGGGCGTGGTCCGCCGCGGCCAGCAGCTGGGCCGCCAGCTGGGCTTTCCCACCGCCAATGTCGAGATCGTCGACTACGTGGTGCCCAAGCTGGGCGTCTACGCCACCCGCACCCGCCTGCCCGACGGCCGGGTGATCCCGGGCGTCGCCAATCTCGGCAACAATCCGACGACGGGCGAGGTCGAGACCCGGCTGGAGACCTGGCTGTTCGATTTCGACGAGGATCTCTACGGCCAGGTCATCGAAACCCAGCTGATCGCCTTCCTGCGCCCGGAACTGAAGTTCGACAGCATCGAGCTGATGATCCAGCAGATCCGCTGCGACGAGACCCAGGCCCGCGCGATCGTCGCGCCGACTTTTTAAACAGAAAAGGCCGCCTTACGGCGGCCTCCCCCTCCGGCCCTCTGGGCCACCTCCCCCAGAGGGGGAGGATTTTGCTGAACAGATGCTCCCCCTCTGGGGGAGCTGTCGCGGAGCGACTGAGGGGGCCTTCCCCCAACGCTACCGAATCCCCGGCACGTGCAGCGCCGCCTCGCGCTCGGCCTTCTGGGCGTAGGCCAGGTCGCCGTACTTGGCGTATTCCATGCGGGCGATGGTGCGGCAGTGCACCTCGTCCGGGCCGTCGGCCAGGCGCAGGGTGCGGATGCCGGCATAGAGCTTGGCCAGGCCGAAGTCGGTGGTGACGCCGCCGCCGCCGTGGGCCTGGATGGCGTCGTCGATGACCTTCAGGGCAATGCGCGGCGCGGCGACCTTGATCATGGCGATCTCGAGCCTGGCCGCCTTGTTGCCGGCCTTGTCCATCATGTCGGCGGCCTTCAGGCACAGCAGGCGGCACATCTCGATGTCGATGCGGGCCTCGGCGATGCGCTGCTCCCACACCGAGTGCTCGGAGATGTACTTGCCGAACGCCTTCCGGGTCATCAGGCGCTTGACCATCTTCTCCAGCGCCACTTCCGCGGCTCCAATGGTGCGCATGCAGTGGTGGATGCGGCCGGGGCCAAGGCGGCCCTGCGCGATCTCGAAGCCGCGCCCCTCGCCCAGGATCAGGCCGTCCTCGACCGGCACGCGCACGTCCTTGAGGATCACCTCGGCATGGCCGTGCGGGGCGTCGTCGTAGCCGAACACCGGCAGCATGCGCACCACCTCGATGCCCGGCGCGTCCAGCGGCACCAGCACCTGGCTCTGCTGCTGGTGGGTGGAGGCGGAAGGATCGGTCTTGCCCATGACGATGGCGACCTTGCAGCGCGGGTCGCCCACGCCCGAGGACCACCACTTGCGGCCGTTGATGACGTAGTCGTCGCCGTCGCGCTCGATGCGGGTCTCGATGTTGGTGGCGTCCGAGCTGGCCACCGCCGGCTCGGTCATCAGGAAGGCCGAGCGGATCTGGCCGTTCATCAGCGGCCGCAGCCAGCGCTCCTTCTGCGCCAGCGTGCCGTAGCGCATCAGCACTTCCATGTTGCCGGTGTCGGGCGCCGAGCAGTTGAAGACCTCGGAGGCGAAGCCGATCTTGCCCAATTGCTCGGCGATCAGGCTGTATTCGAGGTTGGTCAGTTGCACGCCCTCGAACTGGAACGTGTCGTCGACATGCACCTGGCCGCTGTGGGGCGGCATGAAGAAGTTCCACAGTCCCTCGGCCTTGGCCTTGGCCTTCAGCTCCTCCAGCACCTGGACGACCTTCCAGCGCTGGTCGGCGGGAACGTCCATCTCGGCTTCGTAGACGGGAACCGCCGGACGCACGTGCGCCTCGATGAAGGCGTTCACCCGGTCGAGGAATTCCCGCTGGCGGGGCGATATGTCGAAGTCCATGACGTTCCCGATCCCTGGTTCAAACACTTGTTTGAAGCATGTGTAGCACCGAGTTGACGGGCGCGGCAAGCGGGCGATGCGGGCGGTTTGAACGTTCTCGTCGTCCTGAACCCGACTGGCCGCCTGACGGCTTGCAAGCCGCCGGCTCCTGGCGGAAAACACCGGTCATGAACCTGACCATCAAGCCCCTCGAAGGCCGCTACGTCCGGCTGGAACCGATCACCCCCGACCTGCGCGACGAGCTGCGCGGCGCCATCGACTGCGATCCCGCCAGCTGGGAGATCATGTCGGTCAACGGCTGCGGCGAGGGCTTCGAGGACTGGTGGGGCGCGCTGCTGGGCGAAAGCGACCGCGGCGAGCGCGTCGGCTTCGCCATCCGCCGCAAGTCGGACGGCAAGATCGTCGGCACGTCGAGCTATCTGAACGTCCGCCGCCTGCACAAGGGCCTGGAGATCGGCTCGACCTTCCTGCACCCCGACGCGCGCTCGGGCCCGGTGAATCCCGAATCCAAGCGCCTGCTGCTCGGCCACGCCTTCGACTCCGGCGTCATCCGCGTCGAGTTCATGATCGACGTGCGCAACGCCCGCAGCCAGGCCGCGGTCGAGAAGCTGGGCGCCACCAAGGAAGGCGTGCTGCGCAGCCACAAGATCACCTGGACCGGCCACGTGCGCGACACGGCCGTGTTCTCGATCACCGATTTCGACTGGCCCGGCGTCAAGCAACGCCTGGAATTCCGGCTCAGCGAAGACTTCGTCTGACGCTCGCGCCAGACGGCAAAGGCGGGGTGTCGCGCGCGCCATAGGCGAAAGCGATTGCGACACCCTGTCGCACCTATACCTGGGCAATACATAAAAAACCGCCGTTATCCTTGATCCGTAAGGATTTCGCCAAGCATTGGCGGTCAAATTACCGGCCATGACGGCCATTGCCTGCCTGCGTATCCTGCTCACCGCCGCGGAGACGGCGGGCGCCAGCGTTCCCCCCGCCCATGTCGAGGCGGCGGCCGACCTCTATCTCAAGCATCGCTGGAAGCATCCGCGCCGCTACGGCGTGGTCGCGCCCCTGGCCTTCGTGCTGGCCGACACCAAGGCCGAGGCCTTGGATCCCGAGGAGATGCAGGCCCTGGCCATCGAGCTGGAGACCTCGCTGTTCCCCGGCCGCAAGAGCGGCCAGGTGTGCCTGATGACCTTCGAGGGCGACGAGAACGCGGTGCTGCAGTTCGCCAGCCTGTCGCAGGCCGAACTGGCCGGGCTGATGGCCGGCCGCGGCTATTCCGGCGCTCCGGGCCACGTGCAGGTGATCACCGCCGAGGAGATTCGCGCCGTCCCCAGCGCCCCGCCGGAGCCCGCGCCCGCCCCGCAGGCCAAGCCCGCCGCGACCACCGCGCCGATCGAGACTCCGTCCAAGGCAAAGCCCGCTCCTGCCAAGCCCGCAGCGCCGGTCCGCCCCATCGCCGCCGCCCCGCCGCCCAAGCCGGCCGCGCCCCTGACCACCGGCTGGCGCGCCGTCTATCACCTGCCCAGCGAAAGCGTCGTCGGCGCCGTCCTGGGCCACAGGGCCGACCTGTCCGCGCCGCGCCCCGAAGAGGACGCCGAGCTCCTGGCCCGCGACCTCACCGGCCTCAACGACGCCCAGTTCGGCTTCCCGACCGTCAAGACCGGCGAAGGCGCGCTGTTCCTGCCGCTCAGCTTCTGGAACCTGACGACCCCGGCCTCGCAGGAGGCCTACAAGCGCCGTCTGTCGCGCTATCCGCTCGACCTGCAGCCGCGCTTGGGGGCGACGATCTACGACACCCCGCGCGAGCCCTCGATGGGCCTGCTGCAACAGATCCGCGCCTTCCTGCAGGGCTCGTTCGCCTATATCGACCTCTGCATCTCCGATCCGAACTTCCCGGTGAACACCCTGCCGGGCGACATCGCCTCCAGCATCTCGCTGGAGCTGCGCGACGAGCCCGACGCCGAGCGGATCAAGGCCATCGCCCTGTTCGCCTCGCGCCAGTCGGTCTACCGCGCCAAGGGCGTGCACCAGGGGGTGCTGGGCGTGCGGTCGGCCAAGGAACTGGACGCCTGCCGCGCCGCCGGCCTGCCCTATGTCAGCGGTCCGGCCGTCAGCGCCCTGCTCGACAAGCCGCCGGCCCTGGGCGCCAATCCGGCCGACGCCCTGCCGCTTCAGGCCGCCTAGAACCTCGAAAACCAGCGTTCGCGACGCTCGGTCGCAGCCCACCTATAACGCGCGCTAACCACCGTCGCGCAACCTGGGCGGCATGACCGCCATCGCCTGCCTGAAAGTCTTCGTCGGCGAAGACCCCGCCGAAACTGAGCGCAACGCCGCGCTCATCGCCCGGGTCGCGTCCGACTATCTGAGGGGCGCGTGGCTGGCCCCGCGGCGCCACGGCCTGGTGGCCCCGTTCTCGTTCGTGCTGGCCGATCCGCGCGCCACGCGGCTGGACGCGCGCGAACTGCAGGCCCTGGCCCGCGCCCTGCAGCACAAGCTGTTCGGCGACCAGGACGACGGCGAGATCGTCATGCTGATGTTCGAGGGCGATCAGCACGAGGTCATGCGCTTCGCCGGCCTGCCCGCCCGCCAGCTCAACCTGCTGCTGGCCGGCGAGGAGGACGCCTCCCTGGCCGGACGGGTCTGCCGCATCACCCCGCGCGACGTGCGCTCGGTCATGCCCATGGGCGGCCCCATCACCGGCGTTCCGACCATGGAGGCCCTGGCCCGCCTGTGCCCGCGACCGCCGCCGGCCCGGGTGTCCTGGCGCGGGGTCTACCACGCCGGCCGCGAGCTGTTCGTCGGCAATGTGGGCGTCTGGCGCGAGGCCGGCCAGGCGGGCCGTCCCTACGAGTTCTATGTCGACGGCCAGCGCCAGCAGCACGACCTGGCGATCCTGAAGTCGGCGATCGCCGCCATCGGACCGAACTCGGGGATCACCTACCTGCCGATCGGCTTCTCGTCGGCGCTGAAGCCGTCGCTGCGCGCCGAGCTGGAGGCCTGCCTGCGCACCCTGCCCCGCGACCTGCGCGGCCGGCTGGCGGCGGGCGTCTACGGCGTGCCGCGCGCGCCGTCCTTCGTGGCGCTGGGCCAGATGAAGACGTTCCTGGACCCCTATTTCAGCCGCGTTGACCTGCGCATCAGCGATCCGGCCTTCAAGGTCGACGACCTGGCGCCGGGCCTGGCCGCCAGCGTCACCTTCACCCCCGAGGGCGACGCCGAGGCCAGCCGCATCGCCGCCATCGGCCGCTTCCTCAAGGCCGCCCCGGCCTATCGCCGCCGCCAGGTCTGGCAGGGGGTCAGCGACCTGCGCAGCCCGCGTGAGCTGCTCGCCGCCCTCGACCAGGGCGCCCCGTTCGTCAGCGGCCCGATGGTCACCGACCTGCTGGAGACGCCGGTCAACGTCAGCCCCTACGCCAAGGGCCAGCTGCCGCTCTACGGCTGGACGGCCGCCGACGCGGCCTAGGTTGGATCGAAGTTCCAGCGCTCGGGCCGATTCTCACCGAGCGTCCCCGCGAAGGCGGGGATCCAAGCCGAGGTCGGAGATGATCCAAGGCCTAGCCACGCCCTGAAAGCCAGCTTGGGTCCCCGCCTGCGCGGGGATTGGGCGGGTTGGGAGCGGCAAGCCCCTGAAGGTCGATCCGCCCTAGGACTTCAGACGTCCTACTCGTCCCAGGTCAGCACCACGCTGTCGGCCGAGCGCTCGTGCGGGCCGTGGAACACCGCCTCGATGTTGTTGCCGTCGGGATCCAGCAGGAAGGCGGCGTAGTAGTCGGGATGATATTCCCGCTCGCCCGGCCCGCCGTTGTCACGGCCGCCGGCGGCCAGGCCCGCCTCGTAGAAGCGCTGAACCATCGCCCGATCCCTGGCCTGGAACGCCAGGTGGATGTGCGTCGCCGGCTCGCCCGCGTCGATCCACAGCTCGTCGGCCGACAGGTGGTCGGGCTGGTCGTCGTAATCGACGCCGATCACCTCCAGCACCGCCTTGTAGAAGCGCTTGGTCGCGTCCAGGTCCCTGGCCCGCAGTTGGATATGGTCGATCATTCGGCCGCGGTGCAGCTGCATGGGAGATCTCCTGTGATCGGGCGACAAACGCCCGGGCGGAAGGCCGGTTCGGCTCCGCTTGGCTACAGGAGGTCACGCCACGGCCTGTCAGCAGGACGCACCGGGCCGTATCGACATTCATCAACGGCCGCCCCTCTAATCCGCCCTTCCCCGCGAAGGCGGGGAAACTCGGTGAGAAGCGACCAGAACGACTGAATGTCGATCCGCGCTAGGCGCGCCCGAACAGCTTGCCCAGGAGCGACGGCTTGGGCTTGGCCCCGGCAGGCCCATCCACGAAGGTCAGCTGAATGGCCGTGGTCGGCGCGTTGCGCTCGGTCCGGCTGGGGCCGAAATCGCAGCGCAGAGTCTCCGCGCCGCCGGACATGCCGATGGTCTGGCCCGACTGGATGATCGGCCCCATGGCCAGCAGGTAGTTCAGCACGCCGTTCAGCTGCTCGACGACCACCTCCTTGCTGCGGGGCGCGTTCCAGAACTCCAGTTCGTAGCCGACGAACGGAACCAGGCCGCCCGTGCTCATCGACACGTTCCCGTCGGTCAGGTCGTGCAGCGCGTTGAAGATCCAGAACATCACCGGCACCTGGCCGCGGGCGACGAAGCCCAGGTCCTGCATCACCGAATCCGGCGTGAACAGCGTGCCGTTGACGCCGTTCCAGACCGCCGAGATCGACGGATTGCCCCTGATCAGCATGGCCGCGATCACGGTCGAGACCTTGGCCCGCAGAACCGCCGCTTCCCAGCCCTCGGCCTGGCCGCCGGCGATGACCCAATGGGTCCGATGAGCGGCCGCGCGCTCGGCCTCGCCGTACCACCAGGACCGCGCCCGCGCCTCCTCGACCAGCACCGGATCGAGCGGAAGGTCCAGGTTCATGATGGTCATGAGGCCGCCGTGCGGCCCGTTGCAGATCAGGCCCAGCGTATCGGCCGTGGTCACGGCGTCGTCGCCGTCGAGATCGGGCTGGGTGTGCGTCCAGCTGTGGGCCTCATCGAGGCTGTTGAGCACCTCGACCAGCTGATTGGGCCGGAACGACAGCGGGCCATCGACGAGCAGGGCGATCATTCAAGCGACTCCGGACGCTGAGAAACCTCAACCCCGGGAATAGAAGCCGCCATCCTGCGCGGTCAAGCTGATCTCACCGCCGGCCGAACAGCTTCTCGATATCCGACAGCTTCAGCTCCACATAGGTGGGGCGGCCGTGGTTGCACTGGCCCGAGTGGGGCGTGGCCTCCATCTCGCGCAGCAGGGCGTTCATCTCGGCGGCGGCGAGGCGGCGGCCGGCGCGGACGCTGCCGTGGCAGGCCATGGTCGAGCAGACCTCCTCCAGCCGCTCCTTCAGGGCCAGGGCCTGGCCGTTCTCGGCCAGGTCGTCGGCGATGTCGCGCACCAGGCCCGCCGCATCGGTCTTGCCCAGCAGGGCCGGCGTCTCGCGCACCAGCACCGCGCCGGGACCAAAGCCTTCCAGCACCAGGCCCAGGGCCGACAGCTCCTCGGCGCGGGCCACGACCCGCTCGGCCTCGGCCGGATCCAGCTCGACCACCTCGGGCAGCAGCAGGGCCTGTCGGGCCACGCCGCCGGCTTCCATCTCGTGCTTCATGCGCTCGTAGACCAGGCGCTCGTGGGCGGCGTGCTGGTCGACGATGACCACGCCGTCGCGGGTCTGCGAGACGATGTAGGTCTCGTGCACCTGGGCCCGGGCCGCGCCCAGCGGGAAGTCGATCGGGTCGAAGGGCTGAGCCTGCTCCGCTCCCGGATAGGCCACGTTGGGCGCGGCGTCGTAGCCGCCATAGGCGGCCTCGCGCACGGCTTCGGCCACGCCCAGGCCGCCCCCGAGGCCGCCCCCCAGACCGCCAAGCGTCTGATAGGCCTCTTCCGGCCGCGCCTCGTGACGGGCCGAGACGTCCGACAGGCCCGGCAAATCCATCGGCCGCTGAGTAGGCGGCGTCCAGCCGCCCTCGCGCCAGGCCGAGAAGCCGGCGGGCGACGGGCCCGGCTGATAACCCGGAAACACGCTCTGCGGCCGGATGCTGTCCAGCGCCTGGGCGGCCGTGGTGGTCGAGGCGCGGTGGCCGGCGCCGGCCAGGGCGTGACGCAGGGCCCCGACGATCAGGCCGCGCACCAGCGACGGGTCGCGGAAGCGCACCTCGGCCTTGGCGGGGTGGACGTTGATGTCGACCTCGGTGGGGTCGAGCGTGACGTAGAGCGCCGCGCTGGGATGGCGGTCGCGGGCCAGGAAATCGGCATAGGCCGCGCGCAGGGCGCCCTGCAGCAGGCGGTCGCGCACCGGGCGGTCGTTGACGAACAGGTACTGGTGGGCGGCGTTGCCGCGGTTGTAGGTCGGCAGCCCTGCGAACCCCGACAGCCGCACGCCATCGCGAATCTGGTCGATCTCCAGGGCGTTGTCCTGGAAGTCGCGGCCCAGCACGGCGGCCAGGCGCGCCAGGCGTCCTTGCGGGCCCGGATGCTCGGGCGGCAGGCGCAGGATGCGGCGACCGTCGATGTCGAGCGAGAAGCCCACCGACTCGTGGGCCATGGCCTGGCGCTTCAGCTCCTCGGTGATCGCCTGGGCCTCGGCCCGCTCGGACTTCATGAACTTAAGGCGGGCGGGCGTGGCGTAGAACAGGTCCCGCACCTCGATGCGGGTGCCGTTGTCGCCGGCGAAGGCGGCGGGCGAGACCTCGCCGACCGCGCCGCCCTCGACCAGGATCGACCAGGCCTCGCGCTGGCCTTTGGCGCGCGAGCTGATCGACAGCCGCGCCACCGAGCCGATCGACGGCAGGGCCTCGCCCCGGAAGCCCATGGTGTGGATGCGCAGCAGGTCCCACAGGCCCTCTTCGTCGGGAGCCAGCTTCGAGGTCGCGTGGCGCTCGATGGCGACGGGGAGCTCCTCGGCGCTCATGCCGCAGCCGTCGTCGGCGACCATGATCCTCGTCAGGCCGCCGCCGTGGGCCTCGACCTCGATGCGGGTGGCGCCGGCGTCGATGGCGTTGTCGACCAGCTCCTTGATGGCGCTGGCGGGACGTTCGACCACTTCGCCGGCGGCGATGCGGTTGACGGTCTCGGGCGGCAGGCGGCGGATCGGCATGGACGACGGACTTTCAGCGCGGACAGGCAGCGCAGGCGAGCCCTGCATTGCGGCGACTTAATTTGACCGCCTCGGTTGAGAACGGTTCAGCTTGCGGCGACCCGTCATCCTAGAACGATTCCGAACCCGCCGAGGACGAGAGATAGTGATCCGACGCCTGACCGCCGCCCCCGCCCTCGCGGGTTTTCTCCTCGCCCTCTGCGCCGGCCCCGTCCTCGCCCAGCAGGCGGTCGACGCCTCCGGGCCGATCGACCTGCAACGGATCGATCCCAACGAGAACCTGGTCGAGGAGCTGGTGGTCAACGCCCGCCTGCCGGGGCCTGCCTGGTGGAAGGTCAGCGACGGCGACACCACCGTCTATGTGCTGGGCGTTCCGGCCATGGTCCCCTCCGCCACCAGGGCCGACGAGTCGGTGCTGCGCCGCCGCCTGGACGGGGCCAACGTGCTGATCATGGGCCAGGAGGCCGACGTCAGCATCATGCGCCTGATCGCCCTGGCCGTGGGCGGCCGCAAGCTGTTCGTGTCCGACACCCCGATGCGCCAGACCCTGTCGCCGGAGCTGCGCGCCCGCCTCGAGGCGCGGCTGAAGGTCATGAAGCAGAAGCCCGACGCGATGGACGACACCAAGCCCGCCTTCGCCGGGTTCATGGTCGCCAACGCCGAGGACGGCAAGGTCTCGATCAGCGTGGGCGGCGTCACCGACCGCATCCGCGACATCGCCAAAAGCCGGGACCTGGCCAAGCGCCCGCGCATCCAGAACCTGCCCGGCTACAGCCTGGCCGACGCCATCAAGGCGCTGGCGACCGCGCCCCAGCCCCTGCAGACCCTGTGCCTGGACGCGGGCCTGCGCCAGGCCGAGAACGGCGAAGGCGGCATCCAGACCACCGCCAGGCGCTGGACCGAAGGCCAGGTGCGCGAGGTGGTCGCGGCCGATCGCGGCTTCCAGCGCTGCCTGGACTCCACGCCCTCCATCGCCCGCGAGCTGCGCGAGGGCCGCGACGACGCCGTGCGGGCGATCGAGGCGGCCCTGAAAAAGCCGGGAAAGGCGGTCGCCGTCATCGAACTGCGTTCGCTGCTAGCGCGGGACGGCGTCCTCGACCAGCTGCGGGCCAAGGGGTTCAAAGTCACGACGCCCGACGAATGATCCGGGCTCGACCAGGGGGAAGTCATCATGCGTAGACGCCTGGCGGCCGTGGCCGCGCTGACGGCCCTGGCGGCCGCCTCCCTCGCCCGCGCCCAGAGCGCCGAGCAGCCGATCGACGATCCCGAGGCCAACGTGGTCGAGGAACTGGTGGTCAACGCCAAGCTGCCCGGCCCGGCCTGGTGGAAGGTCAGCGACGCCGACACCACGGTCTACGTCCTGGGCGTTCCCGGCGCCGTGCCCAAGGGCATGAGCTGGGACACCTCGGTGCTGGACCGGCGGCTGGACGGAGCCTTCACGCTCATCACCCCGGCCGTCGCCAAGGCCGGCCTTACCGACCTGCCCGCCCTGCTGTCGATGCGCGGCAAGCTCAAGGCCGAGCGCCCGCTCGACCAGATCGCCCCGGAGCTCGCCCCGCGCCTGGCCAAGGCCTGGGCGGCGACGGGCCAGAAGGGCGACGGCTGGAAGGACTGGAAGCCGCTGGGCGCCGGCCTGCTGCTGGCGGGCAACGCCAGCAAGAGAAACGGCCTGACCGGCGAGGAACCCGAGCGGACGATCGAGAAGCTGGCCCGCAAGCACAGGGTCAAGGCGCGTCCGGCCGCCGTCTACAAGGCCGTGCCGATGATCAAGACCCTGGTGAAGCAGCATTCCGAGGAAGCGGGCCTGATCTGCCTGGAGGGCGTGATCGAGGAGGTCGAGGCCGGGCCCGAGCCGGTGCGCAAGGCCGCCCGCGCCTGGGCGCAGGGCGACGTGCGCGCCGCCGTCTACGCGCCGCGCCAGGGCCAGCGCTGCGTCATGGCCCTGCCCGGCATGTCCGAGGAGTTCCGCCGGATGTCGGCCGCCCAGGTCGACGCGGTGACCCAGGCCATGAAGACCCCCGGCAAGGCGGTGGCGGTGTTCTCGTTGCGTGGCCTGGTGGCCGAGGACGGGGTGCTGGAGAAGCTGAGGGCGCGCGGCTTCAAGGTCACCACGCCCGACAGCGCCAACTAGCCTCCCCTGCGCCTGAGCCTCGGGGTGATCGTCGCCGTCATCAGCCGGCCCTCGCGGATCAGGGTGAAGGGCGTCGCCACGTCGATGCAGGCGTGGTCGAGCGCCCGCAGGAGGTCGTCCAGGCCGGTCAGCGGCCGCTCGCCGGCCTTCACCAGGAGGTCGCCGGCCCGCACGCCGGCCCTGGCCGCCGGTCCGCCCGGATCGGCCTGGGCGACGAACACCGCATAGCCCTGGGTGACGCCGGTGGAGCGGGCCAGCAGCGGCGGCAGCGGGGCCTGCTGGGCTACGACGCCGATCGAGGCGCGCCGCACCTGGCCATGGGCCAGGAGCTCGCCGATCACGAAGCGGGCGGTGTTGGACGCCACCGCGAAACACAGGCCCGGATAGCCGGCGATGACGGCGGTGGCCACGCCGACCACCTCGCCGCTGGAGGCGACCAGCGGTCCGCCGCTGTTGCCGGGATTGAGGGCGGCGTCGGTCTGGATCAGGTCCTCGATCAGCCGGCCGCGCTCGCCGCGCAGGGATCGGCCCAGCGCCGAGACCACGCCGGTGGTCACTGTGGCCTCGAAGCCCAGCGGCGCGCCGATGGCGATCATCAGCTGGCCGCGCCGCAGCGCCTTGGAGTCGCCCAGCCGTACGACAGGCAGGTCGACCGCCTGGTCGATCTTCAGCAAGGCCAGGTCGGTGTCGGGATCATCGCCGATGCAACGGGCCGTCAGGCTGCGGCCTTCGGCGGTGACCACCACGAAGCGGCGCGCGCCCGGCACCACGTGGCTGTTGGTCAGGACGATCCCGCCCTCGGCCACCACGAAGCCCGAGCCGACGCCCTGCACGTTGGCGTCGTCCAGCATCGGATGGATGCGCAGCACGCTGGGCCCCACCGTCTCGACGGCGCGGACCACGGCGTTGGAATAGGCGTCCAGCAGGTCGCCCTCATCGACGCGCGACGGCGTGGTCGGCGGCGAGCCGCTGCCTGCGTCGAACACGAACTGGGCCTCGGCCGGCCAGGCCAGGATCTCGCGCGCCCGCATCGGACGCGGACGCCTGGCCCTGGCGAACAGCTCGTACTTGCGCCCCTTCATCCCCGCCCCCCGACGGTTGCTGGCGGCAAACCGCCGGGGGCGAAGGTTAACGACGACGGCGCGCGCCGATCAAGCCCGGCTCAGCGCGGGGCCTGAGCAAGGGTGGTGGGGGCGAGCGTGGTGGGGGCGACGCTGGCCACCGGGATCACGAAGCCCGCCGGCCGCGGCGGCGGTGCAGGCGGCGCGACCGCCGGCGAGGCCAGGCTGGCGCCCGCCGCGTCGTTGACGCACTGGGCGGTGTCGATCATCGCGTGCTGGCCCAGGCAGAAGACGTCCTCGTAGTGCGGACCGGCGACGGCCAGGCACTGGTAGAGGTTCAGCTTGGCGATCTTCATGCAGAAGTTCGTCTTCTTCTCGCCCAGCACCGGAGCCAGGCGAGCCACGTCGGCGTCGCCGGCCGCGTCCAGCACGGCCAGCGCCGCCAGGGCCGCCGACCGCACCGTCACCGGCGTGAACACCCGGCCGCCCTCGGCGAAGCCGCCGCCGCCGCCCGTGGCCGCCTGGATCAGGCGCCCGGCGTCGTCCTGCCCCGGCGCGAACGCCGTCGAGGACAGCTGCTTGACCCGCGCCAGACGGCCGGCGGTGTCGGCCACCGCGGCCTTCGACCAGGTCTCGCGCTGGATGTCGTAGGCCGACTGCTTGACCGCCCGACCCGCGACGGCCAGCGGCGCGCCGCGGCCCTGCAGGGCCAGCTGGGCCCGAGCCGCGGCCAGGCCGACGCCCTCGATCTCGACCACGCTCTCGGGCGAGGCCAGCAGGCGCTCGACCAGCGCCTCGCGCGAGGTCTGGCGGGCCGCCTGGCGCACGCCTTCCAGGAAGGCCGGCTCCTGCAGCGCCGCGATGGCGCCGTAGGCGATCATGCCGACCTCCAGCTGTTCGGCCTTGTAGGCCGCGCCGGCGACCAGCGCCCTGGCCACGCCCTCGCCGTTGGTGAACACGGCCGGCGAGATCGAGCCCGCCCCCCGCGTATAGGTTTCGAAGGCGCTGGCCGCGGCCACCACGTCTCCGGCCAGGCTGACGCCCGGCGCCTCACGTTCCTGGCGAGCGCTCGCCAGACCACCCATGGCCAGGACGGCTCCCGCCGCGCCCGCCACCATCCAATGCTTGTTCCACGCCATGCCCAAAGGCCTCCCGACTGCGGGCGTATTGGGCGGCGAACGCGGTTGCCGAGATCATAATCGCCATGGCGAATCGGACGTTAACCGGCATGTATTCGATCAGTTTTCGTGCGCATAATGTCGCACCCGGAACGGTGAAGTTCACATAAGTCAGAGACACGACAAATCTTAGGAACGATATGTCGACATTACAACTCTTACGAAGACGATCCCATCACGCTTGCAAGGCGAACTGGACAATAATCACCACGCCCGCAAGAAACGGGCGGACAGCCAATGACGCCCGACGCATAGTGTCGCCATGCCGACTTTCGCTCCAGCCCGCCTGACCCTCGACCGCGCGCCCAGCCCGATCGGCGAGCTGCTGCTGGCCGTCGACGCCCAGGGACGGCTGCGGGCGGCGGACTTCCACGACTTTGAGCCGCGGATGCTACGCCTGCTGCGTCTGCACTACGGCGAGACGGCGCTGGAGGCCGGCGCGGCGCCGGCGTCGACCCGCGCGGCGCTGGCGGCCTATTTCGCGGGCGACCTCGCCGCGCTCGAAACGATCCCCTGGACCACTGGCGGCACAGCCTTCCAGCAGACGGTGTGGCGCGCCCTGGGCGAGGTGGCGCCAGGAACCACCCTGACCTACGCCGCCCTGGCCGCGCGCATCGGCAAGCCGGCGGCGGTGCGCGCCGTCGGCGCGGCCAACGGCGCCAACCCGCTCAGCATCGTCGTGCCCTGCCACCGGCTGGTCGGGGCGGACGGCGCCCTGACCGGCTATGGCGGCGGGATCGAGCGCAAGGCCTGGCTGCTAGCTCACGAGGGGGCGCGACCGCGCGGCTGAACCGCCGGCGATCTCGCCCTTCGCCAGGGCGTTCATCAGCGCCTCGCCGTCGAACGTGGCCCAAAGGGTGCCGATCTTGGCGACGTCTGCGGGCGTGACCTTGCCGCCCTCGCCGGTGCCGCTGACCAGGCCGGCCATCGGCGCGCCGAACTGGCGGGCCAGCACGGTCCCGTCGGCCGAGACCAGCAGGTTGCACGGCAGGCCCGGACGCGCCGGACCGTTCGGCGTCTCGCGCACGCTCAGCGCCTGGAACAGGCCCTTGGAGTCGGCGCCGCGGTCGATCACCGGCGCGAAGACGCCCGCCTTGTGCTTCTTGAGCAGGAAGCCCGCCTCGGCCGCCGTGATCGGCTCGCGCGGGGAGGTCAGGATAGGCAGGATGCGGAAGTTCTTGCCGCCGAACTTCTCCTGCAGCCTGGCCAGGTCGCCCAGCTCATGCAGGCACGGCGCGCACCACGGCGCCCACAGCGACACCAGGGTCAGGCCCGGCTGCAGCTTCAGCGGAGCGACGCCCTCGCGGCGCTCGACCTGCACCGCCGGGACCGTCAGCCCCGCCGGCGGCTCGCGGAACGCCCGGGCCATGCGGTTGCCGCGCAAGGCCGGCGTATCGAGCACCTTGGCCGGCTCGCCAAGTACAGGAACCCTCGTCTGCGCGCCCGCCGCGCTCGCGCCCAGGCCTGCCACAGCCGCCGCGCCGGCCATCGCCCCGCGCCTCGTCCACGTCGTCATCCCGCTCTCCGCTTCTGGAAACCCCAGGACGCAATCTCAAGTGGAACGGCGGCGCTTTTGCGGCGAAGCTTCAGACCAGCATGCTGCCGCCGATGCGGTGCAGCGGCAGGGCGCCCTGGTTGAAGAACGGCAGGGCCAGGGTGATCCCCATCAGCACGTTCAGCATCACGCTGCCGTAGTTGAAGCGCCCGCCGGCCTTTTGCAGCAGCATCGAGACCAGCCGCCCGAACGCCGCTCCGAACCAGGCGACCGACAGCACCAGCGCCATGGCCGCCCCGGCGCTGGACTGCCAGCCCAGGAACAGGGCCGCGGCCCCGTGCGAGGCGATCAGCAGGCCGCCGAACGCGCGCCCTTCGGTCAGGGCGGTGTTGCTCCCGCCCTCCTGCTCGCTCTTCAGGCCCGCCAGGCCCAGCATCGCGTCCGGTCGCGCCAGCACCAGTCCGCCCAGCACCCCGCCGATGACGCATGCGATCACGGCCAGGATCAGCGACAGGGCGTAGCTCGACATTCAGGGCTCCTGCTCGGGGGCGTGGTGGACGGCCTCGACGTTGAACCCGTCCGGGTCCAGCACGAAGCCTCCATAGTAGTGTTCGTGGTAATGAGGGCGAAGTCCGGGCGGACCGTTGTCGCGGCCGCCGGCCTTCAGGGCCGCTTGATAGAACGCATCGACCTGCGCCCGGCTCTCGGCGGCGAAGCAGACGTGCAGCTTGCCGCTCGTGCCGCCGCCGCCCGAGATCCAGAACTGAGGCCGCTGCGCGCCGTAGCCGAGCACGTCGATCCCGCCGGTATATTCCTTGGGCACGGCATAGAGGCGCTTGATCCCAAGCGGCGCCAGGGCCGCATCATAAAAGGCGGCCGACCGCTCGAAATCGGCGACGCCGAACCCCATGTGGTCGAACATCGAGAACTCCTCCCTTTCGCGCCGTCGTTCACCTTGCCCGTTCACGCTAATCGCAAAAACTTCGCGGCCGCCGTCCTTGACTCCCCAGGGGTCGGCGCCTAACTCGTGACCGGCGTTGGCACTCGATGGGAGCGACTGCTAACAGCGACGCTCCCTCGGCCTACGAAAGCCTTTTACAGAAACCGTTCCGACGGAGAAGACACATGAAGTTTCGTCCCCTGGGCGACCGCGTCCTCGTGAAGCGCGTCGAAGAAGAAACCAAGACCAAGGGCGGGATCATCATCCCCGACACCGCCAAGGAAAAGCCCCAGGAAGGTGAAGTCGTCGCCGTGGGCCCGGGCGCCCGCAACGACAAGGGCGACATCGTCGCTCTCGACCTGAAGGCCGGCGATCGCATCCTGTTCGGCAAGTGGTCGGGCACCGAAGTGAAGGTCGATGGTCAGGACCTCCTGATCATGAAGGAAAGCGACGTCCTGGGCGTGGTCGAAGCCTAATCGGCTTCCCATCCGGACTGCTTTCTTCCACCGAAATTTTCTAGATTAGAAAGGCGCCCGACATGGCCGCTAAAGACGTCTACTTCTCCTCCGACGCGCGCGACAAGATGCTGCGCGGCGTCAACATCCTCGCCAACGCGGTGAAGGTGACCCTCGGTCCGAAGGGCCGCAACGTCGTCATCGAAAAGTCGTTCGGCGCCCCGCGCACCACCAAGGACGGCGTCTCGGTCGCCAAGGAAATCGAACTGGCCGACAAGTTCGAGAACCTCGGCGCCCAGATGATCCGCGAAGTGGCGTCGAAGACCAACGACAAGGCCGGCGACGGCACCACGACCGCCACCGTGCTGGCCCAAGCCATCGTCCAGGAAGGCCTCAAGTCGGTCGCCGCCGGCATGAACCCGATGGACCTGAAGCGCGGCATCGACAAGGCCGTCCTGATCGCCGTCGACGACATCAAGAAGTCCTCGAAGAAGGTCACGACCAACGCTGAAATCGCCCAGGTCGGCACCATCTCGGCCAACGGCGACAAGGAAGTCGGCGAGATGATCGCCAAGGCCATGGACAAGGTCGGCAACGAAGGCGTCATCACCGTCGAAGAAGCCAAGACCGCCGAGACCGAACTCGACGTCGTCGAAGGCATGCAGTTCGACCGCGGCTACCTGTCGCCGTACTTCATCACCAACGCCGACAAGATGGAAGTTCAGCTGGAAGAGCCGCTGATCCTCCTGTTCGAAAAGAAGCTGTCGTCGCTGCAGCCGCTGCTGCCGGTGCTGGAAGCCGTCGTCCAGTCGGGCCGCCCGCTGGTGATCATCGCTGAAGACGTCGAAGGCGAGGCCCTGGCCACGCTGGTCGTCAACAAGCTGCGTGGCGGCCTGCGCGTCGCCGCCGTCAAGGCTCCGGGCTTCGGCGACCGCCGCAAGGCCATGCTGGAAGACATCGCGATCCTGACCGGCGCTCAAGTCGTCAGCGAAGACCTCGGCATCAAGCTCGAGAACGTCTCGCTCGACATGCTGGGCCGCGCCAAGAAGATCCAGATCACCAAGGACGACACCACCATCGTGGACGGCGTCGGTGAGAAGGAAGCGATCGAGGCCCGCATCGCCCAGATCAAGCGCCAGATCGAAGACACCACCTCGGACTACGACAAGGAAAAGCTGCAAGAGCGTCTGGCCAAGCTGGCCGGCGGCGTTGCGGTCATCCGCGTCGGCGGCTCGACCGAAGTCGAAGTGAAGGAAAAGAAGGACCGCGTCGACGACGCCCTCAACGCGACCCGCGCGGCCGCCGACGAAGGCATCGTCCCGGGTGGCGGCACCGCCCTGCTGAAGGCCTCCAAGGCCCTGGCCGGCGTCACCGGCGACAACGACGACCAGACGGCCGGCATCGCCATCGTCCGTCGCGCCCTGCAGGCTCCGATCCGTCAGATCGCCGAGAACGCCGGCGTCGAAGGCTCGATCGTGGTCGGCAAGATCCTGGAAAACGACAGCAGCTCGTTCGGCTTCAACGCCCAGAGCGAACAGTATGTCGACCTGGTCGTCGACGGCGTCATCGACCCGGCCAAGGTCGTCCGCACGGCTCTGCAGAACGCCGCCTCGGTGGCCGGCCTGCTGATCACCACGGAAGCCGCGATCGTCGAAGCCCCCAAGAAGGGCGGCGGCGTCGCCGCTCCGGGCGGCATGCCGGGCGGCATGGGCGACATGGACTTCTAATTTAGAGGTTCGGTCATCCAGACTGAAAGAGAAGGGCGGAGCCGCGAGGCTCCGCCCTTTTTCTTTGCGCGCTTCACCGCTACATCCAGCCCATGTTCCGCCAACGCCCCGACGCCGACATGATCCCCCTGGGCTGGGTGATCGCCGTGATGGTCGAGGTCCCGGGAGAGCGAACGCCCGTCCCACACTACTTCGCCGTCGGCAAGGCCGACCGGGCCCTGGCCGAATGGGCGGCGACCGACCTGGCCCAGCAGGCCGGCACCATAGCCTCCAGCCCCGTCGACGGCCGCGAGCCGGTCGAGGCCATGCGCCAGCTCCTGGCCTACCGCATGCGCGAGCTCGGCCTGAAGACCGGCGAGGCGCGGGCGCTGGGGGACAAGTATCCGAGGCGGTGGTTGTTCTAAGGGAGGACGACCGCCCATCCCCACCCGTAAAATCCCCGCGAAAGCGGGGACCCAGGTGTTTTATCGTCAAGCGCCGCGGGTAGCAGAAAAAGCCTGGGTCCCCGCTTTCGCGGGGATTTTACGGTGGTGGCTCGGCGCATCAGGAGCGGCGGCCACGCGTGGCTCCCCCTTACGCAATCTTCTGCGAGGCGTTCGCATTGCCGCGCGCGGCCGCAGGGCCTAAAGCCGAGGTACGCGATACCGAAGGCCCCCCGCCATGATGCTGCAAATCCCCGACGTGCTGAGCCCGGACGAAGTCGCCCACTGCCGGGCGGTCATCGACGCGGCCCCCTGGGTCGACGGCAACGCCACCTCGGGCTTCCAGGCGGCCATGGCCAAGAACAACCAGCAGCTGCCGCAGGACGGCCCGGCCGCCCGCGAGGTCGGGGCGATCATCGTCCAGGCGCTGCAGGCCAATCCGCTGTTCGTATCGGCCGCCCTGCCCCACACCATCCTGCCGCCGCTGTTCAACCGCTACGGCGAGGGCATGGGTTTCGGCTACCACGTCGACAACTCGATCCGCCGAAATCCCGCCACGGGCGCCCAGATCCGCACGGATCTCTCGGCCACCCTGTTCCTGAGCGATCCCGACGACTACGACGGCGGCGAGCTGGTGGTCGACGACACCTACGGCAGCCATCTCGTCAAACTGCCGGCCGGCTCGCTGATCCTCTATCCGGCCTCGAGCCTGCACCACGTGACCCCGGTCACGCGCGGGACCCGCACGGCCAGCTTCTTCTGGATCCAAAGCCTGGTGCGCGACGACGCCAAGCGGGCCCTGATGCTGGACATGGACGTCTCGATCCAGCGCCTGGCCGGCCAGGTCGGCCAGGCCGATCCGTCGGTGCTGTCGCTGACCGGGACCTACCACAACCTCTTGCGGATGTGGGCCGAGGTTTAGAACTCAGGAAACCTCTCCCGTGGGGAGAGGGAGGGGCCCGCCGCGCAGCGGTGGGAGGGTGAGGGCGTACGCCGTTGGCGGTCCCGTCATCAATCGTCGCTGCCCTGTCCGGACAGGTCTAAACCCCTCACCCTCCCAGGCTACGCCTGGGCCCCTCCCTCTCCCTATGGGAGAGGGTAAGAAAATCTACCCCACCTTCTTAAGCAACGCCTCGGGCACCGGCGCGGGGCAATGCTGGCGCAGGAAGTCGCCGTGGCTGGGCAGGGTGTCGACGAGCTCGCTGAGCATCGGGGCCGACTTGTCCAGCAGGCCTTTCACCACGCCTGCCGGCAGGGTGTCGACCAGCTGCTGGTAGCGCTTGGGCCGGATGCCCATGCCCTCCATCACCGACTGCCAGCTGGGCGCGCGGAACATGTCGTCGACGCCGTCGCGCAGCACGCCGCCGGCCTTGAACAGCTCGATCCGCTCGCGCAGGCTCTCGGGCGGCGTCACCTGCTGGTAGGCGCGCCAGAACGGCGTGTCGTCGCGCTTGGTCGTGAAGTAGTGCAGCACGATGAAGTCGCGGATCTCCTCGTAGTCGGCCCGCATGCGCCGATTGTACTCGGCCGCCACGGTGGCGTCGCAGTCGCGGTCGGGGAAGAAGCGCAGCAGGTAGTCGACGCCGCGATAGATCAGGTGCAGGGCCGTCGACTCCAGCGGCTCGATGAAGCCGCCCGCAAGCCCGATGGCCACGCAGTTCTTGTTGAACAGCTGCTTGCGCATGCCGGTCTTGAACGGGACGATCCAGGGGTCGCGCACGGCCTCGCCCTCGACCTGGCTCATCAGCGTGGCCATGGCCTCGTCGTCGCTGCAATACTGGCTGCAGAACACGTAGCCGTTGCCGGCCCGGTGCTGCAGCGGGATGCGCCAGCGCCAGCCGAAGTCCTGCGCCTGGGCCAGGGTGTAGGGATGCGGGTCGCGGACATTGGCCGTCTGCACGGCGATGGCGCGGTCGCACAGCAGCACGTCCGACCAGTCGAGGAACTCGGTCTTCAGGGTCTGGCCGTTGATCAGCGAACGGAAGCCCGAGCAGTCGATGAAGAGGTCGCCGGAGGCCTCGCGGCCGTCCTGCAGGATCACCTTCTCGATGAAGCCGTCGGGACGCGTGGCGACGTCCTTGACGATGCCCTCGGTGCGCTTGACGCCCCTCGCCTCGGCGAACTTGCGCAGGAACTTGGCCAGCAGGGCCGCGTCGATGTGCACGGCGTAGTTGGCGTTGGCGATCATGGTGCGCGGGGCCATGGCCGGCGACATGAACTTCCAGCGGTCGGCCATCACCGAGGCGGTGGCGAAATCCTGCAGGTTCGACGGATGTCCCTCGGCCTTGCCGCGCAGCCAGACCTGATAGAACTCGTGCACGTCGACAGGCCCGCCGATCAGGCCGAACGGGTGGTAGTAGACCTCGCCCTTCTGGCGCCAGTTCTCGAACCGGATGGCCAGCTTGAAGGCCGCCTGGGTCTCCTGCATGAACTCCTTCTCGTCGATCCCCAGGCTGCGGATCAGCTGGAGGAACGGCGGGATGGTGCTTTCGCCGACCCCGATGATGCCGATCTGCTCGGACTCGATCAGCTCGATCTCGCAAGGGCTGTCCTTGAGATAGTGGCTGATCATCGCCGCCGTGATCCAGCCGGCCGAGCCGCCGCCCACGATCACGATCTTCCGCAGATTGTTGGCCATCGGCCGTCTCCCGTAAGCTTTGTCTTTTATCGTTGTTGGTCGTCTATTCGGCCGCCGCCGGCGCCTGGCCGACATAGCGGCGCAGGAACTCGCCGTGGGTGGGGGCCTGCGCCACAGCCCGGGCCACGCCCGCGCGCATCTGGTTGAGGCTGGCCGCCAGCGCCTGGCCGTCGATCCCGTCCAGCGCCGGATCCCAGCTGTCGGGCAGGATGTCGAAGCCGGCGAAGATCGCCAGCCAGCTGGGCGGCTGGAACATCTCCCAGCGATAGCGGGCGATGTGGCCGCGGGCGCGGAACAGCTCGACCTTGCGGGCCAGGGTCTCGGGAATGTCGGCGTCGCGTGTGGTGCGCCAGAACGGCGTGTCGCCCCGCTGGGCGGCCTTGTAGTGCAGCACGACGAAGTCGCGCACCCGCTCCATCTCGCGCCTGGACCAGTCGTTGAACTCGTCGATCACGGCCGGATCGAAGCCGCGATCGGGGAACAGCGCCTTCAGCTTCTCGATGCCGGTCTCGATCAGGGCGATCGAGGTGCTTTCCAGCGGCTCCAGAAAACCCGAGCTGAGCCCCAGGGCCACCACGTTGCGGTTCCACACCTTCTTGCGGCGACCGGGCGTGAAGCGGATCAGGCGCGGCTCGTGCAGCAGGCGGTCGGGCACGGCGGCGACCAGCTCAGCCTTGGCCGCCTCGTCGTCGATATGGCGGCTGGAATAGACGTAGCCGTTGCCGTAGCGGTGCTGCAGCGGGATGCGCCAGCGCCAGCCGGCGCTGTGGGCGGTGACGTCGGTATAGGGCGGGGGCTCGGCGCCCTCGGGCGGCTGGCTCTGCACGGCCAGGGCCCGGTCGCAGAACAGCCACTGCGACCAGTCCTCGTAGCCGGTCTGCAAGGCCTCCTCGATCAGCAGGCCGCGAAAGCCCGAGCAGTCGATGAAGAGATCGCCCTCGATGCTCGCGCCGGTATGCAGGCCCAGCGAGGCGACGAAGCCGTCCTCGGCCCGCAGATTGACCTTCACCACCTTGGCGTCGATGCGGCGCACGCCGTTGGCCTCGGCCACCCGGCGCATCAGCTGGGCGAACAGGGCGGCGTCGAAATGCAGCGCCCAGTCGAACACCGAAAGGCTGGACGGCGGATTGGCCGCCGGCACGGTGAACTTCCCCGCCGCCGCCAGGCTGGCGCCCAGCGAATACTCGCCCAGTTCGCCGACGTCGGCGGCGCTGCGGGCCTTCAGCCAGTAGTGCTGGAAGGGAACGCCATTGAGGTCCTGGCCGTACAGGCTGAACGGATGGATGAAGGCCGAGCCCGGGGCCATCCAGTCCTTGAAGCGGATGCCCAGCTTGCACGTGCCCTGCGTCGCGCGCAGCACCTCCAGGTCGTCCAGACCCAGCGACTGGTAGAAATTGCGAATGGTGGGGATGGTCGCCTCGCCCACCCCGATCGTGCCGATCTCGGAACTCTCGACCAGGGTGATGTCGATCGGCGCCTTGCCGAAATGACGGCGCAGGGATGCGGCGGCCATCCAGCCGGCGGTCCCGCCGCCGACGATGACGATGCTGCGGATGCGTCCGTTGCGAACGTCTTGCTCCATGACCGGTCCTCCCCGAACCGGAAAACTGGCGCCCAGAAGCGCCGTTGAATAGCTGCCTGCCCAAACAAAAAGAGCCGCCGTGGCGACCCCGAAGGGCCGCCACGGCGGGCGCAGGGAGGAAGTCTAGATCACCACTTGGCGCGGACGCCGATCACGTAGCGGGGCTCGAACTCGTTCTGCGACGAGTACTGTTCCTTCCCCTTGGCGAAACGCAGGTAGTAATCCTCGATCTCGCCGGTCACGTTCGAGCCGTTGAAGTAGACCGTGAGGTTGTCGCGGACCGCGTAGCTGACGTTGACGTCGACGTAGCCGGTGGCGTCCTGCATGACCGGGATCGTCCGGCCGCCGCCGCCGCCCATGGTGCCGGCGAGGCGATCGGTGCGGTAGTTGTAGGCCACCCGCGCCTGCAGCTTGTCGTCCTGGTACCAGCCGATCAGGTTGAACTGGTGCTTGGAGTTGTCGAAGAACGGCAGCTTTTCGCCCGTCAGGTCGATCCGCTGCTCTTCGCTGGGCGAGTAGGTGTAGTTGGTGTCGACACCGAAGTTGCGCAGCACCGGCACGTCGGGAACCACGTCGCTGAACGCGATCTTGGCGCCCACTTCCAGGCCCTTCACCTCGCCGCCTTCACCTTGCAGCGGCAGCGTCACGTCGACCTCGCGACGGACCACGCCGTCCTGGTCGGGGAAGCTGCCCTTGATGGTGCCGCCGGTGACGTAGCTGTCGATCTTCAGCACGAAGGCCGAGATGTTCACCATCGAGGCCTGGCCGAAGTAGTACTCGGCCGCGACGTCGAAGTTCTGCGACCGCCACGGATCGAGGTTCGGGTTGCCCGAAGCCTCGGCGCCGGTGACGCAGCGGACGTTCGGCAGGGTCGCGCCGCAGTCGGCGGTGTTGATCTTCAGGCCGCCGCCATAGCTGCCCAGGTCGAGCGGCTGCATGGTCTTGGAGTAGGCGAAGCGGAACTTGATGCTGTCGGTCAGGTCGTAGGCCGCATTCAGCGACGGCAGCCAGTCGGTGTACTTGCGGCGGGTGACCGTGTCGCCGTCGTCGGCGTTGGTGTCGCCGTAGTTCATCACGTCGCCGGTCAGGTTCTGCTTCACCAGCAGTTCCGTCTGGATGACGCGCAGGCCGAAGTCGCCCGACAGCTGGCCGATCTCGAAGGCGCCGGCGGCGTAGGCGCTCTGCTCCTTCAGGTCGACGTCGTAGGTCTGGCCCGGAACGGTGACGCGGACGGCGTCGCCGAACACCTTCTTCTGGAAGGCCAGCACGTCGTCGAAGTCACGCGGATCGACGGCCCAGAACCCGGGCATGCCCGAGGTCACGCCGCCCAGGTCGGTGACGAACAGCGTGTTGTTGTGGGTCGACAGCTTGGTCGGGCGATTGACGGTGTAGCCCTGGAACTCCGGCACGCCGGTGATCGGGTTGGGCACGAACTCGCCCGCCTGGCACTGGTTCTGGCTCATGACGACGTCGATGGCCTTCCACTGCGCCATGCAGCCGCCGGCCGGAACCGGGGTTCCGTTGGCCTGCACCGCGCCGGGCGAGCCGCCGTAGAAGCCCGAGAACAGGTGGAACTGCTCGACGCTCACCGAGCGGTCGCTCTGGCGCACGCCGGCGTCGACCTTGGTGATGAAGCCCAGGAACTTGTCTTCGAACTTGTAGTGCCCGTCGGCGCGGAACACGTTCATGTCCGACTCGACTTCGTTGTTGCCTTCCGACGAGAAGGCCGCGATCGCGTAGCTGTCCTTGTTGGCCATGTAGTCGCGCAGGGTCTTGCCCGCGCCCAGGCCGCCGGAGATCGGCGTGTCGAAGCCGCTCCACACCGGGCTCTTGCCGCTGATGTCGTAGTGCAGCTGCGGGTTCTGACCGTAGCCCAGCGGGTTCGGGTTCAGGTAGCAGCCGCCGGCCGAGCCGACCACGGCGTTGCTGCGCTGGCTGGCCGGATAGGTGTCGCAGATGGCCTTCGGATAGAACGGGCCGCGGGTGCGGTCGGCGGCGTTGCGGAACAGGTTGAAGCGCCCGTCGCCGTACTGCCAGTTGGAGAGATCGCCCTGGGCCTGGCCGTTCATGCTCAGGCGCTCGCCGTCGGCGCGGATGGCGCGGGCCTCGAAGCTGAACGGGCCGTCGTTGTCGTACTTCAGTTCGAGATTGTAGTTCTTGCTCTCGGACTTGCTGACCCGGTTGACGGTGAAGGAGTTAATCCACCACGCATTGATGTCGTACTCGTCGACGGCCAGCCACGGACGGCCGTTGCCGCCGCCGGTGGAGGGCGCGCTGACGCCGGTCGCCCGGGTGTCGGTGGGCGTGGTCCAGGTCCCGAAGGCCCCGCCGTCCCAGCGGTTGGAGATGTTGATGCCGACGGCGCGGTTGTATTCGTCGAGCTTGGCGTAGAAGCCCTCGGCGATCAGGGTGAAGCCCTCGCCCAGGTCGGCCTCGAACGACACGTTCAGGCCCGTGCGCTTGCGTTCGACGACGCGGTTGAAGCTTTCGAAGCCGTGCGGCGAGAGGAAGTTGTTGGCGTTCGAACCGCCCCAGTCGTTGTTGCCCGACAGGACGACGGCGCCGGAGAAGTTGTTGCTCAGGTTCGACTGGCTGCGCACGCCCGACACCAGGACGCCGACGCGTTCGTTGCGCCAGCTGGCCAGGATGTTGGCCAGGTAGTCGTCTTCCTTGGAGCGTTCGCCGCGCTGGCCTTCGAGGCCGCCGGCGAGCTGGAAGCCTTCCTTCATCATGAAGGGACGGCGGGTGCGCAGGTCGATGGTGCCCGAGATGCCCGACAGGGCGTTGTTCGGGTCGGTCGACTTGAAGACCAGCACCTGGTTCATCAGCTGCGAGGGCACGTCCAGCAGATTGGGCTGGGCCGAGCCCATGTTGCCCGCGCTGAGATACTGCTCGCCGTTCAGCAGGGTGATGACCTGCGACAGGCCGCGGATGTTGACGCTCTTGCCTTCGCCGGCGTCGCGCTGGATCTGGACGCCCGAAATGCGCTGCAGCGCGTCGGCGACGGTGACGTCGGGCAGCTTGCCGATGTCTTCCGACGAGATCGCGTCGACAATCGCGGTTTCGCGCCGCTTGACGTCGACCGACTTCAGCTGCGAGCCGCGCACGCCGGTGACGACGATCTCGTCGACGGCGGTCTCTTCGGTCTGGCCGGCGCCCTGCGCCAGGGCGGTTGTGGTGATGACGGCCTGAGACGCGCCGGCCAGGAGGGCCAGGGTCAAGCCGCGAGTCCAGGCGGACTTCCTACGTGATGTGGTCAAATCGATCGCTCCCCAATGTCTTGTTCTTGCGTTCGGGCCGCGGCGCCTTTTGACGCCGCGGTGGGTCTCGAGCCGGGCCTCGACCTTCACGCCAACCTGCTTCGGCGGTCGTGGCCCGGTGATTGTCCTGTCGGCGACCCCCGGCGCCGGAACGGTGCTGCGATCCGGCCCTCAGACGCCGGTCACGGTGGCAACATTCCCAAATGTCCCG
Source organism: Caulobacter vibrioides (assembly GCA_001449105.1). GTDB lineage: Bacteria > Pseudomonadota > Alphaproteobacteria > Caulobacterales > Caulobacteraceae > Caulobacter > Caulobacter vibrioides_C. The sequence continues at coordinate 12,876 of LNIY01000075.1, read as the reverse complement.
ATCAAGTCAACAAGAATGTCAACGTTGTCATTTTCGGAAATCGGCGGGTTGCGAAGCGTTGCAACAGCGAGAGGTCGCTACGACACCCAGGATCGACCGTTCTATATATTATTGTTTTTGTTATGTTTTTCATAGCAACTCCACCCGCCCGCCGCGAAAGACAGCGCTAGCAGTTACCAAGGCGCGAACCAGAGCGACCATGTCCGCGACAGACAGCGTCATGGATATTTTCATCCAGATCGCGATCGGAAGCGGTTCCAGCTCGACTACGATGACCTCAAGGACACCATAAATGACCGCATAAATGTCCACGACGAGGACATTTTTTGACCACGACTTGTCCCATCGCATGACAAGCCGGTCGAGCTGCGGTATGGCTGCGTCTCGGGAGCCGCCGAGCCGCCCCTGCCGGGGGATGCGCATCGCGGCCGAGTCGGGTGCGGGTCTTCACGAATGACGACGATTCACGATGTGGCTCAGCGGGCGGGGGTCTCGGCCAAGACCGTCTCGCGGGTCATGAACGACCACGCCAGCGTCACCACCAAGACCCGCGACAAGGTGCGCGAGGCCATGGCCGCGCTCGGCTACCAGCCCAGCGCCGTGGCCCGTCACTTCCGCGCGCAAGGCGCCTCGGCCGTCGGCGTGCTGATGGGCGACCCCAGCGGCGGCTATCACACCCGCACCCACCACGCCCTGCTGCTGGCCTGCCTGGAGACCGGCCGCCACCTGACCGTGGAGCTGTTCGACGGCCCGGTGGTCGGCTGGCACGAGCGCATCCGCGCCTTCATCGAGGACGGCGGCGTCCGCGAGGTGATCCTGCTGCCGCCCGAGTGCGACTTCGGCCCGCTGAAGGCGCTGATGCGCGAACTCGACGTGCGCTGCGTGCTGATCTCGCCGACCACGCCCGACCCCAACTTCCCGGCCATCGCCATGGACGACCGCGCCGCCGCCCGCGAGGTGGTCGAGCACCTGTTCAGCCTGGGCCACACCCGCATCGGCCACATCGCCGGCCACCCGGACCACGCCGCCAGCACCCATCGCCGCAACGGCTTCTTCGAGGCCTACGCCGCCGCCGGCCTGCCGCGCCCAGCCCCGGAGCTGATCGTCGGGGGCGAGTTCACCTTCAAGACCGGCCTCGACGCCGCCAAGCTGCTGCTCGACATCGACGAGCCGCCGACCGCCATCTTCGCCGCCAACGACGACATGGCCGCCGCCACCTGCATGGAGGCCCAGCGCCGCGGCCTGCGCATTCCCGACGACCTGTCGGTGGTGGGTTTCGACGACGCGCCGATCGCCGGGGTCATCTGGCCGACCCTGACCACCATCCGCCAGCCGTTCGAGCCGATGGCCCTGCGCGCCCTGCAGACCTTCGCGGCCTGGAACAGCAGCGACTCGGGCATCCGCCCCAGCCCCTTCCTGGCCCAGCACACCCTGGTTGTCCGCGAATCCACCGGCCCGGCCCGCAAGCGGCCGCCGGCCAAGCCCGGCTGACGGGCCCGAAAACACACCGCCGCATCGCCGGCCAAGATCATACGAGTGGGAGGTAGAATGAATTCGCGTCTCTGGCGGGCCAGCGCCCTGGCCCTGACCGTCGCCACGATGGGCGCCTTCACCGGCGTCCCCGCCCTCGCCCAGGGCCGTGCGGACCATGCCGGCCACGCCACCGCCCCGGCCGGCCAGCCCTGGCTGGACCCCAAGCTCGACGCCGACGCCCGTGCGGACCTGGCCGTCAAGGCCATGACCCAGGACGAGAAGCTGACCCTCGTCTACGGCTACTTCGGCGCCGACATGAAGCCCAAGTACACGCGCATCGAAGGCTCCCTGCCCGGCTCGGCCGGCTACGTGCCGGGCCTGCCGCGCCTGGGCATCCCGGCCCAGTTCGAGACCGACGCCGGCATCGGCGTGGCCACGCAGGGCAGCGCCGCGCAGTTCCGCGAGCGCACCGCCCTGCCCTCGGGCATGGCCACCACGGCCACCTGGAACCCGGCCCTCGCCGAGAAGGGTGGCGCGATGATCGGCAAGGAGGCCCGCGACTCGGGCTTCAACGTCATGCTGGCCGGCGGCGTGAACCTGGTGCGCGAGCCGCGCAACGGCCGCAACTTCGAATACGGCGGCGAGGATCCGCTGCTGGCCGGCGTGATGGTCGGGGCCCAGATCAAGGGCATCCAGTCCAACAACATCGTCTCGACGATCAAGCACTACGCCCTGAACGCCCAGGAGACCGGCCGCTTCGTCGTCGACAGCAGGATCGGCGACGCCGACGCCCGCACCTCCGACCTGCTGGCTTTCCAGATCGCGATGGAGGCCTCGGACCCGCACTCGGTGATGTGCGCCTACAACCGCGTCAACGGCCACTACGCCTGCGAGAACGACTGGCTGCTGAACAAGGTGCTCAAGCAGGACTGGGGCTACAAGGGCTACGTGATGTCCGACTGGGGCGCCGTACACTCGGGCGCCAAGTCGGTCAATGCCGGCCTCGACCAGGAATCGGCCGGCGACGCCTTCGACAAGCAGCCCTTCCTGGCGAGCGTGCTGAAGGCTGACTTGGCCAGCGGCGCGGTCAGCCAGGCGCGCCTGGACGACATGGCCCGCCGCATCGTCCGCTCGCTGTTCGCCAGCGGCGCGGTCGACCATCCGGTGAAGATCGCGCCGATCGATCTCGCCGCCAACGGCAAGGTCAGCCAGGCCGACGCCGAGGAAGGCATGGTCCTGCTGAAGAACGACAAGGGCATGCTGCCCCTGGCGCTGAAGGCCCAGAAGATCGCCGTGATCGGCGCCTATGCCGATGTCGGCGTGCTGTCGGGCGGCGGCTCCTCGCAGGTCTATCCCGCCGGCGGCCGCGCCGTGCAGGGGCTGGAGCCCAAGACCTGGCCGGGCCCGGTGATCTACTACCCGTCCTCGCCGCTGAAGGCGCTGCAGGCCCGCGCCCCGCAGGCCAGGTTCACCTACAACGACGGCAAGGATCCGGCCGCGGTCGCCAGGCTGGCGGCGCAGAGCGATCTGGTCATCGTTTTCGCCGACCAGTGGACCACCGAGTCGGAGGACGTTGCGTCCCTGGCCCTGCCCAAGAACCAGGACGCCATGATCGCCGCGGCCGCCAAGGCCGGCAAGCCGACCGTCGTCGTGCTCGAGACCGGCGGCCCGGTGACCATGCCGTGGCTGAACGACGTGGGCGCGGTGCTGCAGGCCTGGTATCCGGGCACGAGTGGCGGCGAGGCCATCGCCCGCGTGCTGACCGGCGAGGTCGACGCGACCGGCCGCCTGCCGGTGACCTTTCCGGCCGGCGAGGCCCAGCTGCCGCGTCCCAAGCTCGACGGCGACCCGAAGACGCCCGACGCGCTGTTCGCCGTCGACTATTCGATCGAGGGCGCGGCCGTCGGCTACAAGTGGTTCGACAAGAAGGGCCTCAAACCCCTGTTCCCGTTCGGCCACGGCCTGTCCTACACCTCGTTCGCCTATTCGGACCTCAAGACCTCGACCACCGATGGCCAGCTGACGGTGGCCTTCAAGGTGACCAACACCGGCAAGCGCGCCGGCAAGGACGTGCCGCAGGTCTATGTCTCGCCCAAGGCCGGCGGCTGGGAGGCCCCGCGCCGCCTGGCCGGCTTCCAGAAGGTCGACCTCGCTCCAGGCGCCAGCCAGACCGTCACCCTGACCGTCGACCCGCGCCTGCTGGCGACCTGGGACGAGAAGGCCCACGGCTGGCAGGTCGCGGCCGGCGACTACGAGGTGCAGCTGGGGGCGTCCTCGGCGGCGATCACCGCGCGCACGACGGCGGCCGTCGCGGCGCAGAGCGTGCCGGTGGGGCTGCGGAAGTAACCCCCTCAGTCGGCTTCGCCGACAGCTCCCCCAGAGGGGGAGCATCTACGGCTCTAGATCCTCCCCCTCTGGGGGAGGCAGCCCGAAGGGCCGGAGGGGGGCGGACGCGGAAGCGTCCGCCCTCTTTCCGTTCAAGCCATGCGCGATGCGAGGGGCTATGGCTGCGTCAGTCACCCGACGCTTTCCACCCTGCCCCCACACGCCCTAGTCTGCATCCCATGCGCGCCCCGCTTCTTGCCCTGGCCCTGACGCTCGCGACCGCCGCCTCGGCGCGCGCCGGCGAGACCGCGTGCTGGTTCGAGAACGGCGCGGTCGTCGCCCCCGCCGCGATCGGCGACATGACCGGCGACTTCGTCATCGACCTGTCGGCTCCCCATACCCTGCTGCACGACACCAAGGCCCAGGCCGGCGGCTTCGAGGCGACCGACCTCTCCCTCCCCGTCCGCGTGGCCGGCGAGGCCCTGCCCGCCCTGCCCGTGGCGGTGACCGACCTCGACTATCGCGGCGTCGGCTTCGCCGCGCCCATCGCGGGCGTCATCGGGGCCGACATCCTGGCCCGCTACACGGTGATCATCGACTTTTCCCCCTGCCGTTTGCGGCTGGAGCCCGCGGACGGCCTCTCCATGCCCCAAGGGCGTTCCCTGCGCGTCGAGATGGTCGGCGGAGTGCCGACGGTGCGCGCCAGCGCCTCGGACGGCTTCTCCAGCGTCCAGGGCCCCTTCGCCATCGACACCGCCTCGGGCGGCGCCCTGCGCGCCCGCGGACCGGCCGACGGACCTCGCCAGAAGCCGGCCGGCACGGTGGCGGCGCTGGCCTTCGACGGCCGCCTCTATCCGCGCGCCCGCGCGGTCCAGGCCGGCGACCTGCCGCCCGGCGTCGTCGGCGCCCTGGGCGTCGAGGTGCTGGCCCGAGGCCGCCTGCGGCTGGACCCTGCCGCCCACGCCCTCTGGCTGACGCCCTAGATCACATCATCCCTGTACGGAGTTTTCCCATGGCCTCGCGCGTTCACGCCGTCACCGTCGACCCGCGCCACACGATCCAGCTCGACGTCAACGGCCACAAGCTGGTCGGCGACGAGCCCCCGGCCCTGGGCGGCCAGGACGCCGGCCCGCCGCCGTTCGGCTTCGTGCTGGCGGGTCTTGCGGCCTGCACGGCCACGACCCTGCGCATGTACGCCGACCGCAAGGGCTGGGGCGAGGTGACCATCACCGTCGACCTCGTGCTCGATAACCGCGGCGACAAGCCCAGGATCGACCGCAAGGTCTCCGCCGCCGGCGACCTCGACGAGGCCGCCATCGCCCGCCTGCGCGACGTGGTCGAGCGGACGCCGGTGACGCTGGCGCTGAAGAGCGGGTTCGGCATCGACACGGTGCTGGAGAAGGGGTGAGCGGTAAGATGCTCCCCCTGAAGGGGGAGCTGTCGCGAAGCGACTTAGGGGGAAGTGGCTGCTGCCTTTAGAGGTGAACCGACCCCATCAGAAACTTCCCCCTCCGGCCCTCCGGGCCACCTCCCCCTTCAGGGGGAGGGTCAAAACAAAAGGGCCCGGCGTCGCCGCCGGGCCCTTCTTCATTCTCGGTCCGAACGCGCCGCTCAGTGCGACTCGTTCTTCCAGACCTTGCGGTAGCTCGCATAGAGCAGGCCGGCGAAGAGGATCAGGTAGATCATCACCGCGAAGCCCGTCTGCTTGCGCTCTTCCAGCTTGGGCTCGGCGGCCCACATCAGGAAGGCCGAGACGTCGCGGGCCTGCTGGTCGACCGTGGCCTTGGTGCCGTCGTCGTAGGTGACGCCGCCCTCGGTCAGCGGCGGGGCCATCGCGATGAAGCCGCCCGGCGGAACGTGGGCGTGGTCGCCGCTCCAGTAGGCCGCCAGGTCGCCCGGCATGTACGGGTTGTAGTGCTGGCCCGGACCGACCTTCAGGCCGGCCGGCGGGTTCTTGTAGCCCGTGACGATGGCGTGGATGTAGTCGGGACCGCCGGTGCGGGCCTTGGCCAGCAGCGACATGTCCGGCGGGAACGCGCCGCCGTTGCTGGCGCGGGCCGCGGCCTCGTTCGGGAACGGCGAGGGGAAGCGGTCGGCGCTGGTGGCCGGACGCTTGATGGCGTCGCCGGTCTCGGAGTCGATGTCGCCGACCTCGAACTCCTTGGCGATCGCCTTGACCCACGGGTTGTCGTTCGAGTTCGGGTACTTCTCGTTATAGAATGGGCCGCCCTTGTCGCCGAGGTTCCGGAAGCTGACGAGCTTCATGGAGTGGCAGGCCGAGCAGACCTCGCGATAGACCTTGTAGCCGCGTTGCAGCTGGGCCTGGTCGAACTTGCCGAACGGGCCGTTGAACGACCAGTGGATCTTTTCCGGTTCCAGCGGATGACCGGCGGCCAGGGCCGGGGCGGCGGCGAAAGCCGCCATCAGACCCGCGACCGCTGCGATGACGGAGAGTTTGCGCAGCATCGGGATCAGCCCTTCATTTCAGGCGCGGCGGTCGCTTCGGCCGGCGCGGCGGCCGGGTGCGACAGGGCGGGCGAGGCGATGGAGTCCGGAACCGGCAGGGTCTTCTCGACCAGGCCCAGCACCGGCAGGATCACCAGGAAGAACGCGAAGTAGTAGAGCGAGGCGAAGCGGCTCAGCCACACGAAGCTGTTCAGGTCGGCGTCGCCCAGGGTGAAGGTCTTGAAGTGACCCAGCACCGGATCGTCCGGCAGCTTGGCGCCGCAGAGACCCAGGATGCAGCACGCCACCACGAAGATGATGAAGTACAGCTTCGCGGTCGGGCGGTAGCGCATCGAGCGCACCTTCGAGGTGTCCAGCCACGGCAGGGCGAACAGGCAGGCGATGGCGCCGAACATGGCCAGCACGCCCATCAGCTTGTCCGGCACGGCGCGCAGGATCGCGTAGAACGGCAGGAAGTACCATTCGGGCACGATGTGCGACGGTGTCACCAGCGGGTTGGCCTCGACGTAGTTGTCGGCGTGGCCCAGGGCGTTGGGCAGGTAGAAGACGAAGGTCGCGAAGAGGATCAGGAAGACGCTCATCGCAAAACCGTCCTTCACCGTGGCGTACGGCGTGAAGGGCAGGGTGTCGGCCTTCGACTTGGGCTCGACGCCGGTCGGGTTGTTCTGGCCGACCACGTGCAGGGCCCAGATGTGCAAGATCACGACGCCCGCGATCATGAACGGCAGCAGGTAGTGCAGCGAGAAGAAGCGGTTCAGCGTGGCGTTGTCGACGGCGAAGCCGCCCCACAGCCAGGTGGTGATCGACGGACCGACGATCGGCAGGGCGCCGAACAGGTTGGTGATCACGACGGCGCCGTGAAAGCTCATCTGGCCCCAGGGCAGCACGTAGCCCATGAAGGCCGTGGCCATCATCAGCAGGTAGATCACGCAGCCCAGGATCCACAGCACCTCGCGGGGCGCCTTGTACGAGCCGTAGTAGAGGCCGCGCAGCATGTGGACGTAGACGGCGATGAAGAACATCGACGCGCCGTTGGCGTGCATGTAGCGGATCAGCCAGCCGTAGTTCACGTCGCGCATGATGTGCTCGACGCTGGCGAAGGCGTGGTCGGCGCTGGGGGTGTAGTGCATCACCAGGATGATCCCGGTGATCAGCTGGCTGGCCAGGCACAGCGACAGGATGCCGCCGAAGGTCCACCAGTAGTTCAGGTTACGCGGGGTGGGGTAGTCGACGAAGCTGTCGTAGCCCAGGCGCACGATCGGGAGACGGGCGTCGAGCCAGCGCTCGAAACCGGTCTTCGGCTGGTAGGTCGAATGTCCGCTCATCTGGCTTACCCGATCTTGACCTTGGTGTCGGACAGGAACTCGTACTCCGGAACCGCCAGGTTCAGCGGGGCCGGACCCTTACGGATGCGGCCCGACGTGTCGTAGTGCGAGCCGTGGCACGGGCAGAACCAGCCGCCGTAGTCGCCGCCGCCGAAGGTGGGCACGCAGCCCAGGTGAGTGCACGAGCCGATCAGCACGAGCCATTGGGCCTTGCCCGGCTTCACGCGGTCGGCGTCCTTCTGGGGATCCTTCATCGACGCGCCGTCGTCGGCGACCGCCTTCTGGATTTCGGCCGAGGTGCGGTTGCGCACGAAGAGCGGCTTACCCCGCCACTTCAGCGTCACCTGCTGGCCGTCGGCGACCTTGGTCAGGTCGAACTCGGTCGAGGCCAGGGCCAACGTGTCGGCAGAGGGATTCATCTGGTCGATGAACGGCCAGGCAAGCGCCGCTGCGCCGCCGGCTGCGGCGGTGATCGCGGCAATGTAAATGAAATCGCGTCGGCTGGGATCGGACCCAGACTCGGTCTTTGCGCCCACGGCGGTGTCGGCCACCTTGTTCCACCCTTCGAAATCCGTCCAACCGCGTGAACGGCCAGACCAGGAAATGCGCCATTCGGCGCGATATCTTTACCTCGACCCGCAAGCGGATCTTCGCCACAAGGGGCACGCTCCCTATCGGATGGGCGAACAGAGTTCGCAAGCCCTATTCGATGTGCAGCAATGCCCCTACTAGCCCCATGGTTGGTTTCGTTAGAATGCGTCTCGCGCTTTTTCAACCCGGCATTCCCCAGAACGTGGGCGCGGCGATTCGGCTTTCGGCCTGCCTGGACGTCGGCCTGGACGTCATCGAGCCCTGCAGTTTTCCCTTGGACGACAAGAGCTTGAAGCGCGCGGCCCTCGACTACGGGCCGCTGGCGCACCTCACTCGCCACGATTCGTGGGAAACCTTCCTGCAGGCGCCGCAGCGCGCCCACGGGCGCCTGGTGCTGTTCACCACCCGCGGCGACCAGACCTTCCACGAGTTCGCCTTCCAGCCCGGCGACACCCTGCTTTTCGGCAACGAGAGTCGCGGCGCCCCGGAGGAAGTTCACGCTGCGGTCGACGCCCGGGTGGTGATCCCGCTGCGGCCGCAGGCCCGCTCGCTGAACGTCTCGGTGACCGCCGGCATGGCCCTGGCCGAGGCCCTTCGCCAGACGGGCGGCTTCCCCTCGCTGGCTGCGCTGCAGACGTAAAAAAGGCGGCCCCGTTTCCGGGACCGCCCAAGTTGAACCATCGGCGCTGGGCCGCGAGCGGCGGGCGAGGTGTGGAGTCTTCGCCCGCGCTCGGCGTCCCTGGCGGCCTGACCCAGGGGGTTTAGGCCAGCACCATGATCACGACCCGGCGGTTCTGCGCCCGGCCTTCGGTGGTCTCGTTCGGGGCCACGGGATCTTCCGCGCCGTACGAGATGGTCGCCATGCGGTTCAGGGCGACGCCCTGACGCGAGAGGAACTTGCGCACGGCGTCGGCGCGGCGCTGGCCCAGCTTTTCGTTGTAGCCGGTCTCGCCGGTGGCGTCGGTGTAGCCCTGGATCTCCAGGTACACGTTCTTGTTCTCTTCCTTCAGCTTGGCCGCGAAGTCCGCCAGGCGCTGTTCGGCCTCGGGGGACAGGGCGTCCTGGTCGGTCGGGAACTTCACGGAGTCATCCGAGAGCACCATCGAGTACATGAACTTGCCTTCGGCGAGCTTGCCGGCGGCGGTCGCGCGATCGAGGGCTTCGCGGGACGTCTTGTCGAGTTCGGCGATCTGGGTGTCGTGACCGTCCACCCGAGTGTTCACCTGGCCGACCTGAGTGTTGACGTACTTCTTCGTCGCGCAGCCGCTGACCGCCAGGCCCCCAGCCACCAGCGCGACAACGGTCGCCATCTTCAAGCTGCCTTTGACTTGGCCGATCATTGTTCGCTTCATCTCCTGTTGATCCAAGAAAGCTTGACCTTGAACCTACGCACTCATCCGGGGTCAATCAGCTTTCGCATTACGAAACCGTCAGGTGACAGAGGCGAAAAATGGGCGTGTTCTTGTCTTGATTGGCGCCGCTTGCGATCAATGTTCATGGTCACTCTATTCACCGCGCGCGATCGTTCGAACCGCGATTTGGTTCCACGAATTATTTTCAGTTCGAAGAGGATTTTTTGCGGGCGCGGAGGGCTCTGAGGCCCTCGACTCGGGCCCGGCCGGCACGTCGCGATGGAATCGCGGACGGGGGCCTCGTCCGAACGCGTGCGCCCGGCTCACCCTCCAGATGTAGGCGCCTTTCGCGCCACCGCAAACGAAAAACGCGCCCCGGGCGACCGGAGCGCGTTTCTCGTCGGATCTCGACCTGGCCCCTATTGCAGCGTCGCCCTGCCGAAGGACAGGCCGCCGTCGTCGGCCCCGACGGCGATGACGCCGCCGTCCTCAAGCTCGCCGGCCAGCAGGCGGCGGGCGATCGGGTCGACCAGTTCCTTCTGGATCACGCGCTTGAGCGGGCGCGCGCCATAGACCGGGTCGTAGCCCTTGTCGGCCAGCCACTGCAGGGCCTCCGGCGCGAGCGCCAGGGTCATGCGGCGATCGGCCAGCAGCTTCTCCACCCGTCCCAGCTGGATGCGGACGATGTCGCTCATGTTCGAGCGGTCCAGCCGCTTGAACAGGATGATCTCGTCGATCCGGTTCAGGAACTCCGGACGGAAGTGGCCGCGCACCGTGGCCATCACCAGCGGCCGCACCTCTTCCACGTCGGCCCCGTCCTCCTGGTTGGCCAGGAACTCGGCGCCCAGGTTGGAGGTCATGATGATCAGCGTGTTGCGGAAGTCGACCGTCCGGCCCTGGCCGTCGGTCAGGCGACCGTCGTCCAGCACCTGGAGCAGCACGTTGAAGACGTCCGGGTGGGCCTTCTCGATCTCGTCGAACAGGACAACCTGATAGGGACGCCGGCGCACGGCCTCGGTCAGCGCCCCGCCTTCGTCGTAGCCGACATAGCCGGGAGGCGCCCCGATCAGGCGGCTGACCGAGTGCTTCTCCATGTATTCCGACATGTCCATGCGGGTGATCGCATGCTCGTCGGCGAACATGAACTCGGCCAGCGCCTTGGTCAGCTCGGTCTTGCCCACGCCCGTCGGGCCCAGGAACAGGAACGAGCCGATCGGGCGCGTGGGATCGTGCAGGCCGGCGCGGGCGCGGCGGACGGCGTCGGACACGGCCTCCAGGGCCTCGTCCTGGCCGACCACGCGCGAGCGCAGGGCGACCTCCATCTGCAAGAGCTTCTCGCGCTCGCCTTCCAGCATCTTCTCGACCGGCACGCCGGTCCAGCGGCTGACGACGGCGGCGATCTGCTCGGCGTCGACGACTTCCGGCGTCAGGGCCTTGTCGCCGTTCTCGCCGGCCTCGGCGTCGGCCAGGCGCTTTTCGAGCGCCGGGATCTCGCCGTACTGGAGCTGGCCGGCGCGGGCGAAGTCGCCGGCGCGCTGGGCGTTGGCGAGATCGGCGCGCAGGCGGTCCAGGGCCTCGCGCGCCTGGGCGGCGCCGCCGACCTTGTCCTTCTCGGCCTTCCAGCGGGCGGTCATCTCGTCCGACCGGAACTGCAGGTCGTCGATCTCGACCTCCAGGTTCTCCAGGCGCTGCTTGGAGGCGGCGTCGGTTTCCTTGGACAGGGCCTCGCGCTCGATCTTCAGCTGCACCAGGCGGCGGTCGATCTCGTCCAGTTCCTCGGGCTTGCTGTCGATGGCCATGCGCACGCGGCTGGCCGCCTCGTCCACCAGGTCGATGGCCTTGTCGGGCAGGAAGCGGTCGGCGATGTAGCGGTTGGACAGCGTCGCGGCGGCCACGATGGCGGAGTCGCTGATCCGCACGCCGTGGTGCACCTCGTACTTCTCCTTCAGGCCGCGCAGGATCGAGACGGTGTCCTCCACCGTCGGCTCCTGCACGAACACCGGCTGGAAGCGACGCGCCAGGGCGGCGTCCTTTTCGACGTGCTTGCGGTACTCGTCCAGCGTCGTGGCGCCCACGCAATGCAGCTCGCCGCGCGCCAGGGCGGGCTTGAGCAGGTTGCTGGCGTCCATGGCCCCGTCGCCCTTCCCGGCGCCGACCAGCGTGTGCATCTCGTCGATGAACAGGATGATCGAGCCCTCGGCCGCCGTGACCTCGCCGAGCACGGCCTTCAGTCGTTCCTCGAACTCGCCGCGATACTTCGCGCCGGCGATCAGGCTGCCCATGTCGAGCGACAGCAGCTTCTTGTCCTTCAGGCTCTCGGGCACGTCGCCGTTGACGATGCGTTGCGCGAGACCTTCGACGATGGCGGTCTTGCCCACGCCGGGCTCGCCGATCAGCACCGGGTTGTTCTTGGTGCGGCGCGACAGGACCTGGATGGTGCGGCGGATCTCTTCGTCGCGGCCGATCACCGGGTCGATCTTGCCGTCGCGGGCGGCCGCGGTCAGGTCGCGGGCGTAGCGCTTGAGCGCGTCATAGCCTTCCTCGGCGTTGGCGCTGTCGGCGGTGCGGCCCTTGCGCAGGGCGGCGGCGGCGGTCTCCAGGCTCTGGGCCGAGACGCCGGCGTCCTTGAGCGCCTTGGCCGATTCCGCGCCGTCCTTGGCGATGGCCGCGAGCAGGCGCTCGGTGGTCACGAAGGCGTCGCCGGCCTTCTTGGCGCCGTCCTCGGCCGAGGCGAACACGCGGGCGGTGTCGGGCTTCATGTAGAGCTGGCCACCGGCGCCGTCGACGCGCGGGTTCTTGGCCAGGATCGCGTCCACCGCCGCGTCGGCCGCGTCGGGGCGGCCGCCGGCGTTGGTGATGATGGTGCGCGAAAGCCCGTCCTTTTCTTCCAGCAGCACCTTCAGGAGGTGTTCGGGCCCGAGTTGCTGGTGACCACGGGCCAGGGCCAGGCTCTGCGCGGACTGCACGGCCTGCTTGGCGCGGTCGGAATAGATGTCGATCTTCAAGTTGGCGTCCCCTTCACTAGGCGGATCAGACCAGGCCGCCTCGAATGAGCACGGCCCGACCTGTCAGGGGATGTAGTGTGACCCTAGAGCCACACAAGGCTCACCAGCCCTGGCTCGCCAGATAGTTTTCCAGCGCCTGGATGCGCGTGGCGTCCGACGGGTGGGTCGAGGCGAACTCGGGCCGGCCCGAGCCGCCCTGGGCCTGCATCTTGCGCCACAGGGCCACGGCCTCGCGCGGCCGGTAGCCGGCGCGCTGCATGATGTCGACGCCGATGCGGTCGGCCTCCAGTTCGTGCTTGCGCGAGAACGGCAGCAGGAAGCCCATCTGCGCCCCCGCCC
>LNIY01000074.1 GCA_001449105.1 Caulobacter vibrioides | reverse complement strand
CGCCTCCCCCGCCGGTCAAGCCGGTCGACGAAGCGCCCGAGGAGGTCGCTCCGGAGACGCCGCCGGTGGTCCAGGCGCCGGTCGCGCCCGTGACCCCGCCTCCGGCCGAGAAGAAGCCCGAGGTCCCGCCGGCCCAGCAGACGCCGCAACGGATCGAGGACCTGTACTAGAGCCGATCGACCGTCGTGCGCTCGGGCCGATTTTCCCGAGCATCCCCGCGAAGGCGGGGACCCAAGCCGAGGTCGGGGATGATCCAGGGCCGAGCCACGCCCTGAAAGCCAGCTTGGATCCCCGCCTTCGCGGGGATTTTGCGGAATGGGGATCGGCTGGCCAGCGAATGTCGATCTCGCCCGGGCCCTCGATCCGCCTGTGCGTTTCCCTTCGGCCCTGAAACGGCTTAGAGGGGAGCAATGGCCAAACCTCGCCTCCCCAAGTCCGCTGCCCCGAAGTCCTCGCGCCCGAAGACGGCGTCGCCGAAGCTCGCCTCGAAGGCCCGTCCGCCCGCCGGCCTGCCCGACAAGGAGACGCTGCTGGCGTTCCTGCGCGACGCCGGCGAGGCCGCCAAGGCCGACATCGCCCGCCACTTCGGCCTGAAGGGCGCCGATCGTCGCGCCCTGCGCGAGATGATCCGCGAGATGGAGGCCCAGGGGCAGCTGGGCAAGCGCGGCCGTCGCGGCTTCGCCGAGGCCGGCGCTCTGCCCCCCGTCGGCGTGGCCGACGTGATCGAGCGCGACGCCGACGGCGACCTCTTCGTCAAGCTGACCAAGGCCGACGACGACGTGCCGATGGTGCGCCTGGCGCCCGACCGTCGCGAGGCCGCCGCCGGCGCGCCCGGCCTGGGCGATCGCCTGCTGGTGCGCTTCGAGCAGCTGGAGAGCGGCGAGTACGAGGCCCGCCTGATCAAGCGCCTGGGCCAGAGCGCCCACAAGGTGCTGGGCGTGGTGCGCAAGCAGCGCCGCGAGATCCGCGTCGAGCCGGTCGACCGCAAGTCCAAGGAAAGCTTCGTCCTCGACGTCGCCCAGCCGGGCGTGTCCGACCTGAAGGACGGCGACCTGGTGGTCGTGCAGCAGAGCGGTCACGCGGGCCGCTACGGCCCCAAGCCCTGCCGCGTGCTGGAGACGGTGGGCCACGAGGAAGATCCCCGCGCCGCCTCGCTGATCGCGATCCACAGCCACGGCATTCCGACCGGCTTCTCCGACGAGGCCGAAGAGGAAGCCAAGGCCGCCAGGGAGCCGACGCTGGAGGGCCGCGAGGACCTGCGCGACCTGCCGTTCGTGACCATCGACCCGGTGGACGCCCGCGACCACGACGACGCCGTCTACGCCCACCCCGACGACGCAGAGAACAACAAGGGCGGCTGGATCGTCTGGGTCGCCATCGCCGACGTGGCCGCCTATGTGCGCCCGGGCTCGGCCCTGGACCGCGACGCCCGCGACAAGGGCAACAGCGTCTACTTCCCCGACCGGGTGGAGCCGATGCTGCCCGAGACCCTGTCGAACGGCCTGTGCTCGCTGCGTGAAGGCGAGAACCGCGCCACGCTGGCCGTGCGGATGGTGTTCGACAAGAACGGCCGCAAGACCAGCCACCGCTTCGTGCGCGGCCTGATGCGGTCGGCCGCCAAGCTGTCGTACGAGCAGGCCCAGGCGGCCATCGACGGCACGCCGCCGCCGGCCGGCCAGGACCCGGACAAGGCCCCGCCCCTGCTGGACGCGATCCTCACCCCGCTGTGGGAGGCCTTCCGCCTGATGGGCAAGGGCCGCGAGGCCCGCTCGCCGCTGGCCATCGAAAGCGACGAGCGCCGCATCGTCATCACCAAGGACGGCGAGATCGCCTCGATCACGCGCCGCGCCAGCCTCGAGGCCCACAAGCTGATCGAGGAGATGATGATCCAGGCCAACGTCTCGGCCGCCGAGAGCCTGGAGGCCAAGCGCTCTCCGCTGATCTACCGCGTGCACGACACGCCGAGCCTGGAGAAGGTGCAGAACCTGGCCGAGTTCCTGCAGACGCTGGAGATCCGCTGGAACAAGGGCGAGGCCCCGCAGACCGCGCGCTTCAACCAGCTGCTGGAAGACACGCGCGAGAGCCCGCACGCGGCGATCATCAACGAGGTGGTCCTGCGCACCCAGATGCAGGCCCACTATTCAAGCGACAACATCGGCCACTTCGGCCTGAACCTGGCCAAGTACGCCCACTTCACCAGCCCGATCCGGCGCTATGCCGACCTGATCGTGCACCGCGGCCTGATCCGGGCCCTGGGCCTGGGCGACGACGGGCTGACCGACCAGGACATCGCGCGGATCAAGGACACCGCCGAGGTCATCACCCACGCCGAGCGCCGGGCCATGGCCGCCGAGCGCGACGCCACCGACCGCTACATCGCCTCGTTCCTGGCCGACCGGGTGGGCGCGACCTTCAGCGGCCGCATCACCGGCGTCACGCGCTTTGGCCTGTTCATCAAGCTGGACGAGACCGGCGCCGACGGTCTGGTGCCGATCTCGAACCTGGGCGAGGAATATTTCGTCCACGACGAGCGCCTGCACTCGCTGGTCGGCGAGCGCACCGGCAAGCGCTGGCCGCTGGGCCTGTCGGTCGAGGTGCGGCTGCGCGAGGCCACGCCCGTGACCGGCGGCCTGCTGTTCGAGATGCTGACCGACCCGCTGCCGGCGGACCCGAAGATGCCCCGCCCGCGCCTCGGCGCGCGGCGTCAGGCGGCGGTGAAGCCGCGCGGCGGGCTGCCCAAGGGCGTGCGGCGGGGCAAGCGGCGCTAACCCCCTCCGGCCCTCCGGGCCACCTCCCCCTGAGGGGGAGGATCTGATTGGCGAAGATGCTCCCCCTCAGGGGGAGCTGTCGCGGAGCGACTGAGGGGGTCCGCGTCAGCGGATTACTCGATCGGCTTCTCGATCTCGTAGACCACGTCTTCCAGCTTTCGCTGGAACAGGGTCTGGGCGTCGCGGACGCCCTGGTTGAAGAACGCCGGGCCCAGGGTCTCGCCGATGAAGTCGAGCAGGAAGCCCGCCTCCAGGCCGCTGACCGGGCGATCGAGCTCGTCGCGCATGTAGAGCGTCAGCTTGCGCAGGGCGGCCTCACGCACATCCTTGTCGAGCTCGATGCGGGCCATGGTCAGCCGATGGCCCCGAAGCACCAGGCCAGGACCGACTTCTGGGCGTGGATGCGGTTCTCGGCCTCGTCCCAGACCAGCGAGCGCGGACCGTCGAGGACGGCGTCGGTGACCTCCTCGCCGCGGTGCGCGGGCAGGCAGTGCAGGAACACGCCGTCGGGCTTGGCCAGGTCCATCAGGGCGTCGTCGACCTGATAGGGCTCGAAGGCCTTCAGGCGCTCGTCATGGTCGGTGTCGCCCATCGAGACCCAGGTGTCGGCCACGACCACGTCGGCGCCGCGCACGGCCTCCTTGGGGTCCTCGCTCATGGTCACGTCGCCGTTCAGGCCGGCGGCGCGGGCCAGGTCGTGCAGGTCGGCGTGATAGACCGCCGGGCAGGCGATCTTCAGCTTGAAGCCCAGGAGCGGGGCTGCGTGGATGAAGCTGGAGCAGACGTTGTTGCCGTCGCCGACCCAGGCGATGGTCTTGCCGCCCACGTCGCCGCGATGCTCTTCGATCGTCAGCAGGTCGGCCATGATCTGGCACGGGTGGCTCTTGTCGGTCAGGCCGTTGATCACCGGCACGGTAGAGACCTGGGCGAAACGCTCGACGTCGGCGTGGACGTTGGCGCGGATCATCA
The DNA here is from genome assembly GCA_001449105.1 of Caulobacter vibrioides. GTDB lineage: Bacteria > Pseudomonadota > Alphaproteobacteria > Caulobacterales > Caulobacteraceae > Caulobacter > Caulobacter vibrioides_C. The sequence continues at coordinate 71,160 of LNIY01000074.1, read as the reverse complement.
CCGCGTCGACCATGCGCGAGAGCACCTTGGCGGTGTCCTCGATGGTCTCGCCGCGGCCCAACTGCATGTCGTTGGACGTCGAGATGATCGCGTCGCCGCCCAGCTGGCGCATGGCCGCGTCGAACGAGAAGCGGGTGCGGGTCGAGTTCTTCTGGAAGATCATCGACAGCACGCGGTCCTTGGCCGGCGCGTCGGCGTCGACGCGGCCCTGAGGCCAGCCCTTGCGGGCGGTCTTGCGAGCCTTGGCGTCCTCCAGGATCAGGCGCAGCGTGGCGCCGTCGAGCTTCCAGAGATCGATGAAGTGACGGGGGGCGGTCATCTCAGGCCACCTTTCCGAAATGCCGCCCTCGTCCTTCGACGGGCTCAGGATGAGGGCGAATGAGCTTCAGTAGACGTCCTCACCCTGAGCTTGTCGAAGGGCGAGGACGTCGGTCCAGGATGCAATCAGGCCGCCGCTTGGGCGCGGACGACCTCGCAGGTCTTTTCGAGCTTGGCCACGGCTTCCTGGGCTTCGGCCAGCGTCAGGTTCAGCGGCGGCAGCAGGCGCACGCAGTTGTCGCCGCCGCCGGCCACCAGCAGCTGCTGGTCGCGGGCCAGGCCCATGAACTCGCGGTTGTTCGAAGCCAGCTTGATGCCGATCAGCAGACCCTTGCCGCGGATGTCGAGAACGACGTCCGGGAAGCGGTCCTTCAGGCCGTTGAGCTGCTGGGTGAAGTAGCCGGCGACGGTCTTCACGTTGTCGAGCAGCTCGGGCGTGTTGATCGCGTCGAAGGCCGCCGTGCCCACCGCCATGGCCAGCGGGTTGCCGCCGTAGGTCGAGCCGTGGGTGCCGGGGGTCATGCCCTTGGCGCCCTCGTGGGTGGCCAGGCACGCGCCGACCGGGAAGCCGCCGCCCAGGGCCTTGGCCACGCACATGATGTCGGGCTCGGCGCCGTCCGCCCACTCGTGGGCGAAGAGCTTGCCGGTCCGGCCCATGCCGCTCTGGACCTCGTCGAAGATCAGCAAAATGCCGGCGTCGCGGGTGATCTGGCGCAGCTCGACCAGCTGGGCCTCAGTCAGGGCGCGCGCCCCGCCCTCGCCCTGCACCGGCTCGATGATCACGCCGGCGGTCGTCGGGCCGATGGCCGCCTTCAGGGCTTCCAGGTCGCCGAACGGCAGCTGGATGAAGCCCGGCAGGCGCGGGCCGAAACCGTCGAGATAGCCGGCGTTGCCCGAGGCGTTGACCGCCGCGTACGAGCGGCCGTGGAACGAGCCATCGAAGCCGATGATGTCGATGCGCTCAGGGTTGCCGGCCACCGCGTGATAGCGGCGGGCGGCCTTCAGGGCGCATTCGATCGCCTCGGTGCCCGAGTTGGTGAAGAACACCACGTCGGCGAAGGTGGCCGCGCACAGCTTGTCGGCCAGCACTTCCTGCTCGGGGATCGTGTAGATGTTGGAGACGTGCCAGAGCTTTTCGCCCTGGGTCTTCAGGGCGTCGACCAGCACCGGGTGGGCGTGGCCCAGGCCGCAGGTGGCGATGCCCGCCACGCAGTCCAGGTACTCCTCGCCGGTCGTCGAGAACAGGCGCGCGCCTCGGCCTCGTTCGAACGCCAGCGGGGCGCGGTTGTACACGCCCATGATGTGGTGTTGCGAGGAGTTGGACGACGTCGCAGTGCTCAATTCGGCCTCCCAAAAAGGCAAGAAGCCCCCGGGCTTTCGCGCGGGGACTGGAAGGCCCGACGTTGTCGACGCGAAGCCCTGCCCTGTCAATGAAATCACTATGAATTTTCGCCCTGCGGGGCATGACGGACACACCCCCGCCGCGCGGGACCGCTAACTTGCCATCCAGGCGCGATCCGACCTAAGCCTTGGCCCGGGGGACATGCATGGAGGATCCACGATGAAGGCCGCCGTTTCCATCGCCCTGCTGGCCCTGGCCGCCCTGCCCGGCTGCGCCATGACGCCCACGCCTTCCGGCCCGGCCGTGGTGACTGGAACCGTGGTCTGGCGCGAGCGGATCATGCTGCCGCCGACGACCCGCACGATCGTGCGCCTGCAGGACGTCAGCCTGGCCGACGCGCCGGCCAAGGTGCTGGCCGAGGACGTCGTCGAGGGGACCCGCGCCCCGCCCGTCGCCTTCAAGCTGGCCTATGACCCCGCCCAGATCCTGCCGAACCACCGCTACTCGGTGTCGGCCCGCGTCGAGGTGGACGGGCAGCTGCGCTTCATCAACGACACCCACATCGCGGTGATCAACGACGGTCCGACGAAGGACGTCGAGGTGCTCGTGAAGGGCGTGGGGCGTTAGGGAGCCTCAAATAAGCGCGTCATCCCGGGCGGAGGCGCAACGCGCCGCAGACCCGGGACCCAGGGGTCGCCGCACGGCTACGGCCTTCGCCTGACGCGCTTGACCCCGCCACTGAGCCCAGTCCCCTGGGTCCCGGATAAGCGCTGCGCGCTTTCCGGGATGACGACTGCTGTATGCTAGCTCTTCAGCCGGTATCCGCTGCGGAACAGCGCCCAGCACCACAGGAACAGGCCCGTGGCCAGCACGGCCGTGACCACGACGCCGATGGCGATGTTGCCGTCGGCGTGGCCGATGAAGCCCCAGCGGAAGCCGTCGATCAGGTAGAAGAACGGGTTGAAGTGGCTGGCCGTGCGGAACGGCTCGGGCAGCTTGTCGACCAGGTAGAAGGTGCCCGACAGGAAGGTCATCGGCATGATGGCGAAGTTGGTCACCGCCGCCAGCTGGTCGAACTTCTCCGACCACAGGCCCGCCAGCACCCCGGCCAGGCCCAGGATGATCGCCGCGCCCACCGCGAAATAGAGGATCGCCCACAGGTGCGAGACCTGCAGGCCCGCGCCCGGCAGCACGCCGATGACGGCCGCCGTCACCGCGCCGACGACGACGCCGCGCGTGGCCGCGCCCAGGCCGAAGGCGGCCACCTGCTCCAGCGGGGTCAGGGGCGGCGTCAGGAAGTCGGACGTCAGGCCCATCATCTTGGCCTGGATCAGCGACGAGGACGAGTTGGCGAAGGCGTTGTTGAGCACGGCCATCATGATCAGGCCCGGGGCCACGAAATGGCCGAAGGTCACGCCCTCGACCGCCGGACGGTCGGAGCCGACCGCGACCACGAACACCAGCATGTAGAGCAGCGTGGTGACCACCGGGGCGGCCACGGTCTGCATGCCCACCTTCCAGAAGCGGCGGATCTCGCGCTGATAGAGGGTGAGGAACCCGCTCCAGTTCCAGCCGTGATAGTCGCGGGGCTGCGGCGGAACGACGCTGTCTGCCATGTCTCTCATAGGCCCGATCCTGGAAATTCCTTCGCCATGTGCGCCCGGCGAGGGTCGGACGCAAGCGTCCCGCTCCGAGAATCAACATATAGTTTCTGTGGACAGACTACCTGGCGCCTATTGTGCGTCTTAACGCATTCTTTACACTATCTGGTAGGTCAGCCGCCGGCGGGGCGGTCTGTACACCAGATGTAGGGCGATGGCGAGGTGGGGTTTCTCGTCATGGCCCTGATTTTAGGCGGAGATGGGCCATGAGCTGGACTGACGAGCGGGTCACCACCCTGAAGAAGCTTTGGCTGGACGGCCTGTCGGCCAGCCAGATCGCCAAACAACTGGGCGGGGTCACCCGCAACGCCGTGATCGGCAAGGTCCATCGCCTGGGCCTGTCGGGTCGCGCCGCGCCGTCGCAACCGGCTCGCCCGGCCTTCAAGGCCCCGCGCCCGGCCCGTCCGGCCGCCGCCTCGACGATCCCGACGGCGCCGCGCCGCGTCGTCGCCGCCGAGCCGGTCGCCCCGGCCCCGGCTCCGGTCGCCGCTCACCAGCAGCCGTCGGTCCCGGTGATGCGCAACGAGGCTCCGGGCTCGGCCACCGTGCTGACCCTGGGCGCCCACATGTGCAAGTGGCCGATCGGCGACCCGTCGTCGGACAGCTTCACCTTCTGCGGCCGCCGCTCGTCGGAAGGCCCCTACTGCGTCGAGCACGCCCGGGTGGCCTACCAGCCGCAGCAGTCGACCAAGAAGAAGGGCGGCGCCACCGAGCTCGCCCGTTCGCTGCGCCGCTACATCTAGCGCCAGCCACCGATAAGAAGAGAGGCGTCGAATAAGGCGCTCTCGCCATGCAGCCCTCCCCGTTCCGCGGGGAGGGCTTTATGTTGGCAGCGATGACCGACCTCGCCCCCGATTCCAATGCGCCCGCCTATTCCGTCTCGGAACTGGCCTTCGCGCTGAAGCGCACGCTGGAAGACCGCTACGGTTTCGTGCGGCTGCGCGGCGAGCTGAGCAAGGTCACCCACCACTCCAACGGCCACGTCTACCTGACCATCAAGGACGACAAGGCCGCGATCGACGGCGTCGTCTGGAAGGGCAATGTGCGCGGCCTGGGCGTGCGGCCCGAGCACGGGCTCGAGGTCATCGTCACCGGCAAGATCACCACCTATCCGGCCGGTTCGCGCTACCAGATCGTCATCGACAGCATGGAGGCCGCCGGGGTCGGCGCCCTGCTCGCCCAGCTGGAGCGCCTGAAGGCCAAGCTGGCCGGCGAGGGCCTGTTCGCGGCCGAACGCAAAAAGGCCCTGCCCTCGATGCCGGCCGTGGTCGGCGTCATCACCAGCCCCACGGGCGCGGTGATCCGCGACATCCTGCACCGCATCCGCGACCGCTGGCCCTGCCGGGTAATCGTCTGGCCGGTCGTCGTGCAGGGCGACGCGGCCGCGGGCCAGGTGGCCGGCGCCATCCGGGGCTTCAACGCCCTGGCGCCCGGCGGACCGGTTCCGCGCCCTGACATCCTGATCGTCGCCCGCGGCGGCGGCTCGGTGGAGGACCTCTGGGCCTTCAACGACGAGGCCCTGGCCCGCACCGTGGCCGAAGGGACGATCCCGCTGATCTCGGCCGTCGGCCACGAGACCGACACCACCCTGATCGACTTCGTCTCCGACCGCCGCGCGCCCACCCCGACGGCGGCCGCCGAGATTGCGACGCCCGTGCTGGCCGAGCTGCGGGGCCTGGTCTCCGACTACGACCGCCGCCTGTCGCGCTGCGCCGGCCGGGTGGTCGAGGAGCGCCGCACGCGCCTTCAAGCGGCTGCGCGTGGGTTGCCCAGACCCAACGACCTGCTGGCGCTGGCCCAGCAGCGGTTCGACATCGCCGCCGGCCGGCTGGACGCGGCGCTGGAGCGCAACACCTCGGTCCATGCCCAGGACCTCTTGAAGATCACCGCCCGCCTGTCGCCCGAGGCCCTGGCCCGCCAGCGCCAGGCCAAGGCCGAGCGCCTTTCCGACCTGGCCCGCCGCCTGGATCTCGCCGCCCGCCGCGCGCCCGAGCGCGCCGCCCAGCACGCCCGCCTGCCGGCCCTGTGGGACCGCCTGAACGCAGTGGCCCGTCGCCGCCTCGACCGCGAGGCCGACCGCCTGGCGGGCCTGGACAAGCTGCGCCAGTCGCTGAACCCGGAACGGCCGCTGGAGCTGGGCTTTGCTTTGGTGCGCAAGATGGACGGCACCCTGGCCCGCTCGGCCTCCGACCTGGCGGCCGGCGAGCGCGTGAACCTGAAGTTCAAGCACGGCGAGCGCGACGCGGTGATCGACGGCGAAGGCTCGACGCCGCCGCCTCCCCCGCCTGCGCCGGTCGCGGCCGCGCCGCCCAAGCCCCGCCCGAAGCCCGCCGCGCCGCCTTCGTCGTCGCAGGGCGACCTGTTCTAGACGCACCGATTGGCGTAGAAGAGACCCATGAACGCTTACGATCGCGACCTCGGAAAATCCGGCCTGGCCGTCCTGCACTATGGCGACGGCGACTTCGCCGTGCTCCAGCCCGGCCAGTACGTAGTGTGCGCCGTCACCGGCGCCAAGATCCCGCTGGAAGCGCTGCGCTACTGGAGCCCCGAGCTGCAGGAAGCCTACGCCACGCCGAAGGAAGCGCTGAAGCGCTGGCAGGAGACCAAGGCCTGAACCCCTGGCGTCCGAATAGACGGGCGCTTCTCGCCGCATTGACCTGCGGCGTCGCTCCCCTCGCCTTCCCCGCCGCCGCCGCGGCGCCGGGACTGGTGCTGAACGGCCGCCTGGAACAGGGCGGCTACGCGGTCGGCCGCACCGCGCCGCGCGCCAGCGTGCTGGTCGACGGCGTTCCCCTCACCCAGGCATCGGCCGACGGCTGGTTCATGGTCGGCTTCGACCGCGACGCGGCCCCCAGCGCCGACATCACGGTGGAGACGCCCGACGGCTCGGCGACCCACCGCGTGGCGATCGCGTCCGGAACCTTCGACATCCAGCGCATCGACGGCCTGCCGCCGTCGCAGGTCTCGCCCGAGGACCCGGTCCTTCTGGCCCGCATCGCCGCCGAAGGCGCGCGCAAGGCTGCGGGCTTCTCCAGCCGCATCGACGGCGACTTCTTCCGCACGGGCTTCATCTGGCCGGTGAAGGCCACGCGGCGCTCGTCGCGGTTCGGCGGCCAGCGGATCCTCAACGGCGAGCCCAAGCGCCCGCACTACGGCGTCGACCTGGCCGCGCCGGTGGGAACGCCCGTGGTCGCGCCCGCCGCCGGCGTCGTGGCCTTCGCCGAGACCGGCCTGCACTTCGAGGGCGGCCTGATCCTGATCGACCACGGCCAGGGCCTGATCAGCGCCTACCTGCACCTTTCGCGCGTGGACGTGGCCGCCGGCCAGCGGCTGGCCCAGGGCCAGGTCATCGGCGCGGTCGGCAAGGAAGGCCGCGCCACGGGTCCGCACCTGTGCTGGCGCCTGAAGTGGCGCGACCGCAACCTGGACCCCAGCCTGTGGGTTGCTGACGCAGGAATGCGACAGTGACGAGATCAAACTTGACCATTTCGGGACACCGCCTATCGACAGGTCCTCGTGGTTATGGTTATCCCCAGCCCCGCTTTTGAAATTCGCGTATGAGGCGTAATCCCGCATGTCCGCGGTGCTCGACAAGCTCCGTTTCCTCCTGGTGGACGACAACCACCACATGCGGGCGATCGTCAGCACGATCCTCAAGGGGGTCGGCGTGCGCCACGTGCACGAGGCGATCGACGGGGCCGAAGGCCTTCAGATCCTGAAGGATCGCCAGATCGACATCGCCATAGTCGACTTCAAGATGTCGCCGCTGGACGGGGTGCAGTTCACCCAGCTGGTGCGCAACTCGCCCGAGAGCCCCGACCCGTTCCTGCCGATCATCATGCTGACGGGCTTCGCCGAACGGCACCGGGTGTTCGAGGCGCGCGACGCCGGCGTCACCGAGATCGTCGTCAAGCCGGTCACCGCCCGTTCGCTGCTCGACCGCATCGACATGGTGATCTTCAAGCCGCGGCCGTTCATCCGCAGCGCCGACTATTTCGGCCCCTGCCGCCGCCGCCGCCAGGACCCCCACTACGGCGGCCCGTTCCGTCGCGGCACCGACAAGGGTGCGATCGAGCTGTAGCGAGCGAAACCTCGTCCTTCGACAGGCTCAGGATGAGGTTTCGACTATAGCGTCCGCCTTCTTCCTCACCCTGAGCCTGTCGAAGGGCGAGGAAGACGCAAAACGCCTCAGTTCGTGGGGATCTCCCCCGCCAGCAGCGCCGCATAGACCTCGTTGGGCCAGCGGCGGTGGACCCAGAACCACTCTTCCGGCCGCTCGCGGATGCGGTCTTCCATGAAGGCGTTGATCATCCGCACGCCGGCCTCGATGTCGGCGGTGCGGTCGCCGGTGCTGGGCGGGACGATCGGGTCGTGGACCACGGCGCGGAAATGCGCGCCCTTGGTGCGCTGCACCGACATCGGCTGCAGCACCGTGCCAAAGCGGATCGCCAGGCGCGTGGGCCCAGGCGCGGTGCGCGAGTCGTGGCCGAAGAACGGGGCCGCGACGCCGCCGTTGAACTTCTGGTCGTTCATCAGCGCCACCGACTCGCCGCGCTTCATGGCGTCGAGCAGTTCGCGCGCGCCGTCGCCGCCCTTGGGCGCGAACAGGCGCACGCCATAGCGGAAGCGGCTCTTCTTGATGCGCTCGTCGATGTAGGGGTTGTTGGCCGCGCGGTAGGTCATCTGGCAGGTGACGCCGGAATCGACGATCGCCGCCGGCATCACCTCCCAGTTCGACAGGTGGCCCGAAACGAACACCACCGGCTCGTTGTCACGGGCGATCTGGGCCAGGCGCTCGACGTTCACCACCTCTACCCGGCCCGTCGAGGGCAGAAGCTTGTCCATCAGCGGGAACTCGCCGAAGGTCCGGCCAAGGCCGTCCCACTGCCTGCGCAGCATGTCGGCGCGCCAGGCGGCGTCCTTTTCCGGGAAGGCCAGGCGCAGGTTGCGGTCGGCCACCTTGTGGGCGCCGCTCAGCGGTCCGAACGTGCGCCCGAACCATCCGCCCAGCGCCGAGGCCGCGTCCACGCCCAGCAGCCGGAACAGGCCCATGAACAGGTCGTAGCCGAACGCCTCCAGGCGCCAGAAGAAGTCTTGGGTGGGGGAAACACGAGTGTCGGACATCGGCCCTTACTAGCTCGACTTGGCCGGCGGCGGAACTGTGGCGCCGCTGCTTGCGCTCCTCCTCGGGCGAGCGAGCTTCGCTTGGCGCGCGACTTGCGGCTGTCAGGGCAGACCGTTCCGTTTCGGGACGGGGGAAAGCCATCGGGGGTCAAGGGTCCACATCATGGGCAACGACATCGACACTCACCTGGGCAAGCGCCTTCGCCGCCGTCGCCGGCTGCTCGGCCTGACCCAGCAGCAACTGGCCGGCGCCGTCGGCGTGCGCTTCCAGCAGATCCAGAAGTACGAATGCGGCGCCAACCGCATCTCGGCCGCTCGCCTGTGGCAACTGTCCGAAGCGCTGGAAGTGCCGGTCGGCTACTTCTACGACGGCCTGTCGGCCATCGCCCGCGACACCGCGCCGGCGGCCAGCAACGACTCCGAAGGCGGCGAGATGTTCGCCCGCAAGGAAACCATCGACCTGATCCGGGCCTACTACCTGCTGGGCGAGCGTCCGCGCCGCCGGCTGCTGGACCTGGCCAAGTCGCTGAACGGCGTCGAGCAGCTGGAGGCCTGACGCGCTTCAGTGGAGTAGCGTCACGGGCGCGGGCGCGCTAAAGCCCTGCCCCATGACGCTCTCCGCCGATCGCCTCGCCGCCCTCGACGCCTTCATCGTCGAGCTCAACAGCGCCTCCGCGGGGGCGATCCTGCCGCTGTTCCGGTCCGACCACGGGCTGGAGGACAAGGCCGCGGGCAAGAACCTGCCGCGCGACACCCACGCGGCGTTCGACCCCGTCACCGAGGCCGACCGCGGCGCCGAAGCGGCGATCCGCAAGCTGATCACCGAGCGCTTTCCCGAGCACGGCGTGATCGGCGAGGAATACGGCGAGGACCGTCCGGACGCCGAGTTCGTCTGGGTGCTGGACCCCGTCGACGGCACCCGCGCCTTCATCTCGGGCCTGCCGCTGTGGACCACCCTGATCGGCCTGCGCCACCAGGGCCGTCCCGTTCTGGGCTCCATCGGCCAGCCCTATATCGGCGAGCTCTATGTCGGCTCGCCCGCCCTCGGCTCGCGCCTGCTGTCGCGCGGCGGCGAAAAAGCCGTGCGCGTGCGCCCCTGCGCCCTGCTGACCGACGCCATCATCGCCACAACCGATCCCGAGGCCTGCTTCGACGGCGCCGAGCTGGGCGCCTGGCGCCAAGTGCGCGCGGCCGCCAAGCTGGCCCGCCTGGGCTGCGACGCCTACGCCTACGCCATGGTCGCGGCCGGCACGATGGACATGGTCATCGAGGCCGGTCTCAAGAGCTGGGACGTCGAGGCCGCCATCCCCCTGATCGAAGGCGCCGGCGGCGTCGTCACCGACTGGCGCGGCGCGCCGATCGGCCAGCACGGCGGCCAGATGGCCATCGCCGGCGACCAGCGCGTGCTGGACGAGGCGCTGGTGGCCCTGAAGCGTTCGGCGAAATAAGGGTCAAAAGACCCTCCCCCTCTGGGGGAGGTGTCGGCGAAGCCGACGGAGGGGGGGTGTGGCTGATGAGCCCGCCGCCGCCTCGAAAGCTGAAAACGTCCCCCCTCCGGCCCTCCGGGCCACCTCCCCCACAGGGGGAGGATCTAGAGGCTGGCCACCGTCTCATCAAAAGCCGCCCAGAACCGGGCGCGGCGGTCGTCGGTCTCGATCAGGATCTCGTGGAAGGCGTCCTCGATCTCGATGTAGCGACCCTTGGGAATGCGGTCGGCGATCGCCTTCTGGGCCGAGGTCAGGACACGGGTGTCGATCCCCGCCCCGACGATGGTCACCGGGATCGTAATGGCCTCGACGCCCTTGCTGCGGGCCAGCCACTCGCAGGCGCTGAAGGCGAAATCGGTCCAGCCCCAGGTGATGCCGCCGAGCGCGATCTCGGGACAGGCGCGGATCTGGGCCTGGTGGCGGGCATAGCGGGCCGCATCGTGGGTCAGGGCGTCCTGCGGGAAGACGTGCTTGAACGGGTCGCCGACATCGCCCAGCACGTAGCCGCCGCGCAGGGGCGTGCGGGACGCCAGCCAGGCCAGGGCCCGGGCCATGGCCGCGGGCTTGCCGCCGGTGTTGAGACCCAGCATCGGCGCCGACAGCACGCAGGCGGAAAAACGGGTCTCGCCGTGGGCCAGGACCAGGCTGGTCAGGCAGCCGCCCATCGAGTGTCCCAGGGCGATCCAGGGCTTGGGCAGGCGGGTGTCGAAAGCCGCCAACAGCGCCTGGTAGTCGCCGACGAAGTCGTGGAAGCCGGCCGCATGGCCCTTGAGGCGATCGGGCAAGGCCCGGTGCGAGAGCCCCTGCCCTCGCCAGTCGTGCACGAGGACGACAAAGCCCCGCGCCAGGAGGTCGGAGACGACCTCGTAGTACTTCTCGATCGGTTCGCTGCGGCCGGGGCTGACGACCACCGAGCCCCGCGCTTTTCCTTCAGGCGAAAATCCTTCCGGCGAAAACAGAGCGGCGCGGAGGGTCGCCCCATCCGCGCCGGCAAACCATTCGGCCTGGCCGTGGTCGGGAACCGGCGCCTCGGGAATCGAGACCAGAGGCGCGGCTTCCCCCATGGCTTAGCGGAGCTTCGAGAACAGCGCCGCCATCTTGGACTGCAGCGCCATCGCCGCGCCCATGTCCGACAGCTTCAGCTTGCCGGTCATGACGGCCATGGTCGGGTCGAGCGAGCCGGCGCCGATAGCCAGGAAGTCTTCCTTCGACAGGGTCATGGTCAGGTCGGCCGGGCCGTCCTCGTTGGTGACCGAACCGCCGTCGATGAGGATGACGCCTTCGCCCTTCAGGTCGAACTTCAGGCTCTTGCCCAGGCCGCTGTCGTCGCCCACGGCGGTTTTGATCTTGTCGGTGATTTCCTGCAACGTGGCCATAAACGCTGTCTCCCTCTTTTCTGCGCTTGAGCGTTCTGCGCGTGAAAACTTGGGCGCCACCCTGGCCGGAGCCGGGCCGCAAGTAAACACCGTTCAGACGCTCTCCACGCTATTTTTTGCTCTGGATGAAGCCTACGCGCGCAGGGGTTCCGGACAGCCGTACGCGGGTCGCGCCCTTGAAGTCGGCGAGGCGCAGGATGGGCGTCTTTCCCGACAACGGCAGGGGCTGGGACTTGCCGTCCGCCCCCACCACGACGCCGCCCGCCGCGCCCGGAAACCCGAAGCCGGTCATCTTCGGGGCCAGCATGGCCATGGGTCCGGCGGCCTTGCCGATGACGCCGTTGGTGGAGTCCAGCACCGTCTTCAGCTCGGCGATCTCGTACTCGGCGGCCGGCTTCAGGACCGGCTCGATGATCAGGGTCGAACCGAACTTGGCGTCGGCCGGAGCCTCGAACTCGACCTTCGACTCCCCCTGCAGCTGGGCCAGGGTCGGCAGCCGCTCGAAGCGGCCGTCGGCGCCGATCGGCAGCGGCGTGCGCGCGCCGCTGGCCTCGACCAGGGTCGCCTTCAGGCCCGCCGCCGGCTTGCCGTCGCGCGACACGGCGAAGGCCACCCGTGTGCGCGAGCGCTCCTGCGCGGGCACCTTCAGGAAGTTCTCCAGATAGCTGAAGACCTTGTCGGCGGGCGCCGTCTTGCCGGCCTGGGCGAAGGCCGCGCCGGCGACCAGCGTCAGGGCGGCGGCGATGAGCGCGCGGCGCGCGATGCGGGCGCTCATTTCGGCTTCACGAACTTCAGGGTCATGCGGTCGCTCTCCCCTATGGCGTCATACTTGGCGTGGTCGAAGTCGGGTTCGGCCGGCTCGCCGCGCGGCGCCGACAGGCGCGTGGGCGGCAGGGTCCAGACGCCGAACGGATGGTCCTTGGTGTCCTTGGGATTGGCGTTGATCTCGCTGGATCCCGCCAGCTCGAACCCCGCCTCCTTGGCCAGCTGCTCGACATAGGCCTGCTGGACGTAGCCGTCGGCGGCCAGCACGTCCTGCACGCGGCCGGGCTCGCCCCGATGCTCCTCGACGCCCAGGACGCCGCCGGGCTTCAGCGCCGCCAGGGCGTCCTTGAAGGCCTTCTCGGCGATGCCGCCGGCCATCCAGTTGTGCAGGTTGCGCAGGAACAGCACGCGGTCGGCGCTGCCGGCCGGCGCCACAGGCCCGCTGGCGCGGCCGAAGGTGGTGATGTCGACCTTGCCGTAGAGCTTGGGCTTGGCCTCCAGCTTGCGACGATAGGCGGCCACGATCTCGGCGGCGGCGGGATCGGCCGGATCGGCCTCCAGCACCGCCTCGTAAAGCTTGCCGCCCGTGGAGGCCAGGAACGGCGCCAGGATCTCGGTGTACCAGCCCGCGCCGGGCCAGAACTCGACCACCGTCTGGCCGGGCCTGATCTCCCAGAACTCCAGGCTCTGCACCGGATGGCGCCAGGCGTCGCGGGCCTTGTCGGCGCTGCTGCGCCAGTCGCCGGCCACCGCGCCGGCCAGGGTGGAGGCCCCGCCCTTGGCCACGGCGGCGGGCTTGGGCGCCTCGGCCTTGGCGGCCGGTTCGTCCTTCTTGCGGCCGCAGCCGACGAGGCCCGCCGCGCCGGCAGCCACGAGCAGGCCGCGACGCGACCAGGAAGAGACTGGGTCCATCGATCCCCCGTTACGCATGGATCCCAGCCCTAGACCGCGACCTTGGCGAAAAGACGCCCGCGGAACGCGGGCGCTTGGACCCAAGGACGCCCGCGGAGCGCGGGCTCCGGGACCAAATGACGCCGGCTCACGCGGGCTTCTTGAACCGCAGGGTCATGCGGTCGCTCTCGCCGATGGCGTCGTACTTGGCGCGATCGAAGTTCGGATCGGCCGGCTGGCCCGACGGCGCCGACTGGCGGACGGGCGGCAGGGTCCAGACGCCGAAGGGGTGGTCCTTGGTGTCCTTGGGGTTGGCGTTGATCTCGGACTTGGCGTCGAGCTTGAAGCCAGCCTTCTCGGCCAGCGCCACGACCGTGGCGGTCGACAGATAGCCGTTGGCCCCGGCGCTCTTCTCGTCGGCCGGATCGGCGCGGTGCTCCTCGACGGCCAGCACGCCGCCCGGCTTCAGCACGGCGAAGAAGTCGGCGAACAGCTTGTCGGCCGTGCCGGGCTGGACCGTCCAGTTATGGACGTTGCGGGCGGTCAGCACCACGTCGGCCGAGCCCGGCGCGCCCAGCGGCGCGGCCACGGGGCCGAAGTCGACGAACTTGACCTTGCCGTACTTGGCCTCGTCGGCGAAGCGGGCCTCGAAGGCCGCGCGGCCCTTGCGGGCGCCTTCCGACAGCTTGGGATTGGCCAGGTCGGCGACGCCGGCCACATAGGTTCCCTTGGTGGCCTTGGCGTAGGGCGCGAGGATCTCGGTCCAGTAGCCGCCGCCGGGCGAGACCTCGATCACCGTCTGGCCGGGCTTGAGGCCCCAGAACGCGAGGCTCTCGTAGGGATGGCGGGCCCCGTCGCGGGCGACGCTGGCGGGCGTGCGGTCGGGCGAGGCGACGGCGGCCTTGAGGGCGGCGTCGGCGGCCAGGGCGCCGGTGGCGGGCGCGAGCGCCGCGAGGGCGGCGAGGATGAGGAAGTGGCGGCGGGCGGGCATGGTCTGTCTCCGTCGTCGTCGAGGTGACGGACCTTAACCTTGGGTGGCGGCCGATCAAGCGATTCCGCCCCCTTGGCCCCGTCCTCCGTTCAAGTCGCCCGCCCCATGATCGACGGCGGCGGCATTCAAAAACGCCGCACCCCTTGAAGTCGAAAAACGACCTCCCAACTATTCAACCGAAGGCGCTGGATAGCCGGGCCTTCCGGATCACAGACGAGGCCGATCTCGGGTCGTCGAAGGTTCGAACACTGACTGCAACCTTGCTTGAAGAGAAGGTTCTACACTTATGCGTACTATCGACCTTTCGCCGCTGTACCGCTCGCTCGTCGGCTTCGACCGCCTGGCCGCGCAACTTGACGCCGCCGCCAAGACCGAAGCCGCCTCCGGCTATCCGCCCTACAACATCGAGCGCACCGACGAGAATTCCTACCGCATCGAGATCGCCGTCGCCGGCTTCAAGCCGGAAGAGCTGTCGATCGAGGCCAAGGAAGGCCTGCTGACCGTCTCGGGCCGCAAGGCCGCCAATGACGAAGCCAAGCGCTACCTGCATCGCGGCCTCGCCGAGCGCAATTTCGACCGCCGCTTCCAGCTGGCCGACTATGTGGTGGTGACCGACGCCGCCCTGGCCGACGGCCTGCTGTCGATCTCGCTGAAGCGCGAACTGCCCGAGGCCCTCAAGCCCCGGACCATCCCGATCAACGCCGGCGCCGCCACCGTCGACGGCGACGCCTCCAGCCTGATCGAAGGTGAAAAGGCCGCCTAACGGCGACCGACCGCTTTCTCTCTCTGAATTCCCCCTCCGACTTTCGGGCGGCGCGATCTCGCGCCGCCCTTTTTTCGTCTGCACCGGATCTGCACGGCCAGCGGTCGGACCGTGCACGCCGTCGCCGCCGCCCCTGCAAGCGCGGCGATTATCGAGAAGGCTCCAAACCCTGGGGACCTTCCGATGCCAGCCCTTCGACCGCTCCGCCCCAAACAGATCCGAGCGCCGTTCTGGATGAAGCCCATCACGGCCGCCGCGCTGGTGCTGGCCGCCGACCAGCTGCTCTACCGCCATGCGCCCGGGGCGGGTCTTGGCCTCTTCCTGCTGCTGGCGGTGCTGGCGGTCGCC
Organism: Caulobacter vibrioides; assembly: GCA_001449105.1. Lineage (GTDB taxonomy): Bacteria > Pseudomonadota > Alphaproteobacteria > Caulobacterales > Caulobacteraceae > Caulobacter > Caulobacter vibrioides_C. Next base: position 56,094 of record LNIY01000074.1, on the reverse strand, counting down.
CTTCTCCACCCCGCCTCGCGCAAGGCCTGGCCGGCGCTACTGCTAGCGGCGGCGTTCGCCGGGCTGCTGATCGAGGCGCAGGGACGGCTGGCGTTCGCGTTCTGCACGCTTTCGCTCGGTGTCGCTGTGCTGGCCGCCCGCGCCGGAAAGCTGGACGGCGCCTGGCGCTGGACCCAGCGGCTAGGCTTCTGGCTGGCCATGAGCCTGGCGGCGCCGGTCCTCGATTTCCTGGCCCTGCGCAGGCATCGCACCGCCGGCGGCCAGGTGATGATGCGACTCCTGCCGATGCTGGTGCTGCCGACCGTCGGCGGCCTGGTGTTCCTGGGCCTCTTCACCACCGCCAATCCGGTGATCGCCCAGGCCCTGGGCCAGCTGCGGCTGCCGCCTTTCGATGGGGCGCGACTGGTGTTCGCCGCCGTGATGGCGGCCTGCGCCTGGGCGTTGCTGCGGCCGCGCTTTCTGCGGCGGACGCAGGGCCTGCCGGTCGGATCCGGCACGCCCCTGCCCGGCGTCAGCGTCGCGTCGGTGGGTCTTTCGCTGGTGGTGTTCAACGCGCTATTCGCCCTGCAGAACGGCCTGGACATCGCCTTCCTGTGGTCGCGCGCGCCGCTGCCGCAGGGCGTGACCCTGGCGGACTACGCCCATCGCGGCGCCTACGCCCTGATCGCCACGGCCCTGCTGGCCGGGCTCTTCGTGCTGGTCGCCCTGGCCCCGGGCTCGGCGACGGCGAGGTCTAGCTGGCTGCGGCGGCTGGTGGTGCTGTGGGTGGGCCAGAACCTGTTCCTCGTCGCCTCGTCGATCCTGCGCACGCTGGACTATGTCGAGGCCTACGGCCTGACCCGCCTGCGTATCGCGGCGCTGATCTGGATGGCGCTGGTGGGCGTGGGCCTGCTGCTGATCTGCTGGCGGATGCTGCGCGGCAAGAGCGGCTCGTGGCTGGTCGACGCCAATGTCGCCGCGACGGCCGTAGTGCTGGCCGGGTGCGCCGTCGTCGACATCGGCGCTGTGGCGGCCAGCTGGAACGCCGGCCACGCCAAGGAGGCGGGCGGGCGCGGAACCGAACTCGACGTCTGCTACCTTGAGCGCCTGGGCGACTCCTCGGTCGTGGCGCTCAGCCGGCTGCGGGCGACGCCCCTGCCGCCGCCGCTGGCCGTCCGCGTGGCCTGGTCGCGAGAGACGGTGCTGCACGACCTCTCCGCCCGCCAGAGCGACTGGCGCAGCTGGACCTGGCGCGGCGAGCGCCGCCTGCGGACCGCCCTGGCGCTGGTCCCGCGCGATGCGAACCTCTCGGCTCCGGAAGGGACCTTCGACTGCCAGGGCCGCCCCATGGGTCCCGAGAGCGCAGAACCGGCGCCCGCCCCGTTGACCCCGGACGTCGCAAGCGGAACATCTGCGCCATGACTCAACCGATCCTGATCGTCGACGACGAGCCGCACATCCGCGAGCTGCTGGCCTTCGCCCTGGGCAAGGCCGGCTACGCCACGGTCGAGGCCGCCGACGGCGAGGCGGCGCTGGAGGCGATCGCGGCCCACAAGCCGGCCCTGGTCGTGCTGGACATCAACATGCCGCGCCTGAACGGCCTGGACGTCTGCCGCAGGATCCGCGCCGAGGGCCAACTGCCGGTGCTTCTGCTGTCGTCGCGCGACGACGAGATCGACCGGGTGCTGGGCATCGAGCTGGGCGCCGACGACTACGTGGTCAAGCCGTTCAGCCCGCGCGAGGTCACGGCCAGGGTCAGCGCCATCCTGCGCCGCGCCGGCGCCGCGCCGCCCGCCGAGGAGCCCAAGCTGGTCAGCCATGGCCGCCTCAGCCTGGAGGCCGACGCCTGGCGCGCGGCCTGGGGGACCGCCGAGGCGGCGCTGACCGTCACCGAATTCGGCATCCTCTGGACCCTGGCCAGCGCCCCGCGCCGGGTGTTCAGCCGCGACGCGATCATCGACAAGCTGCGCGGCCCGGGCTTCGCCCTGACCGACCGCACCATCGACAGCCACGTGCGCAACCTGCGCGCCAAGTTCGCCAAGCTGGGCGGCAGCGACGTGGTCGAGACCCGCCCGGGGATCGGCTATCGCCTGGGTCCGTGCCAGGGCTCGAGCGAGAGCGCCGGGGCGTGATCGCCGCCCTCACGGTCCTCAAGGACAGGATCAAGCGCCGCTGGCCGGCGCTGCGGCTGCGCAGCATCCTGCTGGCGGTGCTGCTGTTCGCCGCCTGCATGCCGGCGATCGGCGGGGTGTTCCTGCGCAGCTACGAGAACACCCTGGTGCGCCAGACCGAGGCCGAGCTGACCGCCCAGGGCGCGGCCCTGGCAGCCACGGCGGCCGCGCTTTGGCCCGGCGCGCCGGCGACCAGCGCCCTGCCCGAGCCGGATCCGGAAGACCCCGACTACTACCGCCCCGAGAAGCCGAGCATCGACCTGTCGGCCGCGCGGATCCTGCCCGAACGCCCCTCCCCCGCGCCCAGCGCCGCCCCGCCGTCGGGCGACGCGACGGCCGCCGCCGCGCGGCTGGACCACATCTTCGCCGACACCACCCGCAGCACCCTGGCCGCCATCGTCCTGACCGACAGCCAGGGCCGCGTGGTGCGGGGCCTGGGGACCGGCGGCGACCTGTCGGCCCTGCCCGAGGTGCGCCAGGCGCTGGCCGGCCGGTCCGACACCGTGCTGCGCCGCATAGGCCAGTACCGCCAGCGCTCGGTCTGGGAGCTGTTCAGCCGGGCCTCGGCGGTGCGCCTGCACCACGCCCGCCCGGTGGTGGTCGACGGCCGGACGGTCGGGGTGCTGCTGCTGTCGCGCTCGCCGCGCGGCCTGTTCAAGGGTCTGCACGAGGATCGCGGCAAGCTGCTGCTGGGCGCGGGGGTCATACTGCTGGTGCTGTTCGGCCTGGCGGGCCTGGTTTCGCGCGGGGTGACCCGGCCGATCGAGCAGCTCAGCGCCGCCACCCGGGCCATGGCCGGCGGCCGGGGCGAGGCGCCGCCGGAGACGCCCAGAACCGCCGCCGTCGAGATCCAGGCGCTCTATGACGACTTCCGCGCCATGGCCGAGGCGATCGACAAGCGCTCGCGCTATCTGCGCGACTTCGCCGCCGCGCTGAGCCACGAGTTCAAGACGCCGCTGGCCGGGGTGCGCGGTGCCATCGAGCTTCTGCAGGACCACTATCCGACCATGAGCCAGGCCGAGCGCGAGCGCTTTCTCGCGAACATCGCCGCCGACAACGCCCGCCTTTCGGCGCTGGTCGGACGGCTGCTGGAGCTTGCCCGCGCCGACATGGCCACACCCGAGGCCGGAGTCGCCGCCGCGCCGCTGGCGGCCGCCAAGGCCGTGGCCGCCGCCCTGTCCACCCCCGCCTTCGCCGTGACCGCCGAGCTGCCCGAAGGCCTGCCGCCCGTCGCCGCCCCGCTGGCGATGATCGAGACGGTGCTGACCGTGCTGGTCGAGAACAGCCGCCAGGCCGGCGCCGGCAAGGTGACGATCGGCGCGCGCCAGGACGGCCGGACCGTGGTGCTGGAAGTCGCCGACGATGGTCCCGGCGTGGCGAACGCCGACGCCGCGCGGCTGTTCGAGCCGTTCTTCACCACCCGACGGGCCCAGGGCGGCACGGGCCTTGGCCTGTCGATCGCCCGCTCGCTGGCCCGCGCCCACGGCGGCGACGCGGCCTATGTGGCCGGCCCCGAAGGCGCGCGCTTCGCCCTCAGCCTGCCGGCGGCCTGATCGTCTGCACGAAATCTCCATGTCGGGTCCATCAGGACGCCGCATGCGGTCCGTAAGGTCTGATCTCGCCATCCCGGCCAGGAGACTTCCATGCTGACCGCCGCCCCGCCCGCTTCCGACTGCCAGGTCGAGCTCGACATCGCCGCCGGCCGCTGCACCTGGAGCGTCTCTCGCCCCGACGGCATGCGGCTGTCGGGAGAGGCCGCCGATCCGGCCTTCGCGCGCAGCCAGAGCCACCTGGCGGCGGTGATGCTGGACGCCTTTGCCTCCCTGAAGCGCCGCCGGTTCTGAAGCGGCGCCGCCTCGTCTTCGCCCCAAGGCGGGTGTAAGCGACTTCCCATCGCTTCATCCGCAAGGCCTTCTACATGCGCGTGCTTCTTCCCCTCGCCCTGGCGCTCGGCGTCTCGGCCGCCGCCCTCTCCCCCGCCATGGCCGCGCCGCCGGAGAACTACGCGACCATCCGCATGAAGACCGACACCGCCTTCCTCTCGGGCGAGGAGCGCAAGGTGGTGAACCTGCTGATCCAGGCCGCCGACCAGATGACGGCGATCTACGCCAGGCAGATGGTCGCCCAGGGCGGTCCCGACGGTCCCGGCCACGGCTTCTATCCTGCCGGCCTGACCAAGGCCGAGCTGGAGGCCTATCTGGCCGCCCATCCCGACCAGAAGGCCGCGCTGATGGACACCTACACGGTGGTCCGCCGCGAGGGCGACAAGCTGGTCGCGGTTCCCTACTCGCAAGCCTACAAGCCCGAGCTGACCAAGGCCGCCGCTCTGCTCGACGAGGCCGCCAGGATCACCACCAACGCCAGCCTCAAGCGCTTCCTGACCCTGCGGGCCCAGTCGTTCCGCACCAACGACTACTTCCAGTCCGAGATGGCCTGGATGGACCTGGAGGGCACGCCCATCGAGGTGGCGATCGGCCCGTACGAGACCTACACCGACGAGTTGATGGGCCAGAAGGCCGCCTTCGAGGCCTTCGTCACCCTGAAGAACCCCGCCGAAAGCAGCGCGCTCGACAAGTACAAGGCCTATCTGCGCGACATGGAGGCCAACCTGCCGGTGCCCGACAACTACAAGAACTTCAAGCGCGGCGGGGCCTCGCCGATCGCCGTGGCCGAGCAGATCCGCGGCGGCGGCGACAATCTGCACGGCCCGCAGACCGTGGCCTTCAACCTGCCCAACGACGAGCGCGTGCGCGAGGCCAAGGGCGCCAAGAAGGTGATCCTGTCGAACGTGCTGGCCGCCAAGTACGAAGGCATCCTCAAGCCGATCGCCGGCCGCGTGCTGGTCGCCGACCAGGCCGCCCTGGTCAGCCAGAAGTACATGACGCTGGAGACCCTGTTCCACGAGCTGTCGCACAGCCTGGGCCCGGGCTCGATCGTCGTCGACGGCCGCGCCACCACCGTCTCGGCCGAGATGAAGGACATCGGCGGCACCGCCGAGGAGGCCAAGGCCGACGTCATGGGCGCCTGGAACATCCTGTTCATGATGGACAAGGGCGAGATCCCCACGGCCGAGCGTCCGCAGCTGTTCGCCACCTATATGGCCGGCATCTTCCGCGCCGCCCGCTGGGGCGACGAGGAGGCCCACGGCCGGGGTGCGGCCCTGCAGTACGGCTACCTCAAGGCCAAGGGCGCCTTCGTCTACGACCCGGCCGCCAAGCGCTTCCGCGTCGACGACGCCAAGATGGAAGCGGGCATGCGCGACCTGGTGGCCGACATCGTCAAGCTGCAGGGCGACGGCGACTACGCCGGCATGGTCGCCTTCTTCGACCGCTACGCTCACCTCGACGACGAGGCCCGCGGCGTCATCGCGACGCTGAAGGACATCCCGGTCGACATCGCGCCGGTCTATCCGGAGAAGGTTTGATCCTCCGCAGGCCCTCTATCGAGATGCTCCCCCTGAAGGGGGAGCTGTCGCGAAGCGACTGAGGGGGAATTGGTTTCTGACGTGGCGATACCCTGAGCTCATCAGACACTTCCCCCTCCGGCCCTCCGGGCCACCTCCCCCTTCTGGGGGAGGATCTCTGGCCTACCCCCTCAGTCCGAACGGGTCGTCGATCGACGGCGACGGCGGGGTGAACCAGGCCGCGCCGTCGGGGGTGACGTACATGTGGTCTTCCAGGCGCACGCCGAAGCGGCCGGGAATGACGATCATCGGCTCGTTGGAAAAGCACATGCCCGGCGCCAGCGGCGTGGCGTCGCCCCGCACCAGATAGGGTCCTTCGTGGATCGACAGGCCGATGCCATGGCCGGTGCGGTGCGGCAGGCCCGGCAGGGCGTAGTCTGGGCCAAGGCCGTGGCGCTCGAGCACCTTCCGGGCCGCCGCGTCGATGGCTTCGCACGGCAGGCCCGGACGGACGGCGGCGAAGGCCGCGCCTTGCGCCTCGTGCTCGATCTCCCAGATCCGGCGGTGCTCGGCGCCGGGCGTCCCGAACACGTAGGTGCGGGTGATGTCGGCCTGGTAGCCCTCGACCTGGCAGCCGGTGTCGATCAGCACCAGGTCGCCCTCGGCCAGCGCCTGGTCGCCCGGCAGGCCGTGCGGATAGGCCGTGGCCTCGCCGAACTGCACCGCGCAGAAGGTCGAACCGCCGCCGCTCGCGGCGCGATGGGCCTCGTCGATGAAGCGCTTGACCTCGCTGGCCCGCACGCCCGGCGCCAGCACCGCGCCGGCGCGGCGATGGACGTCCAGCGTGATGGCCTTGGCGTAGCTCAGCAGGGCCAGCTCGGCCGCCGACTTCACGCCCCGGCAGCCGTCGACCACCGTGCCGGCGTCCTTGACCGACAGCGACGGCGCGGCCTGCCGCAGGGCCGAGAACAGCGAGAACGGCGCGGCCGGGTCGAGGGCCAGGACGTCGGCGCCAAGCTCGGCCAGCGCGCGGCCGACCAGGGCGGCGGGGCTCTCGTGCTCCTGCCACAGGCGGATCTCGACCTCGATCTTCAGGTCGGCCTGCAGCGAGCCCAGCTCGAAGGCCGGACAGATCATCATCGGCGCGCCGTCCACCGGCAGCAGCAGGGCGACCAGCCGTTCGGTCGCGCCCCACGGCACGCCGGTGAAGTAGCGCAGCGAGGCTCCGGCCCCGATCAGCAGGGCGTCGGCGCCCAGGGCGCGGGTCAGCTCCCTCGCCTTCTCCAGGCGGGCTTCGTACTCGGCCGCGCCGATGGCCGGCGGACGGCCGGCGCGCGGCGAGAGGCCGGCCAGTTCGGCGGCCATGGTCGATCCGCCCACGCCCAGGGTCATGCAGTGTTCCTCGTGCTGTCGCGACCCGAAGGTCGATCTCGAAGCGGGCAGGATCGCCGGATTCGCCGGTCATCGGGCGGGCGACCTGGCCGCCGCATGCACCGATACAATCCAAGCGACTTTGCAGGCGGCCGGATATGACCGAGGTTTAATCCGGCCCCCTGGATATTCTGGTATAGGGGCCGTCTCGGCGCGGGGGCGCCGAATTGGGGCACAGTTCGCAGCGCATGAGTATCGTCGTCCGCACCCTGTCCGACCAGACCTACGAGATCGTGCGACGGAGGATCCTCACGGGCGACATGCCGCCGGGAACGGCGCTCCGGCAGGACACCATCGCCGCCGAGCTGGGCGTCTCCAAGATCCCCCTGCGCGAGGCCCTGAGCCGGCTGGAGCAGGACGGCCTGCTGAGCTCCTATCCCAACAAGGGCTACGTGGTTCGCCAGGCCTCGACCGAGGAGGCCAGCGAGGTCTTCGCCCTGCGCCTGAAGCTGGAGCCCGGCGCGGCGGCCGAGGCGGCCCTGAAGGCCGTGCCCGACGACCACCTGCGGGCCGAGACAGCGCTGGCGGCGCTGGAAGCGGAGCTAGGCAAGCCGCAGGGCGACCACGTGACCTGCAACCGCGCCTTCCACATGGCCCTGATCCGCCCCGGAGGGCACATCACCAGCCAGCTGATCGAGCGGCTGCAGATCCTGTCGGAGCGCTATGTGCGCATCCACCTGGAGCCCCTGGGCCGCGACGAGCGCGCCAGCCGCGAGCACCGCGCCATACTCGACGCCTGGAAGGCCGGCGACGCGGCGCGGGTGGAGACGCTGCTCGCCGAGCACATCGAGGGCACGCTGGCCGACCTGCGCCAGCAGCTGACGGCCTAGGTCGGATCGACATTCGAAATCTGAGACGAAAACCTCGTCCTTCGACAGGCTCAGGATGAGGTTTTTCTACGATCTAGGCCTGTAAATGGTCCTCATCCTGAGCCTGTCGAAGGACGAGGACCACGCTCCAGCCTTGAATGTCGATCCGCCCTCAGGCCGCCCGCCGGGTGTAGAGGAACTCGATCACCGCCGCCCGGGCGTGGACGTACGAAGCGTCCTCCGCCACGGCCAGACGGTCGCGCGGCCGGGCCAGGTCCACGGGACGCACCTCGCCGATGGTGGCGCGGGGACCATTGGTCATCATCACGATGCGATCCGACAGCAGCACCGCCTCGTCGACGTCGTGGGTGACCATCAGCACGGTGTTGCTCAGGCTCGCCTGGATCTCCATGACGCTGTCCTGCAGGTGGGCGCGGGTCAGGGCGTCCAGCGCCCCGAACGGCTCGTCCAGCAGCAGCACCTTGGGCTGCATGGCCAGCGCCCGGGCGATGCCGACCCGCTGCTTCATGCCTCCCGATATCTCCGAGGGCCGCTTGTCCTTGGCGTGGGTCATCTTGACCAGGTCGAGGTTGTGCAGCGTCCACTCGCGGCGCTCGGCCGCCGACTTCTTGCCGGCGAACACCTTGTCGACCGCCAGCTGCACGTTCTCGCGCACCGACAGCCACGGCAGCAGCGAGTGGTTCTGGAACACCACCGCCCGCTCCGGCCCCGGCGCGGAGACGGCCTCGCCGTCGAGGATCACCGCCCCGATCGTGGCCGGCACGAGGCCCGCCACCACGTTCAGCAGGGTCGACTTGCCGCAGCCCGAGTGGCCGATGATCGAGACGAACTCGCCCTTGGCCACCTGCAGCTCGACGCCGCGCAGCACTTCCGAAGCGCCCGCGCCGTGCCCGAAGGTGACGCCGAGGTTCTCGATGGAGAGATAGGCCTTGCCCATGATGCTTGTCCTTCTCAGCTCGCCGCGTTTCCACGCGAGACGATGCGGCCCAGGAGGGCGACGATGCGGTCCAGGAAGAAGCCGGTCAGGCCGACCCACGCCAGGGCCACGACGATGTCGGAGATGCGCGAGGCGTTGTACTGGTCCCAGATGAAGAAGCCGACGCCGACGCCGCCCAGCAGCATCTCGGAGGCGACGATGGCCAGCCAGCTCATGCCCACCCCGATCCGCAGGCCCGTGAAGATGTAGGGCGTGGTCGAGGGCAGCAGGATCTTGAAGAAGTATTCGATCGGCGACAGCCGCAGCACCCGGGCGACATTGCGATAGTCCTCGGGAATGTTCCGCACCCCGACGGCGGTGTTGATGATGATCGGCCAGATCGAGGTGACGAAGATCACGAACAGGGCCGAGGGATTGGCCTCGTGGAAGGCCGCCAGCGAAATCGGCAGCCAGGCCAGCGGCGGCACGGTGCGCAGCACCTGGAAGATCGGATCCAGGCCCCGGTGCGCCCAGCGGTTGGCGCCGATCAGCACACCGAGGCCGATCCCGACCACCGCCGAGATCGAGAAGCCGACGGCCACCCGCTTCAGGCTGGTCAGCACGTGCCAGAACAGGCCCTTGTCGACCCCGCCCCGGTCGTAGAACGGGTCGACGATCAGCTCCTTGGACTCCAGCCAGATCCGCGAGGGCGACGGCAGGCCCTCGTAGGAGTCGCCGCACAGGCCCTGCCAGACCGCCATCACCACCAGCAGGGTCAGGGCCGGCGGCAGGACGGCGGCGGCCAGCGCCCCCGCCCGCCGGCCGAGGCCGGCCGCTCCGGGGATCTTCGGAGCGGCCGGCGCGGCCGCCGTCGCCGACGCCGTTGCCGGCGAGGCGACCGCAACCGAAGTCGCCGTCGAAGCCGCGACGGGCGCGGCCTCGGCGAAGTCGGGCTTGGGATAGGTCATGATCATCTCCCTTCCTTCTGGCCCCTTCCTCAGACGAGCTTCTTGATGGGCTGGCTGGCGAGGTAGGCGCCCGGATTGGCCGGATCGAACACCTTGCCGTCGAAGAACCGCTCGGGGCCGCGGCTGTCGCCGGCCGGACCGCTCTGGCCGATGCTCTTGGCGGCCGCACGCCAGATGTCCGAACGATTGACCTTGTTGACCAGGGCCTGCTTGTTGACCCCCTGCCCGATCACGCCCCAGCGGATGTTCTCGGTGACGAACCACAGGTCGTGCGACTTGAAGGGGAAGCTGGCGTTGTCGGCCCAGAACTTCATGACGTGCGGCGAGCCCGTGACCTTACGGCCGTCGCCGTAGTCGATGACGCCCTGCTGGCGGGGCAGGATGTCGCCCATCGGCACGTTGATGTACTGCCGGCCCGAGACGATCGAGCACATGGCCGCCTTGTTGGCCGGCTTGTCGCACCACATCTGGGCCTCCAGCACGGCGGCGGTCAGGGCCTGGGCGGCGCGCGGATAGCGGTCGACCCAGTCGGCCCGCATGCCCAGCGCCTTCTCCGGATGGTTCATCCAGAGCTCGCTGGTGGTGGTGGCGGTGTAGCCGATGCGCTGGTTGACGGTCTGGCCGTTCCACGGCTCGCCCACGCAGAAGGCGTCCTGGGTGCCGGCCTTAAGGTTGGCCACCATCTGCGGCGGCGGGATGACGATGGTCGAGACGTCCACGTCCGGATTGATGCCCGCCGCGGCCAGCCAGTACCTGACCCACAGGTCGTGGGTGCCGCCTCGGAAGGTCATGGCGACCTTGGCGATGTTCCCCGAGGCCTTCAGCTGGGCGAACTTGGCCTTGGCCCCGCCGGCCTGGAGGCCGACCTTCACCGCCTTCAGGTCGTTGCCGACCGAGATCGCCTGGCCGTTGGTGTTGAGCCTGGCCAGCACGTACATCGGCAAGGGCTTGCCGCCGGTCTGGACGCCCAGGCTGAACTGCAGCGGCATGGGCGACAGGATGTGCGCCCCGTCTATGCCGCCCCCGCCCGAGCCCAGCACCAGATTGTCGCGCGTGGCGGCCCACGAGGCCTGCTTGACCACCTCGACGTCGGGCAGGCCGTGCTTGGCGAAGAAGCCGCGTTCCTTGGCGATGATCAGCGGCGACGAGTCGGTCAGGGCGATGAAGCCCAGGCGCGCCTTGGCGGTTTCGGGTCCCGGCCCGGCGGCATGGGCCCCGGCCGGGAACGCGGCCTTGACGGCGGCGAGGGTGGCGGCGGCCCCGATCAGGGCCGTGCGGCGCGAGACGCCCAGGGAAGCGCCCAGCGGGGCGGTCTTGTCGGTCTTGGTCATGATCGCCATCCGTCTCAGAGCTTGTATTCGAGGGAGAACCAGGCCTTGGTCCGCGACGCGGGCGGGGCCAGGGTCCCGGCCGGCACGGTCGTCTCGCGCTGGAAGTCGGCGTACTTCAGCAGCAGGGTCAGCTTGGGCGTGATCGCCGCGGTCAGCTGGACCTCCCACTCGTGGCCGAGGTCGGCCCCGGTGCGCTGGTCGTCGAAGTCGTGGTAGCGGACCAGGAGGTCGCTGTTGAAGAAGTACGTCTTCTTGAAGCGCGGCTTGACGTTGAGCCCGAGGTTCAGGTCCTTCAGGCCGTCGGCGAAGCTCTTGTTGCCGCCCGGCGAGACCCAGGAGTCCGACCAGCCGTTGAAGGCGTGGACGGTGCCCAGCGGCGTGGTGAAGCCGCGCGTCCCGTCGCCCTCCAGCTGCTCGTAGGCCAGGCGGGCGGTGTAGATGTCGAAGGTTCCCGCCACCTCGCCCGCCCAATAGTCGAGGTCGTAGCTGGCCGTATTGCCGTGCCAGTCGCTCTGACGGGCGAAGGTCGCGCCGTAGGCCAGTTGATAGAGCCCGACCCAGGTCTTGCCCGAGGCCTTGGCGCCTTTGGTGATCGACGAGTTGATCGGCGAATTTCCGAAATCCAGCGCGTAGACGAAGCCTTGCAGGCGCAGCGCCTCGGCCGGCGACCAGGTGACGTTCAGCAGGTGGCTGTCGCTGTCCCAGTCGCGCAGCTCGCCGAGGATGCGGTTGACGTGGGTGAGGTAGGCGTAGGTCCCCTTCACCCGTCCCAGGGCGAAGTCGGCGCGGACGCCGTCGAAGGTCTGCTCGTCCTGGCGCCAGGCCACGCCGCCGACGAAGCGCTGGTCGTCCAGCACGATGCGCTGGCGACCGGCCGTCAGCTGGAAGGCCGCGCCGGCCGTCCAGGTCACCTGGGCGCGGTTGACCTCGGTGACGTCAGGATCATTGACGATCGGATAGCGAGCCTTGTCGGCGCCGTTCAGCGGCGGCGTGGTCGCCCCCGGCACGTTGACGGCGTAGTGCTCGGGGCCGACCTGGCGGACGTCCTCGAACTCGATCAGGCCCTTGAGGCCGTGGAAGTCGCCGGTCTCCCAGCCCAGGCGCGTGCGCACCGTATAGGCCGAGGCCTTGTCGCGCAGGTTGGCCTGGTCGACGCCCTCGTAGCGGAAGCGGACCTCCAGGATCGGCTTTCCGGCCAGCACCTGGTCGCTGAACGTCGGCGGCGGCGCGGGCGGCGGCGGCGGTTCGGCCGCTTCCGCCACGGCCTCCGGCTCGGCGGCCGGCGGTGCGGTTTCCGTTGTCGTCTGGGCGTGCGTTCCCGTGGCCCACAGCAGCGCCGCGAGCCCAGCGCCGAGCGTAAGCCCGGCCCTCGTCGTCTTCATGCCTCTTCCCCTCAGGCCAAAAAAAAACGCCCGGCGAGAGCGTGAGCCCCCTCCGGACGTCGTTGTCCAAAACAGTCGCCGACCCCGTCGTCGGCGTCGGGGCCTTGCGGCCCCCTCGCGGAACGTCGTTGCCCCGCGTGTCGTGATCAGGGACGCACCGACCGCCGGGGGACGGCAATCGACAAACCGTCGTTATCGGTCGTTTCGCAGGTGCGGCGCCGGTTTTTGCGCAGCAGCACGGCGCCCAAAGCTTGGGCGGCGCCCGCAAACCGGGCGCCCTCCTCTCCTCACGGACGATCTCAGAGCTTGTACTCGAGGGTGAACCACACCTTCTTGCGCGACGCGGGCGGCGTCAGGGTTCCGGTCGGCACGCTCTGCACCCGGTCGAATCCCGCATACTTCAGCTGGGCCGACAGCTTGGGAGCGATGGTCGCGGTCAGCTGGGCGTTCCACTCATGACCGAGGTCGGCGCCCGTACGGTCGTCGTCGAAGTCGTGGTAGCGAACCAGCAGCTCGGGGCTGGAGAAGTTGCGGACCTTGATCTTCGGCTTGAGCGTAACGGTGAAGTTCAGGTCGTCGAGGCCGGTGGCGAAGCTCTTGTTGCCGCCCAGCGACGAAAAGGCGTCGGCCCAGCCATAGAAGCCGTGAGCCGCGCCCAGCGGCGCGCCGAAGCCCCGCGTGCCGTCGCCCTCCAGCGCGTGGTAGCCCAGCTGGGCCGTATAGATCCCGCGCGTGGCCGCGATCTCGCCGCCCAGATAGTCGAGCTCATAGTCGGCGGTGGCGCGGTGATAGTCGCTCTGGCGGGCGAAGCCGCCGGAATAGGTCAGGGTGTAGGGGCCGGCCTTGGCCTTGCCCGCGCCACGCACGCCCTTGGTGATCGAGGTGTTCAGCGGCGAGTCCGAGAAATCCAGGGCGTAGACGAAGGCGGTGGCTTTCAAGGCCTCGCCAAAGGTCCAGCTGGTGTTGAGGAAATGGCTGTCGCTGTCCCAGTCGCGCCGCTCGCCCAGCGCCCGGTTGACCCGGGTCACGTAGACGTAGGTTCCCTTGAAGCGGCTCAGCGACAGGTCGGCGCGCAGGCCGTCATAGGTCTGCTCGTCCTGACGCCAGGCGGCGGCGGCGACGAAGCGCTGGTCGTCGAACTGGATCTTCTGGCGGCCGGCGGTCAGCTGCAGCGCCTTGCTGGGCGTCCATTGCAGCTGGGCGCGGTTCACCTCGGTGACGTTGGGATCGTTGATCGCCGGGAAGCGGGCCTTGTCGGCGCCGTTCAGCGGCGTGGAGACGCCCGGGGCGGTGATGGCGAAGTGCTCGGGGCCGACGCGGCGGACGTCGTCGAACTCGATCAGGGCCTTCACGTCATGCCAGGCGCCGGTCTCCCAGCCGAAGCGCGTGCGCACCGTCGTGCCCTCGGCGTTGTTGCGCAGGGTGGCGGTCTTGGTCTGTTCGTAGCGCTCGAAGCGGGCGCGGATCTCCAGCAGCGGCTTGCCGGCCTTCACCGCATCCAGCAGCGACGCCTCCTCGGCGCTCGCGCCGCTAGCCCAGGCCAGGGCCGCGAGGCCCGCACACACAACATGAAGTTTGTTCATGCGGCGGGGCTGTAGGGGCCAAGTGTTAACCCGCTACCACCGCCGCGCCATCGAACGGCGTTGTATTTGCGCGAGGCGGCTAAGCTTCAGTCGGCACGGGGAAATTTCGCGGGTGCGACCGTTTGTCACCCGCCCCGGCAGCCCCACTACCTGTCGGCGATCAGGCCGTGCATCACCCCGTCCAGCGTGACCTGCATCAGCTCTTCGGGCGGCGCCCAGTTGCGGCTGGGCTTGGTGATGACCAGCGAGACGATGCCGTGGCAGGCGGCCCACAGCACCTGGGCGGCGCTCTCGGCGGTGCCGGTCTTCAGGCGGCCGGCGGCGGCGATCTCGCGGATCGGGCCGCTGAACTCGTCGAAGCAGCGGTCGCCGAGATCGGACACCGCCTGCTGCTTCTCCACCGAGATCGCCTCGTTCGAGCCGCAGAACACCAGCTGGTAGGTGTTGGGGTTCTCGAAGGCGAAGCGCATGTAGGCGTCGAGCATGCGCCGCACCTTCTCCACCGCGTCGATCGGCTCCTGCGACAGGGCGACGTTGATCGACAGAAGCTGCTCGATGGCCTCCTTGCCGATCTCCAGCAGGATCTGGTCCTTGTCGCGGAAGTGCATGTAAAGCGCAGTCGAGGACACGCCCACCGCGTCGGCGATCTTGCGGATCGTCGCTCCGGCATAGCCCTCGGCGATGAAGATCTTCTCGGCGGCGGCCAGGATCTCGCCCCGGCGCATGTGCCCGTCGCCCTTCGGCTTGCGGGCGGACCTGGGCGGCTTCTTCAACGCGACGGTCACGATGCGGTACGTCCTTCCCTCTTCCCCGACCTGACACTAAACGGGAATCACCCAGGGCCGACAAGCGTAACGCCGGTTTCACGTAGAATGCGTATTTTTCCATTTGACACTTTATAGTTGAGTTTATCGAGTCGCTCCCGCCGAAAGGCCCAGGTTCGGGCCAGGGGTTGGGGGACACGATGGCGCGCGAGGAACGGCGGCTGCACGTCGATGGGCTGGATCATGCGATCCTGCCCGATCCGCCCCTGGTCGCGCCGCGTCCCGTCGCCGACGGCGCGCACCGGCGGCTGAGCCCCGCCCAGGGCGCGGCGGGCCTGGCGCTGCTGCTGGCGCTCCTTGCCAGCCTGGCGATCACGCCCGGAGCCATGCTCGCGGTCTTGAAGTGGGCGAGCCTTGGCCTCTTCGCCCTGCTGGCGACGCTGCGGCTGGCCGCCGCCCTGACGCCGCGCCGCGGGACGAAGGTCCCGCCCCTGCCCGACGCCGCCCTGCCCGCCTATACGGTGCTCGCGCCGCTCTACAAGGAAGCCTCGGTGGCGGCCGAGCTGGTGACCAATCTCGGCCGTCTCGACTACCCGCGCGATCGCCTGCAGGTCCTGATCGTGCTGGAGGCCGACGACGGCGAGACCATCGCCGCCTTTCATGCGCTCGACCTGCCCGCCTTCATCCAGGTGCTGATCGTCCCGCCCGGCGGTCCCAAGACCAAACCGCGCGCCTGCAACCACGCGCTGGAACGGGCGCGGGGCGAGTTGCTGGTGATCTACGACGCCGAGGATGCGCCCGATCCGCGGCAACTGCGCGAGGCCGCCGCCCGCTTCGCCGCGGGGCCCGCGAACCTGGCCTGCCTGCAGGCGCCGCTGCGCATCGAGATCCCGGCCATCGCCGGCTTTCTGCCCCGCCAGTTCCAGCAGGAGTACGCCGCCCATTTCGAGGTGCTGCTGCCGGCCCTGGCCCGCTGGCGGCTGGCCTTTCCGCTGGGCGGCACCAGCAACCACTTCGCCGTCGCTCCCCTGCGGGCCGTCGGCGGCTGGGACGCCTTCAACGTAACGGAAGACGCCGACGTCGGCTTCCGGCTGGCGGCGGCCGGCTACGGCCTCGACGTCATCGACCACCCGACGCTGGAGACGGCTCCCACCACCTGGAAGGCCTGGCGGCCGCAGCGGGCGCGCTGGATCAAGGGGCATCTGGCGACCCTGCTGGTGCATCTGCGCGGCCCGGCCGTGCGGCGGCCGCGCGTGGCCCTGGCGCTGTTCGCCACGCTCTTCCTGTCCCTGGCCTCGGTGCACCTGCATGCGCCGATCTTCGCGGGCGTCGTGCTGGCGCTCGTGCTCGACCTCGCCCCCGACGGCCATGCCTTGATCGACGAGGCGGGCCTGGTGCTCTTCACCTATGCCTGGAGCGGTTCGGCGATCGCGGCGGTGGTCGGCCGACGACGCGCGGGCGGCTCGGCCAAGGCGCTGGACCTCCTGGGCCTGCCCTTGATCTGGCTCGCCCAGGGCTGGGCCGGATGCCATGCGCTGTGGCAGTTCGTGCGGCGTCCGCACCACTGGGACAAGACCCCGCATGCGCCTCGGGCTGGACGACGCTTGGCCTGAGCGCGTATGGCGAAGCCATGCATCCGACCATCGCCGCCTCTCCCCTCGTCATGCGCACCACCGGCTGGGCCGACTACGCCCTGCTCGACAGCGGTCGCGGCAAGAAGCTGGAGCGCTACGGCCGCTACACCGTCGTGCGCCCCGAACCGCAGTGCTTCTGGGAGCCGCGCTTGCCGGCCAGCGCCTGGGACGAGGCCGACGCCGTGTTCGATCCGTCCGACGAGGACGAGGCCGGCCGCTGGCGCTTCCGCGGCAAGCCGATCGAGAAGTTCGACCTGGCCTGGGGCGAGGCCAAGTTCCACGGCCAGTTCACGCCGTTCCGCCACCTGGCCTTCTTCCCCGAGCAGGCCGCGAACTGGGCCTGGCAGGACGAGCGCGTGCGCGCCTTCGTGAAAGCCCGCGGCCGTCAGCCCAAGATCCTGAACCTGTTCGGCTACACCGGCGTGGCCAGCCTGGTCTGCGCCGCGGCCGGCGCCCACGTCACCCACGTCGACGCCTCCAAGAAGTCGGTCGGCTTCGCGCGCGAGAACGCCGCCTTCGCAGGGCTGGCCGAAAAGCCGATCCGCTGGATCGTCGAGGACGCCCGCCGCTTCGTCGCCCGCGAGGTTCGGCGCGGCAACGTCTATGACGGCGTCATCCTGGACCCGCCGAAGTTCGGCCGTGGTCCCGACGGCGAGGTCTGGCGCCTGTTCGAGGACCTGCCGGCGCTCGCGGCCGACTGCGCCCAGCTGCTGGCGGAAGACGGCGACTTCCTGCTGATGAACGCCTATGCCGCCCGCGTCTCGGGGGCTGCGATGTCGGGCCTGCTGGCCCAGGCGCTGGACGGGCGGGCGGGTGTCATCGACTGGGGCGAGCTGTCCCTCGTGGAGGATCGCGGCGACCGCCAGATCGGCCTGTCCTTCTTCGCCCGCTGGTCGTCGGAGGCCTGATCGACATGAGCAACGTCAAGACCGTCACCTCCCTGACCAACGCCACGGTGAAAGCCGTCCGCGCCCTGCACATGCGCAAGGAGCGCGAGGACAGCGGCCTGTTCCTGGCCGAAGGCCTGAAGATCGTCATCGAGGCGATCGACTGCGGCCACGCGCCGAAGATCCTGATGTACGGCCCCGACGCGGCCGACCACCCGATGCTGCAGAAGGCCGCCAAGGCCTGCGCCGCGGCCGGCGGCGAGGTCATCGAGGTCAACCGCGAGATCCTGGAAAAGGTCTCGCGCCGCGACAATCCGCAGGCGGTCGTCGGCGTCTTCCGCCAGGTCTACACGCCGCTGTCGGCCATCGTGCCGCAGAGCGCCGACTGCTGGGTGGCCCTCCAGGCCGTTCGCGATCCGGGCAATCTGGGCACCATCATCCGCACGGCCGACGCGGCCGGCGCCGGCGGGGTGATCCTGGTCGGCGACTGCGTCGATCCCTATTCCGTCGAAGGCGTGCGGGCGACCATGGGCTCGGTCTTCGCGGTGAAGATCGCCAAGGCCAGCGTGCAGGAGTTCCTGGCCTGGCGCGAGGAATGGCCGGGCTCGGTCGTCGGCACCCTGCTGACCGCCACCGTCGACCACAAGAGCGCCGACTACGTGAAGCCGTCGCTGATCCTGATGGGCAACGAGCAGCAGGGCCTGCCGCCCGAACTGGCCGCCGCCTGCGACGTCAACGTCAAGATCCCGATGCGCGGCCGCGCCGACAGCCTGAACCTGTCGGTGGCCACCGGGATCATGATCTACACGGTGACGGGCTGACGCCCGAGACCCTCCCCCTGAAGGGGGAGGTGGCCCGGAGGGCCGGAGGGGGAAGTATCCGCTGACGTCGAAGAGGCCGCCGGCTCATCAGCCACCTCCCTCTCCGTCGGCTTCGCCGACACCTCTCCCTTCAGGGAGAGGGTTCTTTGCCCCTTGCGCGACAACGCGCCGCACACCATTTCGCAGCCTCGCCGCGGGAACGCACAGGCCACCTTCGCCGCTCTCCCAAACGTGAAGCCGATTTCGACGGCGCCCCTGTGCTAAAGCGGCGCAGTCGGGCGGCGGCCTCTTCCAAAGCCGCCGCTTTTCCATATCTAATTCATGAAGGCGGGTGATTTGCTTCCCGCCGGGAGAAAGCGGTCGATGGCCGAGCGAAAGCAAGGCGGGAATACAGGCGCGGGCTCTTCGGTCGTCACGGAAGTGAAGCCGAAGACGCAGAAGCCCTCGCTTTATCGCGTACTGATCCTGAACGACGACTACACCCCCATGGAGTTCGTCGTTTACGTGCTCGAACGGTTCTTCAACAAGTCGCGCGAAGACGCGACACGGATCATGTTGCACGTTCACCAGAACGGCGTCGGGGTCTGCGGCGTATTCACTTACGAAGTCGCCGAGACCAAGGTCGCTCAAGTGATCGACTCAGCCCGCAGACATCAGCACCCGCTGCAGTGCACCATGGAAAAGGATTGAGGAGCCTCCCCTTGCCCTCTTTTTCGCGTCCTCTCGAAGAATCCCTGCACCGCGCAGTCGCGTACGCCAATCAGCGAAAGCATGAGTACGCGACCCTCGAACACCTACTGTTGTCGCTGACGGACGACGACGACGCCGCCGGCGTGATGCGCGCCTGCGACGTGGACCTGTCCGCCCTGAAGAAGAGCCTGGTCAACTATCTCGACGTCGAACTGTCGTCCCTGGTGGTCGACGACGAGGAGGACGCCAAGCCCACGGCCGGCTTCCAGCGCGTGATCCAGCGCGCGGTCATCCACGTCCAGTCGTCCGGCCGCGAGGAAGTGACCGGCGCCAACGTCCTGGTCGCCATCTTCTCCGAACGCGAGAGCCACGCCGCCTACTTCCTGCAGGAGCAGGACATGACGCGGTACGACGCGGTGAACTTCATCGCCCACGGCATCGCCAAGAAGGCCGGCGCGTCCGAGCCCAAGGCCGCCAAGGGCGCGACCGCGGTCGAGGAAGATCAGGAAAAGCCCAACACCAAGACCGGCGGCGAGGCCCTCGAGGCCTACTGCGTCGACCTCAACGAAAAGGCCCGCCAGGGCAAGGTCGACCCGCTGATCGGCCGCGCGAACGAAGTGGAACGCGCGATCCAGATCCTGTGCCGCCGCACCAAGAACAACCCGCTGCTGGTGGGCGACCCCGGCGTCGGCAAGACCGCCATCGCCGAAGGCCTGGCGCGCAAGATCATCACCCACCAGGTCCCTGAAGTCCTGGCGGAAGCCACCATCTACTCGCTCGACATGGGCGCGCTGCTGGCCGGCACCCGCTATCGCGGCGACTTCGAGGAACGCGTCAAGCAGGTGGTCAAGGAACTCGAGAGCCACCCCAACGCGGTGCTGTTCATCGACGAGATCCACACCGTCATCGGCGCCGGCGCCACCAGCGGCGGGGCCATGGACGCCTCCAACCTGCTGAAGCCGGCCCTGGCCTCGGGCACCCTGCGCTGCATGGGCTCGACGACCTACAAGGAGTTCCGCCAGCACTTCGAGAAGGACCGGGCCCTGGTCCGTCGCTTCCAGAAGATCGACGTGAACGAACCGACGGTGGAAGACACCATCAAGATCCTCAAGGGCCTGAAGACCTACTACGAGGACTTCCATAAGCTGAAGTACACCGCCGAGGCCCTGAAGGTCGCGGTGGAGCTGTCGGCCAAGTACATCACCGACCGCAAGCTGCCCGACAAGGCGATCGACGTGATCGACGAGGCGGGCGCGGGCCAGATGCTGCTGCCGGAAAGCCGCCGCAAGAAGACCATCGGCGTCAAGGAGATCGAGGCCGTCGTCGCCAAGATCGCCCGCATCCCGCCCAAGTCGGTCAGCAAGTCGGACACCGAGGCCCTGAAGGAACTCGAGAACGACCTGAAGCGCGCGGTGTTCGGCCAGGAAGAGGCCCTGACCCAGCTGTCAGCCGCCATGAAGCTGGCCCGCGCCGGCCTGCGCGAACCGAACAAGCCGATCGGCTCGTACCTGTTCAGCGGCCCGACGGGCGTGGGCAAGACCGAAGCCGCCAAGCAGCTGGCCCAGACCCTGGGCATCGAGATGCTGCGCTTCGACATGTCGGAGTACATGGAACGCCATACCGTGAGCCGCCTGATCGGCGCCCCTCCCGGCTATGTCGGCTTCGACCAGGGCGGTCAGCTGACCGACGCGGTCGACCAGCACCCGCACGCCGTCGTCCTGCTCGACGAGATCGAGAAGGCGCACGGGGATGTCTACAACATCCTGCTGCAGGTGATGGACAATGGGACGCTCACCGACAGCAACGGCAAGAAGGTCGACTTCCGCAACGTGGTCCTGATCATGACCACCAACGCGGGGGCCTCGGACGCCCAGCGCAACTCGATCGGCTTCGGCCGCTCGAAGGTCGAGGGTGAAGAGGACGCCGCGCTGAAGCGCCTGTTCACGCCGGAGTTCCGCAACCGCCTGGACGCCGTCGTGGCCTTCAAGCCGCTGACGCCGGAGATCATCCGCCAGGTCGTCCAGAAGTTCGTCATGCAGCTGGAGGCGCAACTCGCCGACCGCAACATCACGATCGAGCTGGCCGACGACGCGGCCGACTGGCTGGCCAAGAACGGCTTCGACGAGCTCTACGGCGCACGGCCCCTGGCCCGCGTCATCCAGGAGCACATCAAGAAGCCGCTGGCCGACGACATCCTGTTCGGCCGCCTCGTCCGCGGGGGCCACGTCAAGGTGGTGCTCGACAACGGCAAGATCGGCTTCGAGATCGAAAGCGCCTCGGAAGGCAAGTCCGGCAAGTCGGACGACGCCGAGGAGCCGGCCCTGGCCGAGTAAGGCCAAGAGCCGCTTGAGACTGGAGAAGGCCCGGAGCGATCCGGGCCTTTTTCTTTGGCGAACTCTTCCTCAGCGCAGATGTCGCGCGCCCAGCAGCGACAGCAGGCGGACGGCCCGCTCCTCGTCGAGGCCGGCGGGCGTGAAGTGCTCCAGCCCCACCTCCGACAGCGCCGAGGCGTCCTCCGCCTCCAGCCGGCGCTGACCCATGTTCCAGTCGGTGAACAGGCGCCGCTCGGCCGGACCGTCGGCGATCAGCACGATCTCGTCGTGACGCGGATCGGCGCCGATCCGATGATAGGCCTGCGCGACGGTCTGGCCCGGCCCCTCCAGCACCTGCAGGAAACGCCCCTCCCCGGCCGCCAGGAAACCAGTGATATCGTCGATGCGATTGTTCTGGATCGACTTGGCCACCACCGCCCGCAAGGTCTCGTCGATGGCCGCGGGATCGGTCGCCCGGCTGGCGTAGACGAGACGATAGAGGCCCCGCCGGGCCAGGGGATCGGTCATTCTCTGTCCTTCGCGAGACGCTGAAGCTTGGCTCTCGGAGGGGAAAGCGCCAGGCGGGGAAAGGTTCGGGCGAGGCCGCGCCTCCCGCCAAAGATGTAGACAAAACGAGAACAAACGACTAGCGTGAGTGCATGAGCAACGTCCCTTTCGACACCCTGAGCGCTTCCAAGCGCCTGCGTGAAGCGGGGATGGAGGCGCGCGCGGCCGAGGCCGTCGTGGAACTGGTGCAGCAGACGACGATGCTTCCCGACATCTCGGACCTCGCCACCCGCTCTGAGCTTCTGGCGACCAAGACCGAGCTCAAGAGCGATATCGCGCAGGTCCGCAGCGAAATCGCCCTCACCGAAGCCCGCATCCGTGCCGATCTCAGCGAGAAGATCCGCCTTCAGGGCTGGGCTCTGCTGGGCGGCATGGCGGTGCTGGTGTCGATCTCGACCGCCCTGATCAAGCTGCTGCCGTAAGGGTGGCGTTCGGGTGGCGTTCCGCCGCCGCGCCCTGGGCTATCGGCGCGGGCGAGCGTCCATCGCCCCCCGGCTATGGCGACGTGGGACGCTGGAATTGCCCGCCGGTTCGCTCGGAACGCGGGAGGCTCCCGCCTGCGGCAAACCACCGCCTCCGATTGAAGGGGCCCGGGCATAGGCCGACGGCAATCGGTTGGAACGTCGCCGCCAGACGGCTCAGCCGCGCTCGCGGATCGCCTTCACTTCGCTCCAGATGCGGAACAGGTACTCCACCGTCGCCGCCGCGCCGACATAGCCGATGGTGTATCCGAAGCTGGTCAGGACCGACGCGATGGCGCCGCCGAGCGGCTGGGTGGCCGCTCCCTGCTGGAAAGCCGAGACGATGCCGACCACCTGCATCAGGTCGCCGCAGAGGCTGACGATGCCGGCCGCGGCGACGATGCGGGTCACCGGATGAAGGCGACGAATGAAGGCCAGGGTGTGATCGGCGGGAGCGTTCAGGGCGTCGGACATCAAGCTTCTCCCAGCGCGTCGCCCGCGCGCAAATCCCGATAGGTGCGAGACAGGAACTCGACCCAGCCGGCCAGGCCGGCGTTGACCACGATCCCGCCCAGGCGTCGCAATGCGTCCCCCAGCGACTGGCCGAGCCAGGCCTGCAGGATCCCGCTCTCGACGCCGCCATAGCCCGACATCCGCGACGCCTCGCCGGCCGCATAGGCGATGCCCAAGACGTTGGCCGCCAGCACGGCCAGCTGCACGCCGGCCGCCGCAAGCAGGATCCAGGTGATCGTATGAAGTTTCATGCAGCCCCCGCCTCCGTATGGCGAGGTTCGCCAGGCCCGGCAACCTGAAGCTTCAGAGCGCCGCGCTGATCTTCTCGGCCAGGGCCTTCAGTTCCTCGGCATCGGCCATGCCGCCGCCGTGCCGGCCCAGGGCCTCGCCGTCGTAGCGGGGAATGACATGGAAGTGCAGGTGGAAGACGGTCTGGCCGGCCGGAGCGCCGTTGAACTGGGTGACCACCACGCCGTCGGGCTTCAGGGCCTTGGTCACCGCTCGGGTCGCCTTCTGCACGGCGCCGATCAGCCGGCCCAGGGTCTTGGGCTCGGCCTCCAGCACATTGCGCGCCTTGGAGGTCTTGGAGATCACCAGCAGATGCCCCTTCGACTGCGGGAAGGCGTCCATGAAGGCCAGGACCTCGTCGTCCTCGAACACCTTCACGCTCGGGATCTCGCCGCGAACGATCTTGGCGAAGATGTTGTCCGGGTCGTAGGTTCCGTTGAGGCTCATGACCGTCTCCATTGCGTGGGACAGGCTCTAGCAAACCAGCGAGGGGGCGCAAGCGTGGGCAAGACCGACGAGACGGGCCAAGGCCTGACCGAACGCCAGAAGAAGTGGTTCGCCTCGGTGCAGGCCAGCCTGGAGCGCGACACCGGCAAGACCCTGGAGCAATGGGTCGAGATCGTCCGCCGCGACTGCAAGGAGACCAGACCCAAGGCCCGCGTCGACTGGCTGAAGACCAGCCACGGCCTGGGCGTGAACCGCGCCGCCCACATCCTGGGCGTGGCCTTTCCTTCCGAACTGGGCTGGGACGACGCCGCCGGCCTGCGCGCGGCGCTGTGGACCGACCCGGCCTCGACCGCGATCCTCGAGGCGATCGAAGCGGCCGTCGCCGATTTCCCCGACCTCGTCACCGGCCAGCGCAAGGCCTTCACCGCCTGGTCCGGCAAGGTGCAGTTCGCCGCCGCCAGGCCGGTGAAGGGCGGGACGGTTTCGCTGGGCCTTGCCCTGACGCCCGACGCCTCCCCTCGCCTTTCCGAGCCGAAGAACGAAAGCTGGTCCGAACGGCTGAAGGCCAAGCTGACCCTGACCTCGCCGAACGAGGTCGACGACGAGGTGAAGGCGCTGCTGAAGGCGGCCAGGGAGCGGTCGTGACGGGAACGGCGCCGGGCGCGCCCACGTTTTGACGGCGGGAGGACAAGACCATGTCCAAGGAAGCCGATCTCACCACCAAGTTCTGGAAGGCCCTGAAGGCCGACCGCACCGTCATGCTGGGCCTGCCGGACGTCGAGGGCGGCCACAGCCAGCCGATGACCGCCCTGATGGAAAGCGAGCAAGGCGGCCCGCTTTGGATCTTCACCTCGGCCGACTGCGACCTGGTCGCCGCTCTCGACCACGAGCGCGACGCGGTGATGCACTTTTCCTCGAAGGGCCACGACCTGTTCGCCGAGATCGACGGACGCCTGCGGATCGACAATGACCGCCAGGCCATCGACGGCCTGTGGAGCCCGTTCGTCGCCGCCTGGTTCACGGGCAAGACCGATCCGAACCTGCGCCTGCTGCGCTTCGATCCCGGGCATGCGCGCATCTGGCTCAACGAGAACAGCCTGTTCGCCGGCATGCGGATGATGCTGGGCCACGACCCCAAGCGCGACTATCGCGACAAGGTGGCCGAGGTCAGCCTGCACTAGCCGACGTCGAGCTTGGCGGACGGCGCAAGCTCTGCTTTAGCAGGGTCATGGAAGCTCGTTCGGTCCGCACGCCCCTGTCGATCAAGATCACTGTCGGGTGCTTCCTGATCGGGTTGACGATCAAGCTCATCGGCTTCTGGACCGTTTCCAAGCTCGACGGCGCGTTGACGCCGCTATGGCTGAGCCTGGCCGGAATCGAGACGGCGGCCATCGTCTACCAGATAGTCGCGCTGCCGCGGCTCAGCCGCTGGGCGCCGATCGTGCAAACCGCCTTGGTCGCCGGCTTCATGGTCTGGCGTTTCATCCAAAACCCGCACTGGACCGACAACTATCCGATGACGGGCGTGCTCGCGCTGATCGTTCCCACCGCCGTCTACCTGGCGCTCGTTCTGCCGCACTGGCGCAAGATGAACTGGGCGCCGCTGGGCCTGCCCTACCGCATCGCCGAAAACCCGGCCGACGTGTTCTAGGGCTGATCGACATTCATCAATGGCCGTGCCCTCAATCGGTTGCTCGCGGCTGCGCCGTGTCCTGAAACGCAGCTTGGATCCCCGCCTTCGCGGGGAAACTCGGTGAAAGCGACCAAATTATTGAATGTCGATCCGACCTAGGCCTCGTGCCTGAACGGTGAGAACTCCTCGGTGAGCATCACCATGTCCTCTTCCACCGCCTCGCGCTCGCGCTCCAGGTAGCGGGCCACGGGCTCGCGCAGGGCCGGATCGGCGATCCAGTGGGCCGAGTAGACGGGGCTGGGCAGATAGCCGCGGGCGATCTTGTGCTGGCCCTGCGCCCCGGCTTCGACGCGCGGCAGGCCAAGGCGGATCGCGTGCTCGATGGCCTGATAGTAGCAGAGCTCGAAATGCAGGAACGGCACGTCCTGCGTGCAGCCCCAGTGGCGGCCATAGAGGCAGTCACGGCCGATCAGGTTCAACGCGCCGGCGATCCACGGCCCGCCCGGCCGGCGGGCCAGGATCAGCAGCACCTTGTCGGCCATCCGCTCGTGCAGCAGCGAGAAGAACCGCCGGTTCAGATAGGGCCGGCCCCACTTACGGGCGCCGGTGTCCATGTAGAAGCCGAAGAAGGCGTCCCAGTGCTCGTCGGCCAGCTCGCCGCCAGTCAGGGCGACGATCTCCAGCCCGTCCTGGGCGTCACGGCGCTCGCGGCGGATGGTCTTGCGGCGGTTGGACGACAGGGCCGCCAGGAAATCGTCGAACGTGGCGTAACCGGCGTTCTCCCAGTGATACTGCTGGTCCTGCCGGCGCAGCAGGCCGCGATCGCCCATCCAGTCCCACTCGTCCTGCGTCGGAAAGGTCACGTGCAGCGACGAGGCGCCGATGCGCTCGCACAGGGTCAGCGCCCCGCCCAGCAGGGCCGAGCGCGCCTCGTCCGGATCCACGTCAGGCCTGGCGATCAGGCGCGGCCCCGTCACCGGCGAGAACGGCGCCGAGCACTGGAGCTTGGGATAGTAATCGCCCCCTGCCCGCTCGTAGGCGTCGGCCCAGGCGTGATCGAAGACGTATTCGCCCTGGCTGTGGCTCTTCAGATAGAGCGGCATAACCCCGGCTATGCGGCCGTCGACATCGGCGACGCTGACGTGGTGCGGCGCCCAGCCCGTGCGATCGGCCGCGCAGCCGCTCTCTTCGAGGATGTCGAGGAAGTCGAAGCTGACGAAGGGGTCGCCAGAGGACCCGGCGCAGGCGTCCCAGGCCTCGCGGCCGATATCGGCGATGCGGCGGTGGACACGCACCTCCGCCTTAAGCGAACTCACGCAGCGAAGCCCTCGAAGATCAGGTTGTCGCAATGGTCGGAGACGGCGTCCCACTGTTCGGGCGAGCGCACCGTCCAGGCGACGATCGGCATGCCCTTGGCGCGGAAGACGTCGGCGCGGGGGCTGGGCAGCATGTCGAGGCCCAGCGCCAGGAAATCGGGCCGGGCGATCTCGACCTGCTCCAGCGCCGCCAGCGACCGGCGCAGCTCCGGCGCCAGCTTGCGGGCGTTCTCGTCGTTCCAGCTATAGGAATCCAGGCCGCGCAGGACCTGCGGATTGTGGTCGGCGAACCAGGCGTGGGAGTACGGGTTGAAGCCGATCACGGCGATCGGGCCGTTGTGGTCGATCAGGATCTCCGAGACCTTCTTCTCCAGTTCCCCCACTTCGCCGAACGGGGTCTTCAGCTCGATCTGGACCATGGCCCGATGGCCTATCACCGCCAGGGCGTCGGCCAGGGTCGGGATGGTCTCGTCCGTGCCCGACAGCTTCAGCGCGCCCAGTTCGGCGGCGGTATGGTCGCGCAGGCGCCCTTCGGCGCCCGTCAGGCGCTCCAGCCGGTCGTCGTGGAAGACCACCGCCTGGCCGTCGGCCGTCAGCTGGACGTCCAGCTCGATGGAATAGCCCCTGGCGCAGGCGGCCTGGAAGGCGGCCAGCGAGTTCTCGGGCGCGCCGCCCTGCGTCCAAAGGCCCCGGTGCGCGATCGGCGGATCGAAGAGGCGCTCCCACGCCTCGCCGAACACCTCGGTCCCGGGCCGCGGACGCGCGCGCATCAGAAGACCTCCACCACCGCGTCGACCTCGACGGCGAAGCCCAGCGGCAGCTTGTAGACGCCCACGGCCGAGCGCGCGTGACGGCCGGCGTCGCCGAACACCTCGACCATCAGGTCCGAGCAGCCGTTGATGACCTTGGGGATGTCGATGAAGTCGGGACCGGCCTGCACGAAGCCGCCGAGCTTGACCACCCGGGCCACCTTGTCGAGGTCGCCGACGGCGGCCTTGATCTGGGCCAGCAGGTTGACGCCGCACAGGCGCGCGGCTTTCTGGGCGGTCTCCAGGTCGACGTCGACGCCGACCGTGCCCTTGATGCCGCCGGCCGGATCGATCGAAATCTGGCCGGAGATGTGGACGAGGTTCCCGGACCGCACGAACGGCACGTAGTTGGCCACCGGGGCCACCGGCTGCGGCAGCGTAATCCCCAGACCCGCCAGACGCTCTTCCACCTTCGACATTCAAACGCTCCCTTACCGAGTGCGCATGCTTAGCAAGGGGGAGCCTTCGCACAAGAAAAAAGGCCCGGACGCAGGGTCCGGGCCAAGGGGCACAAGAAAAAAGGCCCGGACGCGGGGTTTGAGCCAAGGCGCACAAGAAAAAAGGCCCGGACCGCGAGGTCCGAGCCTGAAGGCTGGGTAGACTTGCGAAACGGCCCGCAAGCGGGGCCGTTCCGAATAGCTTTGCTTAGCGAGCGGCCTGGAACTTCTCGACCGTGGCGGTGACGCGCTCGTTCAGCGGCTTCACCGAGTCCTTGATCGAGGCCGAGACGATCTCCGAGGCCTTGCTGACCTGGGCGATGTAGGCTTCCAGCGCCGACTTGGCCCAGGCGGTCTGCAGCTCGACGGCTTCCTGCACGCTCTTGGCGCCGGCCAGGGCCTTGGCCGCGGCGACTTGATCCTCAGCGGCCTTCTTCGAGTAGGCGAAGGCTTCGGCGCCCAGGGCTTCGGCGCCCTTGGTCGCGGCGGTCACCGAGGCGACGACGGCTTCCAGGTTCTTCTTCGAATGGGTGTTGGCTTCGGCCAGGGCGGCCAGCGACTTCTCGACACCATCCTTGAACGCTTGGTTGCTGGCGGTGGAGTATTGCTCGACGGTGCTCTTCAGGGTCTCGGTGACGGCCATGGGGAGGGCTCCTGGGCGGGTCATGGTGGGACGACGCGACCTTGTTAGGGTTTTCCGGCCGCGATCCCGCGCCATGCGTTGGGACGACATGGTTTTCTCATGTTGCAGTGCAGCAGTCAAACGATTTTGTGCAGCGCACCATAACCCTAGGTGAAGCTGCTCCGTGCTCTGAACGCCCAGGCAGCGAAGCGTTGCCGCAACGCCTAAGTTTTATCTTAATGTGCGGCGAAATCGCTCACCAGTTGTTTACTTTGGCGTAAGGCGACAACGCGCATGCTAGCTCTCACGCGTGTGGCGGTGCGGAACCGCTCAGTTCAAATGACGGACGTTTGTCGCATGTTCGCCAAGCTTAACTCCGCCCGTCGCCTCCTCGTCGCCGTCGGCCTCGCCGCGGCTTCGCTGGTCGGCGTCGCTGCTCCCACCGTCGCTTCGGCTCAGATCCCGTACCTGCAGCTGAACGCCGCCGAACCCAAGTACGCGGCCATCGTGATCGACGCCAACTCGGGCGAGGTGCTGTACGACAAGCGCGCCGACAGCCCGCGCTATCCGGCTTCGGTCACCAAGGTGATGACGCTGTACCTGACCTTCGAGGCGCTCAGCGAAGGCCGCCTGAAGCTCACCGACCGCGTGCCGATCTCGCCGCGCGCCGCCGCCCAGGCCCCCACCAAGATGGGCCTGCGTCCGGGCGACAGCCTCAGCGTCGACGAGGCGATTCGCGCCATGGCCGTGAAGTCGGCCAACGACATCGCCACTGCCATGGCCGAAAAGCTGGGCGGCAGCGAAAGCCGCTTCGCCGCCCTGATGACCCTGCGGGGCCAGGAGCTGGGCATGCGCAACACCCGCTTCGTCAACGCCTCGGGCCTGCCCGACAGCCGCCAGATCAGCACCGCGCGCGACCTGGCCATCCTGTCGCGCGCCACGATGCGCGACTTCCCGCAGTACTATTCCTACTTCAGCCTCAAGGGCTTCGAGTTCCGCGGCGGCTACGTCCGCGGCCACAACCGCCTGCTCTCCAGCATGGAAGGCTTCGACGGCCTGAAGACCGGCTACACCAACGCCTCGGGCTACAACCTCGCCGGCTCGGCCGTGCGCGACGGTCGCCGCCTGATCGCCGTGGTCCTGGGCGGCTCTTCGACCGCCTGGCGCGACAACAACATGGAAGACCTGCTGACCACGGGCTTCGACGTGATGAAGCGCCGCTCGCACGGCGAGCGCACCAGCATCGCCGCCAACCTGTACGAAGAAGATCCCACCGGCCCGATCATGCGTCCCTCGTCTGAAGAGGGCGACGGCGACCAGGCCGGCCTGAAGATCGTGCTGACCGACAACCCCAAGCCCGCCCCGGTGCGGGTCTCCCCCACCCTCAAGGCCGCCAAGGAGACCGTGAAGCCGGCTCCCAAGGCCACGCCGAAGAAGGTCAAGGGCGAATGGAGCGTCCAGGTCGGCGCCTTCCAGTCCAAGAGCCTGGCCAACAAACAGCTGGGCATCGTCCGCGACCGCTTCACCAAGGCCGTGGCCGACGCCGAGGGCGCCGTGGTCAGCGCCGCCGGCGGGGCCTTCCGCGCCCAGTTCCCGGGCATGACCGCCGAGGCCGCCCGCGCCGCCTGCTCGGCGATCACCGCCAAGCGCCAGCCCTGCATGGGCATCGCCCCGCGCTGATCCGCCGGGACGCTTCGAAACAACAAAGCCGGCGACCTCGCGGTCGCCGGCTTTTTCTTTGTGCTTAAGTGCACCGCTTCCGCCCTCTACCGAGCATCCCCGCGAAGGCGGGGATCCAAGCCGATTGAGCGGGGCGATGGTCGAACGCGCTTCATCCTGAAAGCCCGCTTGGATCCCCGCCTTCGCGGGGATGAACGGAGGAGGACCACGATCAGCAATAAGGTCCAGCCGACAAGCCCCCCTCACCGCCCCTTCAGCAACCGGTCCCGCGCCGCGTTGAGCTGGGCGGCCAGACCCGCCGTACCGCCCTTGTCGGGATGAGCCAGGCGGATCAAACGGGCGTAGGCGGCCTGGATCTCGTCGGGGCCGGCCTGGGCGTCGACGCCGAGGATCGAGCGAGCCTCGCTGGCCGACAGCTGGGCCTTGCCGGGCTCGGAGACCTTGCGGACCACCGGCCGCTGGCGGGCCGAGGTGGCGCACCACAGCCCCACCACACCGAGCGCGATGGCCATCGGCCACTGGCTGCGGATGCCGGTGTAGGCGGCCGCGGCGAAGGCGGCCGCCGAGGCCACGCCCGCGCCGATGCGCCAGCCGTCGCCGACGAGCAGCGGCTTGCGCTTGCCCCACAGCAGCCAGGCGACGACCACCGCGCCGAGGATCAGATAAAAGAGCATGCGCGGACCCGCCGCCGCCCCGACTTACTGGGCGGCGAGCAGAGTTTCGCCCGAGAAGGCCGAGAGGCCAAGCGAGTGCATCAGGGCCCGCAGTTCCTGGCGCGCGGCCAGATGCTGCAGAGACACCGGCACCGGGCGCACCTGGGTCGACAGGTCGGCGATGGTCAGGCCGAACGGGAACAGCTCGCGATAGATCACGCGGTCGCGCAGGCCGGGACCCATGCGGAAGCCGACCCGCTTGGCCAGGGCCGTCAGGCGGTCTTCCAGGCGCTTGCGGTTACGGGCCTCGGTGGTGGCCAGGCGGTTGCGCAGCACCACCCAGTCCAGCGGCTGGCGCTGGCCGGCCATGGCGCGGGCCTTACGGGCCTCCCACACCGTCTGGGAATAGAGGCTGGGCTTCTGCAGCTCCATGGTCACCGGGTCGACATGGCCCAGCATGTCGAAATCGACGAAGCTGTCGTTCATCGGGGTGACGATCAGGTCGGCCAGGCCGTGGGCCATGCGCGTGATCTGGGTGTCGCCCCCGGGGGTGTCGATCAGCACGAAGTCGGCGACCTCGCGCGCGGCCAGGAACGCCTTCTCGAAGGCGGCGACCTGCTCGGCCTCGGATCCGGCGGCCAGGGCGATGTCGTCGTCGCTGAGACGGAAGGTCTGCGGCATCGGCAGCTTGACGTCGTTGCCGGCCAGCCAGGCCGCGCGGTTCTCGCAGAACCGCATGCTGGTGCACTGGCGCAGGTCCAGGTCCATGATCGCCACCCGGGCGCCGCCGTACAGCAGCGACGTCATGAGGTGCATAGCGATGGTGGACTTGCCGGCCCCGCCCTTTTCGTTGCCGACGACGATCACGCGCGTTTCGGCCATAGGCTTCATCCTTCGTTCCGCCCGACTCGGGCGAATCTAACCAAAATCTTAACGCGCATGAAACGCCCTGCGCGCTCCTAGCGTCAATCTTATGGCGCCCGGCGTCCACAGACTCGGTGTCGCAGGTGGACCCGATGTCCCATATCGGCCATAAGCCGCGCGTCCGAACGCTCGTTTTTTGCGCCGCAGCAGAGTCCCCCGACATGACCCGTATCGTCCGCACCGTCGCCGAATTGCGTGAGCAGGTCCGCGCCTGGAAGGCCGCCGGCGAGCAGGTGGGCCTGATCCCGACCATGGGCGCGCTGCACGAGGGTCACCTGTCGCTGGTCCGCCTGGCCCAGACCAAGGTCAAGCGCACGGTCGCCAGCGTCTTCGTCAACCCCAAGCAGTTCGCCCCGCACGAGGACTTCGACGCCTATCCGCGCGGCGAGGCCCGCGACGCCGAGCTGCTGGAAAGCGCCGGCTGCGACCTGCTGTTCGCCCCGAACGCGGCCGAGATGTATCCGCAGGGCTTCTCGACCACGATCAACCTGACCGGCGTTTCCGAACCGCTGGAGGGCGCGGCCCGCCCGCAGTTCTTCGGCGGCGTCGCCACCGTGGTCACCAAGCTGCTGATCCAGGCGCAGCCCGACATCGCCGTCTTCGGCGAGAAGGACTACCAGCAGCTTCAGGTCATCCGCCGCGTGACCCGCGACCTTGATTTGCCCGTCGAGATCGTCGGCGCGCCGACCGCAAGGGCCGAGGACGGCCTGGCCCTGTCCTCGCGCAACGCCTACCTGTCGGCGCAGGAGCGCGCCGCCGCCGTGGCCCTGCCCGACGCCATGAAGGCCGCCATCGCCGCCGTCCAGGCCGGCGAGCGCATCGAGACGGCCGAGGCCGCCGGCAAGGCCGCCCTGGCCGCCGCCGGCTTCCGTCAGGTGGACTATTTCGACTTCCGCGACGCCGACGACCTGTCGCGCCTGGGGCCGGACGCGCTCAACGGCGCGAAGGCGCGCCTGCTGGCGGCCGCCTGGCTGGGCAAGACCCGCCTGATCGACAACATGGGCGCTTGAATGGGCGGCGCCCGAGCTGGCGCCCTACCCTTTCGCCAGCAGGGATATGCCGACGGCGATCACCATCGCCAGGAACAGCAGACCCATGCCGAGCGCCATATAGGCCAGTCGCATCTTCGCTCTCCCCTAAGAAGGTCGAGCGGAAAGCTTCACACTCTTGGGTTGACGATCCGCTAAGCGATCACCAGGCGCCCAGCTCCCGCAACTGGCGAGCCAGTTCCGGCGGCATGTCGGCGGCCTCGCCCTCGGTCAGGTCCGGCGGCGCGTCCTCGGGCTTGAGATAGCGCCATCCCTGGAAGGCCCGGCGCGGCTGCGGCGCGACGCGCACGATGGTCGGGTCGACGCTCACCTCGCAGCGGGCGTTCTGCCCCTCGCCCACCGTGTCGACGGCCAGGATGGTCTGGCGGCACAGCACCTGGCCCTTGAACACCCGGTACAGCGAGCCCCCGTCGAGGATCTCGTCGATCCGCTTGGGCGTCATCCGGGTATGCATCACCCACGGATGGCCTTCCTTGTGCCAGGCGACGAGGTCGTCGATCGTGTCGCAGCCGACGACCAGCTTGATCATGTGCAGAGCCATGGAGCCGATTTAGCGCGCTCCGGTCCCGGCGCAAGCGCCGACGCTCGGCGACGAAGTGACAACGCTATCATGTAACCCCTAGGTCAGGTCCCGAACCGGTGATATCGGAGTCTCAGGGAAGAGACGGCGACCGTCGAGGACGGCGCGATTTCGGGGGACGTGACCATGACGGCGGCTGAGCTCAGCGTTGTCTTCTTTTTGCAGATGTTCGTGATCATCGCGATCAGCCGGCTGGTCGGCTGGCTCGCCAAGAAGTATCTGGGCCAGCCCCAGGTCGTGGGCGAGATGATCGCCGGGGTGCTGCTGGGGCCGTCGCTGTTCGGCCTGCTGGCGCCCGACCTGCAGCACATGCTGTTCCCCAAGGACTCCAAGAGCGTCCTCTATGTCGGCGCCCAGCTGGGCGTGGGCCTCTACATGTTCCTGGTCGGCCTCGGCTTCCAGGCCGAGCACTTCAAGAGCAACGCCAAGAGCGCGGCGGCCGTGTCGCTGTCGGGAATGGCCGCGCCGTTCCTGGTGGCCGTGGCCATCGCGCCGTGGCTGCTGCACCTGGGCCTGTTCGGCAAGGGCATCGACACCTTCCAGGCCACGCTGTTCATGGGCGCGGCGATCTCGATCACCGCCTTCCCGATGCTGGCCCGCATCATCCACGAGCGGGGCCTGTCGAAGACGCCGCTGGGCACGCTGTCGCTGTCGGCGGGGGCCATCGACGACGCCGGCGCCTGGACGGTGCTGGCCATCGTGCTGGCCACCTTCGGCGGCGGCCCGGCCGTGGCGGTCAAGGCCATCGTCGGGGGCCTGCTCTTCGTGGCCTTCATGCTGACCTTGGGCCCCAAGCTGCTGGCGCCGCTAGGCCGCTGGGCCGAGCGCGAGGGCAAGGTCACGCCCAACATGCTGGGCGTCGTGGTCATGCTGTTCGCGCTGTCCGCCTGGGCGATGGACGCGGTGGGCATCCACGCGGTGTTCGGCGGCTTCATCCTGGGCACGGTGCTGCCGCGCGGCGTGCTGAGCCGCGAGGTCAAGAAGCAGCTGGAGCCGTTCGCGGTCGTGCTGCTGCTGCCGATGTTCTTCACCTTCTCGGGGCTGCACACCCAGCTGACCATGGTCAACAGCTTCGGCCTGGTCGCCGTGACCCTGGTGATCCTGGCCGGCTCGATCCTGGCCAAGGGCGGCGCCTGCTGGGCCGCCGCGCGCCTGACCGGCCAGGACAACGCCACCGCCTGCGGCATCGGCGCCCTGATGAACGCCCGCGGCCTGATGGAGCTGATCATCATCAACATCGGCCTGCAGAAGGGCATCATCGGCCCGGCGCTGTTCTCGATGCTGGTGCTGATGGCGATCGTCACCACCCTGATGGCCAGCCCGCTGTTCGAGCTGCTGTACGGCAAGGCGGCGCGGGCCCGGGGCGAGCTCGGGGCGCTCGACGAGAGCGAGGACGAGGACAGCGGCGAGCTGGCGAGGGCGCCGGCTTAGCCGATAAGTTACCCGTAAAATCCCCGCGAAAGCGGGGATTTTACGGAGATTAGTGCTCCGACGCCTCCAGCCGCGCCAGCACCACGCCTTCGGCCACCTGGCCGCCGGCCACGGCAGACAGCTCGCCGACCACGCCGTCGAAGGGGGCGGCCAGGGCGTGCTCCATCTTCATGGCTTCCAGCACCAGCAGGGTCTGGCCCTTGGTGACCGCCTGGCCGGCCTGCACCGCCACCGACACCACCTTGCCCGGCATCGGCGACAGGATCGCGCCATCCGACGCCGCGCCATGGGCGCCGCCGCCGACCTGGGGCGCGAAGTCGAACTCGCGCACGTCGCCGCCCTCGAACACGTAGAGCGGATCGCGGCCGTAGACGCCGGGCAGCACGTCGACGTCGTCCAGCGGCCGGCCGTCCTCGACGGTGATGTCCCACGACCAGTCGTCGCCGGCCCCGGTCACCAGGCCCACGCGCAGCGGCGTCCGGGCGCCGTCCACCGTCAGCGGCAGGTTCATGGCCGCGCGCGGCGCGCCCATGCGGAAGCCCAGCAGGCGCGAGGGTGCGCTGGCCCAGGGATCGGCCTTGGGCTGGTCGGCGGCCATGAAGGTCTCGAGCCGCTGGCCGATCGCCGCCAGGGTCGGAGCGTCGCTGAACGTCCGCTCGGTCAGCTCGTCCAGCCGCGCGGCGATGAAGCCGGTGTCGATCGCCCCCTCGACGAAGTCGGGATGGCTGGCGCAGGCGGCCAGGAAGGCGGCGTTGGTCTTGACCGGATAGACCTCGACCAGCTTGCAGGCCTCGGCCAGCCGATGGGCCGCGTCCTCGCGGTCGACGCCGTGGGCGATCAGCTTGGCGATCATCGGGTCGTAGAAGGCGGTGACCTCGCCGCCCTCCTCGACCGCGCTGTCGACGCGGACGTCGCCTTCCGGCAGGCGAAAATGCTTCAGCGGACCGGTCGACGGCAGGAAGCCGGTCGCCGGGTTCTCGGCGTAGAGGCGCGCCTCCATGGCCCAGCCCTGCAGCTCGATCTCGTCCTGGGCCAGCGGCAGGGGCTCGCCCGAGGCGACGCGCAACTGCCATTCGACCAGGTCCTGGCCGGTGACCATCTCGGTGACCGGATGCTCGACCTGCAGGCGGGTGTTCATCTCCATGAACCAGATGCGGTCGGCGCGCAGGCCCTCGCTGGCGTCGGCGATGAACTCCACAGTGCCCGCGCCCACATAGCCGACGGCCTGGGCCGCGCGCACCGCCGCGCCGCACACCGCCTCGCGGGTCTCCTCGTCCATGCCGGGGGCCGGGGCCTCCTCGATTACCTTCTGGTGGCGGCGCTGCAGCGAGCAGTCGCGCTCGAACAGGTGGACGACGTCGCCGAACTGGTCGCCGAACACCTGCACCTCGATGTGGCGCGGGCGGGTGACCCACTTCTCCAGCAGCACGCGGTCGTCGCCGAAGCTGGCGGCGGCCTCGCGGCGGCACGAGCCCAGGGCCTCGACGAAGTCTTCCGCGCGATCGACCTTGCGCATGCCCTTGCCGCCGCCGCCGGCCACGGCCTTGATCAGCACAGGGAAGCCGATCTTTCCGGCCTCGACGGTCAGCCGTTCGACCGACTGGTCGTCGCCCAGGTAGCCGGGCGTGGTCGGCACGCCAGCCTGGATCATGAGCTTCTTGGCGGCGTCCTTCAGGCCCATGGCGCGGATGGCCGACGGCGGCGGGCCGATCCAGACGAGGCCAGCGTCTGTCACGGCCTGGGCGAAGTCGGCGTTCTCCGAGAGAAAGCCGTAGCCGGGGTGGATCGCCTCGGCGCCGGTCTGGCGGGCGGCGGCCAGGATCTTGGCGGGGTCGAGATAGCTTTCGCGGGCCGGCGAGCCGCCGATCAGGATGGCCATGTCGGCCTCCATCACGAACGGGGCGTTGGTGTCGGCCTCCGAGTGGACGGCGATCGTGCGCACGCCCATCTCGCGCGCGGTGCGGATGATCCGGCGCGCGATCTCGCCGCGATTGGCGATCAGAACCGACTCGATCAACGCGTTCCTCCTAGGGCGAGGCTGTTTTAGGCCAGCCTCTGTCGCATGCTTCGTTATCGGCCGAGGTTTATGCCCTAAAACACCGATAGGCCAGCACGACCTTTGCCGCACACCGCGACAACGCCGACAGCTTGCCCCCTGCCCTCGCCGTTGCAAAGCGCCGCCATGTCTTCCTAGATCGCGCTTCGTAACGCGTCGCCCGGAGGAAGCATGCCCATCGACACCTCGCGACGGGCGCTGGCCCTCGGGGCCGCCGCCCTGGCCCTGTCGCCCGCCGCCGCCCGCGCCGAGCCGACGCTGCGCCTGCCCAACATGCCGCTGCACGACCCGTTCATGGTCGCCGACGAGAAGGCCGGGCTCTATCGGCTCTACACCTCCAACATCGCGCGGCTCAGCGGCGCGCCGGGCCTGGGCGTGATGATGTACGTCAGCCGCGACCTGCTGAATTGGGAAAAGCCGCGCTGCGTGTTCCAGGCGCCCACCGACGCCTGGTTCAAGGGCGGCGCCTGGGCGCCCGAGGTCCATCAATGGCGGGGCCGCTGGTTCCTGCTGACCACCTTCCACGACGAGGCCGCCCTGCTGCCGCCGGCCGGCAAGCGCAAGCCCTACCGGCGCGGCACGATCCTGGCGGTCGCCGACAGTCCGGAGGGTCCGTTCACCGTGGTTCGCGACGGCGAGCCGGTCGCGCCGAAGGATCTGATGACCCTGGACGGCACGCTCTACGTCGCTCCCGACGGCAAGCCCTGGTACGTCTATTCGCGCGAATGGCTGCAGGTGGGCGACGGGGCGATCGAGGCCTTGCCCTTGAGTGACGATCTGGCCGCCGCCGGTCCGCCCCGCACGCTGTTCACCGCCAGCCAGGCGCCATGGGCCGACGGCAAGAAGCAGCCCGAGGGCGATCTGGCCTACGTCACCGACGGCCCGCAGCTGTTCACGACGAATACCGGCCAGCTGCTGATGCTGTGGTCCAGCTACGACAAGGACGGCTACGTCCAGTCCCAGGCGCGCTCGACGACGGGACGGCTGGAAGGCCCGTGGGAGCAGCTGCCGCCGCTGGTCCGCCACGACAGCGGCCACGGCATGCTGTTCACCCGCTTCGACGGCCAGCTGATGATGGTGGTCCACCGCCCGTTCAAGAACGCTCGCGGCAAGCTCTACGAGATGCGCGACGCGGGGGATCGGCTGGAGATCGTCAGGCAGCGCATCGACCTGGACGGGGATGCACGGGAACTGATCGGCTAGCGCCGAAACCTCTCATCGTCATCCCGGAAACGGCGAAGCCGTTATCCGGGACCCAGGGGACTGGGCTCGGTGGGTCGATCGAGCGCCCGGCGGCCGCCACATGGCGGCGGCCCCTGGGTCCCGGCTCTGCGCTTCGCTTCGGCCGGGATGACGCGCTTTGGGGCGGCTACTCACCCCGCCCTTTCGTAAGCCACCCGGAAGCCCACGTGCGAGGTCCCGATGCCCTCCTCCTGCGCCTGCCAGGCGGCGGGGCGGAAGTTGGCGCAATAGTTGAAGGCGCAGAGGAACGAGCCGCCCTTGATCAGGCGTTCGACGCCAGAGGTTCCGGCGGGGCTGGCCGTCCACTCCCAGACGTTGCCGATCATGTCGACCAGGCCAAAAGCGTTGGGCGAAAAGCAGCCGACGGGCGCCAGGCCCGTGAAGTGGTCTTCGTTCGCCTGAGCCAGCGGGAACTCGCCCTGCCAGGTGTTGGCGGTCGGCTTGCCGTCGTCGTCATAGGCCCAGGCCTGCGGCGCGCGCGGCCCTGACTGGTCGCCGCGGGCCGCCCGCTCCCACTGCGCCTCGGTCGGCAGGCGCCCGCCGGCCCAGCGGGCGTAGGCGACCGCGTCGGCATAGGCCACGTGAACCACCGGCTCGTCGGCATGGGCAAGGTCGTCGGCTCCGCCGCCGTGCGGCCGGCGCCAGTTGGCCTTGCGCACCAGCTTCCACCATTGGCCCGCATCGTCCATGCCCGACAGATGCTCGGGCTGGACGAACACCGCCGAGGCTCCGTCGCGCTCGGCCTGGGTGACATAGCCGGTGGCGTCGACGAAGGCGGCGAACTGGCGATTGGTGACCTCGTGGCGATCCAGCCAGAAGCCCTCGACCGCCACCGCCCTGCCCGGCCGCCCCGGACCGTCCTCGCCCAGCGACACCTCGCCGGCCGGTATGAAAGCGCGACCTTCCCGGGCCTTGCAGGCGCCTGGCGGCGCGGCGCGGATCGCCGCCGCCTCGACGCCGGCCGGGTCGGCGGTCGTGAAGCCGCCGGCCGTCAGGCCTGCGACCAGCGCGACCACCGCCACGGCGCCGGGAAGGCCGCGCCGCATCAGCGCGCGCCGGCCTTGGCGGGCGCGGCCGTTCCGGCGGCGGGCGGCGGCGGCGGCAGGACCACGCCGTTCTGCGCGGCGTAGCGGTTCCAGGCCTCGACCAGCTCCTTCAGCTTGTCCGGCTGGCTTGACGCCAGGTCGACGGCTTCTGCCGGATCGCTCTTGAGGTTGAAGAGCTGCCAGTTGGCGGGCAGCACCGCCTCGCGCGAATAGGCCGCCCCGCCCGGGGCCGACGGCAGATAGACCGCCTTCCACTCGCCCTGGCGCACGGCCCGGCGGAAGAACAGCTCCCAGTTCACGACGTCCTGCGGCCCGCGCACGGCGGCGTCGGGGCTGGACAGGGCCGCCACCCACGAACGGCCGATGGCCGGGGCGACCGCCCGGCCGCGATAGGTCTCCGGACGCTTCACCCCGGCCAGCTCCAGCACCGT
The DNA here is from genome assembly GCA_001449105.1 of Caulobacter vibrioides. Taxonomy (GTDB): domain Bacteria; phylum Pseudomonadota; class Alphaproteobacteria; order Caulobacterales; family Caulobacteraceae; genus Caulobacter; species Caulobacter vibrioides_C. The sequence continues at coordinate 16,807 of LNIY01000074.1, read as the reverse complement.
GGCCTCGACGTCGGACACGTGGGCCAGGGAGTCGACGATGCGGCCGTCGCCCTTGACGCCCGGCCCCTCGACGATGGCGGGCGTGTGGATGCCGCCCTCGGTGGTGTAGCCCTTCACCTGGCGGGTCGGCGCGGTGGCCGCCTGCGCCCAGCCGGGGCCGTAGCCCACGTGCGAGGAGCCGGCGCCCAGGTTGTCGAAGCTGTTGTCGATGCCCAGGGTCGCGATCTTGGCCGGGTCGGCGACGCCGCGCACGGTGTCGATGCGGCTGCCCTCGGCGCCGTTGTCCGACAGGAAGACGATGACGGTGTTGTCGTACTGGCCCGAGGCCTTCAGCGCGGCGACCACCTTGCCGATGTTCTGGTCCATGCGGTCGACCATGGCCGCATAGATCTCCATGCGGCGCGACTGGTCCTTCTTCTCGGCGGGGCTCAGCGATTTCCAGGCCGGGGTGTCGATGAACGGGTGCGGCTTGACGTCCTTGGGAACCAGGCCCAGCGCCTTGAGCTTCGCCAATCGCTGCTCGCGCAACACCTCATAGCCGGCGTCGTAGCGGCCCTTGTACTTGGCGATGGTCTCGGGCGGGGCCTGCAACGGCCAATGCGGTTCGGTGAAGGTCAGGTAGGCGAAGAACGGCCGCCCGTCGCCCGCCCCCTCGCGAATGAACTGGGCCATCTTGTCGCCGTAGAAGTCGGCCGAGTAGACGCCCTTGGGATAGGTCACCACCTTGCCGTCCTCGCGGAAGGTCGAGGCCGCTCCGGCGGCCTTGTAGGCCTCGGTCTGGTCCTCGCCGAAGTGGTTCTGCAGCCCTTGCAGCAGGGCGTAGGAGCGCTCGAAGCCGCGCGCCGTCGGCGACTGGTCGTCGGCCAGGCCCAGGTGCCACTTGCCGGCCATCAGGGTGCGATAGCCGCTGTCGCGCAGCAGCTCGGCCACGGTCACCGAGCGCTCGTTCAGATAGCCCTCGTAGCCCGGCCTGCCCTTCTGGCCGGGGGTCAGCACCTCGGCCATCGAGCCCAGGCCCACCTGGTGGTTGTCGGACCCGGTCATCAGCATCGAACGGGTCGGCGAGCAGGTCGGCGCGGTGTGGAAGCCCGACAGCCGCACGCCGGCCTTGGCCAGGGCGTCGAGGTTGGGCGTCTCGATCTCGCCGCCGAACGCTCCGAGATCAGAATAGCCCAAGTCATCGGCGACGATGACCAAGAAGTTCGGACGCTTCTCGACCGCGCGGGTAGCGGCCGCAGCCGCAGGCTCCGCGGCGCAGGCGAGGCCGCCCACCAAGCTGGTCGCCGCGATCAGGGCGCCGGCCAACAGGCGTCCGCGCAGGGTCGTTCGATGGATCTTCATGACGCTTTCCCTCGTGTTCTCCCTTCCCCCTAAGGCCTCCGGCGCGGAGGGCTCTTACGACAATTTCGAAACGCCCTGTTGAGAATTTCTGTAATGCCGATCGGAGTAGTTGGGTTTTAAAGCTCCCTCCGCACCGCAACGACGACGCATCGGCGAAGGGCCCGCCGACGCGTCATTGATCGTCGTTTTCTGCGGTTGTTCTTACCGTTTATGGGGGCTCCTCGCGATGTCGGGCGTACTCGTTTCTATCCACCAGGCGAATACTCGCAAAGATCACAACCACGACGCGACGCTGCGTCGCCTGGCCTTGGCCGCCTCGTGCGCCGCGCTGATGGCCGGCGCCGCGCCCGCCTTCGCCGCCGAAACGCCGGCAGCGCCCGAACCGGCCTCCGCCGCGACCGACGACGCCGTGGGCCTGGACGCCGTGGTCGTCACCGCCCGCCGCCGCGACGAAGACGCCCAGACCGTGCCGGTGGCCGTCTCGGCCTTCGGCGGCGCCCAGCTCGAAGCGGCCCGCGCCTTCAACGTCCGCGACCTGCAGACCCTGTCGCCCAGCCTCTCGGTCAGCGTCACCAACCCGCGCAACACCAGCATCAACATCCGGGGCCTGGGCAACAACGTCTCGGTCTACAACGACGGCCTGCAATCGGCGGTCGGCGTCTATCTGGATCAGGTGTATCTGGGCCGTCCGGGCCAGGCGGTGTTCGACCTGGCCGACCTCGACTCCGTGCAGGTGCTGCGCGGTCCGCAGGGCACGCTGTTCGGCAAGAACACCTCGGCCGGCGCGCTCGTCATCGCCACCAAGGAGCCGAAGTTCACGCCGGAGTTCAGCGCCGACGTCACCGGCGGCAACTACGACTACTTCCAGGCCCACCTGATCGCCTCGGGTCCGATCGTCGAGGACAAGCTGGCCTACCGCGTCTCGCTGGCCAACACCCAGCGCGGCGGCTACATGACCAACGTCTATGACGGGTCGAAAACCCAGGACTATCACGACTTCGGCGGCCGGGTGCAGTTCCTGCTGACGCCGAACGAGACCCTCTCGATCAAGCTGTCGGGCGACTACGGCCAGCAGTATTCCAACACCGCCGCCAGCGTGCTGACCGGCCTCTTCACCAACTACGCCGACAGCGGCGCGGCCTATCCGAACGGCTATCTGGCCCGCACGGCGCGCGTCGGCTTCACGCCGCCGCCGATCGATCCGGAGGCGCGCCGCGTCTCGGTCAACACCAAGAACAGCTATTTCGAAACCCACGGCGGGGTCTCGGCGATCGTCGACTACAAGCTGGCCGACGCGACGATCACCTCGGTCACCGCCTGGCGCGGCTGGCACTGGCGCCCGCACAACGACGCCGACGGCACCACGGTCTCGGCGATCATCGACGCCCACCAGGACAACGACCAGCAGCAGTTCAGCCAGGAACTGCGCATCCGCTCGGAAGGCGACCGCAAGCTCGATTACGTGGCCGGCCTCTACTACTTCTGGCAGGACCTCGAGGCCGAGGCGGTCAACTACTACGGCCCGGCGGCGGCCGACTGGCTGCTGGCCCCGGCGGCGGCTTCGGCCACGGTGCGGGCGGCGGCGCTGAACAACTACTCGATCGTCAGCCACTCCAGCCCCGAGACCACCAGCGCGGCGGCCTTCGCGCAAGGAACCTGGCACGTCACCGACCGCTTCGATATCACCGGCGGCCTGCGCTACACCTACGAGAAGATGACCGGCTGGTTCGACCAGACGGCCTGGGGCGCCGACCTGTCGGGCCTCAGCGTCGCCGACCAGGCCACGGCCCTGGCCCTGCGCGCCCGCTTCGGCGCGGCCAACAAGTTCGCCTCCAAGACCTCGGGCGACAGCCTGACCGGCAACGTCACCCTGGCCTACACCTTCGATGGCGGCCCGCTGGTCTATGCGACCTACGCCCGGGGCTACAAGGCCGGCGGCCTGAACCTGTCGAACATCAACACCTCCGGCGCCAACGCCGTCGATCCGGTCATCGATCCGGAGACCATCGACGCCTACGAGGCCGGATTGAAGAGCACCTGGTTCGACCGCCGCCTGACCGCCAACCTCGCCCTGTTCTGGACCGAGGACGACGGCTACCAGACCACCGCCGTCAACCTGATCAACAACACCAGCTACCTGACCAACGCCGGCAGCGTGCGCAGCCGCGGCGTCGAGCTGGACCTGCGGGCCGCGCCGGTCCAGGGCCTGACCCTCTACGGCTCGACCACCTACAACGACGCCAGCTACACCAGCTACGCCCAGGCCGCCTGCCCGATCGAGATCCAGCTGTCGACCTACTGCAACCTCACCGGCCGCCGCCTGCCCGGCGCGTCGCTGTGGGCCGCCTCGACCGGCGGCGAGTATCGCAAGGCCGCCGGAACCTGGCGCAGCGACGGCCTGGTGGCCTATGCCGGCTACGACGCCAGCTACAAGTCGTCCTACTACACCAGCGCCTCGAACTCCGAGTACTCGAAGATCAAGGGCTACACCCTGCTGAACCTGAGGGCCGGGATCGGCGCCGAAGACGGCAGCTGGGACCTGCAGGTCTGGGGCCGCAACGTGTTCGACAAGCTCTACTACCTGTCGCTCGGCGCTGCGAACACCGGCGCGATCACCGGCACGCTGGGCGATCCGCGCACCTTCGGCGTCACCCTGCGCGTGCGCCGCTAGAGCCGATAGCCTCAACTCCCAATCCCCGTCATCCCGGAAAGCCCGCAGGGCTTATCCGGGACCCAGGGGGACTGGGCTCGACGCCAAGGTTCACCGCCCGGCAGCGGCCAGCGCAAAGCGGCCGCCCCTGGGTCCCGGCTCTACGGTCCGCAATGCGGACCTACGGCCGGGATGACGACCAGATACGGTCCTTCCCCAACTGGGCCCGCTTCACGGCGGGCCCTTTTTCTTTGCCCGGACGCCTGCGCTTGATGGCTGGCGGATTGACTCGTCGAACGAGCGATGGAATTTTACCAGCAACATCGATTTTATAAATAAACGGGATGGAAGCGCGGATGGATGTCGCCCGACAGCGATCGCAGGCCCTGGCGCGGCTGCCGCGGCTGGGCTTCGGCGGCGCGGCCGTGGGCAATCTCTACGCCCCTGTTTCCGACGCCCAGGCCCGCGCGGTGATCGACGCCGCCCTCGCCGCCGGTATCGGCTATTTCGACACCGGCCCGCACTACGGCTTCGGCCTCAGCGAGAGCCGCCTGGGCCAGGCCCTGGCCGGTCGCGACGTCGTCGTCTCCACCAAGGTCGGCCGCCGCCTGGAGCCCATCGACACCCACGAGCGCGAGCGCCACGGCTTCGTCGACGCCGCCCCGTTCGAGTCGGTGTTCGACTATGGCTACGACGGCGTCATGCGCGCGTTCGAGGACAGCCTGCGCCGCCTGCGCCGCGACCGGGTCGACGTGCTGCTGGCCCACGACCTGGGCCGCGAAACCCATGGCCAGGCCCATGCCGGCCACATGCGCGACTTCCTCGACGGCGGCTACCGCGCCATGCGCGAACTGAAGGACGCCGGGATCGTGGGCGCCATAGGCCTGGGCGTCAACGAGCAGGCCGTCTGCGACGAGGCGCTGGACCACGTCGATCTCGACGTCTTCCTGCTGGCCGGCCGCTACACCCTGCTGGAACAGACCGCTCTGGACGGCTTCCTGCCGCGCTGCCTGGCGCGAGGCGTCGGGATCATCGTCGGCGGGCCGTTCAACTCCGGCGCCCTGGTCGAGGCCCCCGGCGGCGCCCCGATCCACTACAACTACGCCCCGGCCGGTGCCGAGATCGTGGCGCGGGTGGAAAGCCTGCGCCGGGTCTGCGCCGCCCATGGCGTTCCGCTGGCCGCCGCGGCCCTGCAATTCCCCCTCGCCCACCCGGCCGTGGCCGGCGTTATCCCCGGCATGGCTAGTCCGACCCAGGTCGCCGACGCCCTGGCCTGGATGGAAACGCCCATCCCCGCCGGTCTCTGGGACGACCTGCGCGCCGAAGGCCTGCTGCGCCCCGACGCCCCGGTCCCGTCAGCGCGAGCCGCCGCGTGAAGCCGATCCTGCTGCATCCGGACGACAACGTCCTCGTGCTGGCCGCCGCGATCCACGCCGGCCAGGCGATCGAGATCGACGGCGCGTCCCTGGCCGCGCCGCACGACGTCGCCGTCGGCCACAAGATCGCCCGCCATGCCCTTTCCGTCGGCGACAAGGTGCTGAAGTACGGCGCGTCGATCGGCTCGATGACCGCTCCCGCCGCCCCCGGCGCCCACGTCCACATGCACAACATGAAGAGCGACTACATCGCCAGCCACACCCGCCAGGCCACGGGTGAGCCCTCATGAGCGCGCTCCAGGGCTTCCTGCGCGCCGACGGCCGCAAGGGCGTCCGCAACGTCGTGGCCGTGGCCTACCTGGTCGAGTGCGCGCACCACGTGGCCCGCACGATCGTCACGAAGAGCGACGACGCCGACGTCCACCTGATCGGCTTTCCCGGCTGCTATCCCAACGCCTACGCGCTGAAGGTCATGCAGGCGATCGGCACGCATCCCAACATCGGCGGCGTGCTGCTGATCTCGCTGGGCTGCGAGAGCTTCAACCGCGAGGCCCTGCGCGCCGCCATCGCCGCCAGCGGCCGCCCCGTGGAGGTGCTGGTCATCCAGGAGAGCGGCGGCACGGCCGAGACGGTCCGCAAGGGCGTCGAGGCCGTCGCCCGCCTGAAGACCGTCGCCGACCAGGCTCCGCGCGTGCCGATGAACGTCTCCGAACTGGTCATCGGCACGATCTGCGGCGGCTCTGACGGCACCAGCGGCATCCCCGCCACCCCCGCCGTCGGACGGGCGTTCGATCGCCTGGGCGCGGCCGGCGCGGCCTGCGTCTTCGAGGAGACCGGCGAGCTGGTCGGCTGCGAGAAGATCATGGCCGACCGAGCGATCACGCCGGAACTGGGCCTGGCGCTGGAGGCCAGCGTCCGCAAGGCCGAGGCCTACTACACCGTCATGGGCTACGGCAGCTTCGCGCCCGGCAACGCCGAGGGCGGGCTGACCACCCAGGAAGAAAAGTCGATGGGGGCCTATTCCAAGTCTGGCTCGGCTCCGATCGTCGGCATCCTCAAGCCCGGCGACCAGCCGGTCAGCGGCGGGCTCTACCTGCTCGACGTGGTGCCCGACGGCGAGGTCCGGTTCGGCTTTCCCAACATCTCCGACAACGCCGAGATCGTCGAGCTGATCGCCTGCGGGGCGCACCTGACCCTGTTCACCACCGGCCGCGGCTCGGTGGTCGGCTCGGCCATCTCGCCGGTGATCAAGGTCTGCGCCAACCCGGAGACCTACCGCAAGCTCTCCGGCGACATGGATGTCGACGCCGGCCGGATCATGGAAGGCCGCGGCACGCTCGACGAGGTCGGCGACGAGATATTCGACCTGGTCCTGGCCGTGGCCGGTGGCGCGCGGACGGTGTCCGAGGCGCTGGGCCACCAGGAATTCATCCTCACCTACAAGGCCTTCGACCCGATCGGTCCGGCCTGCCTGCCGCTGCGGCGCGTAAGTTAAGGGGCGACACCGATGGGAAGACTTTCAGGCAAGACCGCCCTGGTGACGGCAGCCGCCCAGGGCATTGGCAAGGCCAGCGCCGAGCTGTTCGCCCGCGAAGGCGCGCGGGTGATCGCCACCGACCTCAACGCCGACCTGCTGGCGAGCGTCGAGGGCTGCGAAGGCCGCAGGCTCGACGTGCGCGATCCCGACGCCATCAACGCCCTGGCCGCCGAGCTGGGCGCGATCGACGTGCTGTTCAACTGCGCCGGCTACGTCCATTCGGGCACCATTCTCGACTGCGACGAGCAGGCCTGGGCGTTCTCCAACGACCTCAACGTCACGGCCCAGTACCGCGCCATCCGCGCCTTCCTGCCGGCCATGCTGGCGGGCGGCGGCGGCTCGATCGTCAACATGGCCTCGGTGGCCAGCTCGATCAAAGGCGTGCCGGGTCGCTTCGCCTACGGCGCCACCAAGGCCGCCGTCATCGGCCTGACCAAGGCCGTGGCCGCCGACTTCGTGGGCCAGGGGATCCGCTGCAACGCCATCTGTCCCGGCACGGTCGACACGCCGTCGCTGAACCAGCGCCTGGCCGACACCGGCGACTACGAAGCCGCCCACAAGGCCTTCACCGCCCGCCAGCCGATGGGACGGCTGGGCAAGCCGGAAGAGCTGGCCCAGCTGGCGCTGTACCTGGCCAGCGACGAGTCGGCCTTCACCACGGGCCAGATCCACATCATCGACGGCGGCTGGATCAACTAGGCTCCAGCGGCGCCAGGTTCGGGGAGGAACCAGGATGAAACTGCTTCGCTACGGCCCGACGGGCCAGGAACGTCCGGGCCTGCTGGACGCCGACGGCGTCGTGCGCGACCTGTCGGGGATCATCGACGACGTCGCCGGCGCGGCCTTGGCGCCCGAGGGCCTGGCGCGCCTGGCCGCCCTCGATCCCGCCGGCCTGCCCAGGGTCGAGACGCCCGGGCGCCTGGGTCCCTGCGTCGGCCGGGTCGGCAAGTTCATCTGCATCGGCCTCAACTACGCCGACCACGCCGCCGAAAGCGGCCTGCCCGTGCCGACCGAGCCGGTGATCTTCACCAAGGCCACCAGCGCCATCGTCGGCCCGAACGACGAGGTCATCCAGCCGATCGGCTCGACCAAGCTCGACTGGGAGGTCGAGCTGGGCGTCGTCATCGGGACCGAGGCCCGCTATGTGCCCGAGGAGCGGGCGCTGGAGCACGTGGCCGGCTACTGCGTGATCAACGACGTCTCCGAACGCGCCTTCCAGATCGACGGCACGGGCACCTGGGACAAGGGCAAGGGCTGCGACACCTTCGGTCCGCTCGGCCCATGGCTGGTCACCCAGCACGAGGTCGGCGACGCCGGCAATCTCTCCATGTGGCTTAAGGTCAACGGCCAGACCTTCCAGGACGGCTCGACGAAGACGATGGTCTTCGGCCCGGCCTTCCTCGTCTCCTACGTCTCGCGGTTCATGAGCCTGCAGCCGGGCGACGTGATCTCGACCGGCACCCCGCCCGGCGTCGGCATGGGCCAGAAGCCGCCGCGCTATCTCGTCCCCGGCGACGTCATGGAGCTGGGCATCGAGAAGCTGGGCGTCCAGCGCCAGTCCGTCGTTCCCGAGACCCGGGTCTGACGCCATGCGTCACTGCCTGGCCCTCGACCTCAAGGACGACGCCGAGCTGATCGCCCGCTACGAGGCCTGGCACCGCCCCGGCGCGGTTCCCGAGCCCGTGGTCAGGTCGATCCGCGAGGCGGGCATCCTGGAGATGGAAATCTGGCGGGCGGCCGACCGCCTCTTCATGATCATGGAGACCGGGCCGGACTTTTCTCCGGAGGCCAAGGCGGCCGCCGACCTGGGCTCGCAGGACGTGCGGGCCTGGGAGCGGCTGATGGCCACCTTTCAGAAGCCCCTGCCCGGCGCCGCCCCCGACGAGAAATGGCGCGGCATGCGCCGGATTTTCGCGCTCTCCGAGCAGCCCTGAGCTTGCGGCCGCTCTTCCCGACACCACGATTGTTTTCGCTTTCAGAACGAGGCACGGCGACAAGATGAATGTGACCCGCAGAACCGCCCTGGCCGCCACCGCCGGCGTCTCCCTGGTCGCCGCCTCGCCCGCGCGGGCCGCCGCCTCGAAAGCCGCCGCCCCGCGCCTGTGGTATCGCCAGCCGGCCAGGGAATGGGTCGAGGCCCTGCCCGTCGGCTCGGGCAAGCTGGGCGCCATGATCTTCGGCGGCGTCGCGGCCGAGCGCCTGCAACTCAACGAAGACACCCTCTGGGCCGGCGGCCCGTACGAGCCGATCAACCCCGAGGCCCAAGGCGCCCTGCCCGAGATCCGCCGCCTGATCGACGCGGGCGAATACGTCAAGGCCACCGAACTGGCCGACGCCAAGTTCATGGCGCTGCCCAAGCGCCAGATGTCCTACCAGACCATCGGCGACCTGAAGCTCGACTTCCCGGGCCTGCCCGAGGCCGGGCAGGCCTATGTCCGCGATCTCGACCTCGACGGCGCCATCGCTACGACCCGCTTCACCGCCGGCGGCGTCAGCCATGTGCGCGAAGTGATCGCCAGCCATCCCGACGGCGTCATCGCCGTGCGCCTGACCGCCAGCCGCAAGGGCGCGGTATCGGTCGACCTGTCCTTTTCCTCGCCGCTGAAATCCAGGCCCGTCTCGTCGGTCGAGGGCGCGCACCTGATCCTCGCGGGCAAGAACGAGGCCTCGCAGGGCATCGACGCCCGCCTGACCTTCGAGACCCGCGTCGAGGTCCGCGCCAAGGGCGGCCAGGTCTCGGGCTCCGGCGGCAAGCTGTCGGTGACGGGCGCCGACGAGGTGCTGCTGCTGATCGCCGCCGCCACCAGCTATCGCCGCTACGACGACGTCTCGGGCGACCCGGCCGCGCTGAACAAGGACACGCTGGCCAAGCTGTCCGGCAAGCCCTGGTCGAAGATCCTGGCCGAACACCAGGCCGATCACCGCGCCCTCTTCCGCCGCGTCGGCGTCGACTTCGGCCGCACCCGCGCCGACCTCCTGCCCACCGACGAGCGCATCCGCCAGTCGCCAACCACCGACGATCCGTCTCTGGCCGCGCTTTACTTCCAGTACGGCCGCTACCTGCTGATCGCCTGCTCGCGCCCGGGCAGCCAGCCGGCCAACCTGCAGGGCATCTGGAACGACAAGACCTTCGCGCCCTGGGGCGGCAAGTACACGATCAACATCAACACCGAGATGAACTACTGGCCGGCCGAGCCGACCGACCTGCCCGAACTGGTCGAACCGCTGATCGCGCTGGTTTCCGACATCGCCCAGACCGGCGAGCGCATGGCCAAGGCCATGTACGGCGCGCGCGGCTGGGTCACCCACCACAACACCGACCTGTGGCGAGCCACCGGCCCGATCGACGGGGCCAAGTTCGGCGTCTGGCCCACCGGCGGCGCCTGGCTGTGCAAGCACGTCTGGGACCACTACGACTACAGTCGCGACAAGGCCTATCTGGCCCGCGTCTATCCGCTGATGAAGGGCTCGGCCCGGTTCTTCCTCGACACCCTGGTGGTCGACCCGAAGTTCGGCGTGCTGGTCACCAACCCGTCGATCTCGCCCGAGAACAACCACGGCCACGGCTCGTCCCTGGTCGCGGGCCCGACCATGGACCAGGCGATCATCCGCGACCTGTTCGACAATTGCCTGAAGGCCGAGGCGATCCTGGGTCCGGACGCCGCCTTCCTCGCCGAGGTCCGCACCGCCCGCGACAAGCTCGCGCCCTACAAGATCGGCAAGGACGGCCAGCTTCAGGAGTGGCAGGAGGATTGGGACGCCGACGCCAACGACATCCATCACCGCCACGTCTCGCACCTCTACGGCCTGTTCCCGTCCGACCAGATATCGGTCGACACCACGCCCGACCTCGCCAAGGCCGCCAAGACCTCGCTGGTCACGCGCGGCGACCTGTCGACAGGCTGGGCCATCGCCTGGCGCCTGAACCTGTGGTCGCGGCTGGGCGACGGCGACCGGGCCCACAGCATCCTGCGGCTGCTGCTCGGCCCCGAGCGCACCTATCCCAACATGTTCGACGCCCACCCGCCGTTCCAGATCGACGGCAATTTCGGCGGCGCCTCGGGCATGACGGAAATGGTCATTCAAAGCCGCAACGACCGTATCTACCTGCTGCCGGCCCTGCCCTCGGCCTGGCCGACCGGCGCCATGACCGGCCTGCGCGCCCGGGGCGCGGTCGGCGTCGACGTGCGCTGGAGCGGCGGCAAGCTGACCGAGGCCGTACTGACCGCCAGGGAGGCCGGCAGGCACACCGTCGTCCTGGCCGGCTCGACGCTGGACCTCGACCTCAGCAAGGGCCAGCGCGTGCGCCTCGTGGCGCGTGACGGCGTGCTCAAGCGCGCATGACGCCCTCGCCCTCGAAGACAGTCCGGTGGAGTAGATCGATGTCGCGTACCCGCAAGCTCGCCCTGGCGGCGGCGCTGTCCTGGCTCGCCCTGCCGCTGACCCAGCCCGGCGTGGCGGCGGCGCAGGGCGCGCCCGCCCCGGTCTCCGCCGCCGAGGCCGTGCCGACGCTCGGACCCAAGCCCTTCATCGGCTACTTCAAGCCGATGCCGCGCACAAAGCTGTCCACGAAGGCCTGGGGCGCGGCGGAGGTCGGGCCGCGCGATCCGCGCAACGGCCTGGAAGACGCCGGCATGACCCGCTGGAACTACTGGGACGGCCAGATCCTCAAGGGCGCTGACGGCAGGTACCGCATGTTCGCCAGCCGCTGGGACCAGGCGCTGGGCCATAAGGCCTGGGGCCAGTCCCTGGGCGTCAGCGCGATCAGCGACACCCTGTATGGACCCTATCGCGACCTTGGCCTCATCTGGCCCGACAACCAGGGCGGCCTCGGCCACAACGTCACCGCCCTGAAAATGCACGACGGCCGCTACGCCGTCGTGGTCAGCGAGACGCGCGGCGGCGACGTCTTCGTGTCCGACGACATCGACGGCCCCTGGACCCAGTTGGGAACGATCAGCCTCGACCAGAGCCGCTTCCAGCTGGTGAAGACGCCTGGCGACGTGGCCTTGCGCGACACCCCTGGGGCGACGCCTGCCCGTCCCGCCAATTTCAGCGTCATGCTGCGGCCCGACGGCGCCTACCAGATCGTGCCGCGCTCGGGACAGATCCTGATCAGCAAAACCGGGATCCTCGGGCCGTACACGGTGATGGGCGACAGCGTCTATCGCGGCCTAGAGGGCATCCCCCAGCGAGACATGCGCGCCTTCGAGGACCCCGTCGTCTGGTACAGCGGCGGCTGGCACCACATCGTCGTCAACCAGTGGCGCGAACGCCGCGCCTATCACCTGATCTCGCGCGACGGGATCACGGGCTGGCGGGTCCAGGGCCTGGCCTACGAGCCCGGCGCCGACTTCATCCGCTATGCCGACGGGACGAAGAACCACTGGAACAAGCTCGAACGCCCCGGCGTGGTGATCGAGAACGGCCACGTGGTCGCCATGACCTTCGCCGTCGTCGACACCCCCAAGGACGACCAGACCGGAAACAACGGCCACGGCAGCAAGATCATCGTCGTGCCCTTCGACGGCGCGGCGATGGATCGCGACCTGGCCGGGCTCTAGATCCCGTTCCTCGCCGTCGGGCCGATCTCGGCGCTGATGGCCGCGGCGTGGCGCTGCAGGTTGGCGATGGTGTCGGGCATCGAGATCGCGCTGGGCATCTCGACATAGGGACAGGTCAGGGCCGCCACGACGCCGTCTGCGCCGTGGACCGGCACCGACAGGTCGATCACCGCCGAGGTCACGTAGCTGGCCGCCTGCACGTAGCCGTCCTTTCGGGCCTGGGCGGCGGCGGTCAGGAAGGTCTCCCAGGTCGCCTTGGAGATCCCGTCGCGCAGCTGCGAGGCCCAGCGCTCGCGCACCCGCTCGGGCTGGAAGGCGAACAGCACAAGGCCCGACGTCGCCTCGACGATCTTGCGGCGATAGCCCACGCGCACGGAATAGCCCTGGTCGCCCGGGGCCTCGATACGCGCCACCACCACCATCTGTTCGCCGCTGGCCACGGCCAGGTGGCACGACTGGCTGGTGGCCTGGGACGAGGCCCGCATCTCCGGCAGGGCCGCTTCCAGCAGGTCCTTGGCCGGCGCCCGGGTCATGCCCAGGGAGAAGAGCTTGTTGGTCAGGACGAGACCGTCCTCCTCGGCGGCGCGGCCGACATAGCCCCGCGCCTCCAGCACCTGGACCATGCGGAACAGCTCGCTGGACGACCGGTCGAGCGCGGCCGATATCTGCGCCAGGGTCAGGCCGCCCCGGTGCGCGGCCAGGAGCTCCAGAACGTCGAGGCCCTTTTCCAGGGCGGGTGCGCGATATTCTCGCTTCTTGGCGGACGCGTCGGACATGCCTTCTATAAGCGATAGAATCGTCGCGCCGTCTCGCCAAATAGCGCCGCTCGCCCGGCCGGCGGGACCCAGGCCTCGCACATCGCCCGCCAGCTCGCATAGTCGCCGGCCAGGTTCAGCACCGGCCAGTCGCTGCCCCACATCAGCCGTTCGGGGCCGAAGACCGCCAGCAGATGGGCGGCATAGGGCGCGAGCGCTTCCGCGGTCGGCGCCTGGCCGGCCTCGGTCAGCAGGCCCGAGAGCTTGGCGTGCACGCCCGGCTCGGCCGCCAGGGCGGCGATGTTATCGCGCCAGGGCTCCAGCCGCCCCTCCCCGATCGCCGGCTTGCCGCCGTGGTCGACCACCACCCGCAGCGCCGGCCAGCGGCGCGCGAACGTCAGCAAGGACGGCAGGTGCCGAGGCCGCACCAGGGCGTCGAAGGCCAGCCCCGCCTCGATCATCGCCCTGATCGCCGGCTCCAGCGCGGGATCGAGGATCCAGTCGGACGGCAGGTCCTGCAGCATCGGCCGCAGGCCCTTCAGCTTCGGGTTCTTCGCCAGCGCCTTGATCCTTGCCGGCGCGTCGGGCGCGGCCAGATCGGTCCAGCCGACCACGCCCAGCGCCAGCGGATCGGCCTTGGCCAGCGCCAGCAGCCAGGCGGTGTCGCGCGCGCTCGGCTGCGACTGCACCAGCACCGCGCCATCGGGAGCGCCCGCCCCGCGAAGGTCGTCCAGGGAGAAGTCGCGATGGATCGCCGGCAGGTCGGGCGTGGGCCATTCGTGGTCGTTCTTCCCGATCCGCCAGACGTGGCAGTGAGCGTCGATCAGCACGCGACGATGGCCTTGATCACCCCCGCCGACGGCTCCATCCAGCCCGGCAACGCCTCCGCCAGGTCGCGCAGATCGGCCCTGTGGCTGGCCAGCGCCGCCGTCGGCACCTGGCCTGCGCGGATCGTCGCCAGGACGTGCTCGAAATCCTCGATCGTGGCGTTTCGGCTGCCCAGCAGCGACATCTCGCGCTTGTGGAACTCGGGGTCGGAGAAGGTGATGTCGGCCGCCACCACCGAGATCAGCACATAGGTCCCGCCGTGGCCGACATAGGAAAAGCCCTGCTGCATGGCCGCCGGATTGCCCGTGGCGTCGAACACCACGTCGTAGAAGGCCCCGTCGGTCAGCCCGGACAGGGTTTGCGCGGCCGCATCGCTCAGGGCCACCGTCCGCTCCACGCCCAGGTGCTCGGCGCAGAAGGCCAGGCGGTCGGCCCGGCCGTCCAGCACCGTGACCCGCGCCCCGGCCAGCCTGGCGAACAGGGCCGCGGCGATGCCGATCGGCCCTGCCCCGACCACCAGGGCCGCCTGGCCCGGCTCGATCCTCGCCCGGCGCACGGCGTGGGCGCCGATGGCCAGGAACTCGACCATGGCCGCCTCGTCCAGCCCCACGCCCTCGACCTTGCGCACGAAGCCCTCGGGCACGGCCAGGTACTCGGCCAGCCCACCGTCCATGTGCACGCCCAGCACGCGGATGTTCATGCAGCAGTTGGTCTTGCCCTTGGCGCAGGCCGGACAGGTCCCGCACGACAGATAGGGCATGACATAGGCGTGGTCGCCGGGCGCCAGGTCGCTCCCCGCCGGCGCGGTGACCACATCGCCCGACAGCTCGTGGCCCATCACCCGGGGATAGGACAGGTAGGGCTGGGTCCCGCGATAGATGTGCATGTCGGTGCCGCAGACGCCCACCCGGCGCACGCGCAGCAGCACCTCGCCTTCCGCCGGCTCGGGGGTGGGCCGCCGCTCGAGCACCAGTTCGCCCGGCGCGGCGCAGACCAGGACATCCATCACGTCGGGCGTCATCAGTGGCCTCCGGCCAGCACGGCGTCGTGGGCGCTCACCTCGCGCCGGCGGGCGGTGACGGCGAACAGGCCGACCACGGCGAAGCAGGCGCAGGGCACCAGGATCGCGGTGCGGATCGAACTGGCGTCGGACAACGCGCCCATCACCGCCGTCAGCACCGCCCCGCCGATGATGCTCATCACCAGGAACGACGAGCCGGTCTTGGTCAGCGGCCCCAGGCCCTTCAGCGAGCCGGCGAAGATGGTCGGGAACATGATCGACATGAAGAAGCTGGTCGCCGCCAGGGCCAGCAGGCCGGTGTGGCCGCCGACGGCCACGGCCACGAGGGTCAGGCCGACATTGGCCGCGGCGAACACCGCCATCAGCCGCGAGGGATCGATGCGGCTCATCAGGGCCGTGCCGGCGAAGCGCCCGGCCATGAAGCCGACCAGCGACCAAGACAGATAGGCCGCCGCGGTCTTCTCGCCCATGCCCGCCACCTGGTCCTGGCCATAGCGGATCATGTAGCTCCACACGCCCACCTGGGCGCCGACATAGAAGAACTGCGCCGCCACCCCGAACAGGAAGCGCGGGCGGGAAAACAGGCCCAGGATCGGCTTGTCGGCCTTGTGCTCGGCCGCCTCCGGATCGGGGCGGCTGGCCTGGACGGGAAAGCGCGTGAAAGCCACCAGCAGCGCCCAGGTCAGCACAACGGCGGCGATGATCAGGTACGGGATCTGGGTCGACTGGGCCTCGGCCGCCTGGAAGGCCGACAGCTGGTCCGGGGTCATGGCGGCGAATTCGGCCTTGGTCGGCTCGACGCCCGACAGGATAAACTGGCGGCCCACCACCACGGCGGTGATCGCGCCCAGCGGGTTGAAGGCCTGGGCCAGGTTCAGCCGCTGTTCGGCCTTGGCAGGGTCGCCCAGCACGGTGATCAGCGGGTTGGCCGAGGTCTCCAGGAACGCCAGGCCCGAGGCGATGACGAACAGGGCCGACAGGAAAAGCTCGTAGCGGCGCAGCTCGGCGGCCGGCCAGAACAGCAGGGCCCCCGCCCCGAACAGCACCAGGCCCACGATCACCGCGGCCTTGTAGCCGTAGCGGCGCATCAGCAGGCCCGCCGGCAGGGCCAGGAAGAAGTAGCCGAGATAGAAGGCCGACTGCACCAGGCCCGACTGCAGGTCGGTGAGGAAGAAGGCCTTCTTCAGGTGCGGGATCAGCACGTCGTTGAGATTGTTGGCCACGCCCCACAGGAAGAACAGCGCGACGATCAGCACCAGGGGCGCAAGGCCCGCGCGGGCCCCTTGATCGCGAACTATGGAATCTTGGGTCATCAGGCGTTTCCTCCCGGCCGCGCTCTCTGGCGGAGCGCCTGCCGACAAGGCATCATATATGAATTAGATCGTCAAATATGAAATCCATCTCGCGTCGCGAAACGGCCGGGGCAAGGCCGGAAACGACAAAAGCCCCCAGCGATGAACTGGGGGCTTTCGTAGAAGATTTGGGTGCGGGGACAGGATTTGAACCTGTGACCTTCAGGTTATGAGCCTGACGAGCTACCGGGCTGCTCCACCCCGCGGCAGGGGTATTGATCGTGAAGTAGGGTTCTGGACTTTGGGATCTTTGCTGGATGCATCCTTTTAGCGGACCTGGCGGCGACCTACTCTCCCGCGCCTTGAGACGAAGTACCATTGGCCCAGGGGGACTTAACGACCGAGTTCGGAATGGGATCGGGTGGGGAACCCCCGGCAAAGCC